>DAIODM010000067.1:0-1205 GCA_036746835.1 Candidatus Onthovivens sp. | reverse complement strand
ATCCACTGGTAGCACGACTGAAATGTCAATTTTTACTGAAAAAGAAGACTTAAATAAAGTAATTGAAACTGCTAAAACTTGGGATTTTGTCGATACTGATGAAATCTATTTGATTGGCGAATCACAAGGTGGACTCGTTACTAATATGGTGGCAAATTCCAGAACCGATATTAAGGGTTGTATTTTATGGTACCCTGCTTTTAATATACCTGGCGGCGCAAGAGCAACCTATAGCGATGAATCAAAAATACCAGATACAATCTCTGTATTTGGAATGAAATTAGGGAAAATTTATTATTCTTCTATCCTTAATTATGATCCTTATAAAGATATGCAAAACATTAACTATAAAGTTTTGTTAGTTCATGGAACTAGCGATGTCGTCGTTCCTTTATCGGTTAGTGAAGAAGCAACTAAATGTTATAAAGAAAGTGAGCTAGAAACTGTCGTAGGAGCTAACCACTGCTTTTATGATAGTAGTTTTTCATATAATGAAGAATATATGAAAAAAGCAGTTGATATAACCTTAAAATGCTTTAAAATAAATTGATTATTAAGGATTGACCTCCTCTATAATAGAAACGACTACCCCACCAGTAGTCGTTTTTTTAAATATCTCATCTATTAAACACTAATAATTGATATTAAAAAAATAAATAACTTTAACAACATTACGATTATTTTATTTTTTTAGTTTTATAATAAAGGTATGGAATTAGAAATCCAAAAGAATTATTTAAATAATCTTAAAAAACAAAGTGAACTTCAAAACATCGTTTATGATGATATTAATAATGACCAAAAAATCTTAAACGATTTATATAACCATGCAAAAGAAACAAATACTTTATTTCAAAAAAATAAGTGCTTGATGAGCCTTTTAATTGCTAGATTAAACGAACCAATTAATAAAGAAGAGTTCCTTGAACTTCAATCGTTTGCCAACACTTTAACCGACTTCTTTATGTCAAAAGATGCGGAGTTTGCCTTTTTAATCCATTCAAAATTATTGGAAGTTGCGAAGAAAAATAATGATCTAAATTTAACAGTTGAGGAATTATATTATAACTTTAAATGCGCTTATTCGATCTCGCGTGTTTATGGAACTAACTTATATGAACATCTATATGATAATCTCAATTACTATATTGCCCACTATTTTGAATTAGATAAAAAGAATCGTGAGCTCTTTTTAAAATTCTATG
>DAIODM010000066.1:0-1943 GCA_036746835.1 Candidatus Onthovivens sp. | reverse complement strand
CTGAAGTTGCAAGCGAAGTTAGTAATAGAATTTTATATTTCTTAAATAAACAATACTTTGGCTTATTTAACAAAGTAAATGTTTATGTAGAAGAGTTACGTGATCTTTAATAATTGGAGTATTGAAATATGAGAGTTATTAACGGACAAAAATTTAAAATGTTAGTTGTATCTGCAGCTAACAACTTATATAATCACTATCCTGAGATAGATGCACTTAATGTTTTTCCTGTGCCAGATGGTGATACTGGAATGAATATGAATTTAACCCTTTCTAGCGGTGCTAAAGAGGTTATGAATCGTAATGATACAAATATTTATGAGATTGCAAAAACATTCTCTAGAGGCTTATTAATGGGCGCTAGAGGCAATTCAGGTGTTATTACTAGTCAAATATTTAGAGGTTTTGCTGATAGTTTAACTGGAAAAGAAGAAATTAATGCAGTTGAACTTGCTGAAGCCTTTGATAATGGTCGAAAAGTTGCTTATAAAGCGGTTATTAAACCTGTTGAAGGAACAATTCTTACCGTTATTCGTGAATCTAGTAGTTATTTATTAAATCATGTTGATGCAAAGACTTCTATTGAAGAAGCTCTAGCGTTAATTTTAAAAGAAGCTCGTGAATCACTTAAGAGAACTCCAAATTTACTTCCTGTTTTAAAAGAAGTTGGGGTTGTTGATAGTGGTGGCGCTGGTCTTGTTCGTATTTTAGAAGGCATGGATAGTGCTGCGAATGGCGAATTTATTGAAAAAACTGCTGTTACAGCTGTTTCTACTAAAGGCGAAACTCAAGCTGATATCGAAGATAGCGACGAAGGATTAACTGCATCTTATGTAATTGATTTTGAACTTAAATTAGGCCCAGAATCAAGTAAAAAGCCATATCAAAAGAATCGATTTAGTGGTGTTTTATCAAGCCATGGTAAAGATTTAACTATTACTGGTGATGAAAAAGTTTTAAAAGTTCATATGATTGCTCAAAATCCAGGTAATATCCTTTCTTACGCACAAAACTATGGTGAATTTAACAATTTATCTATTAAAAATTGTCTTGAATCTAAGGAAACTGTTACTCCTACTAGCGATGTTAGTTTAAAAGCTCCTGTAGTTGAAGAGAAAAAAGCTGATCTTTCAACTTCGGCTACTCCAACTAAAGAATATGCTTTAATTGCTACTTCAAGTGGTCCAGGAATTGATCAATTATTTAAGGAAGTTGGCGTTGAATATATCGTTAGTGGTGGTCAAACCATGAACCCATCGACTGAAGACTTCTTAAAAGCAATTAAATTAAGTAATGCAAAAGTTTGCTTTGTCTTCCCAAATAATGGCAACATTATTCTTGCCGCAAATCAAGCCAAGGATGTTTTATTTGGACAAGTTGATGTTGAAATTATTCCAACTAAAACAATTATGCAAGGTGTCGTAAGCGCGATGATGTTTACTCCTGATGTTACAAAAGAAGAAAATCTTAAATCAATGACTGATGCTATCAAGAGCGTCAAGTCAGGATCTGTAACCTTTTCTATAAAAGATACCGATATTAACGGAATTCACGTTAATAAAGATGAATTTATGGCAATTCGTGAATCTAAGACAATCTTAAGTTCTCATAAAGGCAAGATGGATGCACTAAAAGCTCTTTTAAAAGAGATGATTGATGAAAATAGTGCAATCATTACTGTCTTATTTGGAAAAGATATTACTAGTGAAGAAGAAGTTGAGGTGAGAAATTACTTATCAGCCAACTTCCGAGACTATGATGTCGATGTAAGACGTGGTGAGCAACCAGTTTATTCGTTCATTGTTGGTGTTGAATAATTAAAAAGTATCGTTAAAACGATACTTTTTTTGTATGAAAATAATTTTTCACATAAATATGATAATCAATTTTTGATTGTCATATTTAAAGTTTATTCGATTTAGTCGTATCTTTTTTTGTTATGA
>DAIODM010000065.1:0-1961 GCA_036746835.1 Candidatus Onthovivens sp. | reverse complement strand
TACGTCTCTTATTACTTAACTCAGCAAGTGGGTTAGTTTGATCCATGAATTGTGAAAGTTGGCTGGATGCAAAGAATTCACGAATCGCAGTATTAACAGGACGGACGTTAACAAGATTTTGTGGAGTTAATTCTTTAACTTCCATACCAGCAGTAATGGACATTCTTTGTTGAACGTTCTTACTCATCTTGGTTAAGCCAATTCTAAATTGCGTTTGAATTAATTCACCAACACAACGAATACGACGGTTGCTTAAGTGATCAATATCATCAACATCACCAAAACCATCCATTAAGTTCATGAAATATGAGAAAATTGCAACAATATCACTAGTAGTGACACGAGCAATTGTTAAATTTAAATCGGTACCAATGACATTACTAACAACTTGCTTTTTATCATCAGCATATACTTTAACAAGGTTAACTTTTCCAAATTGATCTAAATCTTTGTTAACTGGGAGTTCAAGAGTATGAGCACCTTTTTCAAAGAATTCTTCATTATGGAGTTCATCAACCATTTCTTTAGTTAATAAAGTACCCTTCTTATATTTAATTTCGCCATTAGCATCAATTAAATTTTCAGCAAGAGTTCTTCCTGGAAGACGGTTATAAATGCCAAGTTTCATGGCATATTTAAATCTTCCTGCACGACCAAGGTCGTAACGTTTGCTATCAAAGAATTTTTGGACTAAGAAAGTCTTAACACCATCATCAGTGATTGGTTCACCTGGTTTTAATTTTCTAAAAATTTCTTTTAAAGCTTTTAAACTACTAGTTATATCAGCATCTTTAACTAAAGTGTTCTTTAAAGTCTCACGATCATCGAAAAGATCAATGATAGCCTTATCGCTTTCAAATCCTAAAGCTTTTAAAACGATACTAGCTGGCATCTTTCTTTGACGATCAATACGAACCCAAAGAAGTCCTTTAGCATCACTTTCAAATTGTAACCAAGTTCCACGGGTTGGAATGAGATCAGCTTCGAAAATCATCTTGCCTGATTTCATATCCATAGTCTTGCTTAAATAAGCACCTGGACTACGAACGATTTGGGAGACAATGACACGTTCAGCGCCATTGACAATAAAGGTACCACTATCAGTCATGATAGGAATATCACCCATGAAAACCTCGGATTCTTTAACTTCACCAGTAGCTGAATCGTGAAGTTGAAGTGTCACTTTTAGTGGAGCACTATAGGTTAAATCCCTTTTCTTGCACTCATCGAATGTATATTTTGGGTCTTCTAAACGGTATGACTTATACTCAATTGAAAGAGTACCAGTATAGTTTTTAATTGGGAATATATCCTTAAAAACTTCTTCAATTCCGTTGCTTAAAAAACTCTTATACGATTCAGTTTGAATCTCGACGAGATATGGTAAAGGTAACTTACCACTAATCTTGGAAAAATTAATACGATCGTTATTAATTTTTGGGTAATCATTATAAGATTTCATTAAATCTGCTCCTTTATATTGTTACTTAATCATCATGTAGACATGGTAGCCGCGTTCTCTTTCGAGCAAAGTTACTTTAGAAAACAAAGTTTCTAAATACTTTACGTGAGATTCAGCACCCTTATCTTTACGAATGACAATTAAGAAATGACCATTTGGATTAAGGTGCATAAAAGCATCCTTATATATCTTATATATAGCTTCCTTACCAATTCGAATTGGTGGATTAAACAATATATAATCAAATGTATCTAAGAGATTATTAAAGCCATCGCTATTAACTACTTTTGCTTTAAGCCCGTAACTAGCTAGATTTTTTGTACTAAGGTCTAAACATGATGAATTTACATCACTCATAGTTAAATCTATTTTATCTTTAAAGAAATACTTTAAAGTTAAACCAATAGCTCCATAACCACAACCTAAATCTAAAACCTTCCCTAAAAAAGAAAAAGAAAGAAGCGTTTTGATAAAAATATAACTACCTTCATCAAGCCTC
>DAIODM010000064.1:0-2125 GCA_036746835.1 Candidatus Onthovivens sp. | reverse complement strand
AAAAGTGTTTTTCATAGTACACCCCACTTTAATAAAGATAACTTTATTTTTTTGTTCCTTTAAGACGTTTCTTTTCATAATGGTAACGAATGAAACTAAAGCAACTTAATATATATAAATTAAGTGATAGAACTTCTTCAACTATAGCAATTGTCATCATTAATTTTACTTCTTTAGCTTTTCCAGTTTGAATATAAATAAAGATTAAGATAACTAATACAAGGAAAATAGTCCCAATGCACAATAGATAAATCCCACTCGATTTATTTTTACTTTTCACTATTCTTTTCCTCCTTAGAACTGGTTTTTTCAACCATTTCTCCGATACGAGGAAAAACAACAATAGCGATTTGAACTACAACACCTAAAACATAAAGAATAACAAGATGTAAATTTAAGAAGAAATAATAGAAAGCAATAACAAACGACCAAAGTATTAAAGATAATAATAATCTTGCATATCTTTTTCTTCCTATAATTAAAGAAACAATTAAAACAATAGATTCAATAAATGGAATTACAAATAAAATTGCTCCAACAAGATAATGGTTATTATCAAGATATGGAATAAATGAAGCAATTATTATTTCAAAAAGAACAAGAACAATAGAAGCTACTGTTAACGCAAAAATAATCTTAAAAGTTCTCTCTCTTTTAAGTAAAGATGCATTATCATCATTGCTTAATTCTTTATAATCATGATCAGTAAAAAGATAATTAACATCAACATTGAATAACTTAGCAATATTAGCAAGCATTTCAGCATCTGGAAGAGATTCACCACGTTCCCACTTTGAAACAGCTTTATCACTATAATAAAGTTTCTCAGCTAAATCTTGTTGAGTCATCTTGGCTTTTTTCCTTAAACCAACAATGTTTTTACTAATAATTTCTTTAGTACTCATGATATTTATTATAAATCAAAATTTTAACTTCTTCTAAAAAAAGAATGATAGATATTGTTAATATAAAAAATACAGCCACAATGGCTGTATTTTGAAAGGAATATGTGGTTAACAATTACTTCTTCTCTTTAACTTCAACATCGACTACATCATCTTTAATGGCTTTTTTAACTTCATGGACGCCATGGTTAACATACAAAACATCCCAAAGTAAGGCGAGTCCTTCAACGACAAGAATGATACCAAAGATTAAGATAATAAAACTACTAACATCAGCGGTTCCACTATATTGTAAGGTTACAATTGATAAACCTACTGCAAATAAAAGGAAACCAAAGATTAAGTAAACAATACTTCTTGGAGTTGTACCTAAACTTGTTATAACAAGAACTGATCTTCCAACAATTACTAAACCAAAAACCATTGTAAATACTCCAACAATTAATGGTAAAGCGTCAATAAAGATTGTAGGTTCAGCATATAACCAAATTGAGAAGACCAAAACGATAATACCAACAATTAAATCTCCATCAAGTAAAGTTAAATCTAATGCTAAAGACCCAATAATCATTAATAAAGCATTAATGAATAAATAGGTTGCAACAATATAACCAATTGCTGCATGTAAATTTGTATTGGCGTTAAAACAAATTGCTAAAACACCAACAACAATTAATAATGCGCTTTCAACGTATCCTAACCATTTCCATCTAGTAAAAAGTTTCTTCATATTTTTCACCTCAACCACATTATATGTGTATCTTTTTTAATATTTATAGCGAGAAAGTAGAAAATAAGGAAAAAAATAAAAAACCACTCTACTATTTCTAGAAGAGTGGTTCTTTTTTACTTCATTGAATAATCTTTAGTTATTTCATTTAATTTATTATTGTCTAACTTACTAAATTCAATAACTTTATCTAAATCAAGCATTAAACCTTTAGCAATTCGAGTACCATAGTCTTTATCAGCTTTATAGCAATGTACTGCGTGACGATAACAAATATTTTTAGTAACTCCATTCATATTTCTAACTGTATTATCAATTAATAAAGCTTTCTTATCTTCTTTCATTAATCGATAAAGACGACCAGGTTGATCAAATGGATTATCAGTTGGATCTAAACGTGGATCATAATGATACATCGCTCCACTTAAATCAAGAGGTGGTTCATCATAATCTGGTTGACTGACCCAATAATCTAAACTATTTGGAGTAT
>DAIODM010000063.1:0-2238 GCA_036746835.1 Candidatus Onthovivens sp. | reverse complement strand
CAGGTAGTCCAATTAAAAATGTGGTTTTAGATTTATCTTGCAATGTTGGCGGAGCACTTGATAGTGCCGCTTACACTTTAGGTTGGACTTTAGGTTATGGATCGATTTCTCTTAAAGATACTTTAACTGGTACCACTAGTGTTACAACTTATTTATCTGATACTAATATGGATCATCAATTTGACTCAAACGATAACATTTCGGATAAAAAAGTATATTGCTTAACAAGTGCTTGCAGTTTCTCATGTGGTAACCTTGTTCCAAACATGCTAAAGCAAAGTGGAAAGGTTACGATAATTGGTCAAACTTCCGGTGGCGGAACTTGTTGTGTTCAACCTACTTTATTAGCTGATGGAACTGGTTATCAATTCTCAGGTCCACGTAAAATGGGAATTATCCAAAACGGTTCTTTCTACGATATTGAAAAAGGTTGCACTCCTGATTATTACATTAACGATTTATCAAATTTATATAATCGTAATGCCTTCACTAGTTACTTAAAAACTTTAAAATAAGGGGATATATATGAATAAATCAATAAAATTATTTGCAATTTCATGTGTTGCACTTTTATCGCTTTGCGGATGTACTAAAAAAACCGAACCCATTCCTGAGCCAACTCCAACTCCAGAGCCAGAAATAAAAGTTACTAAAAAAGATACTGTTTGTTATTTTGCTACTCCCAGTAATAAAAATATGCAAACTCTTTATTTTCTTAATGGAAAAAACGATATTCCTTATCTAGAAATCAAGGATGTTTGTGACTTACTAAACGCCTATGCAACTATTGGCTTAGGATTTATGGATTATAAGGTAACTTATACCAATAATAATGGTGTCTTTACCTTATCTAGAGAAGATGGAACTACTTTATCTATTGATTGCTTAAAAAGCACTATCTATAGCGATGATTATAGTAAATTTCTAAAATATCCATATCAACAAAATGGTTTTGATCGAATCGCCATGAGTGGTTTTGAAAGCGATGGGGTTACTCCTCGTTATATTACGCGTAAAGACCTTAAAACTGATGTATTTAAATATGGAACCACTACTTTAGATTTTGCAAAATATAATATTCCTTTCTATTATGTTAGTGAAAAAGGCTATATTCCAGTCACTATTTTTAATAACTATATCGCTCAAGTTTTATCTCTTGTTTATAATAACCAAGATTCCTTCATTGTAACAAATGCAGATCCTGGTGCTTTAAGTGATTTATATTACGCGACTCCAAAAACTAAATTTAGCACTGAATTTGCTGAATATAATTACAATACCTTTATTGCTTCTTTAGATTATTTATATGGTTTAAAAGATGAACACCATGTCATTAATTTTGATACATTATTTTCAAGTAATGGATATAAAGAACGATTAATGTCCACTGATCCACAAGTTTATGATACTGCTCTTGCTGAAATTACTTTTGGTGTTTTAGGCGATTATCATAGTGGTTTCCGTGCGCATAATCCTTATGTTACTAAAGATTCACCTAATGTTGATGGTAAAGCTTTACCGGCAAATTATGATGCCTATAATCAAGGCAAATTATATAGTGATGCAAGAGAGAAATATTATCCTAATGGATTCGTTCCTTATGAAGAAATTGGTGATACGGCAATCATTACTTTTGATGAATTTAAATCATCAACTACTAAAGATTTCTACACTACTACCGCAACCTTAGATGACTATTTAAATACCCTTGCTCTCATTCAATATTCGAACACCCAAATTAGACGTGAAAATAGTCCAATTAAAAATGTTGTACTAGATTTAAGTAATAATGGCGGCGGAGAAATTGATGCAGCTATCTATCTTGCAAGTTGGTTCCTTAAAAAATCTATATTTAATATTAGCAATACACTAACTAAAGCTCAAGGTGATGCTACCTATATGGCTGATGTAAATCTAGACCGTAAATTCGATGAAAAAGATAATATCACTGATTTAAAGAGATTTTGTTTAACATCAAAAAATAGTTTTTCTTGTGGTAACCTTATTCCTAGTATGTTTAAAGCTAGTGATCAAGTTACTTTGCTTGGTAAAACAAGTGGCGGCGGAACTTGTATTGTTGGTCAAATGGTTACTTCTGGTGGCACTTTTATTCAATTCTCAAGTCCAAATCAAATGTGCGTAGTTAAAAATGGTAGTTTCTATAATATTGATAAAGGAATTGATCCTGATTATGATATTTCTAATCCTGAAACATTCTATGATCGTCAAGAATTAGTT
>DAIODM010000062.1:0-2268 GCA_036746835.1 Candidatus Onthovivens sp. | reverse complement strand
GCTTGATAGTGCCGCTTACACTTTAGGTTGGGTTTTAGCTTATGGATCAATTTCTCTCAAAAATACTTTAACTGGTACTACTAGTGTTACAACTTATTTATCTGATACCAATATGGATCATTAATTTGATTCAAACGATAACATTTCGGATAAAAAAGTATATTGCTTAACAAGTGCAGCAAGTTTCTCATGTGGTAACCTCGTTCCAAACATTTTAAAACAAACTGGGAAGGTTACGATAATTGGTCAAACTTCTGGTGGCGGAACTTGTTGTGTTCAACCTGCTTTATTAGCAGATGGAACGGGTTATCAATTCTCCGGTCCACGTAAAATGGGAATTATCCAAAATGGTTCTTTCTACGATATTGAAAAAGGTTGCACTCCTGATTATTACATTAACGATTTATCAAATTTATATAATCGTAATGCCTTCACTAGTTACTTAAAAACTTTAAAATAAGGGGATATATATGAATAAATCAATAAAATTATTTGCAATTTCATGTGTTGCACTTTTATCGCTTTGCGGATGTACTAAAAAAACCGAACCCATTCCTGAGCCAACTCCAACTCCAGAGCCAGAAATAAAAGTTACTAAAAAAGATACTGTTTGTTATTTTGCTACTCCCAGTAATAAAAATATGCAAACTCTTTATTTTCTTAATGGAAAAAACGATATTCCTTATCTAGAAATCAAGGATGTTTGTGACTTACTAAACGCCTATGCAACTATTGGCTTAGGATTTATGGATTATAAGGTAACTTATACCAATAATAATGGTGTCTTTACCTTATCTAGAGAAGATGGAACTACTTTATCTATTGATTGCTTAAAAAGCACTATCTATAGCGATGATTATAGTAAATTTCTAAAATATCCATATCAACAAAATGGTTTTGATCGAATCGCCATGAGTGGTTTTGAAAGCGATGGGGTTACTCCTCGTTATATTACGCGTAAAGACCTTAAAACTGATGTATTTAAATATGGAACCACTACTTTAGATTTTGCAAAATATAATATTCCTTTCTATTATGTTAGTGAAAAAGGCTATATTCCAGTCACTATTTTTAATAACTATATCGCTCAAGTTTTATCTCTTGTTTATAATAACCAAGATTCCTTCATTGTAACAAATGCAGATCCTGGTGCTTTAAGTGATTTATATTACGCGACTCCAAAAACTAAATTTAGCACTGAATTTGCTGAATATAATTACAATACCTTTATTGCTTCTTTAGATTATTTATATGGTTTAAAAGATGAACACCATGTCATTAATTTTGATACATTATTTTCAAGTAATGGATATAAAGAACGATTAATGTCCACTGATCCACAAGTTTATGATACTGCTCTTGCTGAAATTACTTTTGGTGTTTTAGGCGATTATCATAGTGGTTTCCGTGCGCATAATCCTTATGTTACTAAAGATTCACCTAATGTTGATGGTAAAGCTTTACCGGCAAATTATGATGCCTATAATCAAGGCAAATTATATAGTGATGCAAGAGAGAAATATTATCCTAATGGATTCGTTCCTTATGAAGAAATTGGTGATACGGCAATCATTACTTTTGATGAATTTAAATCATCAACTACTAAAGATTTCTACACTACTACCGCAACCTTAGATGACTATTTAAATACCCTTGCTCTCATTCAATATTCGAACACCCAAATTAGACGTGAAAATAGTCCAATTAAAAATGTTGTACTAGATTTAAGTAATAATGGCGGCGGAGAAATTGATGCAGCTATCTATCTTGCAAGTTGGTTCCTTAAAAAATCTATATTTAATATTAGCAATACACTAACTAAAGCTCAAGGTGATGCTACCTATATGGCTGATGTAAATCTAGACCGTAAATTCGATGAAAAAGATAATATCACTGATTTAAAGAGATTTTGTTTAACATCAAAAAATAGTTTTTCTTGTGGTAACCTTATTCCTAGTATGTTTAAAGCTAGTGATCAAGTTACTTTGCTTGGTAAAACAAGTGGCGGCGGAACTTGTATTGTTGGTCAAATGGTTACTTCTGCTGGTAGTTTTATTCAATTTTCAAGTCCATATCAAATGTGCGTAGTTAAAAATGGTAGTTTCTATAATATTGATAGAGGAATTGCTCCTGATTATGATATCTCTAATCCCGAAACATTCTATGATCGTCAGGAATTAGTTGATAACTATATTCATAAGATTTTCTAAATTAAAAGCATTTAAAAACGATATAGCCAAGAAGCTATATCGTTTTTATTTAATCCTT
>DAIODM010000061.1:0-2275 GCA_036746835.1 Candidatus Onthovivens sp. | reverse complement strand
AAGGTATCTTTAAAGATATAAGAACATACGTAAATACAAACTCCATTGGTGAAGTTGGCTTCACTAATGAAGGAACATATAATACGAGTATTGAAGACATTAAACAAAATTATCCTTTCGAAGATGGAAAGAAAGATTTTTAATTATCTTAATTAACTATAACTATTAAAATTATTAAAAAATATTTGAATTATAGGTTTAGAGTGTGCTTTCTACTCCTAAAAAATGAAAATTTTTCGAGTTTTGCAGTTAAATTATATTTTTAAACTAGTTTGTTTTTTAAAAAAATAGCATTAAGTATCATTAAAGATATTTAAGAATAAATTAGACATCATCGAATATTTTTTTATTTCACATATTCAAATTTCTTTTATATAATTCTAAAAGAGGTTTCAAATAATTATGATAGAACTTAAAAGTGTTTCAAAGACTTATAAGCCTAAAAAGGGTTCGCCTGTAAAGGCCGTCAACGATGTCTCTTTAGGTTTTTTAGATAATGGTTTTACTTTTGTTCTTTAGTCCAATTAGTGTTGTATATATGCTTTCGCTTAGCGTTGTGGTTACGATTATTTCAACCTTAATTGCTATTGGTGGTATCTTACGAAAGAAGACTATTGATATAGTTCGTGCTGAGTAATTATATTTATTTAAATGATTTCAGATTTTATTTATAAAGATCTTTGCCATCAATTAAGATCCAATCATTACTTTTAAAATTAAAACCATTTAAAGAAAAGAAACCTATTTTATTTAAGTTTAGGTTTTTAATGGCTTTAATCTTACTCTCTTCAGTTAAACAATCATCTTTACTCATTGGTTTATTTAAATATTTAACTTCATATATATCATATGAATCTAACTTTTTAATGGCGATATCAAATTCCCCATTTTTCTTTTCTTTAGGATCATCATACCAATATTTTCCAACATCTAAAGCATCTTTGATTGCTCCTTTTTTAATTAAGGAAGTAATGTATTCATTACACATACTTTCAAATCTTAAAGAAAGAAAAGTAGTAAGTGAATCTTTAATGTAGTTATTATAGTAAGTTTCTTCACCTAATCTTAAAATTTGGTTTTCATTTCCATAAACATAAGTGTAGTAGAAGCGCAACAAATTATCATTAATAGTATAGAAAGTTTTTTCTGGATTATTCTTTTGATTAATTGGAGTTACTTTAACTAATAATTCCATTTCAACTAATGGCTTAAGCATTCTTGCAAGAGATCCATTGTTTGCTAAGTTTAAAGCTTTTAATAATTCAACATATTTCTTCTTACCATTTTTTAATGAATAGAGAATCTTTTCAGCATTTTCTTGAAATTTTAATTCTTCGAGGATGACGTGTTCACAATAGTTTCTTAAGATTCCATCTTGTCTTAAAATAAGGTTTTCAATGTTCTTTTCTAAAGATACTAAAGGATTATAGTTAATATTAGCAATTGAACTACCACCAAAAATTAAATAAACTGGAATTTCTTCAAGGACAGGAAGATCTTTATGAAATTCTCTTGCTTCTAAATAATTAAAACTTTTTAAATTAAGATAATAATTAAATCTTCCAAATAGTGGATTAGTTGATTTTAAGTTTTCTTTCATAATTCCAACGTACGATCCACATAAAATTAGTGAAACATTGCTTGGAAGTTTATCGATTATTCTTTGGAAGATTGAATCAACAAAATCTAAATTAGTAGAAAATTCTTTAAGATAAGAGTATTCATCAATAAAAACAACAACTTTTTTATTTAAAGTTCCTAAATAAGTGAAGGCTTCTTCAAAAGAAGGTATATTCAAATAAGGATTATTTAGGATGGTTGAAACTCTTTTACAAAATTCTTTCTCGTTAGAAGTGAAGTCTTGTTTTAAACATTGATAATCGATGATTATTCCTTGATAGTCTTCTAGTGCCTTATAGATAAGAGAAGTTTTACCAACACGACGACATCCATAAATAAGAGCTTTTAATTGCTCTTTAGCCAATCTTTCTTTAAGTTCTTTTAATTCTTTTTCTCTACCAACGAACATATGTCTCCTATTAACCACTGAATCTAAAATCAGTGATTTTCTTTTCATTAGTATTATGAACTATCTATAATTTATAGTCAACCACTGATTGCAAAATCACTGATTAAATTTTCAGTAGTTTTTTATTTCAGAAATATTTATTAAAACCACTAACTATTTAAAAGTTTTATAATAAAAGCATGTCTTATTGTGATTGGAATCCTAGTGATAAATTATTAACAAAATACCATGACACTGAATGGGGTA
>DAIODM010000060.1:0-2716 GCA_036746835.1 Candidatus Onthovivens sp. | reverse complement strand
TTACTGGTACCCACGGTGCTCGTAAAGGTGGTGCTGATACTGCCTTAAAGACTGCGGATAGTGGTTATTTAACTCGTCGTTTAGTAGATGTTTCACAAGATGTTATTGTTCGTGAAGAAGATTGCCATACTGATCATGGTTCACTCGTTGAAGAAATTTACGATTTACAAGGAAAAGTTATTGTTTCACTTGCGGACCGTTTAGTTGGTCGATTTGCTTGTCACGATATTGTTGATCCAAAGACTGGTGAAGTTATTGTTAAAGGTAATACTTTAATTGATGACGTCTCGGCCAAAGCTGTTAGTGATGCTGGTATTAAACAAGTTGAAATCCGTTCACTCTTCGGTTGCCAAACTAAAGATGGCGTTTGTGTCCATTGTTATGGTAAGAACTTAGCCACTGGTAAGGTTGTCGAAATTGGTCAAGCAGTTGGTATTATGGCTGCTCAATCCATTGGTGAACCAGGTACTCAACTTACTCTCCGTACATTCCACTCAGGTGGTGTTGCCGGTGGTGATATTACTCAAGGTTTGCCTCGTGTTCAAGAACTTTTTGAAGCTCGTCCACCAAAAGGTGAATCAACTATTTCAGAAATTAGTGGTAAAGTCGATAAGATCGTTGAAAAGAATGGTATTTACGATATTACTATTAAAAATGAACTTGAAGAAAAGACTTATACTACTAACTTCGGTAGCCGTCTTGCTGTTAAAGAAGGCGATGTCGTTGTTAATGGTGGTAAGTTAACTGAAGGTAGTATTAACTTAAAGAAATTACTTGAAGTCAGTGATGTTGCTCACGTTCGTGAATACATCATTCGTGAAGTCAATAAGGTTTACCACGTTGAAGGTATTGGTATTAGTGATAAACACATCGAAGTTATCATTAAACAAATGTTAAGTAAGATGGTTGTCATTGATAAAGGCGATACTGATTTAATTACTGGTACTCGTGTCTCAATTAATGGACTTAATGATGCTAACGCAAAAGCCTTCCTTGAAGGAAAACGTCCAGCAGTTGCTAAACCATTAATTCTTGGTATTACTAAAGCCGCTCTTGAAACTGATAGCTTCTTAAGTGCTGCTTCCTTCCAAGAAACAACTCGTGTCCTTACTGATGCTGCTATTAAAGGTAAGACTGATACACTTCATGGTCTTAAAGAAAATGTCATTGCTGGTAAGTTAATTCCTGCTGGTAATGGTCTTAAGAGCTTTGAAGATGAGAAGAACATTCTTACTAAGTTTGATGTCTTAGATACTATGAAAGAAGTCAAACAACAATATATAGGTGTCCACGATAGTGAACACAGTCTTGACGATGATAATGCTGAGTATCGAAATGAAGAAAGCTTAATGACAGAAGATCCAAGCGAATATCGAAATGATAAACGTGGACAATTTGCCAAGAGCAATCAAATTCCAAATGCTTTAGAAGAATCACCTGTTAAGAGTGAAGAAACTAGTGAAGTTGCTCCAACTGAAGAGAAGCTTCAATAGGTATCACGACTATTCAACTATTAAAAATAACTCGGTTTAGGCCGAGTTATTTTTGTTTTAAAGTCTCAAGAATTAATTTATGTAGTTCCATACCGAATATACGGTGATAATTTATTTTTAAGTCGCGATTTGTTTCTTCTAATATTTTGTAGAAGAATCGATCGATTAATCTACCAAGCTTTTTATAATATTCGTTTTTCTCTTTGTATGTTAAATCATCAATATAAACGAGTGCTCTTTTATTTATATTTTTAGTTTCTTCAAAACAATCTTCAATATCAAGAAGCCGAATGACAAGTTTAGGGTAATTTATTAAATCATTAAATAGAGTAGCAGCACAATATTCAATTTTCTTTTCTAAAGAATAATCTTGATAGATATAAACATTAAAACGACTTTTAACATAGCCATCTATTAAATCTTTAATTATTTCATCAGAAGAAATTTTATCTTCTTTTATTGATATCTTGCTTCCGCTTGTTATTTCATCCTTATTAGGGAAACGTCTTTTGAAAAATAGGAAACATAAAAAGATATGTGTGATCGATGGATCTCTCATATTATTAACCTCAAATACTGATTAATTTCATATAATCAAAATATGATAATGTAATCAATATCTAAAGCATCTTTTTTTAACAATATTAGGATAAAAATATGTCTTGGTGACAGTTATTAACATTATGAACTAGAAAAGAACCTTTATTTTTTTCATCTTGTCTTGAACTTTATAGGGATTTAAGGTAGATTTTAATCTAGAAAAAGCCTGTTTAGGCACACGGGTTCCGTTGATATTAATTTTTGCTTGACTACAAAAACTAGATTATATATAATCTTCATGCTGACTAGAAAAGTTATTTTTTTAGTCCATCTATCGATACACCAGGTATTGTGTGTATCAAAAGGAAATTATTTAAGGGAGAAAAAAATGCCAACTATTAATCAATTAGTTAGAGAAGGTAGAAAAGATCCTATCTTCAAGTCTAAGGCACCAGCACTTTTAAAGCGTTTCAACTCATTAACCAAGAGAGAAACTAATCAAAATAGTGCTCAAAAAAGAGGAGTTTGCACCCGTGTCGGTACAATGACTCCTAAGAAGCCAAACTCAGCATTACGTAAATACGCACGTGTTAAGTTGAGCAACGGTTATGAAGTCACTGCTTATATCGGTGGTGAAGGACATAACTTACAAGAACACAGCACAGTCATGATTCGTGGTGGCC
>DAIODM010000059.1:0-2924 GCA_036746835.1 Candidatus Onthovivens sp. | reverse complement strand
GATGAATATATTTTTATTTTTAATATAGACATTCGCCATAGAACCAGTGATTAACGGCATGGAAGGATCGAAATGCCCTAAATCTACATCTACAACATATGGCACATCAAGAGCATCAACAATTGTCGAAATTGCTTTATAATGATTAATATTTAAAAGTGTTTCGTCAAAACATATGGTCGTCCAAAAATAAGTCCTTTGATATATTTAAACCAACCAGCTTCTTTAAGTTGAAATAATGCTCTTTCAATTGAAATTGGATTCAAATCACATGATTCTAAAAACCAAATAAAACCATCTTCTTTATATTTTTCAATGTATTCTTTCGTCTTATCGTATTTTGTTCCACAAAGAACAATTAAACAATCAAGGCATCCACCAAGTAATCTTCCAGTTACATTAAAACTAGTATTCTTTGAATAAACTTTCAAAACTTTTTTCTCGCTATATTTCGGAGTTTTAAGAGGATTGACAATCTCTTCTTGATGATTAAGTTCTTTTTGCCAAACAGGATAGCCTTTAATCAGTTTCGTCTTATTGGTTAATAAATTAAAAGAATCTAAGGTTGAATATTTAAAGGGCAGAAATGCAAAATTTGGAAAATTGGGGCCATAAATCGTTGGAACTTCTGCAATCGTTGCTAGTGTATACGTTAAGTTTGTATTGTCACTAAAACCCATAAATACTTTTGGTGGCAACTTTTTTATTTTCTCAAAATCTATATATGGAAGAATTTCACACATTGTTTCGCCGCCACCAACAGAAATAATAACGTCGCTATTGCTTAAATATGCATCCATAAACTCTTTTGCGCATTTTTTAGCAGTGTTGCTCCTTCCATCACTTTTATTAAGATAAATATTTGGGCCAAAATCAAAAGAGTAGCCTAATTTTTCAAAGTTAGAAATCGCTGTTTTTAAACGCGTTTGATAAGGTTCAATTGCACAGCCGAAACTTGGAGCAATTATTGATATCTTTCCATTCTTCTTTAAATACTTAAACTTTTTCATATTAATACTATTTTATAGTATAAACTAATAATCAAAAAAACACCTTATCACTTTTTGATAAGGTGTTAATTTTACTTTTTAATATTCCCTAACATTAAATCATTAAGATTCTTAACGAACGCACTTTTATCTTTAATATCGAATCCCTCAAGCATCATCGCTTCATCATATAATAATGAGCCATATTTTTTAATTAATTCATCATCATTAATTGAACTAATCGCTTTATATAGTTCGTGATCTGGATTAATTTCTAAGATTCGTGTAGCTTTTGGTGCTCCACCATTATTCTTACTAGCTGGATCATCATTTAAAGTTTCTTCCATATTAAGCGAATAGTTATTTTCAGTTGTAATACAAACTGGAGAATCAACCAATTTAGAGGAAAAAGTTACTTTATCAACTTTATCTTTAAGAGCTTCTTTTAAATCATCAAGAATACGTTTATTTTCAGCTTCTAGAGTGGTTAATTTACTCTTTTCATCATCACTCATACCTTCAATCGATTCATTGGTAATATTTTTAAATTCAGCCTTGTCATATTCTTTCAACATAGTTAAAGCAAATTCATCAATATTTTCAGTCAAGAACAAAACATCAATTCCATCTTTTCGATACTTCTCAAGTTGAGGCAAAAGTTTAATTGCATCAAGAGATTTCCCACTGACATAATAAATAAATTTTTGATCAGGTTTCGTTTTAGATTTATATTCTTTTAGTGTAATAAGTTTGTCTGAATTATTAAGCGAAGAATAAATAAGCATATCTTGGAGAAGATCTTTTTTCATGCCATATGTGGAATAAATTCCAAATTTAATATGATCACCATAAATTTTGAAGAATTTAACATATTTTTCAAAATCACTTGATTGAATTTCTTTAAGTTTAGCAATTACCTTGTTTTCAATATTGTCTTCAATTCGTCTTAGAACAGGACTATTTTGAAGTGTTTCACGGGAAATGTTTAAATCAAAGTCTTCACTGTCAACAACGCCTTTAATAAACTTTAAATAATCAGGAACCAATTCTTTACATTTTTCTTTAATAAAGATCCCTTTGCTATATAAGTCGAGTCCTTTTTCATAGTTATCACTATATAAGTTATATGGTGCATGACTTGGAATAAAAACCAACGCATCATAACTTATTACACCATCAACATGAATTGGTAGCGAAAGTAATGGATCCTCATAATCACCACATTTGTCTTTATAGAAACTATTCATCTCCTCGTCTTTAATATCTTTACTATTCTTCTTCCAAAGAGGAATCATGCTATTCAAAGTCTTGGTTTCGATAGATTCATCATATTGGCCCTCAATGTCTTTGCCATCTTTATCTTTTTTAGGAGTCTTTTTAGTAACATCCATCTTAATTGGATAACGAATATAATCACTATATTTTTTAACTAAATTCTCAAGTGAATATTCGTCTAGATAATCATCATAATTAACTGATTCAACGTTAGCTTTAAGATAAAGCTTAATTGAAGTTCCAGTATCCTTTAAGTCACAATCTTCGATAGTATATGTATCAACTCCATCACTAGTAAATAAATAACCACTACCATCAATGGTTTTAGTTTTAACTTCAATTTTATTTGAAACCATGAAAGCACTATAAAAACCAACACCAAATTGACCAATAATGTTTAGTTCATTAGCATTTTTATCTTTAGCTTCTTTAAATTTTTTTACAAAATCTTTGCTACCAGATTTTGCGATAGTGCCTAAATCATTAATTAAATCATCTTTTGACATACCGATTCCATTATCAGTAATTTCAAGAGTTCTTTCTTTTTCATTAGGTATTATTTTAATTTCGTAGTCTTTTTGAGGATATTTTCCATTGCTTGTTAGTGAAACATATTTATATTTATCGATTGCATCACTAGCATTACTAATTAACTCACGA
>DAIODM010000058.1:0-3084 GCA_036746835.1 Candidatus Onthovivens sp. | reverse complement strand
AAAATGAATTAATAAATAGACTAATAGAACTTGAAGAATGGTGAGAACAATTCCACTTATTAGATATAAATGATGGTTTGCTCTTTCAAGATCGCGATATTCACTAAATATTAAAGATAATAGGAGCATTGGCCCACCAAAAAAGATTGCACAAAGAATAACTTCAAAAGGCTTATAACCTTCTTCCTCATTTCTAATTCGTTTTAGATTCGAAATAATCACCATATAATTGGTGAAGATACCTACTAATATTATTAAGACTAATAAATAAAATTTCATAATAGAAAAAGGGAGCATTTGCTCCCTTTTATTATACTTTATTTTTTTCTAATATACTTGACACAATCTAGTGAGACGGCTGCAAGAATAATAATGCCCTTGAAGACGAATTGTAAGTTAGTATCAATACCTAAGAAGTTAAGTGCATAGGTTAAAGCAGTGAAAATAAAGACACCAATAACTGCACCCTTAACCTTACCAATACCACCATTGAATGAAATACCACCAACAACACAAGCTGCGATAGCATCAAGTTCATAACCTTGACCAGTTCCTGCACTTGCGTTAGCACGGAAGGCTTCAAGGAAAGCACCACAACCATAACAGACACCAGCAAGAATAAATATACCGAGTGTGACCCAGAAAACATTAATACCTGAGACACTAGCTGCTTCAGCATTTCCGCCTACTGCATACATATTCTTCCCGAATTTAGTCTTATTCCAAATAAACCATATAACAACAATAACCAGAATCATTGGGATAATAAGTTTAGGGAAGGTAATCGCTGAACCTGGAATATACCAACGACCACCGATTAAATCCTTAATACCACTATCGATGTTACCAGCTGGAGTACCATTAGTTCCATAATAGAGTAAACCATAAATAACAAGTTGAGTACTCAAAGTTGAAATGAATGGATGCATCTTGAATTTAGCAGTAAAGTAACCAGCAATAATTGAGAATAAGGTACAGAAAATAATTGATAAAGTAAGTGCTAAGACTAAACGACCAAACATTGGCATCGAGGTAAAGTTAAGTGGATCGCCACCAAAGAGAACAACGACGTTATCACCATCATGGAGAATAATTGCCGTCGTAACACCACCTAAGGCAACCATACGACCAATACTTAAATCGGTACCTGCAATTAAAATAAGACCAGCGACACCTAAGGCATAGAACATTCTCGTACTACTATTTTCTAAAATATTGAAAATATTTTGAAGTGAGAATAAGTTTCCTTTGCCATCAATTGGTGCATAGATTGAACAGAAAATGAAGAAAGCAAGAATAATAATATAAAGTGCATTATTGAGTAAGAATTTCTTCCAAACAAATTTATAGCCAAAATTCTTAAACTTATATTCTTGTGCTTCAACAAAGCTTGATGAACCATTTCTTAATCGTTTAGTTTCATTATAACGATCATTATAAGCATTATACTTATTATCTTTTACGTGTTGAATTGCACTATTATAATGGTTATTTTCATCATAGACTTGGGATTTATAAGCAAAGTTTTCATTTTTAATTTCGACTTTCTTATCTTCCATTTGCTCTTTGGTTAATTGACCAACAAAGTGACTATTAATATCATCAAGTTTAGCTTTATGCTCTTCAGCAAGTTTAGCAATCGCAACTTTATGATCCTCAACCGCTTTGACTTTATTCGCATTTTCAGTTACGGTAACTTCTGCTTCATGTTTCTTAGAAGTTACATTTACATACGCAACCGCTTCTTTAACGAGAGCATTAATCTTGGCTTTATTTTCAACTTTAACTTTATTAGCTTCCGCAAGTTTTTCTTTATCTTTAGCAACAATTGAATCTTTTGTTGCAACATCCACCATCTTATTATGCTTAATAGATGAAATTTCTTCATTTAATTCCGCAATTTTTAAAACACCATCTTTACGTAATTCAAAAAGTTTAGCTTCATACTCTTTTACTTTTGGATCATCACTAATCGAGAATTCATCTTCTACGATTGGCTTAGTTTCGACGGGTTTATTAGTTTTCTTTTCCATAAAACTACTCCTTATAAATATTTAGCAGACAATCTAAGAAGTTCTTCTTGATTGGTCTTTTTAGTCTCAACAATACCGGCTAGACGATGGTTAGACATAACACCAATTCTATTAGTAATACCTAAGATTTCTGGCATTTCGCTTGAAACAACAATAATTGTTTTTCCTTGCTTTGCCATATTGATAATTAACTGATAGATTTCATACTTGGCACCAACATCAATACCACGAGTAGGTTCATCAAGTAAGAAAACATCTGGATCACGTTCAAGCCATCTCCCAATAACAACCTTTTGTTGGTTGCCACCACTAAGTGCTGAGATCAAATCATCAGAACCCATACATTTAGTATGCATCTTGGCTATCTCTTTTTGAGAAGCATCATACAACAATCCGTTATTTAAAACGCCAAATCTCTTATATTTATCAAGATTTGCAATTGTTGTATTGAATTCAAGATTAGCAACACCAAAAATACCATTAAATTTACGTTCCTCTGTAACAAGCGCAAAGTTATAACTCATTGCTTCTTTAGATGAACTAAATCTAAATTTTCTGCCTTTATAAATAATATTTCCGGTCGAAAGTTGTCTTAAACCAAAAATAGATTCAAGTAATTCACTACGGCCTGCACCAACAAGGCCATATAACCCAAAGATTTCACCTTTTTTAACTTCAAAAGTAATATCTTTAAGGAATGGTTCATACATTGTTGAAAGATTATCAATCTTTAAAATAGGTTCCCCTGGAGTATTATCAACTGGTGGGAAACGATTCGTTAATGATCTACCAACCATTGCCGAAATAAGTTCGTTCATGTTGGTTTCTTTAACTTTCTTGGTGAGAATCATTTGACCATCACGAAGAACGCTAACCTCATCACAAATTTCAAATACTTCATCCATTTTGTGGGAAATATATACAAAAGAAACGCCTTTAGCTCTTAAATCACTAACGATTTTAAATAGCTTTTTTACTTCACGTTCTGTTAATGACGACGTTGGTTCATCAAGAACGATTATTTTCGAATTATATGAAACAGCTTTGGCAA
>DAIODM010000057.1:0-3285 GCA_036746835.1 Candidatus Onthovivens sp. | reverse complement strand
TGTCTTATTTGCATCTAAACCACTAATTACGCCACTTTCAACATCAAAAGTTGAAATAGGTGTAACTGCTTTTGGTAAGACTTTGTAATCTAGACTAGTTAAATCTAATGTATCACTATTTCGTGAAGAACCAGCAACACCATTTTTAATAACTGAAACTAGTTTTTTATTAACTAAACTACCATTATCGTAACTTAATAAATTTAAACTAGTTGAGGTTGCTTTAAATGTAATTGGATTACCATTATCGAAACTTACTGTATATGATTTACCAACTTCTAAACCACTTACAATATCTGTCTTTTGATCATAAGCTAAACTATCAGTTGATTCTTTTGTATAAGGTAAATAGTTAACTGTTTGCTTGTCGCTTATTAAAGTATTATCAGTCGTACTTCCATTTTGAGAGATAGAAGTAATAGCTTTAGTAGTCCCTAAATCATCATAATTAATTGTACCTGTTGAACTAGAAGTAACCGTGTATTCATTAGTTCCATCACTTAAAACATATTCTTTATTTGGATTTAAATTACTTATAATTCCCGTTTCTTTACTAAAGGTACTACTTGGAGTAGTAAGAGTTGTTGGGAAGGTAAGATTTAAAGTTTGTTCGCTTGAATTTTTTAAAGTAGTTCCATCACCCTTTTTAGTGATAGTTGAAATTGTTAAACCAAGTAAATTATTAACAACTCCATCAATTGAACCAGTACCATCCGCGACAATTGTGTGGATGGTACCTGTTGAATCTTTTAATTCATAAGTTGCTCCACTAGTTAAACCTGTAATTTTACAAGTTGTGCTTGTGAAAGTTTTTACTCCACTTGGAGTAGTTTCACTATTTAAAACATTATAAGTAACAGCTTCTAAATCACTATTGGTTGAAGTAGTTCCATCGCCTTCTAAAGTAATTCCACTAACACTTGTACCAACTAAAGCACTAACAGTTGATAAATCGTAACTAGTTGCTGCAGTTGGAACCGTAATTTCACTAGTAGAAGTTACGCCTGACTTTGTATAAGTAATAAGATATTTTTCGCCACCTTTTAAACCTTTAAGATTTGCTGTTAAAGGATCAAAAGTAGTGCTTGGAGTTTCTTCTTTTGGATAAATCGTGCCACTTAAAGTTTCAAGATCACTATTAATGTGAGTTGGAGTAGCTGCACTTATATCATTCTTTTTATAAATATTAACAAGACTATATCCAACTAAACTTGTAATATTAGAATCCGTATAATTTCTTAAATCATAAGAGGTACTAGTTGGCGTTATTTCAATTGATTTAACTGTTCCATCGCTTGCTTTAACGCTTATTACATAAGTCGCATTAGCGTCTAAGGCACTTAATGTAGCATTTTGACTATTAAAAGTTGCAGTTGGAGTTACCCATAAAGGTAAAATTGAATAACTAACTTTTTGAGGTAAGCTAGTTCCTTTATCAACGTAATAAACTTTTATAACATCATAGGTAGAAAAATCAGTATTAGCAACGTTAGGTACAGTATCTGTATTAAAGTAATGATTTGTTGAATCTAACTCACAAAAATAATATAAAGCACCATTACTATATTCATAAGTGTAAAGATAATTATCACTTAAACTAGAAATCTTACTATAAACATTATAATGACCAGCAAGTAATCCGGTTGGCGTAAATTGTTCAACGGTAACTGTATTTGATGTGCCACCTTTTTGGTAGACTAAACTCTTATGTTGTAATTTAGTAATTTCATTAATTACTTTGCTTGATGTTGTGCTCTTCGCAAAGGTATAAGTTGATGAACTTCCAGTGCTAATGGTTTCATTTGTTCCATCGCTATAAAGAAAATTATAAGATGAATCGGTATCTAATCCACTTATGGTATTAGTGTATGGATCAAAAGTAGTCGTTGGGACTGACCAACGATTTTTAAAGACAATTAAATTATTACTAATTTCGATATAATCTTTAGTAAATGAAGTGCCTAATCCCTTAATAATAAAAGGAGTAAGGTCAGGAGTGCCAGAACTAAATTTAACGAGTTCGGTATTAAAATTTCCTTTTCTAGTTAAAACAAGGGTAATTGAAGAAGTACTATCTAAAGTATCATCAATATTTAATTGTTGATTATCAAGTGATTCAAGAAAAACTTGATTAAGGCTTACTTTTCCATGAACATTAATTTCAGCACCTTTACTAGGAGCAGTAATTGTATATGGATCAGTGTAGGTTCCTGGATAAATTGGGCCAACAGATGTATCACTTACTGAGTTATCAATATTCATTGTTAATCTTCCAACAATATTAGTTTTAAATTGTGCACCTAAAATACGATAAACACTACCACCATGAATGTTAATTTTAATATCACCAGTGAATGTCGATGTTGTGTCGCCTGGAGCATAATTGCAAGCATAAAGTGTGCCAATTTCGCCACCAGTAATAGTTAAATAAATTTCTTTTCCACTATTAGCAAAATCAGTGCTAATACTATTAACGTTTAATTCAGTTTTAAAAGTCGAAGTAACACTATCTTCTGAAGAAACACCAAGGATAATAATGGCTTTTTTAAAATCACTAGTTGTCCCGTCTCGAGGATCAAGAAGATAATATTCACCACTATCAACAACACCATTACAGTTTTTATCAACGTAAATTCGCGTTTCACTATTTTCACTAACAATAAGTAAAGGAGCTCCTTCAGCAAAAATATAAGGAGAATAACCAGTACCTGCTGGAACACGATAAACAATTCCATAAGTATTTGCTGCTTTAGTATCAGAAGCAAATGCTAATAAATCAGAATTAGCATTAAACTTTGTGCTAACAATGTTATTATTTTCTTCATCATTTTTAATTATGCTTTGTTTTGCTGTGCTACCTTCATAAAAAGCACTTAAAAGCATTCCTAGTACTAAAAGACTATTCAAAAATTTACTATGTGTTTCCTTCATTTTATGCCTTCCTAGAAATTAAAATCTGCTTTTAGTTATTAATTTATTGGATTGATAATTTTTTTAAAAATCTTAATAGAATATCACAAATTGTTTATTCTTGTGAGATTATAGCACTATAAACAAATAATGGTAATATGTCTAAAAATAAAAACCTTCTAAGTTTCCTTAGAAGGTTATTTGACTATTTATTAACTTCTTCTTCTTCAATTCCTTTACCCATCTTCGTCTCATCTTTTACAAACTTTGCTGCAATTTTCTTATCTTCAGGAGTTGCAACTGGCCAGCCTTCAGTTTGTGCTTGGTTAATAACAATTTGTGGATAAGACATTTGTAAGTTGTTCTCTTGATAGA
>DAIODM010000056.1:0-3825 GCA_036746835.1 Candidatus Onthovivens sp. | reverse complement strand
GTTGATGGAAATGTTAAAAAAGTTGTTAGACCTCAAGTTAAAGTTTTAAATAGTTTTGATGATTCTAAAATGTAGTTTTTGTTAAAAACTATATAGTAAACCCCTTGGATTTATTTCCAAGGGGTTTTAAAAACTCCACGCTAAGGTGGAGTTTTGTTTTAGAACCTATAAAATTATTAATAGCAAAAACCTCTTGCGTAATATTATTTTGGGTTTAGAATTATCTCATAAGTAAGGAGAACAAGAATTATGTTATTAAATTTAAAACACAACTTTAATTTAAGTGCTGCTTACTATTATTACTATTATTGTTAGTGCGGTTTTTCATTTGCAATGATAGTTTTTGTAGGTGAAAAACGTTAAATCGTTTGACACCTAAGAATCATAGTATTTATTTGAACTCAGGTGTCGCCTGAGATTTTTTCTTTCTAAGGAGAATAATATTATGAAAAAGGGAAAAATATTTGCATTAAGTTTAGTTGCTAGTAGTTTAGTTGCTGTTTCACTCACGTCTTGTGGTGGATCAAGTTCATTAAAAAAGATTGGTATCTTAAAGTTTGTTGAGGATACACCTTTAAATCTTGCTGAAACAGGATTTGTTAATGCTTTAAAAGATGCAGGATTTGTTGATGGAAAAAACGTAACGTTAAATTTCCAAAATCCAAATGCCGATGCTACTAAAAATACTTCGATGGCATCAACATTAGCTTTAGGAAACGATATGGTTTTTGGAATCGCGACTCCTAGTGCAGTTGCTTTAAAAAATGCAGTTGATAAAAATGGTTTAGATGTTCCAGTTTTATTTACAGCGGTAACAAATCCAGTAGGGGCTGGTTTAGTTTCTTCAATGATTGATCATGATAGTGATAATGTAACTGGAATGAGCGATATGACTGATGTTAATTTAATCGTTGATGCTTTAACTAAATTTAGTAATGTTGATACAGTTGGTATTTTATATAATGTCAGTGAATCTAATTCACAATATCAAGTTGATTTAATGAAAACAGCTTTAAGTGCTAAGAATTTAAAGTTTGAAGATAAAGGCGTTAGTGATGATAATTTAATCACCTCGTCAATTAATAGTTTAAGTGATACAGTCGATGCTATTTATATTCCAACCGATAATCATATTGCTAATGCAATTGGTCAAGTAAGAGAAGTTGCTAAATCAAGAAGTTTAATTACCATTTCAGCCGATGCTTCGCTTGTTGAATCTGGTTCGATGGTTGGAATTGGCGTTAATTACGAAACTTTAGGTGCTGAAGTTGGTAAAATGGCTGTCGAAATTTTAAATGGAAATGAAAAAGCTAGCGATATTAATTGCGCTTGGCAAAGTGATCCAATAATGTACGTTAATAAAACTATTGCTGGCGAAGCTGGAATTACAATTCCAGACAGTTTAGTAAATAGTGCCGATAAGGTTTTTTAGGAGATATGTATGACTCAGCTTACTAATTTTTTAACTGAACCATTGCTTCTAGGGTTAATATGGGGAATATTAGCCTTAGGAGTTTTTATTGCTTACAGAGTTCTTGATATTGCTGATTTAAGTGTCGAAGGAGTTTTACCTTTAAGTGCAGTTTTATCACTTTATTTAATTAATAATGGATTTAATCCCTTATTATCTTTATTAGTTTGTGTGATAGTTGGCGCAGTTTGTGGATCTTTAGTTGCTTTAATGCATATTTATTTAAAGATACCAAGCTTACTAAGCGGAATTATCATGATGACTGGATTATTTTCTATCGTTGTAGTTATTTCTAAAGGTAATATAGTTTTATCCGATACTAGCAACACTATTTTTAATCCATTTATTTTAATGTTTAGAAACATATCAAGCGAAAGAAGTTTTATTGCTTGGAGTAATTTCTTAGGTTCTTTTGTTTTGAGTGCTTTATTTATGGCTATTGTTGCTTCTTTAATGTATTGGTTCTTTGGTACTCAACTTGGTCTTGCAATTCGTGCAACTGGCAAAAACAAAATGATGAGTAGAGCACAAGGGGTCAATACGAATAAGATGGAAATTATTGGTTTATCTTTATCAAGTGCTTTAGTCGCTTTAAGTGGCGCTTTACTTGCGCAATATCAAGGTTATGCCGCTAGCACTATTGGAAAAGGAACAATCGTTATTGGTTTAGCTATTATCTTCTTAGGCGAAGCAATATTTGGAAGAAGATCATTTAAATTGCAATTAATCTCTATAATTATTGGTGGTTTCCTCTATTGGTATATTATTGATGCAATCTTATTAATTCCTGGATTTGATAGTAATTTACTATATTTATTACAAGCAATTTTAATTGTATTAATTCTTGTTATTCCTATGCTTGTTAAGAAAATTAAACGCTGTTTAAATGTTAAGAATATAAGGAGAGAAAACGATGTTAAAGATAAATAAAATTCATAAGACATTTACAAGTGAAAATGGCTTAGAAAATAATCATGTTTTAAAAGGTATCTCTCTTACATTAAATGATGGAGATTTCTTAACTGTAATTGGTGGTAATGGTAGTGGAAAAACAACATTATTAAATTGTATTTGTGGTGTTCAAAAACCCGATAGTGGAACTATATCTATTGATGGATTAGATATTACAAAATTACCAGAATATAAAAGAGCAAAACTTATTGGTCGTGTTTTCCAAGATCCAATGCAAGGAACAATTCCTGAAATGACAATAATTGAAAATTTAAGTCTTGCTTTAAATAGAGGTAAAAGTGCGGGATTTGGTTGGAGTATGACTAAAAATAAACGAGAATTTTTTGAAGAGCAAGTTAAAGCTTTCGATTTAGGTCTTGAGAATCGTTTAGATGATCGTATGAAATCATTAAGTGGCGGTCAAAGACAATCTTTAACCTTACTTATGGCGACTTTTAATTCACCAAAACTTTTGCTTCTTGATGAACATACCGCAGCGCTTGATCCAAAAACAGCAAGAAAAGTTATGGAGAAAACTGATGAAATTGTTCAAAGAACAAAGATTCCTACTATTATGATTACTCATAACATGAAAGATGCTATTAATTATGGTAATAAACTTATCATGATGAAAGATGGGAAAATAATCTTTGAATGTGAAGGAAAAGAAAAAGCCGATTTAACTGTCGATAAATTAATTAAGAAGTTTAATGAAGAAATTACAGAATTACCTGATTCAATGATCTTATAAAGAAAAAGCGATAATAATCGAATTTATTATCGCTTTTTAATAATCTTTTTTGTTTGGTTTATTCTTGTAATCTTGATATATCTTTAAGCATTCATCATGGGACATTTGCTTGATGTATTTTTTAATGTTTTCAGGTTTACTTTTTTCATAAAACTCAGAATCACGGAAACCTATTTCTTCGGTATCTTCTATTGTGCAACCATAATAAATTTCATCAATATTTGACCATAAAATTGCCCCTAAACACATTGGACAAGGGAAAGCGGTGGTATAAATAACTGAACCCTTTAAATTATAGGTTTTTAAGTTTTTACATGCATCACGAATTGCCATTATTTCTCCATGACAAGTAGGATCGTTATTTTTAATAACTTCATTATGACCACGGCCTATAATTTCATTATTCTTAACAATTACCGCACCAAAAGGTCCGCCATGTCCATGGTCAATTCCAAGTTGAGCCTCTTTTATAGCGGCTTCCATATAAGTATTCATTTCCTTTATTATAATATTTTCATAAAAATGTCATAGATTTTTTTAAAATAAATTTATAAATTGAACTGCTTTAAAAACAATAATTAAGATCAAATTTGATTTATTTTCTTAAAAATTATTCTTTCACAATTAAATAGGTTTTATTCGTTTTCTTACA
>DAIODM010000055.1:0-3924 GCA_036746835.1 Candidatus Onthovivens sp. | reverse complement strand
TCACTACCTTTTAGATTTATAGTCTTTTCGTTTTCCACAAGTTTCCCCTTAGATTGAGTAATAACTACTTACTTAAATCAAAATTAAATAACCGATCATCTTTAACAATTCGTCTAGCTTCACCCATTGTTGATCTTCTAAATGAATGCATATCACTTGCAACAACATCTACTAAGCCTAATTTTATAAGTTTCTTTACTTTATGTCTCTCAATAAAACTGACATTATGCGTAAAAGAAGTTGAATTGACTGAGATAACAGTCCCTTCTTCTTTTAATTTCTTAATAATATCGCGTTTTAACCAACCATAACGTTCTACATGAGAGATAATTGGTATATAACCACTAACAATAAAGTTATAGATAACCTCCGTAATATCTTTCACCTCCCTGGTGGTACTAAATTCTAATAATACATACTTTGTATTATTAAGGGTTAGTAATTTCTTACTCTTTAATAAAGATATAATATCTTCCTCACTAGAATAGTAAATCTCTTCACCAAGTAAGAGGTTAATATTTATATTGGAAATTGTAAGTTGCTCTTTTAAAAAATCAAAGTTATTTTTGATAATTTCGACCGTATTTTGGTATTTTTTATAGTAATGATGTGGCGTAGCGACAATAGTAGTCACCCCTTGTGCGATCGATTCCTTAATCATCTCGATACTATCTTCCATTGAGTGACTACCATCATCAATAAACGGAATTACATGGGTGTGAAGATCAATCATAATTCGCTAGTCTACTTTCTTATCATCTTTAATATTTGGCTTATCATTGTAGCCATAATGGTTATAGTATTTATAACGATAATTCTTATTGTAGTTACTGCTCTTTTCATTAACATTTGTAAAGACACAACCTAAGATATTTACGTTGTTCTCTTTTAAATACTTAACGGCATCTTTCGCTGAATCTTTGGTTGAAATAACTTGTGAAACAACAAAAATCGTTCCATCGGTTAATCGAGAAATAACCACTGTATCACTAATTAATAAAACAGGTGGGCAATCAATAAAGATATAATCATAATCTTTACGTAAATCTTTAATAAAGGTTTCAAGCATCTTTGAACTTAATAAACTAGTTGGATAAGGCACTTCACTACCACGAACAATAAAGTCCATATTGTATTTATTACTATGTTGAATAACTTTTTCTTTACTAATCGTTCCAGCTAAATAATCACTTAAACCATTTTTGTTAGCAACTTTAAAACAATGATGGATTCTAGGACGTCTAAAATCCATATCAATAACTAAGACTTTTTTATTATCTTCAACATAAGTATAAGCAAGATTAAGGAGAGTTGTGGTTTTAGCTTCCCCTTGACTAGCACTAGTAACCTCAAGAACTTGTTTCTTCATATCTAAGTTCGTAAATTCGAGCGAAACTTTAATACGTCGATAGTTTTCACTAGCGACACAAGATGGATCAGTAAACGTAATTAAAACAAAATCTTGATTTGATTGTTCTTTTTTAATAATGGCATTGCGATTCATACTATTTACTTCCTTTCTTCTCTTTACTATCAATTTTTACATCATAGAAAGGAATTTCAGATAAGACTGGTAAGCCAAGAGTGGATTCAACTTCATTACTATCTTTAAAGTAATTATTTAAACCTTCTCTAATCCAAGTATAGATAATAGCAATAACGACTCCACAGGCAAGACCAATTAAAACATTACGAGCTAAATGAGAAACTTTTGTTCCTTCTTTAGCTTCACTTAAAACCGCAATATTTCCATAAAGTAATTTATAGGATGGTTCATTTGTTTCACTATTTTTAAAATTAGCCACCTCAACCGCATCTTTCACAATATAGTTAGCAATCTTTTGTGAAGTCTTAGCATCGCTACTGGTGTAATTAACTTTTACGACTAATGAAGATGATTCAAGAGTTGCAGTCGTATTCTTTTGTAATTCTTTAGTTGAAACTGTTAAACCTAAATTGCTCTTTAAATCATCACTTACTTTATCCATCACAATATCTTGAGTAATAAAGACCACATAAGTTTTACTAATATAACTTGAATATTGATATTCACTAACACTACCAATTACTTCACTAGAATTGTTATTACTTGGGGAAACAAGCATCGTGGCATTTGCTTCATAAACTTTTGGTTCAATAAAGTTATAACCTAATCCACAAACTGTTCCTAAACCAATTAAAAGTAAGATTGCTAAGATATGTTTACGAATGATTCCAAATAAATCTCTTAAAGAGATTCCTTCATTTTCATTCGTTTTAGTTTCATTATTTTTATTATCTAAATTGTTCTTAGATTCATTATGCACCACATCTTTTTTCACAAATATATCCTCCATTAGTCTTATAACTAATTGCATTGTACTATTAAAATAGGTTAAATTAAATCAAATAACAACAAAAGACGCGAAAAAATGAGTCAATTTTAGTCACAACGACAACTATTGACATTATAATTCTTTTTTTAAATTAAATATTAGTTTTCAGCAATTATGTTCAATATTTTTAGCTTTATATCACTTTTGCTTTTCTATTAAGTTAAAAAGTGCAAATTTTCAAGATTTAACAAAATAATTGCCTATTTAATCTAAAATATTTATATTATAAGCAATATGAAAAAAGCCCTAATTGTAAAAAATGAATTATGTGGCAATAGTAATTCCATAACTGTCGATGAATTACAAAAAGTCTTTTGTAAGGACTTTATTACCTCAACTATTATTATTAAAAATAAAAAGATGAATTATGATGTCGAAGGTTATGACCGTATTATTGTTTCAGGCGGAGATGGAACCTTATCCACCTTCATTAATCTCGAACATAATGCTACCACTAAAGCAAGTGAACTCTTTTATGTATCTAGTGGAACCTTAAACGAAAAAGAAAACAACTCATATAATGAAAAAAATAAAATTAAGAAAATGAATGCCACCATTGGACAAATCAATGATCACTATTTTAGTTATGTTTTAGCGACTGGTACTTTTACTCCTTTAGGTTATGTTGTTAGTGATAGTGAAAAGAAAAAACATAAGGCAATGGCTTATATTCATTACGTTTTAAAAGAATATAAAGTTCATCACATCTCTGCTTCCTTATATAACCAAGATCAAACTATTAATTTAAATGATACTTACGCAATTATCATGCTATTAATCAATGAATCTTGTTTTGGTTTAAAGTTCAATCGTTTATATAAGAAAAATAAAGATAAAATCTATTTATTAACCATTAAAGCTCCTAAAAAGAAAACCTTAATTGGAAAGATTATTTTGTTCTTCTCTCTATTTAGAGCTTTTATTATTGGTTTTAATAAAGAAAAACGTAGTAAGAAGATTAATTTTATTGCTATTGATGAATTAAGTATTGATCTTAAAAAAGATGAACCTTTCTGTGCTGATGGCGAATTAATGAATCTTAATAAAGGAATTAACACCATTAAAGCTTATAAGATTAATGGGACAGTCTTTATGCTTGATCAAAAAACCGTAAAAGAACTCATCAAGAATCATAAAACTCTATGATTAAACATTTCCTAAATTAAATTTTTAAAAAGGGACTAGACAATAATTTTTCTCATGCTAATATAATGGCTAGAAATGCGAAAAATCGATTTCTAGGAAAGTATGAAAGATTTAAATTTAATTAGCAAACTTAATTCAATTAGTAACGTTACTAGTAACGATTTTTTAAGACGCTCTTTTAGTGATAGACGTCGCGGCTAACCGCGAAATACATTTAATATACATAGGCAAATTTTTGCCTTTAATAAAATAATAATATCGTCTATAAGATTCGTTTTTACGTTTAAATTTTATAAAAATCACGCGAATATATCGCACTAAAGGAGAATTTTTTATGAATAAAATTTTTAATACATGTCGAGAAGAAGTTAAAGGATTTGAAGATTATCAACTTAATTATTAT
>DAIODM010000054.1:0-3945 GCA_036746835.1 Candidatus Onthovivens sp. | reverse complement strand
ATGACTTAATAGGAGTCTTATTTTTGGCTTTTTTAACAAGCATTTGATCGTAAAAAGCACCATATGCTAAATCAGTGCGATCTGTAACCATAATATCGAATCTTGTTTTAATGTTATGAGCAATCTTTTCATTATCAACTATCGAATCATAATAAACATTATTGTCTAAATCTTTTAAAACATAATTTTTATTGTAAGTGAAATACTTTTCAACGTTAAAGTTTTTAAGTTCTTCATCATCTAAATTATCACTATTTTGGTCTTCTTTTCCTGCAAATTTTAACCCATAATATTTATAAGCAACGCTTCCAAGAACAACGTTTAAGTAAGCATCATGAGCATGATGGAAATTATTAGCCAAACGAGATTTATATAAGCCGAATTCGTTGCGATAATTATGAGCAAGTGTAGGCTTTGTATAGTAAACTTTGGCATTAGGTTTAAAATCTTTTAATAAGTTATAAATGCCACTTACAGTTTGAGCAGTAAATACAATTTGTCTGTTAACAAAATCCTTTAACTCTTCTATACTTAAAGGCTCTTTGCGAATTATGCGTTTCATTTTCTTCTCACTCATGAAATGATGTGCTTTTAAGAATTCGAGGTTATCTTTACCTTTTTGCGTCAGAAATCCTTCAGGAATAGGATATGAATCTTGTTTGTCATTATTTGTCGCTTTTAAAACAAGAACCGTATTTTCAAATGAATCGTCTTTGACAAGTGATTGAGGAATAATATGATCAATATCGTATTTATCCAATTCATTTAAATCGATTGGTTCACCGCTATATGCATCTTTTCCCAATTGCATAAAGTAATGAAAGATTTTTTTAGAAAGAAGAGTCGAGTTATCAATCTCTTCTAATGCTTTAATCAATTCTTTATATTCATCGTTTTTCTTAAATTCAGAATATTTTTCTAACAACATATCTTTTCGTGATTTGGTTTTGCCCTTTTTATCATCAAGATTTCCACGTGTCGATTCAATATAAAATTCATCAATATCATGATGTATGATTTTTTCGAGTTCACGAATAATTCCGGTAGCTTGTAAGATGCCCCTTTTAATGGCACTCGTCCCTTGCATTTCGTTAACATATTTAAGAACACTATCATAGTTCTTGAAGTCAAACTCACCATCTTCATTGTTGGCCATTTTTAAAGCAAGTGCATAACCTTTCAATCCTTTCTTATCAAAAAGAACCTCATTTAATGTCACATTATTTTTATACATTGCATCTAAAACAGTATCGCCTATTTCTTTAACTTCACCCGAATTCTCATCATATTCAATCGGTTTAAGCAACAATAATTCTTTCGAGAAACTAGCATATTTCTTAAAATTAAAAGATTTAATAGATTTAATTTGCTCTTCACTTAATTTTAAATTGTAAAAATTTAAACCGTTTTCTTTGCATGTCAATCTATCGATAAGAATTGATTTATCTTCGAAAGTTGTAATATCTCTAATAATTAATTCTATTGAATCGATATTTTTCCAAATATATGAACATTTTGAATCGTCTTTAAATACCTTCTTAAAATCAATTAATGATGAGAGATTTCCTAATAAATCAAAATCAGAATCCTCACCATTACCTCGAGTATGAAGTTCAACAAAATCAACATTAAAAATATTTTTGATCGCCTCTTTAAGTGTTTTAATTTTTGGTGATTTATTTACCATGTAATATTTTTCAATTAATTGCTGTTTTTCTTCATATGTAAATCCACGTGGTTCAGCATATACATCTTTTTTAGTATTAAACACGAGATTATTTAAATCCTGTAGTACACTAAATAATCCAAAATAAATGGAGCCTTTAGCCAGGCAATTTTTATCGTGAATAAAACTGCATTTATTTAACATTCTTGCAATAAATCGTGAGGCGCTCTCATCACGGTCAATAATGTCATTAAAATTCCAAGGGAAAATCTTAACACCTTCAATCTTACGTGCTGACCATGAAAATCTATTTGGAAACAATTCGTTATTTCCATCTTGATATTTGTCTTTTGCTAAAGTTGAAACTAAAGGCCCAACATAATATGGGACTTTGAATGTCAAAAGAGATAGAATTGCATCTTTAATTAAAACAGGTTGATTTTTATCAACATTATACTCTTTGCATTTTTCTTCACTAAATAATTTTCTATAGTCTAAGTATTGATTTAAAAATGGATAAAAATTACTTTGATTTTTAAGAATTAAAATTAATTCATTTTGATTGAGTTGATAAGGAATAACGCCATTTCCTTTATCATTTTGACGTAATAAGTAAGACTGACTAGAAATTTCATCTAAAATCTTTGAAGCAGTTTCATTAGTTTTAGCTTTTTCTTCAAGTTTCGATTCTGATTTGAGAAATTTATAGAAATCACTTGCCAAACAATGTTCAAAAGTTAATTTCTTTTTATTGACATATGTTCTTCCAACATATTTAGCATAGTTGTTTAACTTATCTCCATATGTTTTAAAAACTTTATATTATGTCTCAGAAGAATAATTTTCTTTGACAAACTTTTTAAGTTCGGCTAATTGTGTTTTATGAACGTTATAACGATCAATCATTGCATCGCTAATTGTTTCGTTGTTTCCAATAATTAATTTAAGAGATAATGCATCATATATAGTTTTTGCATTTTCTAAAATTGTGGCATACTCTTCACCTTTGCCTACAAAAATAGAAAGCGTTTCATCATAGTTGTCATCACTAATTTGAAAACTTTTCTTTTCAAGATCTTCATCTTCCAATAATGTTTGAAAACTACAACTTCCACCACTGATAAGTTTAATAATTTCTTTGTTGTATTTGTTATCTCCATTGTCGCCATTCTTACCAATAGCTGTTTCTAAAATTTCTTTATTAATGGTTATAGTACGATATTTATTATCTTTAACATTCATAAAATCATTAGCAACTTTATTGCAATCGCCAAACAATAATCCCTTTTCAAGCGCGCCAAGGGCTGAATCTATGTTTTCGAAAGCTTCAACCACGGAATCCAAGCTACTAGCATTAAAATTATTGCCAGCATGTAAAAAGTTACCACGGTATTTAATGATATGGTGAATAGCCAAATAAACTAATCGAATATCAAATTTTTCATTTGAATTCTCAACAAGAGCTTTTCTCAAATGATAAATTGTAGGATATTTATCATAGAAACTTTTATCTTTATCAAAAATTACACTTCTAATATCTTGAAGTTCAGAAGGTTTATCTTCTGGTAAGAAAAATGAATAGTTTAAACGCGTGAAAAAATTTTTATCAACTTTATTAACTTCTTCAGCAAAAATTCTTTGTAATAAATCAAGACGAAATTTTCTACGTTCTAAACGACGACGAGCGCTTCTAAAACCACGGCGCCCTTTACAATCTTCGGCCTCTTCAAAAAGCCTTGCACCCCATAAAGATTTACCTTGTTTTTTAATAATATTATGATTTTCATCAACTAAACACCAACCAACAGAATCTGTGCCAACATCGAGACCTAACAAATATTTTTTACTTTCCATATTGCTTTTATTTTCCCCTCATGCAATAATAAGAGTGTTCCTATAGCCTAGGAATACATCAGTTCAAATACAAATTTATTCAAACTTCAGCCTTGCTATCAGGGCACTTAAGGATCCAAATAGGATTCTTTTTTATTGTTTGTTTGTAAATCTAATTAGTTCACAAACAAAACCTTTTTATTATTTTACTATAATTAAAATGGTATTTAAAGAAGTAATGTAAAAAAGTAAATCGAGATATTAAATATAAAAATTATTTCAGAAATGATTTAATATATTCAGCTAAAGCTATATCCTCACAATAAACAAAACAACCTTTTTGACCACGTGTTAAAAGTGTTTTATAAGTATTTTTTATCAATTTGTTGGCTAAGATAAGACCACACGTTCTTATTCCTGATGTTTTATCATCCTTTGAAACAAAT
>DAIODM010000053.1:0-4096 GCA_036746835.1 Candidatus Onthovivens sp. | reverse complement strand
TCCTCTTCTTTTTAAGATACTTTAATTATCTCACTTAAAGCGAACTATAAGTCAAGAAGATTGAGTTTAATACATTGCGTTTTAAAAATGTTTTCCGTGTATCAAAATAGTCTCACTATAACTTGTATAATTATTATTAGAATTTAGGAAATAAACTAATAACGTTTGATTAAAACTTTAATTTGATTTTGTAAACTTAATCTAAAACACACTAAAAATATTAAAAGAACCTTACTAAATGTCAAAAGAGACAAAACAAAAGGTATTAATGAGTGATTTGTTAGAGATAAGATTTACAAAAACTTTTAGCGCTTTAAAACTAACTACTAGAGTCTACTTCTTAAATTTAATTGAAAGGATTTATTCATAATATGTTAAATATATTAAAAGCTTTATATGTTGATATTAATCGAAAGAAGTATGTTAACAAACTAAAACCAAGATTTGTCTTCTGGTTTATCTTAGCAGATGGTGATCAAAAAAAGATTTCAGAGTTCATGGATGAGAATTATGGAATTGATAACGTTGAAAACTTTAATAAAGTCTTAAAAAATGTTGATCTTAATGACTATATATTCTGTATAGAAAAAAATTTTCGTAAATATACGAATACCATAACTGTTAATGCGCTTATCCTTAAAAAATCAGATTGTATGGCGGATTACTTGTTTAACCAATAAACAACTTAGGCATTAATATATAATCGTAGCAACAAATAATTAATTATCTTTAATTAATCTTTTCGTTAATATATTCTTTTGTGTTAAAATCTAATTCGAGAGAAAATAAATATGAAAAACATTAGTGTTGTTGCTGCGATTATAGTAAAAGATAATATGGTCTTCGCCACTCAACGTGGATATGGCGAATTTAAAGATTGGTGGGAATTCCCAGGTGGTAAAATAGAACTTGGAGAGACACCTGAACAAGCCTTAAAAAGAGAAATTCAAGAAGAGCTTGATGCAGAAATCTCTGTTGATAAATATATAACAACAGTAGATTATGATTATCCAAATTTTCATTTAAACATGAGATGTTATATTTGCCATGTTATCAAGGGAAAACTCGAATTACTGGAAGCTGAACAAGCAAAATGGTTAGATAAAAAAGATATTGATACCGTTAATTGGTTACCGGCAGATAAAATTATAATTTCTCAGTTGAAGTCCCTCTTATAAGATCATTATAAATGTCTTCTGGAACTTCATTTTCTAATTCATAAACAATCTTAATTGGTTTGTTGTTTTTGTAAGAAACTGGATGCATTTTTCCTAAATTAATATATTTATTAACAACGCCATCAGACTTTTTGGTACGCCTTACAAATAAATAAATATCAACTTTTTCGTTATTAATATTTAACTCATGACAATATGCTTTACCCATACTTGTCTCTTGAGATATTTTATTATCAGATTCCCATTGAAAGATCTTCGGACTCAAAAACATATCGTCGTATCTAATTTCAGGCTTTGTCTCTTCGCCTTTAATTAACTCAAGAAAATAACACATGAATTTTGTTGTTTTCTTTTCAGGCCAAATTCCTTGTCCTCTAACAGAAGAAGGTGATCTTTTATATAAGGACAAGTATCCTAAATCTTTTTGAGAATAATATTCATAATCTTTAATAAATGGATATCCATAATTAACGGTACCATATATATTTCCATATTGAACTAACCCAAAATTTAATATATCTTCAATATATTTTATGATGACTTGATCATTAATAATTTTCTCAAATAAGGAGTTAGTTACAATTTTCTCTCCATCAAAAATAAAGTATTTTGAAAATACCTTGTTTTCTTTAGTGGTGCTAAATGAATCTGTTAAAAATTTTAAACAATATATTGATTGTTCAAAAGAATAATCATTAACATATTTCAAACATAATTCCTGAACTTTCTCACATGTCAATTCTTTATTTTTTAAAAGTTCTTTAATAACAATAAACCTATCAGGAATATGTAAAGGTAATAAATTCGTTAAATCATTTAAAAAATCGACATTTTCTTTGATTAATAAAGATTTCTTCTCTGCTGCAGAAAATGCATTTTCATCAATGCTTAATACAAAGCTATAATAATTATTTTCGTTTAATATTCTGTTTATATCATCGTTCCCAAAAATTAAAAAATCAGTCATCGTTGGCAGCCTATTTCCAACTACAGTTTTAAACGAATTATAAATCAATTTTAAATTTACCATACTATTAAAATTGTATTTTTCTAGCTTATCAAGGATTGTTTTTCTAGATTTTTCATCTAAATTAATCAATACTTTTTTAGATAGTCCGTCAAATTTTCCGCCAACAGTATTAATAATATCAATTCTTCCGGCAGCTTGCTTACCAGTTAATCCTTCCACAACCAAAAAAGCACGATCATTATTGCTTATAAAGTCTAAAACAGTTAAGTGTGTTTTGTTATTTGTAATTCTAAGTCCTCTTCCTAATTGTTGAGTAAAAATGATGGGAGACTGCGTTGGTCTTAACATTAAGATCATGTTTACTTCTGGAATATCAACACCTTCATTGAATTTATTTACGGTACACAAAATTGTAAGTGGGTCATTTTCATCTTGTAGTCTCTTTATCATTAATTTGCTTTCTTCCGCATCATTTAATCCAGTAACGCTTTCGCTAGGATATCCTAAACGATTAAACTCATTTTTCATAAATTCCGCATGTTTAATTGTCGCACAGAAAGCTAAACATTTTAATTTAATGCCACTATATGGATGCTTTTTAATATTCTCAACAATTAAATCGCTTCGATAGTTAACCATTAATTTATTCGCAACTTCTTCATCATTATTAATATTAACACCAGACATATCAACAATATCAGAGATGCCAAAGTAATCAAAAGGTACAACAAAACCATCATCAATTGCTTTTCCAAGTCTAATTACAACAGGCATGTTGTAATCAAAAAAAGCAAAAATATCTTTAGAATCTGTTCGTTCTGGAGTAGCGGTCATACCAAGAAGAAATTTTGGTTTAAAATAATCAAAAATGAATTTATAAGATGGCGCTGCACATTTATGTGCTTCATCAACAATAATGTAATCAAATGTGTCAGGTTTAAAACGACGATATATTTCTTCTTTAGTAAATGTTTGAATAGTTGCAAAAATAAAGTCTGCGTCATAGTCTTTTTTGGTACCAGTTAAAAAGCCAAAGGACTTTCCTTTAATAATTTTAGAAAACGAATCTTTAGCATCTTTTAAAATAACTTCATTATGTACTAAATATAAAATTCTATTAGGTTTAAAGTTTTTAACATCAAAAGCAGATAAATACGTTTTACCTGTTCCAGTGGCACTTATTATTAAAGCTTTATTGTTTCCAATAAATCTTGTGTTTTCTAATTTATGAAGTGCTTCAATTTGCATGCCTCTTGGTTTAATCGTATCTTCTTCTTTTATGCTGCGATTTAAAATCGCATAAATTTTTTGTTCTAATTTATCTTGGTATTCCTTTAGCAACTCATCCGTTACATCATCCGATAAATTAAAAACTCTTTCATATTCAGCAAGAACATCTCTGATATAAGGGTCGTCTTTAGTTAAAACAACTTTCGTACTCCACTCAACATTATCGATAAGTGCATCTCTTGAAATATTTGATGAACCAATAAAAACTGCATAACTATCCTCCATCTCAAAAATGTATCCTTTACAATGGAGACCACCTAATAAGTCAGATTTAAACCACTTTAATTTTAAATTTTTAAAATATTCGAGAGCTTTAATAGCAGATGATTCTGTAATTCCAACATAATCAGTAGTGATTATCTCACCAGGAACATTACGTTTTGAACAATCATCAAAAGAGTTATAAAGACAATCAACACCTCTCGATCTTATAAACGAAACACAAAGTTTAAAAGAAATACAACTTTCAAAACATTTATTAAGTTCAGTTAATATATTTTTATGATCATAGTTATATACAAATTCTTTTTCCATTTTATTATTTTAACACAAAAAGAGCCCAAAATAGCCTCTTTTTGTAAAATGCACCCTTTTAGTCTCTGACTTTTCCAAAATAATTCAGCATCATGGTTCCAGGTCCACAATGGCTACCCATTGT
>DAIODM010000052.1:0-4232 GCA_036746835.1 Candidatus Onthovivens sp. | reverse complement strand
TGGATAGTTACTAGAAGCTAAACAACCCATTGCCATACCATCGTTATTACTAACAACTAAATCAAGATCTTTAGCATATTTGGTTGCCCAGACACTCATAGCTTCGGTTGCAGCATTGGCGTTCCAAGTTGAACCATCGTTACCAGTCATGGCTTTTCCTTCAAGTTCTTTAACCTTTAAAGTACCATCAGCTAACTTAATTGAACCTTCTTGTGAAACGGTTGGTTCATAGCTATCTTTCCAAGTACCTAAAGCTTCACGAATACCTTTAGTTCTTGCTTTACTATCATTGTGACCAACATCTCCGATGCAAAGGACATAACCTAAGTATCCATCACCATTCTTATCAACATCAGCAACCTTCTTAGCAGCAAAATAATCAGTAATCATCTTACCTTGGACAGCACCACCACCAGCGGCATCAAATCCAACGTAATAAGTCTTATCGTTCCAATTCATACTAGTAGTATCAATAGCACTAGTAGTTGGATCGCTTGGTTGACGGTTAAACCAAATTAATGGTTTATCCTTATTAGCGACAACATTTCCACCACAAGACACGACCATTAAACCAGCAGCAGCTAAGGCAAAGAAAGGAATTATTCTTTTCATATTATAAATGACCTCCTATATAATTCCCTAGTGATAATATCTCAACGATAATTATCAAAAGCATCACTACTATACCTTGAAAGCGCTTTCAATTAAAATAAAAAAATCTCTATTTTTAATGTAAAAATCTCTTTAAGAATGTTTAAATGTCATTATAAACTATACTTTTTCCTTCAATATAAATCTTATTATTGCTAGAGAATTTAAATGGGAAGGAATCGTCGATTTTCGTTCCTTGAACAATGTAATTTGCTAAGGTAATAATGGCTTGAGCTTGTTGAGAAGAATCATTTTTAACTGTGCCATATAATAAATGGTCTTTAATTGCTGTAATCGCAACCCCTGTACCATCAACACCAATTACTGGGAATGGTTGTTCACTAACATCAGTCACGTTGCTTTTAAAAATCTCTTTCACTAAAAAATAATCGATAGCGCCGAGTGCCATATCATCATTATTAGAAAATAATAATTCCATATTTTCACCATAGGTAGGATAAATTGTGCTCATTGCTTCATAGGCTGTCGTACGATTCCAGTTGCAATATTCAGTCGTTAAAATATCTAAACTATATCCTTTACTTCTAAGACCTTCGATACAATACTTACTACGATTTTCCATATCTTGGTGACCTTGTTCGCCCTTAAGAAGAACAAGTTGAATCTTGTTATCACCATTTTTATCATAAGAAGGATTTAATGAATAAGGTTTTCCAAAAAGATTAGCCGCCATTTCTGCTTGAAGCAATCCTTCAGTTTCAGGATTGCTACCAACATAATAGAAATTTGTTTGATTAGATAAATCACTATCTAGCGGTTCTCGGTTAAAGAAAATAATTGGCAAATTATAACTTTTTGCTTTTTCAATAATTGTCGCATCTGCTAAACGATCAACGGTATTCACAATCAAAACATTATTATTTTTGTTTTCAATTTCTTTTGTTAGTTGAGTGTTTTGTGTTGCTTGTGATTTGTTCGCAAAATAAAAATTATAAGTAAAATTCGCTTGATCTAAACCTGCTTGAAGATAATTTCTTAATTCTTTAATAAAAGTATCGTTTTCATCATAATAGAAAACGCTTGTTGTTTTAGTTTTAACACCACAACTAACTAATATTAAAGATAATATAGGGAAAACGACAAATAAATTATTTTTCTTCATTTTTTAAAGCTCCTTCAACAGGTATGATGATAGTAATTTTTGTTCCACTGTCTAAAATTGATTCTATTTTAAGATCTGCTTTTTCACCATAATAAATACGAATACGCTCATAAACATTCTTTAATCCCACTCCATTATGAATATTTTTATCATGGAATGAATCGTAAATTTCTTGGACTTTTTCTGGAAGAATTCCATAACCATTATCAATGACTTCTAATTTTATTAATCCATTTTCTTCATAACCATTAATTAAAATTAAATTCTTGTCACTAGGAGATTCCTTAATTCCATGACCAATTGCGTTTTCAATAATTGGTTGAAGAATTAATTTAATTACATAATATTTATAAAGTTTTTGATCGATATTAAACTTGTACTCAAAACTATCACCAAATCGTAATTTTTGAATTGTTAAATAATACTTTGCATGATCTATTTCACTTTCTAAAGGAATAATATTGTGTCCTTTAGAAACGCTGATCCTAAAGAATTTTGAAAGCGCAACAATCATTTCTTCAGCTTCATCATTTTTACCTTCATCAATCATATAAATAATACTATCGAATGTGTTGTATAAAAAATGGGGGTTAATTTGATTTTGAAGGGCTTTAAGTTCGCTCTTACGTTGCTCATCTTGCTCCTCAATAACTTTATTCATTAATTCTTTAATACGTGCCATCATTTGGTTGAACGAATTTTGTAAATCAATAACTTCTTGACTACCGTGCATAACGAGGTTATCGCTTCCAACAACGTAGTTTAAGCCCTCAACTTTAATCATTTCTTGTTGTAGAGTTCTAATTGGTTTAGTAATTGAGTTACTTACCATCCACATAACAAATGCGAAAATAATCGCAATAGCGGTCGCAAGTAAACTAATTGTGATAATAAAATTACGTAATGTGATAGATAGGCCTTCGTTATTGGTAAAGATAGCAACACGCCATGAAGTTTGTGAAATTGTTGAAACATACAAAATATAGTCAGTGTCAAGTTTCACCGGTTTAATGCCCATAACTAACGACTTAACCAAATTAGTTTCATTATCATTTATTGAACTAGATGAAGTGTAGACAATACCATAATAATTATCATAAATTGAAACGTGTCCGCCATTTCCCAAATCAGTTGAACTAATCAAATTTAAAATTTTACTGAAATCAAAACTGATACGTAAGATAGCATTACTATCTCCTTTATTCGTATTGATGTATTTTGAAAGCGTAAAATAATATGCTCCACCAGTACCATCAACACGCGAGAAGATATTAATTAATGGGTTGCTATATGCTCTTGAAAACCAATCAGCGGTTGTAACACTACTTTGAGGTGGAACATATTTCGTATTACTGGTAAGAAAATCGCCTGTAATCGAATATAAAGAGATATGATTGATCTCTTCCTTAAAGGTCAAAGTATCATCGAAATATTTACGAACCGTCGCTTTACTTGTTACATTATTTAAATCTAGATTATCAACTTCAATTTGAATATTATCACTTACTAAGATTGCACTCTCAAAATAAGTGTTGTAATTACTTAATACTTGTTGAGACATCGTATTAACTTGATTCATTGTCAAAGTTGTTACGTTATTTGAATAAACGAAAAAAGCAACAATGGATAAGGCTATATCAAAAACAATAAAGAGAACTGTCGTTGGAACAATTAATAAAAATCTTGTCGAATGTGTTTTTTTACTTTTTGCGATATTCAATTGGACTTACTCCAAAATATTTTTTAAAACAATGGCTAAAATAGTATGGATCTTCATAACCGACAGATGCCGCAATTGCAATAAGTTTACTATTATTATCAGCCAATAAAACCTTTGCTTTATCCATACGAACATCTGTTAAATATTTAGTAAAACTAGTATTATTCTTCTTTAAAATGGCACTAATATACGAAACACTATAACCTAATTCATTTGCTAAATCTTCTAAAGATAATGTCGATTTTGCATAATTGCTTTCAATATATTGTTTGATTTGGGCAAAAGATGATTCCACGCCACTTAACCTGCTTGCTTCGTTAATCTTAGTAACTTCATTTAACAAAATATCAAAATATTCATAAACTTGTTCACTAGTTTTTAAGGAATAAACTTTTTGAACAATATCTAAGTGAGGCATGTAATCTGCATATAGCTTAGATAAGTTAATACAAGATTTCAAAATAGTATCTAACAAATTATTTAAAATAAAGTAGTAAGATTCACTATATTTCGTACTTGAAATAGTGTTTACTAAGTTATTTATTCTTGTTTTAGCATCATTTTCTTTACCATATAAAATATCGTATGAGATGGCTTTATATTCATTATCATCTATCTTACCTATCGCCTTTATATTGCTATTATGTGTCTCTAAATCATCAAAAAACAAAACAATATTACTACCAACAACAGTTCGATATTCAAGGCATCTTTTTGCGTGTCGATAAAGCTTACGAT
>DAIODM010000051.1:0-4291 GCA_036746835.1 Candidatus Onthovivens sp. | reverse complement strand
CAGCGAATTGGTGGATTTGTGAATTCTATGTTTTATAAAGTTGATTATAAAAAATGTATTCATTGCGATCTTTGTATGATTAATTGCCCAGTTCACAATATAAAACGAAAGCGTAATAAATATAAATTTGGTAGAAAATGCCAAATGTGCATGCGCTGCTCTTTTATGTGTCCAGAAAATGCAATAAAAATAGGTTTATATGATTCTTGGAGAGTTAATGGACCTTATGATTTTGAAGAAATTAAAGCAAATAAAAATTTAGATGGGAAATATATTAATAAAGACTCAACTGGATTTTATAAATGCTTTATTAAAACATTTAGTGATATAGATAAAAGACATGAAGAAATCGAGGCAAAACTAAATGAAAATTTATGATAAATGGGTTAAAGAAGAATGCCATTCTTTAATGAATAAAACTGTTGTAATTACTGGTGCGGATGGATCAATTGGCTACTACATTTCTTATTATTGTTTACTTTTAGGTGCAAATATTATTATGGTTGTTCCAAATGTAGATAAAGGTGAAGAAGCAAGAAAAGAATTATTAAAGATTTTTAAAAATGCATCTATAACTGTTAAATATATAGATTTAAATAAACTTAGCACAATTAAGCCTTTGGTAGAAACTTTAAAAGAATATAAACCCGATTATTTAGTTAATAATAGTGGAGTTTATCATCTTCCAAGTTTAATAAATGAAGATAAATTAGAACGTACTTTTTGTATCAATTATTTTGGTACCTCACTTTTAACTCAATTAATGCTTCCTCTTTTAGAAGAAAGAGGTGGGAAAGTTGTTTATCAAACTAGTATTAGTACAACTTGGTATAAGAAAATTGATACGGATGATTTATTTGGTTTAAAAGTCTCTAAAGAAACAAAATATTATGGACTTACAAAGAAGATGTCTTTATTAAATGGCCTTAGGCTTAAACGAATGGGTCATAACATTGATTTTGCGCATCCTGGTGCATCTCCTACTGGTTTATTTGATTATCGTCGTGGTGGATTTCCAAAAGCTTTCACCAAGCTTGTAGTGCCTCTAATGAAGCCTTTATTTAATACACCAAGCAAGGCAAGTCTAAGTGTAATTTATGCTCTAACTCATGATTTAGATTATGGCTATTGGGTTGGACCTGTGAACTTTTTTCATTTAAATGGATATCCACGAGTTTCTAAAATAGATAAGTCCAATTTAGATAATGATTTACAAAATGAATTATTAGTTAAAACGAATAGTTTAGTTGCAAAGGAAAATAAACTACAATAGTATTATGGAAAATTTAATTATTTATTCTACATCGGTTATTAATGTTAGCAGTGCTTTTAGTTTATTTTTGTCATACTTATACTTATTTATTATTGGTTCTTTTTTAGGGTGGGTCTTAGAAGTATTTTTTAGAAGATTTTTCTCAATGAAAAGATGGACTAATCCTGGATTTTTAAAAGGACCATGTCTTCCTCTATATGGCTTTGGTCTTTGCTTATTATTTACGATTTGTTATCTTGCCTTACAACTTATTTGTAATGGTGAAGGGATTCCAGCTTATTTAAATAGCGATGAAGGTTATGCTTTTAGTGGATCTTTAAACTTCATGTGGACATCTTTAATTGTTATTGCATTAATTGGTGTTGGGATGACTTTACTTGAATACATTGCAGGTATTATTTTCGTTAAAGGATTTAACATTAAACTTTGGGATTATAGCACCTTAAAAGGTAACATCCAGGGGATTATATGCCCTTTATTCAGTGTGATTTGGCTTTTAGTTGGCGTAATTTATTGGTTCTTAGTTCATCCATTTATTAATCGTTGTTTAGAGTTTTTCTCTTCGCACATTTGGGGAATCACATTTATTTTAGGCGCTTATTTTGCTTTGTTAATTGTTGATTTTATCCAATCTTGTAAGCTTGCAGGTAAACTTAGTGGTGTTGCTAAAAAGAATAAATTCGTTGTTGATCTTTCAAAATATCAATTAAATATTCATCTTGATAAGATTAAGAAAAATAAAGATGCACAATGGTTTGCTGAACAAGCAGAACTTGCGGCAAGTAAACTTAAAACTAAATTTGGTGAATTAACCTACGATATTAAGCGACATATGTATGTAAATAATGAAATTCCAACTGTTGGAGCAGCAACTACAGATGAGACTCCAAGAACAAAAGCGGAACGTATTAAGAAGGAAAAATCTAGTAAAGATTAATCTCATCTTAACTTTTATTGTATTCTTTAGGTTGAAAAAATCTTTAAAACTAGTAAAGTAAAGAATAGTAAATAAATATATAGGAGGCAGAGATATGTTACATGTTGTACATCATCCTTTAATCGAGACAAAACTCAATATTATGCGTGATGTTTCTACTGATTCAAGGGATTTTAGACAAATACTAGATGAGATTGCTAGTTTAATGACTTATGAAGTTTTTAAGGATTTAACAATCCATCAATGCGGTAAGATTAAAACTCCAACTGGTTGTGAAATTGATAAGGTTAAACTTGATAAAGATTTAATTATTGTTCCTATTTTAAGAGCTGGTATTGGAATGAGCAATGGTGTTGTAAATATGCTTCCAACTGCAAAAATAGGTCATATTGGAATCTATCGTGATGAAAAGACTTTAAAACCAGTTGAATATTTCTGCAAAATGCCTAAAGTTGATAATCCTCTCGTTCTTATTTGTGATCCAATGCTTGCTACTGGTGGCAGTGCAAGTGATGCAATCACTCTTCTTGAAAAAAGAGGCTTTAAGGACATTCGTTTACTCTGTTTAGTTGGCGTTCAACAAGGAGTTGATAAAGTTCTTAAAGAACATCCTAATACTGAAATTTATCTTTGTGCATTAGATCAAAAACTTAATGAACATGGATATATTCTTCCAGGTTTAGGTGATGCTGGTGATAGAATTTTCGGTACATTATAAAAAATAAGGCACTTACTAGTGCCTTTTTTTAATAGGTATCACAACTCTTCAACTGTTATTTAATGTTTTTAAGTTCGCTATTCATATATTCAATAACGGCTTTTCTTGTTATGATTCCAATGAAATGTTCCATATCATCAATGACCGGAACAAAGTTTTGACTTACAATTAATTCAATTAAATCATCCATAGTTTTTTCAATATTTATTGGTTTAATATTTCTTAATAAATGAAGATCTAATATCTTAACTTTCATAGCTTCTTCCCAATTAAGTTTATGATCTTTAATTGCAACTAGTAAATCACCATCACTAATAGTTTCTACATATTTTCCATCTTTATCTAAAACTGGAATTGCACTATAGTGGTGAAATTCCATTTTTTCTAAAGTTTGTCTTACGGTAAAAGAATCAAGAACATATTCAACGCTATTTTTTGGCGTTAAAAATAGTAGTATGTTTGCATTTTTCATTATTTGGTTTCTCCTAATTCATCAATTTCTTTAAATACTTCGCCAATTTTTTCATTAATTTCTAATTTAATTTTTCTATCGATTGGAACGCTTGTTTTATTAATTAAAACAATATTATTCCCATAGAAATAATTTATTAATCCAGCAGCAGGGTACACTCTTAAACTTGTTCCTGCAACAATTAATAAATCGGCTTTTTGAATGGCAATTAAAGCTTTAGTAATTGTCATTTCATCTAATCCTTCATCATATAAAACAACATCAGGTTTAATAATTCCTCCGCATTTTGGACAATGTGGTACGTTATCCATTTTTAAAATGTCTTCGAGAGAATATTGAGTCATGCATCCAGTACAAAAATTTCTATGGATAGATCCATGAAGTTCAATAACATTTTTGCTTCCTGCTATTTGATGTAATCCATCAATATTTTGAGTAACGATAGTTAAATCTTTTTTCTTTTCTAATCTTGCAAGAAATTCATGAGCATAATTTGGTTTTGCATCTTTATTAATCATGAATTCACGATAGAATTTATAAAAATTGTCGGTTTCTTCTTCAAAATATTCGTGTGACAACATAATTTCGTATGGTTTATCCCATTTGGATTTAAGTTTATATAAGCCAGATTCGCTACGAAAATCAGGAATTCCCGATTCTGTTGAGACACCAGCTCCACCAAAGAAAACTATATGTTTTGCATCATCGATAAGTTTTTTGAACTCAATAATTTTGTTATCCATTTTTAAACCTATATTTATTTTATATATAATTAGAAAGAAAATAAATATATTTAATTTTTAAAAAACAAAGTAGATATAGTAGAATATATGTGCTGTAGGAGTGGCGGAATTGGTATACGCCTTGGTCTCAGAAGCCAAGTTCGCAAGA
>DAIODM010000050.1:0-4356 GCA_036746835.1 Candidatus Onthovivens sp. | reverse complement strand
ATGACAAGAAAAAATTCGAAGATTTACTTTCAGAGCTTGATGAATTAGAAGATGTTCAAAACGTTTATCATAACGTTCTCCTCTAATTTGTTGATTTGTACAAAAAATAATTAAAAAACCGTGTATCAATTACACGGTTTTTTATTATAATAGTGACTAGAGGTAGTTATATGGATAATGTAAAATGGGCTGTTGTCCCATGTGCTGGTAAAGGAACAAGATTTCTTCCAATCACAAAAGGACTTCCTAAAGAGATGCTTCCAATCGTCGATCGACCTACTCTAGACTATATAGTTCAAGAACTTGTTGATAGTGGGATTGAAAACATTGTTTTTATTGTCAGTAAAGACAAAGATGAGATTAAGAAATATTATGATGAAGACAAGGCTTATGAAGAAGAATTAATTAAGGGCGGCAAAGAAAGTTACGCTAAAATGATTCATAAAGCTAGTGCAAAAGCTCACTATTATTATGTAGAACAAAAAGAGCTTTTAGGACTTGGCCATGCAGTTCTTCAAGCAAAAGAAGTTATTGGTAAAAATAATTTTGTTGTTTGTTGTGGTGATGATATTTGCACCTATAAAGGTAAAGCGCCAGTTGATCAAATGGTGGAAGCCTTTATAAAAAACGGATGTCATACAATTGTTGGTGGTCAAACTGTTGAGCATAGTCAAATTGTTAAGTATGGTTGCATGGATGTTAAAGAAAAAGTTCAAGATCGAACTTATGAACTTAAAGGAATTGTTGAAAAACCAAAACTTGATGAAGCTCCTAGTGATTTAGGAAGTTTAGGTAAATGGGTTTTTAATTATAAGATTTTTGATGCAATTGAACATACTCCTCGTGGAAGAGGTGGAGAGATTCAACTTACTGATGCTATCGCACTTTTAATGAAGAGCGAGCCAGTTTATTTTTATGATTTTATTGGTAAACGTTACGATTGTGGTGACAAACTTGGATTTATTGAGGCTATAATAGATGTAAGTTTAAGTCGTGATGATCTTAAAGATGGGGTAAAAGAACACATTAAAAAGCTCAAACTTTAGGAAGCAATCTAGTGATTAGAATAATTAAAGGAAACGTTAGTTATATTGATGGAGTAATGAATCTTTATCATAACGTTCAAGATGATTTTAAAAAAAAGAAATATCGATATTTATCAGGATAATGAGTATCCAAATCGTGATATCTTTTTAAGTGATTTATCGCGTCAAGATGATACTTTATTACTTGTTGATAATGATAAAGTAATTGGTTTTATGACTTCATCAAACGGTAATGAATTTATTAATAGTATTTTTGATGATAAAGAGAAAGCGGATAAGTTTATTGAAAAATATAAACTAAAAGATTATGAAGGCCGCATCGTTGCTTATGAGCGTTTAATGATTAATAGTGAATATCGTCATCAAGGTTATGGTTCTAAATTAATGACTATTCTTGATGGAAGATTTAAAGGTTCCTTTATTATTTTCCTTGTTCATGAAGTTAATCGAAATGCGATTAAACTTTATGGTAATTTAGGATATAAATGTTTAGGACTTGAAGACTTTGATTTTGGTAAGTATTACGTTTTTACAAAAAACGAGCTTAAAGGCTAATTTTAGATTTAAATTTAAGAATTTTTTAGATTTATAAAGGTTTTAATAACTTTTTATTATTTTTCATTTGTAATCAATACTCTTTAAGAGTATTATTATTTACGACACTAATCTAAAAATTATGTCCCGGTAAGATTTAATATTTAGGAGGAAAGTGTAAATGTTTAAACAAACAACAAATTTAAAGAAGGAACAAGTTACTCGTAAGTGGTACGTTGTCGATGCTAGTGAGAAATCTCTTGGTAGATTATCAAGCAACATCGCTGTCTATTTAATGGGTAAAGAAAAACCAAGCTACACTCCAAACGTGGATTGTGGTGATTACGTTATTGTAATTAACTGTGATAAGGTTTTATGTGAGGGTACCGTCCACAAGGCAACTGACAAAAAATATTATAACGTTAGTGAATATAATGGTGGTTTAAGAGCTCGTACTTTAGAAGAAATGCAAAAAGATTACAGTGATGAATTAATTCGTAGAGTCGTCTGGGGCATGCTTCCAAAAGGAAGACTTGGTCGTCAAATGATCAAGAAATTATTCCTTTACAAGGGTGCTGAGTATGAACAAACTGCTCAAAAACCAGAAGTTCTTGAATTCAAAAATCTCGGAGGTAAGAAATAATGGCTAAGAAATTAGACAGTTTCTATGGAACTGGAAGACGTAAATCTTCAATTGCTAGAGTCTACTTAAAGGCTGGAAAAGGAAATATTACTGTTAATGGTTTACCTGTTGACAAGTACTTCCCATTTGCAACTTTAGTTCTTGACTTAAAGCAACCTCTCACCATTTTAGGTGTTCAAGAGAAATACGATATTGATTGCACAGTAGTCGGTGGTGGCTATGAAGGTCAAAGTGGAGCAGTCCGTTTAGGTATTGCTCGTGCTTTACTTGAAGCTGGAGAAGATCGTAAATCACTCAAAGTTAATGGCATGTTAACTCGTAACAGCCGTAGCAAAGAGCGTAAGAAATATGGTCTTAAGAAAGCAAGAAGAGCACCACAATTCTCAAAGCGTTAATCTATACAAATTTGCTTAAACAAGCCTTGCATATTGCAAGGCTTTTTTAGTGGATAATAAAAGCCTTATGGAAAACCATAAGGCTTTAAATTTAATTAGATTGTATTAATTAAGCATCGATGTGTTCACGTTGTTTAACGTATGTTGTTGGACCAGCAGTGGCATCATCTTTATATAATACTTTAAGTAAAATTGGGGTAATAAGTGAACTAACAATAATAAGCAAAAGAACGAATGGCATAATTGGTTGATCAGCACCAATAAGTCCCGCATCAACGCCAGTTTTAGCAGTAACAATAACAACCTCAGCACGTGACATCATACCAACGCCAATGATAAGACTTTCTTTAAATTTGAATTTAGTCATAAGTCCACCAAGTCCAGCGCCAATTACTTTACCAAGTAAACCAGCTAAGACGAAGGCTAAACCAAACCAAATGAATTTAATGTCAACTGTTGAAAAATCAATATCATATAACTTTAATGAGATAGAAGCGAAGAAAATAGGAGCAAAGAAGATTTGTGAGCTGGTTTCTGTACGACTATCAACATATTCTTTAGGTTTAGTTGTACTAATAATTAAACCTGCACAATAGGCTCCAGTAATATCAGCGATTCCAAAGAATTTTTGAGCACAATAAGCATATAAGAAACAAACAGCTAATGAGAAAATAGGAATACGTCGATGATTTGGCCATTTTTCATCAAGCCATTTAAATAACTTTCTAACAAAAATACCAACGATAAATGCAACAATAAAGAACGCAATCATAAGTCCAATCATAATTACAATATTAAGAGTACTATTATCAACATATTGAGTAGTTTGACCAGCGCCAGCTAAACTAATAACAAGTGATAAGAGAATAATACCAATAATATCATCAATGATTGCTGCGCTAACAATTGCCATACCAACACGAGTATCAAGTTTATGTAACTCTTTAAGGGTTGCAACAGTGATACTTACACTAGTTGCACTTAAAATTACTCCATAGAATAAATTTTGTAATATTGTGTTGCTTGGGAAGAAAAGGAAGGCGACTCCTGCTCCAAAAGCAAGTGGGAATAAAACACCTAAACTAGTTATAACAAGAGATGGCCAGCCAACTGATTTAATTTGTTTTAAATCTGTTTCAAGACCAGCACTAAACATAATTAAAATAACACCAATTTTTGCAAGATCATCAAGACCTTGAAGAGTGAAAGCAGTGAATACTTCTTGATTTGGAATAAGTTTTATTAATCCAAGAAGTAAGCCAGCTACCAAAAAACCAACAACTTGTGGCAACTTTAATTTTTGGCAAACAATTGCCAAGATTTTTGCCAAAATTAAGATTAATGCAATTGGCAAAAGGAGTGTATAGGGCTCACCAGTAACCGTAGAGGATGTCGTAGTAAAAACTTTAAATAAATCCATATAAATGCCTCACGTTTTAAATTATACTCTTTTAGGTTATATGTTATTAGGGTTATTTTTAATCAATTTTATATAATTTTTTCAAAATTTAAAGATATATAAATGATTAAATATAATCATATTTATATATAGCACATTTTTAGTAAAAATTAAAAAAATTCTATGTATGAAAAGTGTGATTAGAATTTTAGGGAATTTCGCTAATATTTGTAATTGATTTATTTTCTATTATTATATATAATAATCAAGCGTTGAGTTTGCTTATGGGCCTTTAGCTCAGTTGGTTAGAGCGTGCCCCTGATAAGGGCAAGGTCGATG
>DAIODM010000049.1:0-4477 GCA_036746835.1 Candidatus Onthovivens sp. | reverse complement strand
TAAATTAGATTTTTGGAGAATTAAAAATTATGGGTTTAAAAGCAGGTATTGTTGGACTTCCTAACGTTGGTAAATCAACGCTATTTAATGCGATTACGAATAGCCATGTTGAAGCAGCAAACTATCCTTTTGCAACTATTAATCCAAATGTAGGAAGTGTTTTAGTTCCTGATGAAAGAGTTGATAATTTATCAAAATTATTCAATCCTAAGCGAACAATTTACACTTCATTTGAATTTTTTGATATTGCAGGATTAGTTAAAGGTGCATCAAAAGGAGAAGGCTTAGGAAACCAATTTTTGGCCCACATTCGTGATGTCGATGCAATTGTTGAAGTTGTTCGTTGTTTTGAAAATAAAGATATTATTCACGTAGAAAATAGTGTTGATCCTATCCGTGATATTGAAATTATTAATGTTGAACTTTGTTTAGCAGATCTTGAAACTGTTCAAAATCGTGTTGGAAAGGTTGCTGTTAAAGCTCAAGTTAGTAAAGATAAAGAAAGTATTGCTGAATTTAATGCACTTTCTAAAGTTAAAAAGTGCTTGGAAGATGGGAAAGCAGCGAGAACAGCGGTTTTAACTGAAGATGAAAAGAAGATTATGCGTAATTTCAATCTTTTGACTATGAAACCTATTCTTTATGTTGCGAACGTCGGAGATACTGATTTAATGGATATTGATTCATGCGTCAATTATAAAAAAGTAAAAGAATATGCTGATAAAGAAGGCGCTAAAACCGTTCCAATTTGTTGTGAAATGGAAGCTGAATTATCAGGCTATAATCCAGAAGAGAAAAAAGAATTCCTTGAAAGTATTGGTGCTAAAGAAAGTGGTTTATCAACTTTAATTAAAGAAAGTTATAAATTATTAAATTTATCGACCTTCTTTACAGTCGGAGTTGATGAAGTTAGAGCTTGGACTTTTGTTAATGGTATGACCGCTCCTGAATGTGCAGGAATTATTCATACTGATTTCCAAAAAGGATTTATTCGTGCTGAATGTTATTCATATTCAGACATTATGCAATATAAATCAGAACAAGCATTAAAAGATGCTGGAAAGATAAGAGTTGAAGGTAAAGATTACGTTGCTCAAGATAGCGATATTTTCTTCTTCCGTTTCAACGTATAGTTATGATGCGAATTGGCTTTGGTAGAGATATTCATGAACTAGTTCTTGGGAAACCTCTTGTTTTAGGAACAGTTACTATTCCATATTTAAAGGGTTTATCAAGTTATAGTGATGGAGATGTAGTGGTTCATTCCCTTGTTGATGCTATTTTAGGAGCATTATCCAAGGGTGATATTGGACAAATGTTTCCAAATAGTGATCTAAAAAATAAAGGACGACATAGTATTGAGTTTTTAAAAGAAGTGAATCCTTTAATTAAAGAAGCCGGTTACGAAATTAGTAACATTGATATTATGATTACTTGTGAAAAACCTAAATTAAGTGATTATATTCTCAAAATGAGAGGATCTATCGCAATAATTTTAGGAATTGATATTAGTAAAATCAGTATTAAAGCAGGAACAAATGAAGGATTAGGTGTAATTGGTGAAGGAAAAGCCATTTTAGCCGAAAGTGTTGTCCTTCTAGAAGGAGTTAAAAATGTTTAAAAAAGTAAGAGTCAGATATGCACCATCCCCAACAGGATATCTTCATATTGGTGGAGCACGTAGTGCTTTATTTAATTATCTTTATGCCAAAAAGTTTAATGGTGATTTTGTTTTTAGAATTGAAGATACAGATATTGAACGAAATATTGAAGGAGCTGAATATAGTCAACTTCATGATTTGATTTGGCTTGGAATTATTCCAGATGAATCAATTGAAAAACCAAATCCAAAATATGCTCCATATCGTCAAACTGAAAAACTAGATTTATATCGTAAATATGCTGAAGAATTAGTTGAAAAAGGCTACGCATATTATTGTTATGAAACTCAAGATGAAATCGAAGAAATGAAGGAAGAACAACTTGAAAATGGTGTTAAAGCTTTCAAGTATGATCGTCGTGCATTAAGTTATACTCCTGAAGAGATTGAAGAATTTAAAAAGCAAGGAATTAAACCATCTATCCGTTTAAAAATGGAGAGTGGAATAACTTTTAAATTTCATGATTTAGTTCGTGGAGATGTTTCATTTAATAGTGATGATTTTGGTGATTTTGTAATTATTAAATCTAATGGAATTCCAACTTATAATTTTGCAGTTGTAATTGATGATCATATTATGGAAATCTCACACGTTTTACGTGGCGAAGAGCATTTAAGTAATACTCCAAAACAGCTTCAAATCTATAAATATTTTGGTTGGGAACCACCAGAGTTTGGTCATATGACGATTATTATTAATCCAAATGGTAAGAAACTTTCAAAAAGAGACCACAATATCTTACAATTTATGAGTGAATATCGTGATTTAGGTTATCTTCCTGAAGCAATTTTTAATTTCTTATATCTTCTTGGATTTAATCCTGATGTAAAACTTGATGGTAGCGATAAAGAAAAAGAAATCTTCACAAAAGAAGAAGCTATTAAATACTTTGATCCATTAAGACTTTCTAGTAGTCCGTCAATGTTTGATAATAACCGATTATTATGGACTAATGCTCAATATATTAAGGCTCTTAGCAATGAAGATTATTTTAATTTCATTATGCCATTTATTAAAACTGTAAAATTTAATAAAGATATGAGCGATGATGAATTAAAAAATATTGCTTTAATGTTTAAAGAAGAAATTACTTATGGACAAGAAATCGTTAAATTATTAGGTGATATTTTAAATCCAACTTATGAGTTAAACGATGAAGATAAGGCTCTTATGGCCCTTGATAGTAGTAAAGTCGTTCTCGAAAGTTTTAAAAATAAAATACTTGAAAGCACCGAACTTAATCAAGATAGTGTAAAACTTCTCTTTAAATCCATACAAAATGAAACTGGAATAAAAGGTAAAAACCTCTATATGCCTGTTCGTTTAAAACTTACTGGATCTGAGCATGGTCTTGAAATGTATAATATTATTAATATTTTAGGAAAAGATGAAGTTTTATCTCGATTAAAATAAAGTAGTATTTTAATTTATAGTAAAGTATAATAGTTAAGCAAAAAAAGGGAGAACTCTTATGGTAGAAAATTACAAAAATGAATCAATGAAAGATGTTGCTTATAGTTTGTTAAAAGAAAAGAATGAACCAATTGCCTTTGTTGATTTATTTAAAGAAGTCGCATCTAAACTTGAATTAACTCCTGAAGAAAGTCAACAAAAGATCGCTTTATTTTATACAGATATTACACTTGATGGTCGTTTCGTTAATTTAAAAGATAACACTTGGGACCTTCGTGAAAGACAAACTTATGATAAAGTTCATATTGATATGAATGATGTCTATAGTGATATTGATGAAGAAACTGCTGCTAATGCTGATGTTGAAGAACTTGATGATGAAGAAAAAGCAGAACTCGGTGTTGATAGTGAAGATGGTGATGATAGTGGAGATTCAAATACCGATGATAATGCCGATGGTGAGGCGGATGAAGAAGGCTCTACTAATAAAGAGGAGATGTAACTTAATAAGCATTCGTTTTGCTTATTAAGTTTTTTTAAATATTATGGCTTATGAACAAGAATTAAAATGTGCTTTAGAAGCTGCTAAAGAAGCAATGACTTTTATTATGTCCGTCTATAAGAAGGGCTTTGAAGTTGAAATTAAAAGCGATAATTCGCCTGTTACTGAAGCGGATATTGGTGCCGATAAATTAATTCGTGAAATTTTACATAAAGCTTTTCCAAAATACGCTTTTTTAACCGAAGAAAGTAAAGATGATAAGATTCGTTTAACTAATGATTATGTTTGGATTGTTGATCCAGTTGATGGTACCAACGATTTTGTTGCTAAGGATGGAGAGTTTACCACGAATATTGCGTTAGCTTATAAACACCAAATTGTTTTGGGAGTTGTAGGTGTTCCAGTGAGTGGAGATATTTATTATGCTTCAAAAGGTGATGGCGCATATTTAATTAGAGATCATGTGACGCAGAAAATTCATGTTAATAATAAAACAAAAGATTTATTAGCTTTAATTTCTCGAACGCATAATACCAAAAAAGTTGATGATGCTTTAAAAAGTTCAGCAAAGATTAGTCAAATTAAATGTGTTGGGAGTAGTCTAAAAGCTTGTTTAATTGCCGAAGGTCGTGCGGAAGTTTATTTAAAATATGATGACATGACAAAAGAATGGGATACCGCCGCTTTTCAAGGGGTTTTAGAGGAAGCTGGTGGATTTGTTTTAAAACATAATGGGGAACCAATTACATATAATCGAGATGATGTTTATAATCGTGGTGGATTCATCTGTGTTAATTTAAAAGAAAATATCGTTGGTTAATAACTAATTTATAAAAAAAGTCTCTTAAGTTTTAATTCTTAAGAGACTTTTTATTTTTTATTTTCTTTATCCGCTTCTTCT
>DAIODM010000048.1:0-4749 GCA_036746835.1 Candidatus Onthovivens sp. | reverse complement strand
CGAAGAGCATTGCTAAAACTTCTGCAATATTACTACCAAGTAAGAAAAGAACTGTCTTCTTAATATTGGCATAAATTCCTCTACCTTCTTCAACTGCTTTTTCAATAGAAGCAAAATTATCATCAGTTAAAACCATATCAGCGGCACCTTTAGCAACATCGGTACCAGTAATACCCATCGCAATACCAATATCCGCAGCTTTTAAACTTGGAGCATCGTTAACGCCATCACCAGTCATTGCACAAACATTTCCATTAGCTTCAAAAGCCTTAACGATTTGTACCTTGTTTTCAGGCGAAACACGAGCGAAGACACGAGCAGTCTTACAAACTTCTCGAAGTCCTTCTGGAGTTAATTTATCGACATCAGCACCAGTCAAACATTGACTAATTTCAGTTGCAATGCCTAAATCTTTAGCAATTGCGAAAGCGGTATCTTTATGATCACCAGTAATCATGACAGTAGTAATTCCAGCATCTTTAAATTTAGCAACTGCTGGTTTAGCTTCTGGACGAGCTGGATCAATACTAGCAACAAGTCCAACAAAAGTTAATTCTTCTTCTTTAATCTTATCATCACTTTTAATAGCAAGAGCTAAAACACGAAGTGCCTTACTAGCAAAATAACTATTTGCTTTATAAATATTATCAATATCTTCTTTGGTAATCTTTCTAATCTTATCACCAATTTTAATCTTATCAGTATGAGCTAAAATACTATCAAGAGCACCCTTTGTATATATAATCTTTTCCTTTTTATCTTGATGCATAGTTGACATCATTTTACGAACTGAATCGAAAGGAAGTTCATCAATACGAGGAGTTAAAGTCTCTAAATCTTTTTTATGCATTCCAAGTTGATTACTAAAAACAACAAGAGCAATTTCAGTAGGATCTCCATAAAGTCCTTCATCAACCGTTGCATTACTACAAAGCGATAAACCTTTAGCAAGTAACTTTAAACTATCATTAGCAGTATTAGTAAAATCACTTGTCTTATAATATTTATCATCACAATAAGCTTCAAGAACAGTCATCTTATTTTGAGTTAAAGTTCCAGTCTTATCACTACAAACAACACTTACTGCACCAAGAGTTTCAACGCTTGGTAATTTTCTAACAATTGTATTTGCTTTAACCATACGTTGAACACCAATTGAAAGAACAATTGTAACAACAGCTGGTAAACCTTCAGGAATAGCAGCAACCGCTAAACTAATAGCACTTAAAATAGGTTCAATATAATCTTCAAAAGCAGTGCCTTTTCCATCGACGAATAACCAAACAATATCAACGATTAAAACAACAATAACAATAATTAAGGTTAATAAACCAAGTGATTTGCTAAGTTCAGCAAGCTTCTTTTGAAGTGGAGTTTGTGTATCTTCTTCATTATCAAGAGCATTAGCAATCTTACCGATTTCGGTATTCATACCAGTTGAAGTTACAACTCCAAGTCCACGACCATAAGTAACAACTGTTGCACTATAAGCAAGGTTAATACGGTCACCAATTCCAACTTTTTTACTAAAAGTTATATTTGCATTCTTTTCAACAGGAACACTTTCACCTGTTAAACTAGATTCATTTGTTTTTAAGTTAATTGCTTCAATTAAACGTAAATCAGCCCCAACTGTATCGCCTTCTTCAAGAACAACAATATCGCCAGGAACTAATTCTTCAGCTTTTACTTTAAATCGTTTCCCTCCACGAATAACAGTAGATTCAGGAGATGACATCTTCTTTAAAGCTTCAAGTGATGTTTGAGCTTTGACTTCTTGAACAGTTCCAATAACTGAATTCATGATGATAACTGCCATAATAATAATGACATCTGGCCAATCACCAACACCAAAGAAATCAAATCCACCAGCTTTTACGCTATCGTAGATTGAAACACCAATTGTAACAAGAATTGCAGCAAAAAGAACAAAGATCATTGGGTTATTCATTTGTTCAAAGAATATTTGAATCCAACTCTTTTTCTTCTTTTCTTGAAGACGATTATATCCATATTGATCTAATCTTTTTTTCGCTTCTTCTTCTGTTAATCCTTTTTCTTTATCAGTTGATAAAGCTTCAAGAGTTTGCTTACCAGTTAAACTTTCATAAGCAATCTTCTTCTCTTCACTTGAAGAGACAACTTCTAAATTATTAGTATTTGTAGCCTTTTTCATAAATAAGGTTCTCCTTATATATGGTCTCGCTCATTTCTGTAGTACTAGCGGGTTAAAAAATTAACCGTGTTGTCGCATATGTACTATTCGCTACTCCCCACGTGACTTATATAATACTATTTTATCTTTAGATAAAAAAGAACTTTTAGTAGAATTTAATGTTTGAGTAATTAAAAAAATGAAATGGTTTTTGATTCATTTCATTTTCTTAATTTTTTCGTTAATTGCTTTGCTTATTTTTCTCATTTTTATTTACAAATAAATGATAAATAAATAGATAAAGTAATCCAATAAACAAAGTAATATAAGCGATTATATAGGCGTAAACGCAAATTGAACAACGAGCAAAGATTGTTAAAAGAACAATCGCAACTAAATAAACACAATGGACAATAACTTTAATTAAATCGAAATCCTTGTGCTTTAAAATGAAATCGTAAATAACCATAAATCCAATATATAAAATGATTAAAGCAAAGATAAAGTAATGAATAATACATCTACCTTCAATTGGATTATTTGCTTCATAAGTCAAAACTTCTTCTTTATATTTAGAAACTAAAGAAGAAATTTCTTCATTAGTCTTAGCGTTATCAATTAAATTGTCGTATTTATTTTTGATATCACTTAAGCCACCAGCAAGGTCACTATTATTACCTTTTGAAACTTCACTACTATTAAATTCACTAATTTGATTTTCAGCACGAATCTTTTCGCTTTCAAGAACAATCTCAGCCTTAACTTCTTTTACATAATTAATTAAATCTTCTTCTTTATGATTGTTAGGATTATAGGTTGATAATTCTTCAAGAGCTTTATTAATAATCTTAGTTAAATGTGGATCAGAACAACCACTTTCCATATCTTTAATATCGTCGATTGCTTGATCTTTAGTCTTATAAAACTCTACTATTTTCTTAGTTTCACTAGTTAATTTATTTACTTCCTCAACTGAAGAAGTCTCATTAGTAAGACTCTTTAATTTTGTAAGGTTTTCATCAATAGACTTTGTTGCATCGACATTTTTAGACTCATCTTTTAACTTAGTTAATTCATCAATCGCAAGTAATTTTTGAATTTCAAAATCTATTTTTTTATCAGCTTCGGTACTTATTTCGCTTAAGTTTAACTTAACAGTTTTTATATCATCAGTTGATTTATTAATTTCATCGATTTTACTAGTATAAATAGTCTCTAATTCATTTAAAGTTGATTCATCAACACCACTATTTTTCGCTTCACTAATCTTCTTTTCAAGTTCGGCTTTGGCATTTTCTTTAACTTTATTTACATAATCAGTACCAGTAATTGTTGTTAATGGTTTAGTAAGTAAATTATCACTATTTGAAGTTGATTTACCATCACCAGTAACTTCTATTTTACTTATAGTTTTACCAACTAATTCATCATGAATAAGTAAATCAATAACGCCATTTGGATCACTAGTAACTTTAATAATTTCACCAGTTGATGTCGTTAAAGAATAATCTGTATCAGGTAATAAATTAGTAAACTTAGTGCCAGTCGTATCAATTTCAGGAGTCTTTGTTAAATCAATTGATTTCTTAGCTAAAATTTCTCCATCACTAATTGATTTAACCTCACTATCATAACTATAAGTACTTCCAGTTTTTTGCACACCAGTTAAAGTTTTTCCTATTAAACTTTCATTATCATAACTTCTTAAATCGAAAGTAGAACTACTTGGATTAATTTTAATTGAAGAACCATCACTAAATGTTAAAACATAATTCCCACCGCTAACAAGACCATTTAAAGAGGCATCATCTTTTAAGTAAGAAACGTTACTTATAGATTCAATTATCATTATCGAATAATATAACCCAGTTTTTGGTAAACTTGCCGCAGTACTAGAGGTTCCATTTGTTCTAATTGAGGTAATAGTATGGGTGGCAAATTCACTATGATCAAAGAAATTAATCTTCCCATCTTGATCACTTGTCACACTAAATTCATTGCCATCACTATCCTTTAAAGTATAGGCGGTATTTGCTAATAACCCACTAATATCCCCGCTCGATTTATCAAAAGATGGATTTGGAGTTGGATCTTTAGTTTGAACTTTTCCACTTAAACTAACTGAATCACTATTACGTTTATTAACGTCATCACCTTTAATAAATATGCTTGATAAGGTTTTTCCAATCAAACTTCCATTATCTTCCAAGCCTAAATCAATAATTGAATTAGTTGATGTTTTTATAGTGTAATTTGTTCCATCAGTAAATGTTACAACGTAACTTGTATTTGGAGTTAAATTCTTTAAATAATCAGTAGATTCATCATAAGAAACACTACTTGGAGTAGTTTCTTTTGCTAATAATTTATAGTTTAAATTTGATTGATAATCGCTATCAATATTACTAGTATAATCACCTTTTAAAGCGATTGAAGTAATCGTTAAATTTTTAATTTCACTAGTAGAATCAAATGAGATAGTTCCACTACTAGAAGCCGTAACTTCATGACTTACGCCACTAGAATCCTTAAGAATGTATGTCTTATTTGCATCTAAACCACTAATTACGCCACTTTCAACATCAAAAGTTGAA
>DAIODM010000047.1:0-4789 GCA_036746835.1 Candidatus Onthovivens sp. | reverse complement strand
AGAAGAAGATCTATGAATTTGATCCATTCCAAACTGTTGATGTTGAAGGTGTTGGCGAACTCGTCAAGATTGCTACCGAAAGAGGTAGAGCAACCAATAAGAAACTCTTAATTGGTGTTTGTGGAGAAACTGGTGGCGATCCAGCAAGTATCAACTTCTACAATAGAGTAGGTCTTGATTATGTCAGCTGTTCACCATTCCGTGTTCCAATCGCTCGTTTAGCCGCTGCTCAATCTGAGATTTTAGTCGAAAGAGAAAAGAAAGCCGCTAAGAAGTAGTCAAACAAAATTAGCATCACATGAAAATGTGATGCTTTTTTAATGGTTTAGTTTTCATAATTATTTTTTTATGTATAATTTAGTTATGGAAGCAACCGAACGTTATCTTGCTAACCTTAAAGGCGAAGAAGAACTTAAAAATATTGTTTATCATGATTTAAATGATGACAACACTATTTTAAAAGACATTCGAGAAAAGACCTATAAATCAAATTTACTTTTTGAAGATAATAGAAATATTATTAATTCTATTTTTGATGAAATTAAAGTAGAAACTCCTTTAAATAGACTTTTAGAAATCCAAAAATTTGCTAATGAGTTAGTCGATTTCTATGAAGCAAAAGATGCTGAATTATCTTTAGGCATTCATAGTAGATTACTTGAAGTTGCTAAAAAATTAGGTGACTTAAATTTTATAGTTGAAGAACTCTACTATAATGTTAAATGTTGTTTTTCTATTTCAAGAGCCCAATCTGCTGAACTTTATTCTCATTTATATGATGATATAGACTACTATAAAGCACATTATTTTGAATTAAATAAGAAAACTAGAGAGTTGTTTTTAAAGTATTATGCTAATGAAACCATAAGCATCAAGACTCCTGAAGATTATTATAAAAGAAGTATTGATGTAGCTCTTGAATACATTGATTTTGCAAGACGAAAAGACGTAAGAGAAAAAGATCCTGAATTTAATTTCGATTTATTTGAACAAACTGTTAATCGAAATATTGCTAAATATATTGTGATTATGATTCAAAACAATAAATTTGAACCAAAATATGAACAAATTATTTTTGATTCCGTTCGTAAATGTTATAACGCATATATAAATAAAGATAAGATGGTGAATAATCCAGTTCCAGAAATGGAATTATATCGTTATAAAATATTGCTTTTCTTAAATAAAGAAATCAGTTATGAAGAATTCGTTAAATTTATTACTGATTTAATTAATAGATACCAAACTGGCTCTGAAACACTTAAAGCTATTGCTAGTGCGTTCCACTATCGAGCAATGCTTGTGGTTTTTGTTAAGAATTTTGGTACCGGAACTAAAGAAGAAAATAAAGAATTTATTGAAAAGATTGTTGAAGACGCCTTAGTTTATTTGCGTAGTTTAAAGAAAGATGAAGATATAACTTTTGCATATAAAGAATTTTTTGATCTTGTTTCCGCAGTTAGTTTCTTTGATAATGGACAAAATGGCTTTGATTTATATTTAAATTTACTTAAGATTCAAGACGTTCCTACTTATGTCCACTCAATTGGCGTGGCAGAAATTACTAAAGCCTTAACTAAATCACTTCTTGAATCAAATCCTCAAGAATTTATTTGTATTAATAATCAATATAATACATTGGATGAGGTCTTAAATAATAAAAACCAAATCATTGATTTATTATATCGAGGTGCTCTTTTACACGATATTGGTAAAACTCCTCTAGTTGATGTTATTTCAAATTGTTATCGTCCATTAACTGATCAAGAATTTATTCTTATTAAATCACATCCAGCTTATAGTGAATCAATTATTAGTGATGTTTTTGGAAGTTGCATTCAAGATGTTGCAATGTTCCACCATTTATCACATGATCATAAATCAGGCTATCCAAAAGTTAATGATAATTTTAAGAGTAATAATCAAATTGCAATTGATATTCTTTCAGTGGCGGATACCTTAGAAGCTGCAACTGATAATATTGGTAGAACTTATAAAAAGAGTAAGACTGTTGAACAAATTATTGTTGAAATGAATTCTTATCCAAAAGATACAAGATATTCTTCTCTTGTTTTAAGCGCAATTAAAGGTGAAACCTTTAATCGTATTATGACTTATTTAAATGTTGACCGTATAAAAATATATTGTAAGTCAATTCGTGAACTTTATGACAACACTTTAATTAAGATGTCTGATATTAAAATTTAAGCAAAAACCCTATAGTAAGTGCCTTATTTTTCTAAAATACCTAATATATCGCTCGTTAAATCTAAGACATCGAGTCGATTATTTTTCATAACTTTTTCTACGTCATAGCGATCATAAAAATCTTTTTTAAATCCATAATTTAAAACTTTTAATTCACTACTTCCAAAGTAAGAAGCAATCATTTGACCAAACCCACCTTCAAGAATTCCATCTTCTAAAGTAACAATTAGTTTATGATTTTTCTTTAAAGAATCTAATGTTTTAATATCTAATCTATTAATTGATAAAGGATTAATTAAAGTGGCTTTAATTCCTTTATTTTTTAAGGCGTTAAAAGTGTCTCTAGCAAGATAGAAGAAATTTCCTAAACCAATCAAAGCAACATCTTTTCCTTCTTCGATAACTTTATATGAAGTAGATTCATTGAATGTGAATTTTGATTTTGAATCATATTCTTTGTATTCACAAACAGGAACTCTAATTAAAACTGGATGATCTTTTTGTGAGCAAGAATAATCAAGCATTCCAATAAGCTCATTAGAATTTGTAGGTGCTAAATATTCAAGACCTGGTATATGAGCAATTAAAGGAATGTCATAGATACCTACGTGAGTTTTACTCTTCATGGCGTTTATAGATGCTCCTAAAACTAAGATTGTAGCAGGACTATGATTGATGCTTAAATCTTCTAAAAGTTGATCAAAACTCCTTTGAATAAAAGATGAGTATACAAAATAAACTGGTGTTCCACCATTTTTAGCAATTCCACTTGCCATTGCAACCGCATCTTCTTCAGCAATTGCAACATCAATGAATTGATCTTTAAATTTATTTCTAATTTCAGGCGTAAAAAGAAGTCCACTGGCGGTTCCGCTTGTTATAACGCAAAATTTTCTATCTTCAAGCATTCTATTTTGAAGATATTCGTTTAGTAAATTTGTATAACTTCGACTATCTTTAGCATTTAAAAACTCACCAGTTTTTAAATCAAAAGGACCTCCAGCATGATACTTCTCTTTATTTATCATAGCAGGAAGATATCCATTACCTTTAATAGTATGAATATGAATAACAACAGGTTTATTTGCGTCTTTAACCTTATTAAAAATTTTAATTAATTTATCAATATTATTACCTTCATTTAAATAATAATATTCATACCCTAAAGCCTTAAAAATATTATTTGAAGAGGCACCATTACTTAGACGTAATTCCTTCAAATTCTCATATATACCGCAATGGTTTTCTTCAATTGCTATTTCATTATCATTAACAATCACGATAAAATTGCTATTTAAAGTAGCTCCATAATTAAGGCCTTCAAACGCTTCTCCACCACTTAGCGAACCATCACCAATTAAAGAAATTACATTATATTTTTCACCCTTCAAATCACGTGCTTTTGCAACGCCAGTTACAAGACTAATCGAAGTCGAAGTATGACCAACTTCAAATAAATCATGTTCGCTTTCTAAAGGATTCGTAAAACCACTCACTTCATCATATTTATCTTTATAAATAAAAGCATCTTTCCTTCCAGTTAAAATTTTATGAACATAAGTTTGGTGAGACACATCAAATATTATTTTATCAACAGGTGAATTAAAAACATAATGGAGAGCAATTGTTGCTTCAACCATTCCAAGATTAGGTCCAATATGACCACCATGATTACTAAGTTTCGTTAAAAGAATATCACGGATTTCATCCGCTAATATATTTAATTCATCAATCTTTAATTCTTTTAAATCTTTTGGACTATTAATCTTTTCAATCAACATAAGTCTCCTAAATAAATTCCGTTTAGTTATTTAAATCTAAAGTAAAATCATTATACAAGAAAAAATATAGAATAATATTAAAAAATTGATTTATTCTCTTTAAGAATTGACTCTATCTTTATTTTATTAATATTTATAATAACAATAGAAGGCATACAAAATGAAAATAAATTACCAATCTCTTTTATCTTTTTTTGGAATATTATCTTGTGTTTCTTTATTTTCGTGCGGATCAAAAGAAGTCGAATATAATACAACGGAACTACACGTTAAAAATGAAAGCAAAGATATTTATGGGTTAATTACGAAACCATTAAATAATAATAAAAAGAATCCTTTACTCATTTGTTCGCATGGTTTTAATGGAAACGAAAACATCTATAAAGATTTAATGGAAAAGATTGCACCTCTCGGATTTAATGTTTATCGCTTTGAATTTTGTGGCGGAGCTGTAAGTAGTAAATCAAGCGGATCCACTACTACAATGTCAATAATGACTGAAAAAGATGATTTAAATCTTGTTATTAATACTGCCAAAACTTGGGACTTTGTTGATACCGATAATATTTATTTAATTGGCGAATCACAAGGTGGCGTTGTAACTAATATGGTGGCAAATTCACGAACTGATATTAAAGGAACTATTCTTTGGTATCCTGCTTTTAATATTCCAGAAGGCGCTAAAAAATATGCTTCAATTGATGATATCCCAGAATCAATTAATGTATTTGGAATGCCATTGGGTAAATGTTATTACGCTGATATTTATAATTACGATCCTTATAAAGATATGCAAAATA
>DAIODM010000046.1:0-4976 GCA_036746835.1 Candidatus Onthovivens sp. | reverse complement strand
AAATTAGAAAACTTCCAAAAGAAGAAATTCGTAAGAAAGTTTTAGCAATGCTTGATCTTGTTCAACTAAAAGGCATGGAAGATAGAATGACTAACCAATTATCTGGTGGTCAACAACAACGTGTTGCTCTTGCTCGTGCTCTTGTTGTCGAACCAAGCGTTCTCTTATTTGATGAACCATTAAGTAACCTTGATGCTAAACTTCGTGTCTCGATGCGTACCGAAATTCGTCGTATTCAACAAACTGTTGGTATTACTGCAATTTATGTTACACATGATCAAGCCGAAGCAATGGCAATTAGTGATCAGATTATTATTATGAATAAAGGTGTTGTCGCTCAAATTGGCACACCTACTGAGATTTATTATCAGCCAAAGAATGAATTTGTTGCCGATTTCATTGGTGAAGTTAACTTCCTTGATGGAAAAGTCATTAAGAAAGAGAAAGAAGATATTATTACTGAAGTTTATGGAGTAAAAATTCCTGTTAAGACTGGCGAAGGAGAAGTTGGTGATGATGTTCGTTTAGTCTTACGTCCAGAATGTTTACACCTTAAAGATGATGGAGATTTAAAAGGTAAAGTTGTTGTTTCAACCTTTATGGGTGCTTATCAACTCTATCATGTAATGGTTAATGATACTCTTGTTAAAATTACTGAATACAATCCAAAAGGCAAAAAGATTTATAAAATTGATGATACAGTTGCTCTTGATTTCTCAAGTACGGATGTTCACATTATTCCAAAGAAAAATAGCGAACTTAAGACAGACTTTATTGTTCCAGTTCAAGAGAAAAAAGGATTTAATTTCTTCAAGAAGAAATAATAAAAACTGCTCATATATTGAGCGGTTTTTTATTTATTATGTAAACTTAACCAATCTTTTAAGGTATTAAGAACTTTTTCAGGTTCTTCGCTATATCCGACATGTTGAGAATGCTCTAATAAAATCCATTTAGAATCTTTAATGTTGTCATTCATTATCTTATTCATATATGGCGTTGATTCATCGTCTTGTCCGCTTATTAATAAGGTAGGAATCTTTATATTTTTAAGATCATTGGTTACATCATAATCAAGAAGGGTTCCTTTACAAAATAGTTCACTATCTCCCCACATTTTATTATATGCGACACTATTAAATTTCATCTTTCGTCTATGTTTATAAACATAGACTACTTTCTTTTTATCTTTAACATGCATAGTAATGAATTGTTTAACAGCTTTTTTAAGAATCTTTTTATTAACTCTTTTACCTTCTTTATTACGAAGTAAAACTTTACGATATTCATCACTAAAATAATCAATCATTCTTAAACTTTCATCATTCCATAATTTTGAAGAAGGTAAGGTAGAAAATAAAATCAATGAACTTAAATCATTAGAATTTCTATCTAATACATATTTTAAAGCTAACATTCCACCCCATGAATGTCCAAGTAAATTAAACTTTTTAATATTAAAAAAATTAATTAAAGAATCTAATTCATCTTCATAAGTTTCAAAATTATAAAGATCTTTTTCTTTATTTAAAATCTTCGAACTTCCACTACCGTGTTGATTATAAAATATAATAGTAAAACCAAATTTTGTTAGTTCTATTAAAGGTTCATAACTACCAAAAGTTCCACCAGGACCACCATGAAGAACAATCAAAGGAATAGTATTTTCATCCATCTTTCCATAGACTTCATAATACGTTTTATAATCCTTATTTACGACATATCCCTTCGAAAACTCCATATATAACCCCTTATTTTTAAATAGTTGAATAATTGTTCAACTGTTTAGACTGATACTCCAAGCCATAAATTTGCTAATAAACCAATACCATAACTTATTGCAGCTACACCAAGCGAAATTGAAACCATCAATAAGAAATGTTTAAAGAATTTTTCACCTTGTGCAACAGAAATATAGTAATTAAAGAAAGCTATTTCAATTACAACAGTCGCAATCATAATTCCAAAAGCAACCATATACATATTGTCTGGTAATAATAAATAAGGTAAAACAAGCAAAGCAACTGTAATTAAATAAGCAGCGCCAGTATATAAAGATGATTTAAAAGCATCTTTATGTCCTTCAGCCTTCTCAGCAAGATAATTACTTGCCATCATACTTAAAGTTGCAGCGATTCCAGTAACAATACCAGTTAAAGCAACAGCTTTACTATTTTGTAAACTAAAAGTTACACCAGTAATTGCACCAGTAAGTTCAACAAGAGCATCATTTAGTCCGAGAACCATTGATCCAACATAATGAAGTCTTTCTTCATCAAGCATCTTTGAAATCTCACCTTCATGTTTTCTCTCATCATCAAGCATTCTTGCAGCTGGAGGTAATTCAGTTTTTAGTGAATCATATTCAGCTTGACCAAATGATTCACCTTTTTCCATACTTTTTAAAACAAAGGTAAAACCTAAAATTACGGTCGCAAATTTTTTAAAGAAAATATGCGCTTTATAATCCTTTTTTGTATATGTTTTCCAAACATTATAATGACGTAATTCATCTTGAGACATTTGTTCAAGAATCTTAGCATTTTCAGGATGCTTTTTCATTTGATGCTTAGCCATAAAATGATAAATGGCAAATCCATCAATTTCATCCTTTTGAGCCTTTATAATTCGCTTCATTAATCCACTTGAAATTTCTTTTTCCATAATACATCCTCTATTTTTATAATTATAATCTAAACTTTACTCATAGAAAATATAAAAAGTCGTTAGATTAAACTAACGACTTTTATTTTAAATCTTCATTACAACGTCCCAAACTCTCCAAATAACAGTTCTTAAATTTCCAACTCCATTCGCATCTCCAACTATATGAACATGTTTGCTTTCTTCAAAGACTGGAGATGGAATATAACCAACACTAGACAAGATATTATCACACTTAATATTAATAGTCTTTCCATCTTTAGTTAAAGCAATAACTTCATTCTTTTTGATTTCTTTAACTAAAGTTTCCAAATAAACTGGAACTTTATGTAAGGCAAAATATTCTCTTAAATAACTACTATTTGCTAAACAAACGCCTTTTTGAGCAATAAGATCATTCTTCATCTCAATAATTGTTGGATGTTTTCCTTCGAGACAAAGTTGATAAGCAACTTCACATCCAGTTAAACCACCACCAATAATCACAACATTATCTTTAACAAGTTTATGATTATTTAAATAATCGCAAACTTCGATAGCATTATCGAAACCTGGAGTTCTTAATTTACGAGCTTTTGCACCAGTTGCGACAATCACTTCATCAGCTTTAAGACTAGCAAGATCTTTAACCTCAGTATTTAACTTAACTTCAATTGGTAATGATTTAAGTTGATTCTTATACCACTCAATTAAAGCTTGATCTTTCTCCTTAAAATCCATTTCACTTGCTGGAATAAAAACACCACCAAGTTTATTAGATTTTTCGTAAAGAGTAACTTTATGACCTCTTAAAGAAGCAAGTCTTGCAGCTTCCATACCACCAATACCACCACCAATAACAGCTACATTCTTCACTATTTTTGCTTTTTCGATATGATATTTCTTACTTTGCATGGTCTCTGGATTTAAAGCACAACGAGACATATGAATTGCATCATTCATATCTTGATCATTAGAAACACCTTTATAGTGTGCCATATTAAAGCAACCATTATGACAGCAAATACATGGTCTAATTAAGTCTTCTCTACCAGCCATTAGCTTAGTAACCCAAGCAGGATCACAAAGAAATTGACGAGCAACACCCATTGCATCTATTTCTTTCTTACCAATTGCTTCATCCGCTTCTTTAGGTTCCATACGTCCAGCACAAACAACTGGAATACTAACAAATTTACGAATATGAGCAACATCTTCTAAGTTACAATTTTGAGGCATATACACTGGTGGATGAGCCCAATACCAAGCATCATATGTACCATTATCACAGTTAAGCATATCGTAACCAGCATCTTCTAAATATTTAGCGGCTTTTTCAGATTCAGCCATATCACGACCAACTTCAGTATATTTTTCTCCTGGTAAAGCACCTTCTCTAAATCCTTTTGTCTTACTGACAACAGAATATCTTAAAGAGACTGGGAAATCATTACCACATTCCTTTTTAATTGCTTTAACAATTTCAACTGGGAATCTATATCGATTTTCAAAACTTCCACCATATTCATCAGTTCTTTGATTGCAATATTTTAAAGTAAATTGATCAAGAAGATAACCTTCATGAACTGCGTGAATTTCAACTCCATCAACACCTGCTTCTTGACAAAGTTTTGCTGTCTTTGCAAATGCCTTAATAAACTTCTCAATTTCTTTAACAGTTAAAGCTCTACTTGGACATTTATCGCTCCATCTATTTGGATTTGGTGAAGCACTAGCACAAAGCCAATCAACATTTAAAATTGGTTTTGCTAAAACATTTAATACTTTATTATTGTGGATTTTTTCCATCGCTTCATTAACGGCCATTGAACGACCAAAACCAGCGGTTAATTGAATAAATAATTTACAACCAGTCTTATGGAATTCAACCATGTATTTTTTAAGTTTTCTAAACATTCCTTTATTTGTATAAAGCCATCTACCCATCATTGGATCTCGAACTGGAGCAATTCCTGGAAGAATAAGACCAGCATTATTTTGTGCTCTTTCAAGTAAGAACTTTGCAGCTTCCTTATCAAAATGACATGGCTCCATCCATCCAAAAATAGAGGTTCCACCCATTGAAGTCATAACAATACGATTCTTTATTTCAAGATGGGTTCCATTCTTTTTATTCTCAATCACCCAAGGCGTAAACAAATTTTTGTAATTATTTTCCATATTGGTTCATTCCTTATCTTTTATATTATATATTTTTTGTGTAAGAAAACGAATAAAACCTATTTAATTATCAAAGAATAATTATTAAGAAAATAAATTAAATTTGATCTTAATTATTGTTTTTAAAGTAGTTTAATTTATAAATTTATTTT
>DAIODM010000045.1:0-5123 GCA_036746835.1 Candidatus Onthovivens sp. | reverse complement strand
GTATCTTTATCTTTTTTAAGTAAACCTAATTCACAGAAATGTTCTAAAGACTTATTTATTTCATTTCCATTAATATCAGTATCTTCAAATCTACCTTCTTTTTCATATTTAGTTAAGCAATTGATGAAATAAGTTTTTGTAAACTTCTTAAGCTTAAAGATATTTAAAATTATAAAATGCTCATAATCTAAATCACTTAAAGTATAGATAACGTGTCTAAAGTAATCTATCGAAGACAACTTGTCTCCATCATGATCTACTTTCTCTTTAATTACTATTTTACCATAAACTTCATCTAAATCTTTAGGATTGAAGTTAAAGTCTTTCTTCATTAACTTTAAATACTTCTCGGTTACACCTTTTTTAGGGGCAATAGATTTAGCTTCAACTGAAATATGTAATTTACCTTTTAGAATCCCAAATCTAACCCTATATTTCACCTTAAAATCTTTAATATCAATAAGTAATCCTCTTTTATACACGCCAATTATTGAATAATAGTGAAAAAGAAATATAAGCGGATAATTACATTCATACTCAAGCGGAAGTCCACATCTAAACATAATCTCATGAATAACTTTATATTTCTTATACTTATGTAACTCAATAAAAGGTTTAATCGTAAAAAAATATAAGAAATATAAAACATATAAAATTACAGGCACTAAAAGTAATAATAAATCATATCTTTCATCTTTCATTTTCAAAAGAACTCCTTTCAAATCTAAAGCAACACATATATGTACCGTTTATCTTAGTAATCATCTTATTTTTTAAATAAAGATTTAAAACATCTTTAATATCTTCTCCAAAAGTCTTGGAATCATAACCTTTAGCTAAAAAGAAAGCTTTATCGCTTAAAATTTCGCTATAAGTAAAGTCATATTTCTTTTTACTTAAAACATAGTAGAAAATTGCCTTTTCTTTGTCTTTATATTTTTTGATTGTTCTATCATAATAAGCAACGCTATATAGGTTATTTCCGTTTTTATCAGTCTTAATTTTGTCTTTTTTATTAACTAAATTAGGATCATTAAAATCAAAATCTTTCGAAAGCATATTTTTATATTTTTTAATGGTTTCAGTAGATGCTTTTACTCTAACACCACTAATATTGATTCTAAGTCCTTTTCTAAATGTTAACTTATATTTAATCTTGTATTCAAAATCCTTAACATCTATTAACTTTAATCGATCAAAGAAGCCATTATGACCATAGTAATTCATTAATTCAAATAATTGATTACTATCCTTCTTAGGTTCTTCTCCAAGAAGAGCGAAGAAGCAATCAATCACTAAACTATATTTTATATAATCTTTTCTTATTAGAAGGCGCATAATAAGCACCCTCCAAATAAGAAATAAATCAAAAGCAACAAATATAGCAAGCAAGATTGAGTAGATTAAGTAATTACTCATAAATTATTTTAATAACTCCGCTGCATCATTCGTTGAGTCTAAAGTCTCTTCACTTCCACTATTAGTCTCTATAGCTTCATCAGTGCTTAAAGCTTCTTGCTCATTAATTTCACTAAGTTTATTCATAATCTTTCGAATATTAAACTTTTCAATTTTAGCTTTCGTATCTACTAAAACTTGATCAATTAAATCATTACAAATAGTCATCGTATTATTGTTAGCTTTTTGAATATCTACTGTGTTCTTTTTAATCTTATCAACATAGCCAGTAATTCTAACAATTGGATTATCAAGATAAGTCTTCTTCATATCCAAGAATTCTTTTTCTAAAGCTAATTTATCTTTAAAAATAATTTTGTTTTTGGCTAACTCTTCTTCCATCTCGTGATAAACTTCACCAATTGAATAAACGATATCAATAAAGGACATTAAATATTGTGGTCTAACAACATACATATCTTCATATTCAGTAACCTTGTACATTGGTACATCATTATCTGCATTAAAATCAAGTTCACTAACGAGCAAAGCATATTTGCACTTCTTTTTAAGACGATCATCATTTAATTTCTTAAAGAAATCACTATTATGTTTCTTTGTTTTTGAATCAGGATTTTCAGACTTCATATCACAACAGATACTAGTAATCTCAAGGGTCTTTTCTTTATCGAAGTAACTCTTAAAGATATAATCCGCTTTTGTTTTCTTATCACTATCATCAAATTGAACAAGTTCATTATCTTTTATAAAGGTGCAATTATGGAATCCACTTGTGGCATATTGTCGATATTCATTAATACACCAATTTTCAAGTTGTTCGCCAAGAGGCTTCACTCCTAATACATTCTTTTGGAGTTTTAATTCTGAAATCATCCTCTCTTTTAGAAGAAGGTCTTCTTTAAGTTTATTAATTTCAACTTGATCATTAAGTTTTGTTGAAGTAATGGCTTGCGTTTCAACTGATTTTAACTTCTCATTTAACGAAGCGTTTGTTTCTTTAAGATCTTGAAGCTCTTTACTAAATTTTTCTTCAATCTCTTTATTAGATTTTTCAATTGCTAATTCTTTTTCCTTAGAAAAACTTTCTTTTATAAAATTAAAATTTCTTTCTTGTTCTTTTGCTTTTGCTTCCAACTCTTTAATTTTTGAATTAAGTTCTGCTACGACAGCATCCTTTTGATGATTTAACTCATTCTTAACTTGATCTAAATCATGGCTGTTCTTTTCGTTAAGTAATTTCAAGTCTTTTGTGTGAGAGCTAGTTAAGGCATTTATTTTTTCGTTTATTTTTTCTTCATAAACTTTGTCTTTGCCTTCTTCAATTAACTTTCTTATGAAAGTGTCATCTAAAACCTTTAATTTTTGTAAATTAATAGTATCTCCAATATTTGCAATCTCATCTAGTCTTATCATTTGGTCGTTCAAAACAACTACTTTTGTTAATTCCATAACATTAATTCCTTTCAATTAAATTTATTTTTACCTAGGTTGATGTACTTATTACATCTAAGAGGCGTTAATGCTTAACGCCTCTTAGATGTAACCTCATTTGAGGCTACACCACATCTCTTCTAATCGCTTAAAGATACAAAATATGAAACTTTTCAAAGGAGGTAATCTTTAAGCTCGATTAGATTGATTCTTGAACATTATCTTTAAATGCACATAACAATAAAGTTTGGTAAAATGGGCCAAATCATGTAGCAATATATCGCCTTTTTGATAACAAACTAAATACTGTTCTAAATTTTCTTTCGTAAATGATCCATCTTCCACTGATTTCATAAATTTATTATCATCACGCGATAAATCTTCTTCAAATTTATAAACTTCATAATAATTTGTAAAATGATTAATAAGAAAATTGATATTAATGGATTCATTATTCGCTTCAAAATAGTTTATATATGCACCTAAATTCATATCGAAATCAAGATCTGGATATTCTTTAAAATAATCTCTCATCTCTTCACTTCTATTAGTTAAGATAAACTTTTTTAATTGAACAAATGATTTCTCCTTACTTTTAGTAATATCATTCCAATCAAAAGTATTATCTATGAAAACTTTAGGAGTATAAGGAATAAATCGACAATATGGCTCATATGAGAAATAAGCTAGTAAAAGAGCTTTTGCATAAACTTGAAGATCATCACTTGGGGAAATATAACAGTACGCAGTTGCTAAGAAAAGAACTTGTTCACCTATACTTATGTTGTTATAAATAAGATAGACCTTCATTGGTAACCATTCATAATCACCATATCTAGTTAAATTATCTTTAAGTTTATGATAAGTCTCTTTATCCTTATAATCTATTTTCTCGAATAAGCTTAAACAATAATTAATAAAAGCATATAAGTAATTAAGTAATGTATAAAAGTCTAAGAAACCTTTGAGATAAAACATAATATGATTCTTTAAATCGGTATAGATATCATCTTCCTTACTAATATCCGCTAGATAATCTTTAAACTGGTCATTATCAATGTATTGTTCTTTATCTATTAAGGAGCAAAATACAATTATTACCTTAATAAAATAAGAAAATTCTAGATTATAATTCATCTCGCTCAAATCTAAAGCAAAAATATTAAATTTAAGATACAAATTCGCAAAATTCAAATCTTTGAAAATTTTTCTAGTTGACTCTATTTCAACGGATGTCATAGCCATATAAGCTTCAACTTTTAAAGGCTTATTAATATATTTTGCATACTTTTTAAAAGCATTGAATTTTAAGTAACCAACCTTCTCATCATTATTTTCTATAAGATCATTGATGAAAACAAAAGGTTTACTTTGTTTTTTAACATTCTCGTCAATAATATTAGCATTTTCATGGTTATACTTCATTTATCTACCTCTAACTTCCTTTAAGTTGTTTTTCATCAAACAATAATTTAGTGAATTTAAATCATACATCCCTTCTTCGATAAAATAGCTTATTAATAAGTCTCTTGAATTAAAACTATTAAGCGAATAGCCTGCTCTATTTAAAAGAACTTCAGCTGTTTTATATTCAATTTTATAGGCAAAAATAAATTGAATAACTGTATCTTTACTTGGTACATAATCTTTATTATTAATAATCTTTGATAAGGTTGATTTATTAATTCCGGTTCTTCTAACAATCATACTACTTGATAAGTCCGCATATGATTTAGCTAACTCAACCATAAATTCTCCAAGATTGTATGGACTTATATAAATAGTTCCTTCCTTATGTATTTTCTTATCATCGTATAATTCATTGACCTTTATGGAATCGATTAGTTCTTGATTGTAAAACATTTTTTTCTCCTCTTCCTAAAAATATTTTCTATTAAAAAAATGTGATTGTAAATGGAAAAAAGGCCCTTGTTTCTTAAAAAGAAACTTTTGTATAGTTTTTTATAAATAAACACAAAATTACTAGCATATCATCGAAATAATTTGAATAATATTTCATCACGGTTGAAGGAAAATATTTTTTGAAAAATTTCTTAAATTAATAATTTCTGTTTATTAAAGATAAATAAATAATTTCTATAAAAGAATTCCATTAAACATTAAACTTTATTGATCAATATAGGAAATGAATATAAAAGATTAATGATAAATTTTATTAACACCTTAGACGTGTGGTGCTTGTGTTCAAAAACTCCTAAAAATGAAAAAGTGTCGAGAAAATGCGTAAATTAATGCCTAGTTAATTCATTAAT
>DAIODM010000044.1:0-5575 GCA_036746835.1 Candidatus Onthovivens sp. | reverse complement strand
GTCCAGGTGGTTGTATTAATGGTGGTGGTCAACCATTCGTTAATCCAAAATTCCTTCCAAACGAAGATCCAGACATTTTAGAAACTTATCGTCAAAAGAGAGCAGAAGTCTTATATCGTGAAGATCGTGGACGAAAAGTTCGTAGATCTCACCTTAATCCAGATATTATCACTCTTTATAAAGATTACTTTGGCGAATTCGGAAGTGAAAAAGCTCATAAATACTTACACACTTTCTATAACGCTAAACGTGAAAAATACGGAGACAATAAGTAATTTATAAAAGCATCGTGAAAGCGATGCTTTTTAAATGCAAACTTTATTATTTTCACTATATTAGATATAATTATTAATATGAAAAAACCTTATGAAGAAAGAGTTGTTTACCAAATATATCCAGCTTCTTTTAGTGATTCAAATAACGATGGTTGGGGTGACTTAAAAGGTATTGCTAGTAAATTAGATTATCTTAAAGATTTAGGCGTTGGTATTATTTGGCTATCACCAATTTATGCATCACCATTAGTTGATATGGGCTATGATATTAGCGATTATAAGGCAATTAATCCAAAGTTTGGAACGATGGAAGACTTTGATGTTTTAATGCACGAAGCAAAAATTCGTGATATTAAAATTGTGATGGATTTAGTTATTAATCACACATCAACTGAACATAAGTGGTTTAAAGAAGCAATTAATAATCCAACTACAAAATATAGAAATTACTATTATTTTTCACGTGGTAAAGGTCGTAAATTTAATAAAGCACCAAATAATTGGCAAAGTGTTTTTGTTGGAAGTGCTTGGGAACCTCTTGAAAGTGATAAAACTACATATTGTTTACATTTATTTTGCAAAGAACAGGTTGATTTAAATTACCATGATGAAAATGTCATTAAAGAAGTTGAATCAATAATGAAATTTTGGCTTGATAAGGGTGTTTATGGTTTTAGATGTGACACAATTAGTAACGCTTATAAAACGAGTTTAAATAATGGAAAACCACGTTTAACTCAAACTGGGAAAGAATTTTATGAAAACCAGGATGGAAATCATAAATTATTAGAAAGATTTAGAAAAGATGTTCTTGATAAATATGATGCTTTTATGGTGGGAGAAATCCAAGGTTGCACCCCAGAAATTGCTAATAAATATATTAAAAATAACGAACTTAATATGTGTATTACTTTTGAGCATCAAGGCGTTGATAAATGTAATTTAGTTCCTATTTTTAAGAAAGTTTATCATCCAAGTGACTTAATAAAAGTGATGTATAAATATCAAGAAAATTGTGTATCTAATTGCTTGTATCTTGAAAACCATGATCAATTAAGAAGTGTTTCGCGTTTTGTTAAAGTGAAATATCATGACGAAGGTGCAAAAGCCTATGGAATGCTTTTATTAACTTTAAAAGGAACCCCATTTATTTATCAAGGTGAAGAAATTGGAATGACAAACATGACGGAAAAAGAGCCTAATATCGATGCAAATCACGATATTGTTGTTCATAACCTATATAATTTATTTAGAAAATTTCATCTTCCAAAGTCATTAGCTTTTAAAATGACTGATCTTCAAAATAGAGATAATGAAAGAACTCCAATGCAATGGAATGATAGAATAAATGCTGGATTTAACAAAGGTTGGGCACCTTGGCTTAAAGTTAATAATAATTATTTAGATCAAAATATTAACGTTGAATATGAACAAAATGATAAAGAATCTATTTTTAATTTTTATAAAAATTTAATTAAATATCGTAATAGTAGTGATGTTTTAAAGTATGGTGAATTTAAAAAATTAAATTCTAATAAAAATGTAGCTAAATTTATTCGTGAATACGATGGAAAAAGACTTTTAGTTGTTATTAATTTAAGTCACCATAAAATTATTGATAACGATAAGAGTGATCGTAAAATGATTATTTCAAATTATCATCAAGACTTTATTAATATAATTCCACCTTATTTTTGTGCAATTTATTTAATTCCTTAACTTAATTCTTTTTTACCATTATATAAATCATAATAGAGGCCTTTTGAAGCAAGTAAATCTTCATGTGTGCCTCTTTCTTTTATTTCACCATGTTCAAGATATAGAATAGCAGCACAGTTTCTAACAGTTGAAAGACGGTGAGCTATAACTAAAACAGTGCGGTTTTCCATTAGTTTATCCATTGCTTCGCTAACAAGTTTTTCAGTATGGGTATCAATATTACTTGTTGCTTCATCAAGAATTAAAACAGGTGGATGAGAAATAGCAGCTCTAGCAAGGGCTAAAAGTTGTCTTTGTCCTTCACTTAAATTATGTCCATCATCATAAAGATAGGTATCATAACCTTCAGGTAAACGAGAAATAAAACTATCAGCATTAGCAATTTTTGCCGCTTCAATAACTTCTTCATCAGTGGAATGCATTCTTGAATAACGGATATTATCTTTAATTGTTCCAGAGAATAGGTGAGTATCTTGTGTTACGCAATTTATTGCGTGTCTTAAAGATTCAAGTTTAATATCTTTTATATTGATTCCATCATATAAAATCTCACCTTCTTCAATATTATAAAATCGTGAAAGTAAAGATATGATGGTGGTTTTTCCAGCTCCAGTAGAACCTACAAAAGCAATCTTCTCTCCTGGTTTAGCGTAAAAACTTATATCATGAAGAATAATTTTTTGTCCATTATAACTAAATGTAACATCTTTAAATTTTATATCACCTTTTAAAGGTTTGATTTTGAAAGCTCCATCATTAAGAGGTATTCTCCAGGCATATTTTTTACTAAATTCTTTTTGATCACTTAATTTAACAAAAGTAATTGAACCATTATCCTCTTCAATTTTAGTATCTAAAAAATTAAAGATTCTTTCGCTTCCGCTTAAAGCAGTAAGTAAGTTGTTAATATGTTGAGTAAAGTAATTAAATGGCGAACTAGATTGTCTAACATAAACTAAATAACTGGATAATTCACCAAACCTAATTTCGCCATTAACGAGCATAAAGCATCCAACTAGACAAGAGATAGCAAAATTAAAGTAAGCTAATGAAGAAATAACAGGAGTGTTGATTGCGGTGTGATAGATTGATTTAGTGGCTGCTATTCGTAATTTTTCGTTAGCTTCTTCAAATTTAATAAATGAATCATCTTTATGATTAAAAGCTTTAATAGTTTTAATTCCATTAATATCTTCTTCAGCAATTGCGTTAATGTGTCCTAATTCATTTTGAGTTTCACGATAATATTTTTGAGTGAAATGACTATTAACTAAGATGAATATTGTTTCGGCTAATATGAAAACACAAACAATTAATGATAAATAAGCATTAATTAAAAACATACAAATGATGGTTCCAATAATGTTACTAAAGCTAAATATAATATTTGCAAAACTTATATTAAGTGCATCATATAACGTTGAAACATCATTAGTGAAATAGGTCATTATTTCACCTCGTTTATGTTTGTCAAAATAAGATACAGACATTTTTTCAACGTGATTAATAAGTTCGCTACGAATGTTATAAATAACTCTTTGTGAAATTCTTATTACTGTTTGAGTATAAATAATAATTGCTAAAACGGCAGCGGAATATAAGTAGATTAAGTTGAGAATTTTATCAATAAAATCACTATATAATAGAGGATTTTGAGCATTTTCGCTCGCAGCAGTTATGGCATTTATAACATCTTTTAACATAAAGGTACCATAAATATTGGCGAATGAAGAAAAGATAACAAGAATAAAAACTAGAACTAATAGTGGAGCGTTTTTCTTATAGTATTTCAAAAGACGAGCATATGTTTTAATTTGTTTCATAACTATACTCCTTCCTTTTGTGAGTCACACATATCTTTATAAATTGGATCGATTTTATATAACTTATTATGCGTTCCAACATTTGTAATTTTTCCTTCATTTAAAACAATAATTCGATCTGCATTTTTAATAGCACTTATTTTTTGTGAGATAACTATTTTAGTCACATCTTTTAATTCTTTATCTAAATTTTCTTTTACTTTGCTTTCGGTTAAGTGATCAAGAGCACTAAAACTATCATCTAAAATTAAAACTTTAGGATTTGATAAAATAGCACGAGCAATACAAATTCTTTCTCGTTGACCACCTGAAATATTTGTTCCACCTTCTGAAACCATAAAATTAAAACCATTTTCTAAAATAGTGGTGATAAAATCATAGCAACATGTCATTTTGCAAACTTTAACGACATCATCAAAAGAAGCATATTTATCACCAAATTTTAAGTTTTCTAAAATAGTACCTTTAAATAAAACAGGTGATTGGAAAGTTAAAGAAATCTTATTGTGTATTTCGTTTTCACTATATAGTTTAATGTTATTTTTATCTATTAATAATTCACCATCAGTGACATCATAAAATCTATTAATTAAATTAGTTAAGGTAGTTTTACCAGCACCAGTAGGGCCAACTATTCCAATAAATTCACCTTTTTTAATATGCAAATTAATATTTGATAAAACATTATTTTTTGCTGATAAAGAGTATTTAAAAGACACATTATTGAAGATAATATCTCCATCAACAATTTTTAATTTGCTTTCGTTATCGAATTTTAGATCAATTTGTTCATCTAAAACTTCTATTGTTCTTTCTAAAGATGCCTCTGCACGATTAATTTGTGTAAATGCATTATTTAACATTCTAAAACAAGCAAGAGCTTGCGATAAGTAGGTTAAAAAAGAAGCAATATTAACAGTTGTAACTCCATATTGAGCGTTTATTACAAAAATTCCTCCAAAATAGAGAAGAGCAATTGTTGTACTAAACATAATTAAGTTAGTCACAGGCATATTTAAAGAAGTAGTTCCATAAGATTTAATTGATGTTTTTCTAAGTTCATCATTATTAACATTAAATTTAGAAATTTCATAATCTTCTTTAACGTATGTTTTAACAGTTTTGACATTTGTAATTGCTTCTTTTGTATATTGATTTAAAACATCAGTTTCTTCCTGCATTTTTCTATATTTTGGTTTTACTGATTTAATGATAAAAAAGTACATTATACCTATCAAAACCATCGCTATAAAAAGAATTAATGAAAGACTTGGTGAAATTAAAATTGAAAATATAACCGCGAAAACTAATTGAATTGGTGCACGAACAAGTGGTCTAAAAGAAGTGCAAAAATTGTTTTGAATGATTTGATTATCATCTGTTAATCTTGTGATCAATGAAGATTGTCGAAAATTATCGATATTTTTAAAACTAAAATTTTCTATTTTCTTATATACTGCATTTCTTAATTCAGCGCCAAATCCCCTTCCAGCAACTGCGATAAATCTAGAACTTAAAGCACCAAAAGTAAAAGCAAGAATAGCGCAAGCAACCATTAAAGAAGAAATTATTATTAATTGTTCGTTATTCATTACATATTTATTTGTTGCTGAATCAAAATAAACACCTTTTGAAAGGAGCATATTCATTAAAAATGGAATGAAAATTTCTAGGCCAGATTCGATAAAAGTAAATAAAAAGCCTAAAATAGCCTCTTTTTTATAAGGCTTCATATATTTTAATAAATGTATATATTCT
>DAIODM010000043.1:0-5607 GCA_036746835.1 Candidatus Onthovivens sp. | reverse complement strand
TATAGCTTCCTTCGTTTTGCACTATCCTGAAAGGAAATATATAAAATCAAGAGAGCGCAAAACGTATTGTATCAAATAGTAGTCTAGAATAAAAGTCTAATAACCTTTTTTACCAAGTAAATGGAACATATTCTTCTTATAGATTTCAACACCTGGTTGGTTGAATGGGTTAACACCTAACATGTAAGCACTCATTGCACAAGCATTCATAAAGAAATCAAAGAAGTGACCAAGTTCACGAGCATCAAGTTTATCAAGAGTAATAGTGATGTTTGGAACATCTCCAACTTCTGAGTGAGCTTTTAAAGTTCCTTCATAAGCTTTGTGATTAACAAAACTTAAATCTTTTCCAGCAAGATAATTTAATCCATCAAGATCATCTTTATCAGCTTCAATTACTAAATCATCTTTAGGAGTATTAACGTAAATTACGGTTTCAAAAAGAACCTTACTACCATCTTGAATGAATTGACCCATTGAATGTAAATCAGTAGTGAAGATAGCACTTGCAGCAAGTAAAGCTTTACTAGTTTTACCTTCTGACTCATCAAATAATTGTTTCCACCATTCAATGAGCATCTTATTTTGAAGTTCATAGCTAATTAACATTTCAGTTGAATAACCATGAGTATATAAATAATTACGTTGACAGGCATATTTATAAGCTTCATTAGTGTAGACATCTGGATTATCGTATTCTTTACGACCATCAGCAAAGCCCGCTAAGAATTCTTTAATATCGATTCCTGCACATGCAATTGGAAATAAACCAACTGGCGTAACAACTGAGAATCTTCCACCAATATCATCAGGAAGAACATAAGTTTCATATCCTTCAGCATTAGCTAAAGTCTTTAAGGCACCTTTTTCTCTATCAGTTACAGCAACAATTCTCTTTGCTGCTTCTTTTTTACCATATTTCTTTTCAAGAAGATCTTTTAATAATCTAAAACCAATTGAGGTTTCAGTAGTAGTGCCACTTTTTGAAATAACACAAACTGCAAAATTTCTTGTATCAAGATATTTCATTGTTTGAGAAATATAGTTAGGATCAAGAGTATTTCCTAAATAAACAATTTCCATTGAATCTAAAGGATGTAAACCATTGATGGCCTCAATAGCAGCGCGAGCACCTAAATAACTTCCGCCAATTCCACAAACAACAAGAGTATTGTAATTTTTACGATACTCATTTGCTTTTTTAATAATACGTTCTACTTCATCTTTATCATAATTCACTGGATAATCAACCCAACCAAGGAAATCACTTCCTAGACCGGTTTTATCATGTATCATCTTGTGAATTTCTTTAACACGATCCTTATAATCATCTAAATTAGCTAAACGACTTTTTTTAATGTAATCAAACCCAACTTTGATCATATTACAACTTCTCCTTTTCCCTCTTTAGTTCATCTTCAACCATCTTAGATAAAGCTTTATCTAGCTTGGTAAAATCGACATCTTTAATATATCCGACTACCTTTTTAGTTTTATCCTTTGCTTTGTAAGGATTATCACTATCAGGTAAAGCTTTTATAGAGACACTCAAAGATTTTGTGTCTAAATCGACACTTTTCACAACGACTTTAATTGTATCACCTATCTCGAAGTAATTAAAAATATTTGCGATAAATTTTGTACTAATTTCACTAATATGGAGAAGACCTACGTAACCATATTCAAAAGAAAGGAACACTCCAAATTTCTTTATCGAAGTTACTATTCCTTCAACAATATCTCCCTCTTTGAATTTTTCTTCCATATTATCCCTCAATAATCTTTCTAACTATCATTAAGTCATCAAAAGTAGTGATTTTAAAATTAAATAAATCACCCATTACCATTTTAACATCATGATTAATTTTTTTAACTAAGATAGAGTCATCTGTTACATCATTATAATGATGAATTAAAGCTTCTTCGTGAGCTTTATAAATTAAACTAAAACGGAATGCTTGTGGAGTTTGAATACGAAATACGTTTTTTCTTGATTGATAATCATTAACCATTTCTCCATCATTAGAAACTAAAAGCGAATCGTAGTTTGGGAAATAAGTTGTTATAGCTTCATTATCTTTAAGAGCATCAAGTACTCTATTAAGTACTTTAGACGTCAATAAAGGACGGGCAGCATCGTGAATAATTACATTTATACTATCTAAATCTTTTTCGTTTTTCTTAATAAAAGATAAAGCTAAAAAAGAAGAATCTTGACGACTTGATCCGCCTTCAATTACGTAAATTTCTTTATTAGTTTTGTAATTTACAAGTTTAAGTTTTACAAAATCAACGTAGTCTTTATTAGCGACTAAGATTATTTTATCGATTCTTTCATTTTTAAGAAAAAGTTCAAAAGGATATAAAAAAACTTCCTTTTCACCAATTACAATATATTGTTTTGGTAAGGAAGTAGAAGTTCTTAGGCTATCTCCTCCGAGTAAAATAATCCCATAATTCATAATTATTTATTGACCTTGTGATTATACTTAGAGACAAGTTGTGATTGAATACTTGCGTTATCGATAATGAGTTTAACAATTTGTTCAAGCTCACGACCTTCGCTATAATCAGCTTTACAAATAAAGTTAACACGTCCATCTTCTAAAAGTGAAGAGACCTTTTCTTCGTTATTCTCTTTATAGACAGCAATTGATGTACCACCATTATTTTTAACTAAAATCATGATAGGAACATCAGTCATTCCATCACCAAAATAGATCATATTACGGTATGGAATTCTTCTATTAGGAGTTTTTTCATTAACTTTTTCATCTTCATGGTTTTTATAAACACCTTTACTAATTTTAAAGAAGTATTGAGTTTTTTGAGTATAGTTAACCATGTTGATTGGCCAAATTGGTTCTTTTGTTTCATCGCTAAAGCAATATTCGCAACCAAAAATATGAGCAAATTCTTTAGCAATAGCAGTGCCTTCGACAATTTCTTTATTTCCACTAGTAATTAAATAGTGTTCGCATTTAAGTCCTTTTGATTCAGCATATTCGTTAATTCGTTTAAACCAAGTTAAAACACCACGATAAAATGTGACATTTTTTCCTTGATCTTTTAACCAAGCACGAGTCATTTTAATATTGTGTTTTTTAGCTTCTTCAATCATCACATACATGTAGCCAAGAATTCTATCAGTATCATATTTATGACAAAATTCTTCTGTTTTATTCCAGAATTCGGCTGGAGTCATTCCTAAACTAGGAATAAATCCAAAATTTTGCATGTCTTGTGTTGCAAGCGTACGATCAAAATCGTACATTAGAGCGATAATTTCTTTTTTCATAGGTATTACAATTTTATCAAAATATCGTTATATAGTCAAAAGACTATATATTTTTATAAAATTGTTTATAATTTAAAACATGAGTTCTGAATTAATTAGAAGAATATTGCTTATTGTTGTTATAGGGACAATTATCTTTATATATTTGACTTATGTTGTCATAAGTTTTTACTTTATGCATCAGTTTAAACGCAAGATAGTTAACTCTTTACAATCTATCAATGTTTTTATTTATCAAAAGTATGAAACACTCGATAAGGCCTCACATTTTTTAGTTAGTTTAGGCTATGATAATCCTAAATTAATTGAATTTGATGAACTCAATGCTTATAAAAATTATAAGCCAGTTGCCGCTAAAGAACTTGAAGGTGTTTTTAATGAAAGTGAGAATGTCTATTCTCTTGTTAAATCAATCGTTATTAACTTCAAAAGTGGTGATGATGTTAAATCGATTTCTAGTTATTTAAATTCAATTGATGCATTAAATACTAAGTATTTTGAGACGATTCAGTTATATAATACATATGTTGTGGGTTACAATTATTGGCGAAATTTATTCTTCACTAAGTGGATTAAAGTTCTATTTAAAAAAGAAGAAATCGACACAATAAAGTAAATAAATTTCACGGAGGTAAATATGAAATTTGATGAATTAAAGGCTACTAAACCTAACGAAGCAAAGATTATTGCTTCAATTAAAGAAATGACTGCTGAATTAAAAGCAGCAAAAGATGCTAAAGAAGCAATCAAAGTTATTCAAAAGTCTTTCAAATTTAGCGATAAAATAGAAACTAATTTTACTGTTATCAGTATTCGTCATTCTATCGATATGAATGATAAAAAGATTTCTAAATTAAGCGATATTTGTGATGAAGTTGGACCAAAATTAAGTCCTGCTTTAAATGAATTTGATCATGCTATTATGGATAGCAAGTTTAAAGATGAACTTGTTAAGAAATTTGGTCAAACAATGTTTGATCGTATTGAAAATCAATTTAAGATTTTTAAACCTGAAATTGTTGAAGATAAGATTAAAGAAAATCAATTAGTTAATAAGTATCAACAAGTTATTGCTGGAGCGAAGATTGAATTTAGAGGAAATACTTATAATTTATCAAGCATTGGTAAATTTATGAGTGATAAAGATCGAGATACTCGTTTAGAAGCCGCTAAAGCTTACTATGGATATCTTGAGGCTCATGATGCAGAACTTGGTCAGATTTATAGTGATCTTGTTAGTGTTAGAACTAAGATTGCTAAGACTTTAGGCTTTAAAAATGCTATCGAATATGAATATCGTGTTATGGGACGTTTAGATTATGGTCCAGAAGAAGTCGCACAATATCGTAAACAAATTTATGAAAGCGTTGTGCCAGTTGTTTCAAAATTAAGAAAGAGACAAGCATCTCGTATTGGGATTAAGCATCCATTATTTGTAGATTACAATCTTGAATTTACAAGCGGTAACGCAAAACCATGTGGTGATAGTGCCTATCTTGTAAAATGTGCTAGTAAGATGTATCACGAAATGTCTCCATTAACTGGTGATTTCTTTGATAAAATGGCGAATGATAAATTATTAGATCTTGATGCTAAACCAGGCAAAATGACTGGTGGGTATATGACCTATATTCCAAAATTAAAGATGCCATTTATTTTCTCAAATAGTAATGGTACAAGTTCGGATGTTGATACTTTAACCCACGAATTTGGTCATAGTTTCCAAGGCTATCTTGGTAGTAAGATTAAAGTTCCATCATATCGTATGCCAACAATGGAAGCTTGCGAAATTGATTCAATGAGTATGGAATTCTTTGCTTGGCCATGGATGAATTTATTCTTTGCAGATCAAGCAGACAAATATCGATTTGCACATTTAAGCAGTGCTTTATCCTTCTTACCATATGGATGTGAAGTTGATGAGTTCCAACATTGGGTTTATGAAAATCCAACCGTAACTCATGAAGAGCGTTGCAAGAAATGGGCGGAAATTGATCATAAATATAGACCAGATTTTGATTATACTGGTTTTGAATATGCTCAAGGTCACTTATGGATGAGACAAGCTCATATTTATCAATCCCCATTCTATTATATCGATTATTGTTTGGCTCAAGCCCTTGCTCTTGAATTTAAGTGCGAGATGGATAAGAATCGAGATAAAGCTTGGAATAAGTATGTTAAATTACTTAAGATGGGTGGTAAATATCCATTCTTAACTTTAATTAATAAGGCTCATTTACGTAATCCATTCGTTGATGGAAATGTTAAAAAAGTTGTTAGACCTCAAGTTAAAGTTTTAAATAGTT
>DAIODM010000042.1:0-5912 GCA_036746835.1 Candidatus Onthovivens sp. | reverse complement strand
TGGTAACTTTAAAGAAAATGATGTTAAACCATTTACCCTTCTTGCTGATTTAAATAGTTTTGATATTAAAGACTTTAAAAAGATTTACGCTTATTCAAAAGATTAATTAATGTATAGATTTTAAAAAGCGAGTATTTAATTACTCGCCTTTTTTAATAAGTTGAACTATTTATAGAATATAAGTCGATTAATTTCTTCTTCTAAAGTTTTTAAAAAATCTAAAATTTCATCAAATGAAGGTGGTTTAGAAAAGATCATTTCTTTCATCATTTCATAATCTTCTTTTAATTGCCGTATATGATTTTCACTTGGAAGAAATTTATGTCATCTCTTTCATCATCATTTAGTTTTGCGACCTTGTTCATAATTCCCCTTATAGATAATCTCTTTAATAATATATTGCAACCATATTGGGGAATTTATAATAAATTCTTTTATTTCTTTTTGATTATTTAAATTAAGATCATTAATAATGCGGGCATAATCTGTTAATTTTAATGCTAAATTTAATCTTTTTGCAACTTTAAAAACCTCGATAGTTTCTCCAATCTTTCTATCAACATTAAAATACTTTTGTGAGGCTCTATTAAAATATATTTTAGTTTTATTTATTTGATACTTTCGATATGGTCCATTACTCAAATATACATATACGGCAGGAACTTGTGTAGATAGTCCAAAATTATATAAAACTAAATTACTCGAAGCAATAATAGACCAACCATTATTTCTTGCAATCGCATTCGCCACTTCGGTAATATTTGGAACACTCATTATCTTTAAATATTCATTAATAATTGGATAGTCAAATATACCTGGAAGTAGCCTCCTCAATATCCCTTTTTTAATTAATCTTTCTATTGATTTAGCAACTGCTTTATAATCGCCAAAAAGAAGAAAATCTTTAATGCAAAATGTTTTTTGTTTATCTTCTTTAATGTATTTTAAGATGTTTTGTTCGATACTCATAATTTTGTCGCATTTATTATACAACATTTGCGACAAAAATATATAATTAATTGTTTCCTTTATTTTTATCTTTCTTTATATATTTACGAATAATCTTTTTCTTTTCTTGTTTACTAACCATAAATGGTTCAAAGCCAAAACCATTAATCGTTTTGGCTTGGGTAAAGGTTACTAAGGCTTTAGGATCAACTGTTCCAATAAAGTTTTTAAGTTCGTTCATTTCTACTTTTAAGATTAAGACCCTTACCATCTTACGTTTTTCTTGACTATATCCACCAATTACATTAACTAAAGTTGAACCATGGCCTAATTCTTGATGAATGAAATTTAAAATAAGATCGTTTTGGTCACTAATTATATCCGCAATAATATAGGAGTTTCCATAGACAAAAATATATTGAACAGCTAAGGCACAACTGAAAGCACTTAAAATACCAACTAACCCAAGTTCCCAATCTTTAAAACAAATTAGACCTAGTATAATTAAGGAGGCATCTAAAATAAAGCCACTGACATCTTGCTTAACATCACTATATTTAGCAATTATAAAACTAATAACATCAGTTCCACCCGTTGATCCATTACCTAAAAAGGTAAGTGCTACGCCTACTCCACTTAAAGCTCCACCAAAGAGACCAGACATCATTAAGAGAGCTAAATTAAGTGAACCATCACTATTGGTATTTTTAAGATATATCGTATTAATTCCTATTAGATTAATTAAATCGATTCTTAGCATAATCGTATAAAAAAGTGGGAACATAATTGTTCCAAGCAAAGTATGTAAAGAAAATCTTTTTCCTAAAAAGATAATCCCTAAAATCCAAAAGATTAATTGAAAAAAGATTAATGTAAAGTCTGTTACATTAAACTTTAAGATTGGTTCTAGATAATAATTAATAATAATACTTAAAGAATCTACTCCACCATTCACAATATTACTTGGAATAATAAAGATTGCATCCGCAAAAGCTAATACAAAGCAACCCGCTAAAACAAGTAAAATATTTTTAATTTCTCTTTTTAAAAAATCTTTATCTTTAATTTTTATCATTTTAATAACCTCACCTAGTTAATATAACATATCTAGCCCTTAAATTTGATGACAAAAGCAAAAATCTTTAAGAAAATCAAACGAAAATAAAAAGGTGCAAGTTTGCACCTTTTTATCTATCTTAATTAAACTAATAAACTTAATTAGAAAAACTAATTATCACTACGGTTATAACCGTTTTTCATATTACAACTAACTGTATATAAAACTCTATCTAGGGTTTTATTAGTTTCTTTAATAATCATCTTTTCTACTTCCTCATTCGCTTTTTTAATTAATGAAGCAGCATCCTTATTATTCTTATATTCTTTATCATATTTATTAATGATTTCATGACCATAATTACTAACTAAACCACTATAACGTTCAATAAAGATACTGGTTAAATTAAAGTGTGGATCAACTAAAGCCCCAAGTAATCGACTAGACCAATAAAAGTTATTTGTATTAACCATATTTGTGGTATTAGTAAAGTAGACAGGAACTTCGTTCATATTACTATATAAAGGAACAAGAGCATTAAAAGCATTACTACCATAGGCCACCCATTCAAGTGCACTAATCTCTTTAGGCATATATGGGCGAATTTGTAAAACAGCTAAGAAACTCGTTCGACTAATACCAATTGGTCGATAAATACCTTTTTCAGGATCATTAACCTTACTATATGGATTATATTTCGTTCCTTGGTAGTAACTTGAAAGAATATATTTGACGTCTTCAATCGTAATTTTATGTTCAGGCGTTAAACTCCAAGGAATATTATCACTAAGTGGATTATAGTCACTATTCTCTCCATCCCATTTAAAAGTATGAGGATTAAAGTAGCGACCCATATACCAAGCGCGTGGAGTATTATAAACATGATCACTATCATCATGACTACCAAAGGCTAAACGTGGATTAAATTCCCCTTCAATTGATAAATCTAAAAAATTATCTTTAACCAAATCTTTTAAACCTTTTGAGCACATATTTTCTTTTTGCTCGCCATAAGCATCATTAAAATCGAAACGATCTAGACCAAATTGGTTAGGCATCATGACATATTCTTCATCTTTAACTCTTCGAGCAATCCAATTATGACCACCAATCGATTCAAGCCACCAAATTTCATCTTTATCATTAAAGGCAATTCCATTTGATTCGTAAGTTCCATATTTTTCAAGTAAACTGCCTAATCGAATGACTCCTTCTTTTGCACTATGAATATAAGGAAGAGTAATGACCACTAAATCTTCTTCACCAATCCCACCAGCGATTTCTTTATTATTACCTTTACTTCGTGGCTTATAGACAACTAAAGGATCAGCGCCCATTACACGTGGATTCGAGGTTATTGTTTCAGTAGCAGTCATTCCAACATTTTCACTATTAATCCCAGCTGCTCCCCAAATACCTTCACTAGTATCCACACTAGGCATACAAGTATATTTTAAAGGGTTATTTGGTAATTCAATTTCTAAATGAGCAATCTTTGATTTATATTTCCTTGGTTGTTTAGCTTGATCAATAACAACTAACTTTTTCGCACAAAAAACACCACTTGGTGAATCATCATTTCTAGCAATGATAGTTGAACCATCATAACTTGCTTTCTTACCAACAAGAATTGTTGTACATGCCATATTTATATCTCCTAATTATTAATATCAATATTATATTAGATTATAAAAGATAAGATAGAGAAAAGAATATTAATAGCCTAATTATCTTATCAATATCTTCAGGAGTATAAATTGTTTCACTTTTTTTCTACTTTGAATAACTGTCATCTTTACTAGAAAAGAACTCTTCTAATTGAGATTGAAAGATTAAAATATCTGAATCATTTATTCTTATATAATATCTACCATATATAAATAAGGAGCATCGTCTCCTTCAACATGAACTTTAATAATAGTTTTATCTTCTTCAAAAACATCTTCAATTAATACTTTGTTTGGTAATGCTTTTAAATTATTTTGATTCTCATGCGTAATATTAGCTTCCTCTTTTTAACCAAATCAGCACTAAAATTATTTTTGTTGAGCATGGAACCCCAAAAAATAATCGCTTCTTTAAGTTGACAAATTGATTACTTCAATTCAAGTTTTGTGTTTTTCTTAAACATATTCCTCACTAAATTTTATCTTATCATTTTCCAATAATTTGATTAGATTAAATCTAGCAATTTAACCATCAACTATTAAAACTTAGTATCAAATAATCCACAATATGGATCGATTGGATTGATACCTTTAAATTCTTCTTTCCCTATTAATTTATCAATAAAAGCATCAATTGTTGGTTTATTAAAGGTATAGCAATTTATATAAACTTTGGTGCGTGGGATATCTTGCAAATGATATGGATTAGCAAAGGAAACATATATATAATCTTCTTCATTAACAAAACGAGGTATTTCGAAAGCGTGTTTAGGACACCAAGAAACTCTAACTGTCACTTGATTACTCGCTGGTGGATAATTTAAAACAACTAAAGTTAAACGATCTTTACTTAATTTATTAACTCCATGTAAATCATCTTCAAATGGATTATATAATTCAACTTTATAACCTAAATTAACTAGTTTACTCATTAAATAATTTATGTATTCTTTGTCACTATCTTCCTTACTACCTAAATATTCTAATCTAATTGATTTATATTTATTTAAACTGATTGGCAAGATATTACTATTATTTTTAACAAGGGTTATTGCATCACTTGCTACTTTTCTAGATAAAGAATAAAGATCTAAATCGTCCATCGATTTATTTAACTTACAGACTTTCTTTTTTAAGGCTAAGATTCTACTTACCGCCTCATTTACTCGATCAATACTTAATTTATTATTCTTAATTGCCTCTAAGGTAAATTCTATGTCTTCATAAATGTCAGTTGAAAAAACAAGCATATCTATTCCACTATTAAAAGATGTAGGAATTGCTTCTTTACGAGCTAAGGCCATCGTATAGCCACCCATAATGGTGGCATCACTACAAATTAAACCATTAAATTTAAGTTCGCCTCTTAAAACATCCGTTAAGAGTTCCTTAGACAAAGAAGCGGGCAAACAATCTTCTAACTTAAGTTTTTTATTATATTCCATCTCTAGAGCAGGCTCGACAATATGTCCAACCATAATAGATAATAAACCATGATTTATCATATTTTTATAAATACGTCCATATGATTGACGCCACTTATTACTACTTAATGTATTATAAGTTGGAGCTAAATGCTGGTCACGATAGTCTACGCCATCTCCTGGAAAATGTTTTGCACAACAAGCAATACCTTTTTCCTGAAGAATTTCTACAAAACCATTAGTAAAATCTTTAACAAGATTTTGCTTATCACCATAACTTCGACAATTAATAATTGGATTACGATAATTTAAGTTAAGGTCACTAACTGGAGAGAAAGTCCAGTTAATATTTGTTTTTATTCCTTCATAAGCTGTAGCTAGTGCAAAGGCTTTTAAATCAGCTAAATTATTAGTGGCCCCAACTCCTAATTGACTAGAGAAGAAAGTTCCATCCCTAGCTCCGCCACTACCACCTTCTTCTAAATTAGAAGCATGAAGTAAAGGAATTTTAAAATATGAATCTAATTCAATAAATTCACTATTAATTTCTTTCATTGTTTTAATAGGTCGAAATAAAACTCCACCAATTCCAGCCTTCACTAAATTAATTAATTCATCTTTAGTATAACAATCACCTAAAACGCAAAACATTTGGTAAACTTTTTCTTCAGTCGTTAAACTATTAAGTTCATTATTAACTTCATCAATTTCCTTTTTTGATAGATAAAAAGGCTTTTTACTTAAATCCATATTATTTCCTTTCAAAATTAAAATATTTATATAACTATTTTTATTATAGAAAATATAACTTGAATG
>DAIODM010000041.1:0-6104 GCA_036746835.1 Candidatus Onthovivens sp. | reverse complement strand
AGAAATAAAAAAATAAATTATCTTTATTAAATTGGGGGTCTACTATGAAAAACACTTTTATTAAATTAGCAGGTTTAGCACTTATTTTTAGTGTTTTAGAAGGTTGCTCAACTAAAGTTAATATCTATGATATTTCTTTTTATAATTATGATGATACTCTTCTTTTTAGTGAGAAATTTATTGAAGGAACAAAGGTTACTTATAATGGACCAACTCCTAAGCACGAGAGTGAAAATGGATTAATTTATACTTTTAGTGGTTGGGATCCAGAACTTAAAGAAGCTACGGAAGATGCAAGTTATAAAGCTTTATTTACAACAACTGCCGATGCAGATTCCTTAAAATGTACCTTTGTAAATTATAATTTAAGCGTCCTTTATGAGACGACAGTTACTAAAGGAAGTACGGTTACTTATAGTGGTGCTACACCAACTAGAAGTGAAGAAAATGGCGTTAGTTATACCTTTACTGGTTGGGATAAACCTTTAACTAATATAACAGTTGATACTATTTTTATTGCTCAATATGAAGCAAGTACTATAACAAAATATAACGTTAGATTTTTAAATTATGATAATAGTGTTTTATTATCAACAACGGTAAATAAAGGAAGTTACGCGACTTATAGTGGATCAACTCCAACTAGACCAAATGATGGTACTACTGTTTATACTTTTAGTGGTTGGGATAAACCTTTAACAAGTACCGTAATTAATAGTGATACAGACTTTATTGCTCAATATACAACTAGCACAGTTAAAACTGGAAAAGAAACTACGGTTATTGCGGCAACTAGCACAACAATGGGTTACACTTTAACCACCGATTACGATTTAAATACTACAACTAAGTCTGATTTTACATATATTCCTTTAAGTGACTCAATTACTTATGGTTGGGATTACTTAAATTCTACTTTAACTGGAACCCTTCGTAATAAATTTACTTATATTTATTGTGCAGTTTGGGAAACAGCGGTTAAATTCATGAATTCTAATAAAGATGCAACTGCGATTTCTTTAAGTGGAACAAAATATTACACAATTGGAACTATTTCTTTGTCTGAGATTTATACTTCAATTAGCGATAGTGATAGTGAAGATATTCTATCCGTCATTGAATTATTTAGAGGTGATAATCCTAGTCTTTATTGGGTTGATGCAAGTTTCTCTTATGGAACTTCAACCATTAGTTTAATTTTAGATGATGAATATTATGCTTATTCTTATAGGTCAACAATTGATGCATTAATTGAAGACTACCTTAGTGCTTCTACAACTTTAGTTAAGAATTTAGCAACTGATGACTTAAAAGCAAGAGCACTTTATGATCAACTTATTGCTCAGGTTAGTTATGCTACTGAAAGTGATGGAACAACTCCAGCTACTAATCTTTACGCTCATAGTGTTGCTGGTGTAGTTAAACAAAAGAAAGTAGTTTGTGAAGGATATGCTTTAATGTATGACTTAGCTTGTTTAAGAAATAACGTAACCTGTATTTTAGGGTTGGGCAGTACGTCTGTTACTGATGCAACTAATACTGGACACGCTTGGAATTATATTAAACTTGATGGAACTTGGTATTGTGTTGATGCTACTTGGGGAGATAGTTTAGTGGCTGATACTTACTATAAAATGCCATATTCAGCATTTAAAGCTAGACATAATTTAGGTACATTATGTAGTTATTATTTTGCAGTACCTACTCCAATTTATTAAGGTATTAATCTAAAAACATAATATAATCTTATTTAGTAATGAGGTTATATTATGGATACACTAAATAAAGGCTTAATTGATTTTTTAAACAAAACGCATAGCGAATATAATGCGACTTATAATTTAAAAGAGATTCTTTTAAATGAAGGATATATTGAATTAAAGGAAGAAGAACCTTTTAATTTAAAGTTAAATACTAATTATTTTTTAGTTAGAAACGATAGTAGTATCATTGCTTTTAAATTACCAAGCGAATTAAAAGATTATCACTATGAAATTTGTGCATCTCACGTCGATTCTCCTGCTTTAAAAGTTAAGATGAGTAATGATGTTATAAGTAATAATTATCATAAATTAGCAGTTGAAGTTTATGGAGGATTAATTCGCTCAACTTGGCTTGATAAACCTTTAAGTTTAGCTGGAAGAGTTATCATAAAAGAAAATAATAAATTAGTTACTAAAATAATTGATATAAATAAAGATTTATTAATTATTCCTAATCTTTGTATTCATTTTAATCGTGATATTAATAAAGGAATTGAATATAATCCTCAAGTGGATTTAATGCCTATTATTGGTAATGATTCTAACTATAAAAGTAGTGTTAATGAAGCGATTAAGCGTGTTTTAAAGTGCGATGAAAAAGACATCGTTAGTTATGATCTTTATCTTTATAATCGTGAACAAGCAACGCTTGGTGGACTCGATGATGAGTTTATTTATGCAGGTAAAATTGATAATTTAGAAAATGCTTATTTAACCTTAAAAGGCTTCATTAATAGTAATATAAGCGGTTATATAGGGGTTTATTGCGCTTTTAATAATGAAGAAGTTGGTTCTATGACAGGTAATGGAGCCGATAGTGATTTACTTACTTCTACCTTAGAAAGAATTAATAGTGCTTTAAAAAAGAGTGATGAAGAATATAAAATTGCTCTTCATAAATCGTTTATTTTAAGTGTAGATAATGGTCACGCAGTTCATCCAAATCATAGCGAAGTTAGCGATCCAAATAACTTAGTCTATTTAAATAAAGGTTTAATTATTAAGTTTAATAGTAATATGGCTTACACTAGTGACGCCTATAGTGCTTCAATTATTAAAGAGTTATGTGAAGTTAGTAAGATTCCTTATCAATATTTCTATAATAAAAGTGATGTAAGAGGAGGATCAACTTTAGGAGCAATTTCTTTATCTCACTTAAGTATTACTTCTTGTGATATTGGCTTAAGTCAACTTGCAATGCACTCAAATTATGAAGTAGCTGGAAGTAAAGATACTTTAGCAATGTATAATTTAATTAAAGAATTCTATTCAACTAATATTGTAATTAAATCAGGTGAATTTGAACTTAAAAAATAATATGTACGAATTTAAAAAACTAAATGAATCTATCTATTATGTTTTAGGAAATAAGAGTGAACCATGTCCTAAATTATCTTTAGTAGTTGGTAAAGATTTTAGTTTATTAGTGGATGTTGGTAATAAAGAAGAACAGGTTAAGAGTTTATTTAATGGGATAAAAGAATACAATTTATCACCAATTAAATATGTTGTAATTACTCATTTTCATGATGATCATCTGCATAATATTAATTATTTTAAAGATTATACTGTGATTGCTTCTAAGCAAACCAGTAAGTATATTAAGTTTCCGGTTAATCTATTTACTAAGAAGTTAACTTTAAATTTAGGTGAAGAAGAAGTAACAATTGATCAATTACCAAATAGTCACGCTAAAGGAAGTTTATTAATCTATTTAAATAAAGAAAAAGTAATGTTTATTGGTGACGCTTTAGCAGGAAAAATCTTAGATGATTCTTATACTATTAATCGTTCATTAACTTATGAATTAATTAAAAAGATTAAGGAATATGATGTGGCTACCTTTATTGATGGACATGGCGATATCATAATGAACAATAAAGATTTAGTTTATCAATTTCTCGAAAATTATAATAAAATATTAAAAGAGAATGTTGGTGATAATGTAGAAATTAAGGAGGACTTTTAAATGGTTTATCGTACTTGGGAAAAATTAGGTATTAAAACAAGTTTATTAGGTTTTGGTTGTATGCGTTTACCTACTAAAAGTGATGGTAAGATTGATGAAGAGTTAGCAAACAAGATGCTTAATCTTGCTTACGATAGTGGAGTTAACTATTTTGATAATGCTTATATGTATCTTGATTATCAAGATGAAAAGTTTGTTGGCAAATTCTTAAGTACTAAAAAAAGAGATACTTTTTATGTAACTAGTAAAATGCCAGTAATGATGATTAAAACTCTTGATGATGCTAAACGTATTTTTGAAGAACAATTAAATAATTTAGAAGTTAAATATTTTGATTTCTATTTAATTCATGCTCTTAATAAGAATACTTGGAAATTTACTAAAGAGAGTGGTATTTTTGATTTCCTTCTTGAAATGAAAAAGGTTGGTAAAATTCATCATTTAGGTTTTAGTTTTCATGATGAATATGATGTTTTTGAAGAAATTTTAAATTATTATGATTGGGATTTTTGTCAAATTCAATATAACTACATTGATCAAGATATCCAAGCTGGTAATAAGGGATATGAACTTACTAAAAAGAAAGGCATTCCGCTTGTTATTATGGAACCTGTAAAAGGCGGAAGTTTAAGTAATCTTCCAAGTAATATTGATAAGATTTTTAAAGATTATAATCCAAAAGCATCAACTTCAAGTTGGGGATATCGTTGGGTTGCTAGTCACGATAATGTTCATGTTGTATTAAGTGGTATGTCAAGTTTGGAGCAAGTTCAAGATAACATAAATACCTTTAATACTTTTAGACCACTTAATGAAGAAGAAAATGCTCTTGTTGAAAAAGTAAGAAGTGAACTTAATAAAAGAGTCTTTAATGGTTGTACTGGCTGTAGATATTGTCAACCATGTCCACAAGGTGTCAAGATTCCATATATTTTTAGAGCAATTAATGGTTACTCTAAGTTTGGTGATAAAGAAGCAATGGTTTGGGATTATGAATCACATATGACAAATCCTAAAGAAGGACCAGAAGGTTGTGTTAAGTGTGGATTATGTGAAAAACGTTGTCCTCAACATCTTTCAATAAGAGAAGATTTACAAAAATCATTAAAAATATATAAGGAAGTTAAAGCTAGTTTAGAGTAACTTAATTAGAGTGAAAATTTTATATGGAAACCTTAAAAATTTTCACTCTATATTAATTAATTAAATTAAATGAGGTTTAATTAAGCAAATCATATTGCTTTTAGTCTTAAGTTTTATTAAGATATCATTTGTTTGAGGGAGTAACCTGCGTAAATCGTCTTGAGTCAACATGCTGGATAATAAAAATCCTGGCTCAAGTTAAATGGCGAGACTCATGAATAACTTATTAGTGTTCATGGATCTTGTATATATAAGATAAATGATGCACTGATAGAAAGGTGCATTTTTTATTTATGAATATTTGGGAAGCCTTGTTACTTGGAGTTGTTGATGCAGTAGATACCATGTGTGTTGGAGCTAGTGATGGAATCTTAGAACCAAACATGAAGAAAAGAAAGATGCTAATCTTGGCTCTTGTTTTTGGTGGGATGCAATTTTTAACTCCAGTGATTGGTTACTTTGTAGGTTATGCATTTAAAGATTATATTATTAAGTATATTCCATTTATTGCTGCCGGGATTTTAGGCATTTTAGGTGTTAAAAGTATTGTAGAAGCAATCCTTGATGCGGTTAAAGATAAAAAAGAAGCAAAAGAAAGAGAAGAGAAGATCGCTAAAGGTGAACAAGTAGAAGAAATCGTTGAGAAACATAAAGTTTTGAGTGCAGGAGATATTGCTCTTCAAGGAATAGCTACCTCAATCGATAGTTTAACTTTAGGTTTCTTATATGTTGATAAAGAAATTAGTATTGCTTTAACAACCTTTGCAATTGTTGGTATTGTTACTTTCATTTTAAGTTTTATTTGTACGATATTAGGTAAGCAAGTTGGAAAGATCTTAAATAAATATGCTCCTTATATTGCTGGAACTGTCTTTGTAGTAATGGCAATTAAGTTCTTAATTGAAGGAATACAAGCCTTATAATTTTGTGGAATATATTCCATAAAGTTATTGAGTTTTCTATTTTTGTGGAACGTATTCCACAAAAATGAAAATCTATGGAATATATAAAAAAAGAAAATACTTTAAGGGACTAGAAAGTTTTAAAGATAAAGAGTTCATATAAATTATTAGTTGTATTTATAGATCTAACAAGTCGACTTTTTAATGATTTATTGCATTTATTTATTAAAAAATTGTTTGTTTAACTTAATAAAACCGAAGTAGATTTTGTAGCCTTTAAAAATAAAAGTATTCAATATATTCAAGTTACTTCTTCTATATTAAATA
>DAIODM010000040.1:0-6120 GCA_036746835.1 Candidatus Onthovivens sp. | reverse complement strand
TAAAAGATTTTAGGAATCAAGAACTTTTTTATGTTTTTTTTAATACTTTTTTAATATTGATAAATTTAAACTTTTTTAAGGTTTTCAGTAGTAAATTAGTAATGATTTTCTTAACTTATTCATTTCTTTATTTAAAAAGTGATAAAAATCTGTAATAAATCAAATTAAATATAAAAAAGCGACACTCAATGGTGTCGCTTTATTTATCTACGACGTCTTCTTCTTCGATGTGTTCTAAAATAAATAATTATCGCAATAATAATAAGAAGAATAACCGCAATAATACTTAAAGTATAAATAAGATATCTATAACGATCCATAAAAGAAGACGTATGTTGAGATTCATTATATAAAATATTAAAACTTTCAACCTCACTATCAATGGTGGTAAAGTTATCACCTAGTTTAATAAGACCAATAATGGTTTTGTTATTTAAAGAAGATGAATAATCTTTTAAGGTAATGATTCCGTTTGAATCGCTAATGACTTCACAAGTCGTTTTATCGCTTAATAGCAAATTATATTTAGCATTTGGAATTAAATTTGTAAAAACTTCTTTTCCTAAATCATATGTCGCCTTTGGGGTCGCTTCTTTAACCTTAACAACTTCTTCGGTAATTAAGATATTTAAAGTTTCGCGATCACTATCAATGGTGGTTAAGTTATCACCAAGTTTAACTAAACAGACAATATTTTTATTTAAAATATCACTTAAGTAATTGTTTAAACTTATGATGCCACTAGCATCGCTCGTAACCTTTAAACTGGTTGAATCACTAAAAACTAAAGAATAATTGCTATTAGCATTTAAATTGGTAATTGATTTAGTACTTTCATCATAAACTCCAGCGGGAGTTACTTCCTTCGTCATAGTCGTTTCAGATTTAATAAGAATAGATAAAGGTTGTGCGTCACTATCACTAGTGGTTGTATTATTACCAATTTTAATAAGACCAACAATTGTTTTGTCATTCAGACTCGATAAATAATCACTTAAAACAATTTGACCACTATCTTTAGATGATGTAACAGTTAATTTTGTGCCATCATTTAAAACTAAATAATAAGAAGAGTCCGCCACTAAATTAGCTAAAGTCTTAGTCGTTTCATCATAAGTGGCTTCGGGAGTTTTCTCTTTTGTTAAACTTGGCTCAATACTTCCGCCAATTACTTTTGGTTCGGTATTTTTGTTTATTCCCATTGAAGAATTTCCAAAAGCAATCTCAGCCCATGATGGATAATCAATAAATGGATTACGATTATATTGGCAGGCATTAAAGACGAGATTATTACGATGAATTTCATAATCATCTACTGGATCAGAAATATTCCAACTAAGAAGATCACTTAAAACACCATATTCACAAGGACTATTTTGTGTATCACTAGCATAAACTGAACCACTTATATCTTTAGGATTATCTACTAATTTTAAAGCAGGAGAATTACTCACTGAAGCATCATAAGTATGATATCTCGCGGCCATATAAAATATTGAGCGAGCTATATCGCCTTTATCCCGATCCATTGGCTCATAAACGGTAATTCCATTACTGTTTAGACCAGTATAACCAGTCACAATACCTGAAATGACTGATTTAATTTTAGTTGCGCTAGATTTATCGGCAACGTTGCCATAAGGATAATCGGCATGACCTTTTTGGTTATTAGCAGCTTCACCCATATGTAAATTCTGTAAATCAGTACCAGCAAATGGTGCATAACTACTTTTATCTTGAAAGCCATGTGATTTAGGGAAAACATGTTCCCTATTTACACTATTACCAGGAGATGCGCTTGAAACAAATGTAAAAGTATCTTCATATAAAGGACGACATATAACATTATCTGTTTTCCAAGAAGTCCCATAATCTTCACTACCAATAGGGTCTTTACTCCAATCACGATCTAAAAGAACAAAGTATTTCCAACTTGAACCAACATCTGATTTAGGTAAAGCTTTTTGATTATTTTTCAAAATTGGTTGAAGGGCACTCAATAATTCATCGCCTTTTAATCCATCAGTTAAAGAAGAATAATAAGCTTTAACTTCACTACTAGTGTGATCATAAAAAATCGATGTAGAATCTACGGATGCCGCACTATTAATATTTATAGGTAAACTAGATAATAATCCCAATAAAACTGCAATAAATATTGTCTGCATAAATCAACTCCTACTGTACCTATTATCATAATAAAAAAATAGCGATAAATCTATTAGAAAAATATTCTATATAAAAACCAGGTGATTTCTCACCTGGCTAACACTAAATTAAATATCAATTAACTAAACAGCTACTTTATTATAAGTAACAATTATGTTAGAAATTTGAGAGGTAACGCTAGTGCTACTAAGAATTTGGAAATATTTCGTATTCGCTGGCATTGTTACAACAAACTTCGTATTCTTTGCTGAATTATTACCAACTAATCCAGTAGATCCAGAAGATTTCGTGCTTAATGCACTATCACCAGTCGAAGAATAGATGGATACATCACCAGCCGTAGCAAAATTAATTTCAATAGACTTAATATAGTATTTATAAGAGGCATCAGCATAGAAAGTACTGTTATAGATATAAGAATTTGTCTTTTGCATCTGTATAGTTTCTTTCCCAGAAGCCTTTCCACATTGATATAACTTTAAAGATAAATATGTATCAATTACAAATGTTGCAGAGTTGTTATTTGCATAAGTGCCTGAAAGTGAAGGCATTGTTGCCGTTGAAGCAGTAGATTTTGCAAGAACTTCACTACTAACTAAAACAGTAGCATCAGCATATTTCGTTGAATCATCAAGCGAAGTACATCTAATAACATAATTACCAGCAGTAGCTCCAGTAGCCGCACTAACAAGACCATTTGAATCAATTGTTACTTTGTTAGCTACAGCACCAGAAGGAGTTGACTTAACTTCCCATTTAACATCTGTAACAGTTGCATCACTTGGAGAAATAGTCGCACTTAATTGTCTAGTATCATTTTGTAAAAGTGCATCACTTGAATTACCAGTAATTGCCACACTAGATACTTTAATTTTAGTTGCAACAGTAATCGTATAAGTTGTAGTGATACTTGCTAATAAACTTGATTTAGCCGTAACAGTATATGTTCCGGTTGTTGCATCAACAGTAGCACTAACAAGACCATTTGAATCGATAGTAACTTTTCCGCTTTGATCACTAATTGACCATGAAACATCTTGAGAAGTTCCCTTTTCTGGGTTAACGGTCGCTTTTAATTGAACAGAACCATCTTGGTAACAAGTACTAGAAGTTAAGGATGCATTAGAAGCATCGTTAATTGCAATTGAAGTTGGAGTCTCAAAATCAATTTCACTTGAACTAACCAAATAAATTGAACAATATTTGTTGTCACCAACAATTCCCTTAACTAAATAGCGCTTCCCAGTAACAAAAGTAGGCGCATTATTTGAATCATTAAAACTTACATAATTTGTACCTGTTTCATCTTCTGAAACAAATTTTCCAGCAGCATTTAAATGACCTTTTATAGCAACCAAATGACCCATATTAGCCTTCGACCCACTTACAAATCCACTTGGATATAAAGTAGCATACGCTTCTTCACTTGGAGTTGAAATTACAACGCCTGACATCTTGGCATATGTTAATTTTGATTTACTAGTAAATTTGTTCCAATAATAATTAGTTGAAGCATCAACCAAACTACCTGTAAATTTATAAACTGAGCCAACATCAACATCAATGAAATTACTGTTATAATAATCGATAAATCCAGTTCCATCATAAATAACAAAACCTTTTGCATCTTTTTGAACAACCAATCCTTTTAAAACAACATTGGTTCCACTACTCATATTTCTTGTTTCTGAAATAGTTGAATAAGTAACAGTGCTTTCAACAGTAATTGTTATACTACCAGCATAATACATATTTCTCTTATCAATACATGTAATCGCTGCTGTTCCAGCTTTAACTCCTGTTACAACACCAGTATTTGAATCAACCGTTGCAATACTTGGATCAGAAGACATCCATCCAATATTAGAATATTCACTACCATCGACATTCGCAGTGAAAACCAAACTTTCCCCAACTCCAACGCTTGATGGTCCGTTTGTTACCAAAGCTAAACCCGCGACATTAATTTCAACACTCGTATCTTGATAGCCTTCTTTATAGGCAGTAACAATAGATGATCCCCAATGTCTAGCACTAACTAAACCATCACTATTAACAGTACAACTTGAAGAGTTTCTAGTTACCTTCCAAGTAACACCATTAAGTTCATTTCCATCCTTGTCAAAAGCCTTAAGTTGAGTAACACCACCAACTTTAATGCTTTTTGAGCCACTAATTTTCATAGATGGCAAATTGCTTCCGCTATTTTTAGCAAGGAAATCCATATTCAAATTACTAAAATAACTAGCATATTTTGGACTTTCCATAATCATACTTCCTGTCAAAGATGATGGAATATCATAAGTTAGTGCATATTTTAATAACTCATATTTGCCACTTACTAAATCACCTGTTTTTACAGCTTCACTAGGAGTTGCTTTTAATTCAGTGCTTCCAATTTTAACTACAAGATTAAATTCATCAGCAAAAGTCGTGTAATAATCAAGTGTTAATGATTTCAACGTAATTTCACTAGTAGAAATCGCTCCTAATCCTTTAGCTTTTAATTGTACACAATTAAATTTACTATAAGGAGAATTTGCAACTCCAACTTGATTATTAAGATAGTCAAATCTAATTCCATCAAAATCATCACTAATCCCATCAGTTTTAATATATACACCACCAGATGGAACATTAGCTGCTAAGTTTTTAGCTTTAGAAGCATCGTAGTTTAAAGTATATTCTTTATCGGATTCTCCTTCTTCAACAGTTAAATTAAATGTTCCTGAATTATATCCAGTTTTTGAAGCTGTAATCGTTACTGAACCAACTGAAACACCAGTTACAACGCCTCCATTAATTGTTGCTACTTTTGTATCACTAGAAGCCCATGTAACATCACTTACACTGCTCGTTAAAGTAATAATTGAACCAACTTTTACGGTGCTGGTGCCTGTGATAGTTATATTTTCAATAGGAGTAACAGTTTTTTCACTAATTGTAATTATAAATTTTGCATCAGTATAATTGGTTTTTGAAGCTTTAATTGTCACAGTTCCTTTTTTAATTAATGTTACTGTTCCATCTTTAACAGTCGCTATATTGTTATCGCTAGAAGCCCATAAAACACCATCAACATCACTTGTTAAAATAATTGTATCTCCAACATATCCACTAGATGATCCTGTAATGTGGATCGATCCTTCCACTTGACTAGTTCCATTATTTGATCCACAAGAGCATAAAGGAACAAGCATAATTCCTGCACATAAAAATGCCATAACCAAAACTAATTTTTTTGTCTTTTTCATTTTATAAAACCTCATATTGTAATCATACATTATTCAATATCGATTTTAAATAACAAATAGGACCTTAATATAAAAAATTATTATTAAATTAATTCGATTTTATCGGATCAACATCATTTTTTAATATCTAAAAGGAAAATAGAATTATTTTTATTTTCATAAAAAAAGGAGCACCGAAGTGCCCCTTTAATTATTTAGTTAAAAACTAAGCAGCAACGTAAGTACCGAATGTAACAGTTCCACCAGCAGCGATAGAAGCGAGCAATTCGTATGATAACTTATACCAAGTATTGATAGTTGCAAAGGTTGTGCATGAAGTATCAATATTTTTAGCGGCAGCACCAGAAGTTAAACCAGTAACTGTCTCACCAGCTTTAGCTGTCCAAGCGACATTGACACCAGTTCCAACAGCAGCAACTAATACTTTATAAGCAGCATTTAATTGAGTGGCTTTATCTGGAGCAGCAGCAATCTTGCCATTGAAGAAGAGAGCAAGATATTCTTTATCATTAGCTAAAGTCTCAGTAACACTTGCACTATATTTAGTACCTAAAGTTGAAGTGAATGATGAGACATCAGTATCAGTAGAAGTACCAGCAATTAAACCTTTAACAAGTTTAACATATTCTTCATGAATGCTATCAGTATAGAAACCATCAGTAATAGCTGGAGTTGCACTAATGTAACCAGTATCAGC
>DAIODM010000039.1:0-7429 GCA_036746835.1 Candidatus Onthovivens sp. | reverse complement strand
GGTTCCTGCCGAAGCGGTCTCTTTTCCACACGATGACATTTTGAAATCCTTTGTTATAGGATTCCTTAATCATCCTTTGGAACTCTGGGCGGTTATCCGTCCTTGCTGAAAGTGCTCGGTCGATATACTGACCGATTATTTCAATTCCTTTCCTTTGGGCGTAGGCATTGCACTCCCTTATCTGACCTTCGATAGACTCTTCCCTTTGATTGTCGGAAGAATATCTTGCGTATATAACTCCATTCATATCTTGAAACCTCCATTCATCTACGAATATCTATTCATTAGAATTTTAACCCCTGATTTTTGCTTTTCTTTCCAATCCGATTGGAGTTTTAGAACTCTTTTTCCACTACTGAAACAAGTCTTTTTTTAGAACCATTAAAGGAATAGGTATGTCGTTATTTGGTCCGGGAAAAGTCCTGACTTTTTTGAAAACCACAATTTTTCCACTACCAAAACTTGCTATTGACAGGTTTTTTAATCCGTTATCGACATGTGGGTTTCCCACTGCTGACGCTAGTCAGAGATAAGGAGTGCTGCAGAATGCGGCACCCGCTTATCCTGTTCCCTTTTTTGGGCCCAAAATGTCTTTTAGCACCTTGGTTGTGCCATTGAATCATTTACTAGAATCGGTTTATAGATAGCAAATTCCTTTTTGTATTCTTCTAGTTTTGTTTTTCTTTTTCCAAAAGAAACAACGCCACCTCTCTTATAAGATCTTTCTTCATCATAAACAAGACTATCTCTTTCTCTTTTTGGTGTATTAAGCCTATTGATAACCTTCAGCACTGCCGGTGCTAAGATTCTAGCCAGGATTTGATAATCCTCTTTAGTGAACTCTTCTTTCATCCCTTCTAATTCCTTCATTGTTTTTTCTTCCGTCATTAAAACCTCCTGTTCTTACTTGAACTCCCTCTACTTAAAAGGCTGGAAAAAGACCAAAACTTAACTTTTCTCTAAAATGTTCCTTCACTTAAAAGGCTGGAAAAATGCAAAAAGTTTCCATTTAAAATCAAAATTATTAAAAATTCAGTAAAGAAACATTCGTTTGCCTAAAAAGATAAAAGAATTAATTAGAAAACTCATAAATAAAAACTCCTGTTATTAGCAGGAGCAGTCTTTAACAAAATTCCATTAAACATATAAGTGTTTAGGACTTAATATCAAAAGCAAAATATTTAAAGTGGCTTTAATTCTTGAATATATTCAAAAATTTCTGTGGCAATTTCTTTACTCCTTTCATAAATATCGAAAGAAGAATCAACAAGATCATCAATGAGAAGATGAGGGCACATTAATTTTGATTCTTTATAATAAGCGGCCTTCTCTGACAAAATTTTGTCTTTGCATTTTTGGTTTAGGTCTTTTTCTAAAAGCATCAAGTTACCAATCAAACAATTAGTTTCATTTTCATCCGAGTCAGGATAACAATGTTCAATAGTAAAACTTGTTGAAGGTAAATCTTCTAAATTCCCGTGTTTTCTTTCAATTACATCAAAAATAACCCTAACATTATCTGCGTTTTTGCTTCCAGAATATGCCTTTATTTTATTTGAATATTTAATGTTCTGTATCATTTTAACAAGATGATCTTGGCTTGGCATTCTATCAAGCATAGATTTTTCCATATTGTCGATGACTGAATCATTGAAGTTTTGTTCCAAGGCTTTGGAATATTTCTTTACAATATCATCTATTTTGTTCGATGTTTGTTCGCCTATAACGTTGTAACAAATAAAGTAAGAGTACAAATAATTTAATGTTTGATGATATTTTTCATTATCAATATTATTTAGGCTTTTTTGATGCATCAGCCCTAAGACCAATGGTCTAAATTGTTGTTGTCTTCTTTGCTTAAAAAACCTAAAAATTTTCAATTCAACATTATCACAATTTTCACAAGTAATAATTTTATGATAATATCCTGCCTTTAGTAATAAATCTTCTAACAATAAGGATTTATCATTTGTCTTTTCATTTCTGGTTATTATTTTATAAGGTCTGTTTTCTTTATTATCTGTTTTATCACCATACTTATGAATAGCGTAATGTTTTAAAAATATCTCCACGCTATCACCAAGCAAATCATCTATATTTGATAATTTATTTAACAATGAAGCTTTGTATTCCTTAGAAGAATATTTTAGTAAAAAATTGCGCAGCAGTTCAAAATCTGTTAACGGTTTACCACGGGCATTTAATATTTCAAATATTGTATAAGCGTCTTCGTCTTCTTTTGCAACAATATCAATATAACTAATTGAGTTAATAACCTTCTGGATCTTCTCTAATTCATTCATATCATTATTAATGAAATTATGTAGTGAATCATAAAAATAACTGTAACAATCTTTAATGTTCTTCGATAATTTATTTTGAAGCAAAAACGCATTAAAAGGTAGAGACGGCACTTTAGTTCCTTCCTTAAAAAAGCTCTCCGAATATAATGATGAAGTAATTCTATCTATATCTTTATTTGCGTTTTTCGAAATCATGGGCTGATATTTGCCTTTGCTATCCATAGCAAAAAGCGATTTTTTCAATCCGTTAAATCTCTCTACCTCACCATTTTCCGCATAAATATACGCAATAACACAAAAGATTATAGTAAGTGTTGATATTCTTTGTTGCCCATCAATAATCACATAACTTTTTATACCTTCCTCCACTTTTCCAGCTTTTAGGACAACACTACCAATAAAGTGATTGCCAACTTTTTCTGTAGATACCAAAAGAATGTCATCAAATAACTCCTTCCAATTATTGATATCCCAAACATATTTTCTTTGGTTTTCCGGAATAATAAACAACTTATCATTCAATAAGTCATAGACTTGTTTATCTTTTGCATCCAAGCTCATGATGTTCCCTCCTAAATTTCAAATTTTTTGAAATTTTCAGCTTGCTCTAGTACTTTTTCAAATACTTCGTCATCCCATTGAGGTGGGTACCCATTATCATAAAGAAGAACTGTAAGTTCCATATTTAACTGACTTTTAATGTCCGATTTAGTTGACCAATCAGCAAATTGAGATTTATCATCAACTAATTTTTTGATTTCTTTTGCTAATTGCATACATTTAGAATCGTCATATTCAAATTTATGACTATTTCTTACTTTAACTAATATATCGTAGAATGCTTTTTCTTCAAACGTTATGCCTAGTTTCTTAAAAGATTCTTTATCTTCTTTTAATTTTTTTATAATATTGATAATTTCATCAGATAAATCATCAACAAAATCCTCAACCACTTCACTTGTAAAAACCAAATTATCTCTTGAGTTATACTTATCAACAACTTTTTTAAGCATTTCAGTGAATTCTGCGGATTTAACCTTGTTTACTTTTCCGTAATCATGAATAGCTTGCTTTAATAATCTAACTAACGCATTGAATTTTGTTATAGGCATTTTTATTTTGTCTAGTTCTTTCAAAAATTCATCGCTAAAGATATCTACTTCTTTATCAGGATTAACTATATTTTCAACACCAGTACATAACAATGCATTTTTAACCATGTCTTCAACTTTTACATTCATAGTTTCAGTATCTAGTGATGAGCCTTTAGTTTGCTTAAAAATTATGGAACGAACAGCGAGATAAAAATGAGCTTTGTTAATTTCTTCAATAGTTAGTTCACCAGAAGAAGATGATATTTCAAATGCACTTTTCATTTTTCTTGAAATGTCCATAAACTTATTTTCTAAATCTTTACTTAATTGGACATATTCAGCTCCATTATTAAGACACAAAAGTCTTTCTAGTGGACTTCCACTGTAAAATTTTGAAGCATTAAAGCTAACCATCAAATCATCCAACAACGAAAGTTCATTTCTAAATATTTCTATTGAAAGTGATATCTCATCGATTGGGCTTTGTTTAGGATCGCCATATACCTTTAAAGCTTTCATCATGTTATTCTTAATTCCAACATAGTCAACAATTAAACCTTTATCTTTACCTTCAAACACTCTATTTACTCTAGAAATGGTCTGAATTAATGTATGATTTTGCAATGGTTTATTAATATACATAACGGATAATGATGGAACATCAAAACCAGTTATCCACATATCGACAACAACAGCTATCTTAAAATTAGAATTGTCATTTTTAAATGCAGTATCTAATTTCTTTCTATACTCCTTAGTTCCACAGGCATCATATAAAGCTCTTCTATCATCTTTGTCACGGGTTGCGACCAAGTTAATTTTTGGTAGCACTTCAAGTTTCTCTAAATCTTCTTTTGATAAAAGTTCATCATTATCTGATTTTCTAGGAATAGACCACTCTTTTCTTATTTTTATAATTTCATTTAAGAGATTAAAAGCTAATTCCCTATCAGCACAAACTATCATTGCTTTTTGAACAATATTTGGCTTCTCCGAACACAAGCTTTCATAATGAGCAACAATGTCCTTTGCAAGTCTTTTTATTACATCAGGATGAGACAATATTTTTGAAATACTTGCCATAGCTTTCTTGCTTTGATTGATTTGTTCTATTGTCGAGCCTTCATCTTCACATTGCTTATAAAACTCTTCTATTTGTTTAGCTTGCTCTTCACTAACGATTACTCTAGCAAGTCTAGGTTCATATGCAATTCGAACTGTAATACCATCATCACTTGATTCCTTCATAGTGTATGAATCAACGATTTTACCAAAAACAGCGATAGTTTCATCAATTGGTGTTCCGGTAAAACCACAATAAGTGGCATTTGGAAGACTCCATCTTAAATATTGTGCAAAACCATAACTGTCAATTATACCCTCATCAGATTCTTTTAAAGAAGAGCCAAGATTGATTTGCGTTCTATGTGCCTCATCAGAAATGCAAATAATATTAGATCTTTTAGAAAGAAGTCCAGTATCTTCACAAAACTTCTGAATTGTTGTGATGTAAACGCCACCGCTTTCTTTATCTTTAAGTGTCTCTTTCAAATCTTTTCTTGATTCGAATTCTCTAATATCGTTTTCTTGGAGATATTTTTTTGCACCTTCAAAAACCGCGCCAGTTTGTGAATTCAAGTCTTCTCTATCAGTAATAATAATTATAGTTGGACTCTTAAATGTATCATTGTTTCTCTTGATAATTAATTTGCTCATAAAAAGCATTGTGTATGTTTTTCCACAACCAGTAGCACCGAAATATGTGCCGCCTTTTCCATCTCCACTTGGTCTTAAATGAGCTTTCACATGCTCGACCATTTTGTAGGCCCCAAAATATTGTGGATATCTACAAATAATGGCTTGTTCTTTAATGTCTGATTCAGGATAGTAAATAAAATTTCTTAAAATCGATAATATTCTATCTTGAGCAAATGCTCCTTTGATCATAGTAATTAAAGAGCTTATTCCGTTTGAAACTTTATCTTTATCATCAGCTTTATTCCACGAATAATAATATTCATATGGTGTAAAAATCGTGCTTAATTTTGTATTTGCCCCATCACTTATAATAGACAAAAAACAATATGTCATAAGATTTTCAATATCGCGATTATATCTAATAGTAATCTGCTTCCAAGCATCAAAAATTGTTGTATCTTCTTTAATGGCTGATTTGAATTCACATATTCCAATAGGAATTCCATTAATCAATATAAGCAAATCAGGTCTTCTTAATTTGCTTCCTTGGACCGAATATTGATTTACAACTCTAAAAATATTATTTTCTTTCTTATCAAAATCAATAAAATTAATATGTAGAGATTGATTTTGTATATTATCTCTTTCTAAATCAAAGCCTTCAGTAACCAAATAAAAAGCTTCTTTATTATTAAGATATAAAGAGGGACGATTGCCAACATTTTGAATTCTTGCTTTTATAATTTTTATTTCATTTGGAGTTAAGTTTGCATCACTATATTTATTATTCAAATATGTGTTAAAGTCATCTAAAAGAATTATATCTTCATATTTTCTATGAATATCATCACCTTTTGAATATTGGTAATTTTCTTCTTTAAAAAGTTCAATGATAGCTTGTTCTAAATCATCTTCTGAAAATGTACCTTTCACAAAACTATAATCCATAATTTACTCCTTTCTGCCTTCTTCAACAGAACCTTTAATCAAAATCGGGCAAAGATCTTTAATCTGAGCTTTTAATCTTTCATTTATTTCTTTTCTTGCAACATAAGTGCAGTATATATTAGCTATACATTTTTGGATAGTAATTGATGGAATTGGAATTTCTAATTCTTTAAGTTGTTCCCAGTTTAAAGTATCACGTGCACTTCCGAATGCGTTATACCAGCAATATCTAATAAACTCTTTTCGTTGGAACCATAGCATTAAATAATCAGGAAGCAAAAATTCATCTTTAGTCCTAAAGCATGAATAAATAGGCGAAATCGCGTATTTACTATTGCTCATATTTAGGGCTATAGCACCTTCATTAATATGAATTGGACTGTATCCAAATTCCATTGGATTTACTATTCTGTATTTCAAAACGTCGACGCCATCAACTCTTGAGTTGCATTGCTGGAATTTTTGAGAGTTTGAGATACCCATAATGTTAATATTCTCATCGCTATTCTTCTCATTACTTAAAATTAAATACTTTCCAATTTCAATTGATTTATTGGTTTTTTTCAAATTTTCTATACAAGCGTCACATGACAGTTTCAAGTCTTCTAATCCGGTTTCATAAGATCTTTGATTTTTAAGCATTGCATTATAAATATTCACATATTTCCTTTGAATATCAATATTAGGAATTTCAATCTCAATATTACACAACTCATCCCATGTCATTCCATCCCTAATAGACCCATCAGTGTGAAACCAAAAATATCGATCTCTCTCATTAGATTTTAAAAACACAAAAAAATATTCGCTTAACAATATATCTTGTTCTTTAATTTTAAAAACAAAATATGCAGGACTAACAATTTTATTCGTTAATGTGTGATTTAAAGCAATTGGTAAAACTTTGTCTCTACCAACGTGCATTAAATTACAAGCATAATAGTTTGGTGGTACCTCTTTATATTTTGATGTGTCATTTCCTACTTGCGTTGATGGTTCAAAAAATTCCTTTTCTCTATTTATGCCAGAAACATCATTGTTTGTTAAATTAGATATCCCACATTTTTGAGCATAAGAGATAAAAAAATCGCCAAGTCTAATTTTTCTCAATTTCATATCCAATACCTTTAAAAGATTCTTCTAACATTCTCTGAGATTCTTTTTCTTCTTTAAGTACGTATGACATTTCGTTTTGAATTCTTTTCATTTCTTTCTCATAGTCAATATCTAAATCATGATCAATAAATCGAATATATTTACTAGGCATTAAGACAAAATTTTGAGATTCGATTGTGGTTGTTTCCTTTTTTCTTTCTTCTTCAGTTAAGTCGTTATTGAAAATCTTTACTGACCTACATAGTTCAGGAACGTCCTTATATTTGCTAA
>DAIODM010000038.1:0-7490 GCA_036746835.1 Candidatus Onthovivens sp. | reverse complement strand
AACCACCACATGTGTGTATGTTAGACGGTGTTGAATTATAATTTTTTATATATTTTAATTCAATTAATTTTCACTAATTTTTTACTAAAAAACTACTAGCTAATTATTCATCATCATCAATTGACAAAATTGACATAAAGGCTTCTTGTGGAATATCGACAGAACCAACGGATTTCATACGCTTTTTACCTTCTTTTTGCTTTTCAAGAAGTTTTCGCTTACGAGATATATCACCACCATAGCATTTTGCTAAAACATCTTTTCTAACAGCTTTAATATTTGCTCTAGCAATGATTTTTCCACCGATTGCAGCTTGAATAGGAACTTCAAATTGTTGCCTTGGAATGACATCTTTTAGTTTGCTAACTAATTTGATTGCTCTATTATAAGCACTATCTCTAAATACAATTGAACAAAGCGCATCTACAGGTTCGCCATTGAGCAAAATATCCATTTTTGTTAATGAATTTGCACGATAATCACTTAATTCATAATCAAGTGAAGCATAACCTTTAGTAAAACTTTTCATTTTATCAAAGAAATTAAAAATAATCTCACTAAGAGGCATATCATAAATTAAAATTTGTCGCGTATCATCGAAATATTTTAAATCTTTATAAATCCCTCTATGATCTTGGCAAAGTTGCATTAAAGGACCGATAAACTCTTTTGGTGTCATCATTTCTGCTTTTACAAATGGTTCTTCAATAGATTCAACTTTCGTTAAATCAGGTAATTCTGATGGGTTTGTAAGTTCAATTTGTGATCCATCTGTTAAATTTACCTTATAAATTACGGATGGAGCCGTTAAAATTAAATCTAAATCATATTCTCTTTCAAGTCTTTCTTGAATTACATCCATATGTAAAAGACCCAAGAAACCTACACGGAAACCAAAACCTAAAGCCGTTGATGTTTCAGGTTCAAATGTTAAGGAAGCATCATTTAAACATAATTTTTCTAATGCTACCTTTAAATCTTCGTATTTTTGAGAATCTGTTGGATAAACACCACAATAGACCATTGGTTGAATTTTACGATAACCAGGCAATTTTTCTTTTGCAGGATTATTAACTAAAGTTATGGTATCGCCAACCATAATATCTTTTATATCTTTAATTTGAGCGCAAAGATATCCAACTTCACCACAATATAGAGCATCACTCTTAATTTCATCTGGAGTACGAATACCTAGCTCAGTAACCTCATAATCTTGATTATTAGTCATAAGATGAATCTTATCACCAACCTTAACCATTCCATCTTTAACACGAATCAAAACAACTACACCACGATAAGAATCATAAAAGCTATCAAAAATTAAAGCTTTTAAAGGATTATCATTACTTCCACCTGGTGCTGGTATGTCTTTAACAATTTTTTCTAAAACATCATGGACGCCTTGCCCAGTTTTAGCACTAATTAGGCAAGAATCATTACCATCTAATCCAAGTCTTTCGGTTATTTCCTTTTTGCAAGTATCAACCATTGCGCTTGGAAGATCTATTTTATTAATAATTGGAAGAATCCATAAATCATTATCAACCGCTAAATACATATTCGCTAGAGTTTGTGCTTGAACTCCTTGAGTCGCATCAACGAGCAAAAGAGCTCCTTCACAAGCAGCCAAACTTCTAGAAACTTCATAAGTAAAATCTACATGCCCTGGAGTATCGATTAAATTAAAAACATATGTGTTACCATCATCGCTTTTAAACTCGACTGTTACCGCATTTAATTTAATTGTAATTCCTCTTTCACGCTCGAGATCCATAGAATCAAGAACTTGATTAACCATTTCTCTTTTAGTAATTGTATTGGTCAATTCAAGAATTCTATCAGCTAAAGTTGATTTGCCATGGTCAATATGAGCAATAATTGAAAAATTTCTTATTTTACTTTGATCGTATTTCATAGTTTAAAATTATACTTTATCTTTAGCGTTATAAAAAGAGTTAATTGAATTTTTTAAGTCATTAATAGAGCTTACTTTTTTGCTATTTTGCCAAACACTATTAAAGAGCTCTAAATAATCTTTATTTGAATATCTATCATCAATTAAAAGCGCCACTCCTCTATCATTTTCGCCTCTAATTAATCGTCCAACAGCTTGCATCACTTTATTAATTCCAGGGTTTGTATAAGCGTAAGTAAAACCACTTAAACCATTTTTATCGTAATAGTCCTGTATTAAATTATTTTCAAAACTAATTGATGGTAAGCCAACTCCTACAACAATTATTCCAATCAATCTATCATCGACTAGATCAATTCCTTCACTGAAAGATCCGCCCAAAACACATATACCCAAAGTAGTCTTCTTTGGATTAGGTTTAAAATTATCAAGAAAAAGATTTTTATCTTTATTAGTCATTTCTCCATTTTGATAATAAACGTTAACGTTTTCATTAATATAGACATCTTTAAGCATTTTCAAATAAGCAAAAGATGGCACATAAACGATATAATTTCCAATTTTAGAAGAAATGAAAGAATTTATTCTATCGATAACACCATAAAGTGATTTCTCACGATCTTTATATCTTATCGAAATACTTTTATCGTATAAAACTAATAAATTATCTTTATTAAAAGGCGAAGAAACTAACAAATTTGCAAAATCATCCCTGCCAAAAATTGCCTTTTCGTAATAATTAATAGGTGTTAAAGTTCCACTAAAAAAGATAGCTCCATTTACTTTTGGCATCAATTCTAGCAAAAATCTAGAAGCATCTACACAAAATAAATTTATGGAAAAATTGTCACCATCTTTTTTAACAAAAATGCGATAACAATCAGCAAAAAGTTCATACATAGTTAAAAATTTAAAAACGTTTAATCCAAATTCTTTATTTTCTAAATTTTTGTACTTTGGATGATCTTTTTGATACTTTCTTATAGTCTCTTGATATTTATTTAGATGGTCAACAAAATCTTTGTCCAAAGTCTCTAAAAGAATATTATCATTATCAGATTCAAAACTATTAAATAAGTCAAAATCTTCACTTAATTTATTCAAAATAGTTGAAATTGCTTTACTACGAACATTTTTATATGACTTTTTTGCTGTCTTAAATTCAAGATAATTAATTGATGCACTATACATATCTCTACTTCTATCAACAAGATTATGGGCTTCATCAACAATTAAAAAATTATTATAAGTTGCTTCTGGAACATCAAAAAATCTCCTTAAGTAACTTATTCTATTAAATAAATAGTTATAATCCATAATTATAAAATCACAATATAAAGATAAATCTAGTGATAATTCAAAAGGACAAACAAAATTATTTCGACCAATGCTAATAATTTTATCACTTGTAAGTTCTTTTTCATTTATAAGAGTATTAACCAATATTCTATTTATTTTATCATAATAATCTCTAGCAAAAGGACAATCATCAGGATTACAATTATGATTTTTATTGATGCACATTTTTTCTTTTGCTAGTAATTCAACACTAGTCAGTTCTAGTCCCGAGTCACGCAAAATTTTAAGGCAATCACTTGCACTTTTAAAACCACTATTTTTAGCAGCAAGAAAGAAAATTTTATCGGTTTTTGCTTTCAAAGATCCTTTTAAAGCACCAAAAACAATGCTAATTGTCTTGCCTAATCCTGTGCTCGCTTCTAAAAATCTATAATCTTTCTTTTCTATTGTTTCTTGTGAAAACTTAATAATCTCTGATTGTCCTTTTCTTAAAGAAAAAGGAAAAACAAGTTTTTTAATAGACTTATCTTTTTCTAATATTTTTTCTTCAACTAAATTAAAGAAATCGAAATATCTTCGGATATAATCAAGTATTTTTGACTCTAGTTCTGCATAATTATGATCAAAATACTTTCTGAATATTTTGTGATTTATTTGAGAAATGTAGGTTAACGAAACTTCGACATTATCTAAATTATGTTCGCGGCAATACATATATGCATAGCATTCAGCTTGGCCTAAATGCCATCCTTCATTCTTCTCATTAAATTCCTCTAGTGAAGAATTCGTAGACTTAATTTCATCGATAATGACTTTATCACCTAAAATTACGCCATCAGCCCTACCATGAAGGTTTATTTCATAATCTTCATAGATAATTGTTGTTTTTAAATCAACTTCGCTTAAATAATTGGAATCTTGCTTTTTTTGGAAGGACCTATGTAGTTCACTGCCTTCTTCCATTGTTTCGTTATTAAAAATACGGTCATCAATATCACCTTTTCTCAACAAAAAATCCACCAACTGATGAACACTAAGACTGATTTTTCGAAGCATTTATTTTATTATTTCACCTTTTGTAAATAAAGCCTTATTTCCGTTTACAAAGTCAGAAATTTTCATCATTTTCTTTCCAGGTTTTTGGATTGAAGTAAAAGCAATGCATTTTTCAGATGTACCAACAACTAAACCATTTTTATCGAAAGAAACAACTTCACCAATATTCGACTTAATATCTACTACTTTACTACTAGCGACCTTATAATTTTCATTATTATAAACAAAATAAGCACCTGGATCACTTGTTAATGCGCGAATTTTATTTTTTATATTTTCAGCTGTATCATTGAAAGAGATAACCTGATTTTCTGGTTTAATTTTAGCAGTTAAAGTAACAGCCGATTCATCTTGTTCAATTCCTTTATTTAAACCATTAAGATAATCCGAAAGACCACTAACAACAGATTCATAACCAGCATTAGCCATTTTAATTATGAGAGTATCTAAATTATCATCATCAGTTAAAGGAAAACTCTTCTTAACATACATTTTTCCAGCATCCATCTTGTCAACCATTTCCATCAAAGTTACACCAGTTTCCTTATCTCCATTTAATAAAGCATACTGCATTGGAGCTGCACCACGATATTTAGGTAAAAGCGAACCATGTAAGTTCAAACACCCAAAACGAGGTATATCTAAAAGACCTTGTGGGATAATTTGACCATATGCCATACAAAGAATCAAATCTGGATTAATCTCTTTAACAAATTCATAGTCTAATCTTATCTTTAAAGGTTGATAAACTGGAATGTTGTGAGCAATAGCGACCTTTTTAGTTGGAACAGGTAAAATTTCTTGTTTTCTTCCAACTGGCTTGTCGATTGAGGCAACCACACCAATGATGTTATAACCATCATTTATAAGCTTTTCTAAAACAATTGCACTTATTTCAGGTGTTCCCAACCATAATATTCTTACTTTTTTTGGATCAATTTTGTTATTCATGCAATAATTATACAATAATTATTCAAAAACTTAGACAATTATTATAAGAAACGTTTGCTTTTTATACGCTTTTTTGCTATGATTTTTTACGTATCGAAAGGATAAGTTTATGGCAAATATTAAATCACAAAAAAAGAGAATCATTACAAGTGAAAAAGCTCGTGTTAGAAATGTTAACTATAAATCAAAAGTTAGAACTGCTATCAAGAATGTTCGATTAGATGTCGAAAAGAAAGATAAAGAAGCTGCTAGCAAAGATTTAAAGCTTGCTGTTTCATTAATTGATCGCTCTGTTGTTAAAGGCATTCAACATAGTAAGACTGCCGCTAGACAAAAAGCTGAAATTTCAAAGTTAGTTAATACTTTATAGTTTTGGTAATTATAAAAAAATAACCGATTAGTAATCTAATCGGTTTTTATTTTGCTAAAAATTCAATAGAAATAGTTCAAAACCATAGAATCTATCGATATTATTATGTTTTATTGTTTTGTCTAATTCATATAAAGAATCTAGAGCAGAACTAATTAAACCCTTATCGACATTTCTAAAATCTTTTAAAGTAACCATTACCCTGTATGGATTACTCTTTGTTTCTGAAGCAATTTGAGTGTAAGATTGACGCAAAGAATTAAGATAAAGCACACGATCTAAATAAGTTAAAGTTGTTGAAATTATAGAAATAAGAACAACTGGCTCAACTTTTTGTAATAATAAATCTCGATAAATCTCAATTGCATCATTCTTTTTCCCGTGAAGTAATTTATCAAGTATATCAAAAATATTGTCTTCTAATGGTTTTGTTATTAAAAGATCAACATCTTTGAGCGTTATATCATTCATCTTATATAGTAAAAGTTTATCTACTTCATTAATAAAAACATTTAAGTCTCCGTTACATCTTTTGCAAATTTCATTGATAGCATCATCAGAAATCTTCACATTCCTTCTTTCAAAGTATTTTGCTGTGTAAAGTTTCCAATCATCAGCTTTTAAATCCTTACATTCAAGGATTTTTCCATTTTCTTTAACATATTTAACAATTGTGTTTCTACTATCAAGTTGTTTATCGTAAACTACCGTAAAAATAAGTTTAGTGTTTTCATTTTCATGCTTCAAGTAGGATAAAAGTTCACTACTATATTCCATTTTATCTTTAGCATGTTCAGCAGTTAAAAAATTTGAATTCTCAATAATAACAACTTTATTTGAAGAAGTTAAGGACATTTGTTCGCATTCATCGATAATATTTCCTTCACTAATTTCATGACTATTCAAATAAATAACATTATATTTATCAGCATTTGAAAAAGTCTCTAATAAAAACTTTTTGACTTGTTTTTTAATCATCAAAGGCTGTGCTCCAAATATTATTAATGCCATAGGTATATTTTACACTATTTAAACCCAAAATTTATAACTAATTGTTCCTTCTAAATCAGTTCTTCTAATTGTAATGTCATATTTTTCCAATATTTTGATTACACTTGCAGATGGATGCTTAAATTTATTTTTATAACCGCAGCTAATAATCGCTATTTTTGGCTTAATAAATTTAATAAAATCTTCCGAACTTGAAGTGTTGCTTCCATGGTGTCCAACTTTTAAAAAATCACAATTAAATGGCTTGTATTTATCAATTATCTTTTGTTCAATTTCAATAGGTGCGTCACCCATTATTAGTAAGGTTAGATCACTTAAAGACACTTTCACCACTAGCGATTTATAATTTTCATCATTAGTTTTATAGTTAAAAGAGTTTAAATTTTCAAATAAACAGGAATCGTTTAATTTAAAAGGAAACATCGAATCTTTATTAATTACATTTTTGACAAGATAATGCTCTCTTAACGAATCTAATGCCCCTGAATGGTCATAATCATCGTGAGTAATAATAACATCATCAAGAGCATAAATTCTTTTTGATCTTAAAAAAGGTATAAGAGAGTTTGTTGCAACATCTTGATATAATAACCCTCCAGTATCTATTAAAACTGCTTGTTCCTTATATCTTATTAATGTTGAATCTCCTTGCCCTACATTAATAAAAGAAATTTCAAAAGTGAAAAAATTATTAATTGGCAAACAATATATTAATAATGGTATGCAAACAAATAAAATTGTTCTTTTTGCTGCACTTTTATAATTTATTTCAGCAAAATAGAAAAATATCATTACCATTAACAAGTATATAAAAATAAAAATATTAGGAATATTTGGAATATTTATATTTAATAAATTAAAATTCATATTTCCCATAATTTTTATAAT
>DAIODM010000037.1:0-7508 GCA_036746835.1 Candidatus Onthovivens sp. | reverse complement strand
GCTTTATTTGGTTTCTTTATAAGTCATAACTTCATTGCTTTATGTTTATGGGGAATTCCATATGGCTTAGGAGCTGGAAGTGTTGATGCAAGTTTAAATAATTATGTTGCTCTTCATTATAAGAGTCGACATATGAGTTGGTTACACTGTATGTGGGGAATTGGAGCCTCTGTTGGTCCATATATTATGGGTCTTGCTTTAACCTACACAAAAAGTTGGAATAATGGATATCTTTATGTTGCTATTATTCAATGTGTTTTAACTCTTATTCTCTTCTTAAGCACACCACTTTGGAAAAAGAAGAGTGTTGAAGATGAGAAAAATTTAAATCAAAACACAAAAGAAGATCAAACTAAAAAAGACGAAAATAAAAAACCTTTACCTTTAAAAGAAGTCTTTAAAATTAAAGGGGTTTTTAGCGTAATGCTTTGTTTCTTTGGTTATTGTGCTCTTGAATCTACAACTGGATTATGGAGTAGTAGTTATCTTGTTTTATATAAAGGAATTACGCCAGAAGTCGCCGCTAACTTTGCTTCTTTATTTTATATTGGGATTACCGCTGGAAGAGCAATTAGCGGATTTTTAACATTTAAATTAAATGATGACAATATGATTCGAATTGGTCTAGGATTTATTCTTGTTGGAATTGTTTTATTAATGCTTCCTTTACCTGATTATGTAACTCTTGCTGGATTAATTATTATTGGACTTGGTTGTGCACCAATTTATCCATCGATTATTCACGCAACACCATTTAATTTTGGTAAAGATAAATCTCAAGCAGTAATTGGTGTTGAAATGGCTAGCGCTTATGTTGGAAGTTGTGCAATGCCTCCTATTTTTGGTTTAATTGCTAATTATATTAATGTTATCTATTTCCCATATTACTTAAGTATTTTCTTTGTTATTATGCTAGTAATGCACGAAGTTTTAGTAAAGAAAGCTAAAGAAAATCGCGAAAAAACCACTATATAATGGCTTATTTTAGAATTTAAAATAATAAATTATTAGATTTCAAACTTATAATCACCACTACTATAATGGAATTCTTTTAAGTTTAATTTAGCATTGATATCTTTTTTATCTTTATTAATTGATACATTAAAGTAATCCATTAAATAGAAAACAAAATCATTTAAGGTTATTTCGTTTGTTAAGAAACTATCAACTAATAAAATAAAGTCATAAGGTTTAATTGATGAAGTTCGATATTTTGAGTTATAGTCATGATCATAACTTTTAAGCAGCAATTTAAAAGCTTCATCATCTTTAAATAATTTATAATTAAAATAGATAAAAAGATTCTTAAATATCGAGATTAAATCATCAAAATTAGTTCCTAATTCATAAAATTCACTCACAATAATATAAGTAAATTCCTCAATATTCATTTCTTTAAAACTTAAATCATATAATGAGTTAAATCTAAAACTATTATCATTAATCATTAATAGTTGATGCATCTCAATAATATTAAAGTTTATTCCATCAACTTCATTATAAACAAAAGCTAAATCTTTATGATAACGATTATATTTAATATGTAAGACATCAATTAAATTTGCTTCTTTTAATAAAGTTAAATAAGTTAAACTCTGCATAATTCCATTAGTAGTAATATATGTTGTTTTAATGTAACTTAAGGCGTTATATATATGACAATCAATCTCATAATCATTTAATGGAAGTAAAGAAAGATAATCAACAAGAAGAGTATAAATCTTGTCTCCATTACTTTTTTCAAACTCTGTAACGTGAATATATAAATCACTATTATTAATTGCTTTAGTTTCGTGAACCTTTAAAGTTGCACTTATATCTTTAAGTAAAACTTCATCACGATTTAAATTAGCGATTTCCATCGCTTTTTTATAATGTTTCTTAAAGGTTTCAATATTCATATTTATTATTTTACAACAAATAGACTTTTAAAATAAAAAAATCTACCTCTTTAAGGTAGATTTTATTGATAATCGTCATCGTCATCAATTGTTAAACATAATTGATGCCAAATGCCACTTCCTAAAGTGCTTGAACTGATTCCTTGATATTCAAAAGCGAATTTCTTATAAAAATCAATTAACTCTTTCTTGCAAGTAAGGATAATGTGCTTTCTTTTCTTCTCACGAGCCGATCTAATAAGTCGTCTAACTAATCTAGCAGCATAACCTTTTCCACGATATTCGCTAAGAACCATTAAGCCAATCACAATTAAGTTCTTACCATCTTTTTTATATTCAAGAACATCATCAAACATTGAATCTTTAAGATCTTTTTCGTCGGTTGGCATTGCGTTAATAAATCCAACAAGTTTACGATCAACAAAGAGTAAGAAGAACTCATCTGGATAAGTCTTTAAAGCTCTTTTATAGTAATCATATGAAAGTTGGTTTTCGACAGGAAAACATGCAGTTTCAACTGCGTAAATCGCTTCTAAATCTTCTTGTTTTGCTGTTCTAATAGTTACTTCCATACTTGTTCCTTTTTTGTTTTAAGCTTCATTAAATCAAATTTTTAGATATTTAACAACAACAATTAGAGCCATAAATCCTAAAATCCTTAAACATAAATGCTTTTAGAAAGCAAACTCTAAATTTATTGTTCAAAATATGATAAAAAATTGAAAAATATTTTTGTACTCTTCAATAATATCATATTTTGCTTAATTTATGTTTATGTTTTGCTTAATTATGCTTTTCCCAAGCAGGATAAACCATTAAATTTGTTACTTTTTCAGTTAAAGTAACACTCTTAATCATCTCTCCATTATAAAGAGCATTATCGTAATAACCTAGAAACTTATATCCTTCTTGAGTTAAAGAAGTAGGAAGAATAAATTCTTTATTTAAAGGATAAACTCCTTCTATTTGAAGTTCATTATGTCCATTAATTCCTATATTTATATATCCTTCATCACTTTTTAAATCATCTTTAATGTATTTGGCGTAGAAATTAAAATCACCAACGGCAAATTTACTTAATTCTTTAATTGGTCCACTTTTATTTAATCTAGAATCTAAATACCAACCAACAAATAAGTATCCATCTTTATTTACTTCTTTTGGTAAAGTGACTTCTTCACCAGTTTTATAACTCGTCTTATAAATAGGATCAAGGATATTGCCACCATTATTAATATAATTAATGCGATACGTGGGATGAGGGAAGTTTAACTTAATTACGCTCCATTTAGCGTAATAAGTTTTATTCCCTGTTTCACTTACACTTATTTTAACAATTTTGTCCCCAGTAAAGTCACTATTTAAATACCATCCACTAAAAATATATCCATCTCGCGTAACATCACTAGGAAGAATCGTTTCACTACCTTCTTTATATGAATTTATTAGTCCACTATTTATTGTTCCGCCATTTGAATTAAAAATAACACTATAGGAAGTGGCCTCAATTTCTTACCACTTCGCGTAAAAGGTTAAATCTAAAGTATTATTTGTTCCAATTCCTGTATACCTTTCGCCACTAAAATCACTCGCTTTATACCATCCATCAAAAGTGTAGTTAAGCTTACTTAAATTAGTTTCATTTGGTAACGCTAAATAGATTCCTTCTTCGTAAGTAAGAGGAGCACTATAACTTACGTTAAAACTCCCACCATTTAAAACGTAAGTAATATTATGAGTAACTGGTGTACTTTCAACTACGTAAGAAGCAGAAAAATCCATCGCCTCATGAATAGGTGTATTAAAATCAAATTTTTCGTTTGGATCAATATACCACCAATAAGAAAACGCATATCCATCTTTAAAAGTAAAAGAAGGAGCACTAACTCTTTTTCCATCTTCTACAGTTACTATTTTTATTCCTTCGTCGCTTCCTTCTCCTGGATCAAAACTGCAATCATAAGCAATTGTGGTAGGTTTATTTTCATTTAACCCTCCATTTAATAAACTAAAATTAGCAATACAAAAAGACGAAGCAACCATAAAAGTTGCTAAAGATGTTAGCTTCATATATCCTCCAAAATATTAATAATTATTATTTTTTAATATATCAAATATCGCTGAATATTTAAACAAAAAAATCCGATAATCACGAGATCATCGGATTAAATATCAATTAGTGTTAATTATGCTTTAATCCATTTTGGATAAACAGTCATGAAAGTATGATCTTTTATGGTAATAGTACTAATCATTTCGCCTTGGTACCATGGATTATCATAATACCCAACAAACTTATAACCTTTTTGAGTTAAAGATGTAGGGAGCGTAATTACATCATTTACTTTATAGGTACCTTTAATAGTTAAATCACTAAAGTTATTAATATAAATATAAACGTCTTTTTCATTTTCCTTAAAGGTATCCTTAATTACTTTAGCAACAAAATCAAAGTCCCCTTGAGCAAATTCACTTAATTCATTTATTGGTCCACCAATAAACCTATCATCTAAATACCATCCTTCAAATAGATATCCATCACTAGCTTTAACGCTAGGAAGAATAACTTTATCTCCAGTTTGATACTTAAGAGGAGGTTCACCTAAAATTACCGCATTAGTTAATTCATAACTTATATCATAGAATGGATGAGGATAAACAATAGGCACATAGGTTACTTTCCATTTAGCATAGAAAGTCTTATTTTCTTTTTCAGTAGATAAAATTGAAGTTACTACGTCTCCAGTGAAAGAAGAATTACTGTACCAACCAAGGAACTCTGAATTAGATTTAGTGACATTAGTTGGTAAGGTAACTTCATTGCCATAAGTGTAACTTGTTGCATAGTCTCCACCAATTATTCCACCATTAGTTTCATAAGTAATTGTATAAATAACTTCATTATATTTAGCATAGAAAGTTAAGTTACCAGTAGCACCTGGACCAAATTGACTAATAGGATCTCCATCAAAACTTGAATTATTATACCAACCTGCAAATGTATAATCATCTTTAGTAACGTTTGTAGGAAGAGTAATGGTGTCAGTAGTTGCATATCCTGTCATATAAACAGCATCTAAAATTGTTCCACCATTAACTTCGTAAGTAATACTATAATTAACCGCACTATAATGCGCAGTAAATGACTTATTTCCAGAATCAGTCGCACTAATTTCACTTACTTGATTATTTGAAGCATCAAACCAACCAAGGAAGTTATAGTTGCTCTTTGTTACGTCACTAGTACCAGGAAGAGTAGCACCTACGCCATACGTATAACTCGTAACATTTTTACCACTCGCAATTGTTCCGCCATCTGCATTTAAGGAAACACTATAAACATCAGCACTCCATTTAGCATATAAAGTAATATCACTAGTTACGGTATCAGTCGTAAAATCCCAAACCTCAGTTCCTTCAGCATCTTTGCACCAAGAAACAAAGGTATAATTATCAGCAGTAGGAGTTCCTGGGCTCGTAATCTTAGCGTTAGCAACAGCTTTTAAATCACTAAAAGAGGAACTACCTTTACCATTAACATTAAATTTAACAGTATATTCAGTTAGCCATTTAGCATATAAAGTAATATCACTAGTCACGGTATCATTCGTAAAATCCCACTTTGTATCAAAAGTACTTTCTTTATACCAAGCATCAAAGACTGAACCCGCTTTTGTAGGATCAGTTGGTTTAGTTATTTTACTATCTTTATCAAGAAGAACCGTATCAACACTTGATCCGCCATTTGAGTTAAAAGTAACATAATATTTATTAAAAATAGCAGTCAACGTAATATCACTTGTCACCGTAAATGGGAAACTAACTTTAGTGTTGCTTGAATTAAACCAACCAGTAAATGTATCACTTCCTTTAGTTGGAGTAACTGGACTCGTAGCATTACCATTATAAGAAACAAATTGATCTTTTGTATTAACTCCAGTACTTCCATTTAAATCGAAAGTAACACGATAAGTAACTGAGTTATTAAAATAATCTTGTTTTACTGCATGACCAGAAGATGGGAACCATCTAAAAGAAGCACTAGCAGCAACAAAACCAATTGTATTATCATCTACCAGTTTATCTCGACCAATATTCAAACCCTCTTGAAGTTTAGTGTAGTTTTTAGAGTCAACAGTTAAAGTAGATGCTAAATCGCCACTTGAAGCACTATAAGAAACTAAGGTATTTGCAGTTGTTAAACCATTTCCTAAAACATTATAAGCATTACTATTTTCATAAAAGAAATACGAACCAGTAATGGTGCCATTAGGAGTAGAACCACTTGTTAAAAATCCTACTGCTTGACCTGAATAAGTTTTAGTAGTTCCTCCACTAAAACTACTTAAGCGAACATAGGTATCCTTAATATCTAAATTTGTACCAACTCCAGTTGAAATACTAGATTTTCTTAAAACTCCAAGCACTCCACCATAAGCAAATTCAATAATATTACCAATAGATTTTGTATAAGTCATCCCTTCAATTTCAAAATATGAATTGATAACACTTATTTTTGAATTATATGTATCGTTAGTTGAAACGCCAATTGCTCCACCAACATAACCTTTATATACATCTTTAAAATTAATTTGTAGAACATCAGTATAAAAATCAACAATGGATAAATAACCATTATTATTTATGTTATGAAAATTACCAACTACACCACCATATGAAACGCCAATGTATGGAGCAGTAGAATCCACAACTGTATCATTTCTTGTAAAATTAATTGATGCACCTGTTCCGCTTGTAAATGAGTTATTTGAAAAATCCATTTGAAGTGAACCTGTACTAAAGATACTACCAAAGAAACCACCAAAAGCAATTTCTGCATAATTGGTTGATGAACTACTAATATAACTTTTCCCTTGATCAAGATATGAAATATTTATTGGACAATCAGCTATAACTTTATTGTTATGAATATATAGTGATGCACCTGTATTTATACTTCCAGCAAACAAACCAATTCTTGTGTTATATGAAATATTATTTAATTCAACTCCACTATATTTAAGAGTTAGATTATATATTTGAGGTGCATTGTATAGGTTACCAAAGAAACCAGCAACGTTATATTTCCAAGGGGTTGTGCCAACAAACGAATAAGTTTCATAAGTATTATTTAAATAAAGACCTTTAATTACATGACGATTTCCATTGAAATTTCCCTGGAAACAATAGCAAAGTTGACCAGCAGCATCTGCTCCCTTAAGTATTCCAATTGGCACCCAAATATGACTAGACATATCAATATCACTAGTTAAAATATAAAATTTATCAGCATAGTCAGCGGCGGTTACTGAATTTGTATTTGTATTTTCGTTTAAAAGATAAGAAAGATAAGCAAGTGAACCAGCATCATTAATTTTATATGGATTACCGCTTGTTCCATCTCCTCCATCAAAACTAGAGTCATAGTGACTATCTAACCACGTATCAGCAGGAAGCGAATTATAACTAGGTGCTCTTACATTGACTAACGCAGATGCAAGAACTACACCTAATATTAAGTGTAATAATGAGAACATAAAATTACCTCATTTCTTTCCTTATTATATTATTTTTAAATATAATATTAATTAAAAACGATATTTTATT
>DAIODM010000036.1:0-7533 GCA_036746835.1 Candidatus Onthovivens sp. | reverse complement strand
CATATAAAAAAGAGAAGCTTTATAATTAGTGTACTGAAAAAATTAAAGGAGCTTCCCTATGATTATTATAAACTATTACAAAACTGATTTTGAAAAAATTTTAGAAACTATAAAAACAAAATAAAAGAAAATGTTATAAAAGCGCTAGAAACCCTTGATCAATCGATGGGTGGATAAATTAATAAAAAGAGATTTAGAAACAAGGGATATAAACAAAGAACAACCGCTTTAATGAAATATTTTTTAAAAATTATTGAATAAAAATTATTTCGTTTTTTGATCAGCTTCATCATTTTCTGTGTCATAATCATTCAAATTAATCAATTTTAGATACTCTTCAAAGCTAGTAACACCCTCAAGAACAAGTTCTCTACATGACTTGTCAATTGTGACAAAGCCTTCCTTATTTACTAAATTATAAAGTTGTTCATTTGAAATATGTTTAATATCAATCTTTTCTTTAATGCTTTCACTTAAAGTTAAAATTTCAAATACTGCACGACGACCAAGGTAACCAGTATTGTTGCAATAGGCGCAACCACCAGGTTCATAAACTTTTGTTCCTTCCTTGACATTAAGCAAGTTAGCTTCAACTCTATTTAATAAATGCTCTTTTTTGCAATGTGGGCAAAGTTGTTTGACTAAACGTTGCGAAATAGAACCGATCATCGAATCAATAACAAGATAAGGTTCAACACCCATATCAATTAGACGGGTAATCGTAGTTATTGCATCATTAGTGTGAATAGTTGACAAAACAAGGTGACCCGTAATAGCGGCTTGAACCGCAATATGAGCCGTTTCTTCATCACGAATTTCACCAATCATAATAACGTTTGGATCTTGACGAAGAATGCTTCTTAAAGCTTTACTAAAAGTTAAACCTACTTTAGGGTTAACTTGCAATTGGTTAATTCCATTAATTTGATTTTCAACTGGATCTTCAACAGTTTGAATGTTAATTCCTTCTTTGTTTAATTCTTTTAAGAAAGCATATAAAGTTGTTGTTTTACCGCTACCAGTTGGACCTGTTAAGAAAATAATTCCATGAGGAGCTTCAATCATTTGATGAATAATTTTCTTTTCACGATTGTTATTAGCAATATCATCAATTAATAATTGTTTCCCTTCAGTCGAGAAAATACGAATAACAATCTTCTCACCATATACATTAGGTAACGTTGAAATACGGAAATCATAATTTTTCCCCGCAATATTTTTTGAGATTTTCCCATCTTGTGGTATACGACGTTCCGAGATATCAAGATTAGCCATAATCTTATAACGAGCGAGTAAAGCTGGATAAAGTTTTGAATCAACCGTTGTATGATTAAGCAACACACCATCAATTCTAAAACGAATACGAACGGTATTCATCATTGGTTCAATATGAATATCACTAGCATTATTGCTAACACCTTCAAGTAAAAGATTATCTGCAAATACAATTGCTGGAACATTTAAATAATCATCTAAAGTATAATCAACTTCTTTATTCTTCTTGCTATCTTTATCAGTTTCTTTTTCAAGTTCAATATTAGCTTTCACACGTTTTTGCTTACTTGTAATATTGCCAATTAATAAATCCATATTACTCTTAGTGATAAGATAGATTTTATAATCTTCACTAAAATAATAATTTAATAAATAAATATGAGACAAGGAACGAATTTCATCAATTACGACAACTAATTTATTATTTTCTCTTAATAAGGGAATAATTCGATTTTCGACAATAAAAGATAAAGATACTTTAGTATTCACTTTATCATCAATATTAAAAGTATTGTAACTTGTAAGTTTAATACCAGTCACTTCACTTATTGTTTCATAAAGTTCTTTTTCGCTAATTAATCCATTATTCATGAATAAAGTTAAAAGAGGCTTTTTATCTTTAAAAGAAATAAATTTAAGATTTTCGAGTGTTTCTAAAGAAATATTTTTTTCTTCAACAAATTTCTTAATTAAATAATCATTTAAATACATTTTATATATCTCCTATCGTAGTATTCATTCGTAACATTGGTAGTAAAACCGCAAGAACGACAATTCCTACTAAAACACCCATAATGACAATAACAATTGGCTCCAATAAAGAGGTGGCTTTAACAATCGATTGATCAAGATTATCTTGATAATAATCACCCATTACTTTCAAAACCTTATCAATTGAAGAAGTATTTTCCCCAACTTTAATGACTTGAATCAATGATTTTGGAAAATAATTCATCGTTTCCAATGAACGATAAATACTTTTCCCTTTATTAACGTCTTCAATAACTGGAACAAATTTCTTTGTAAAATATGCATTATCAATAATTGGTGGGATTTGGTTCATGGCATCAACAATTGACATCCCAGAACTCGTTAAAATACCAAAAGCTAAACAAAAACGGGCACTAATAAGATTTTTTGTTATCCCATTAAAAACTGGTAGTTTATAGCCAAGCATACTAGTAAAATATTTGCCTATCTTAGTTTTATTAAAAAGAAAAATTAATAGAACAAAGGCCGCAATCCCGATTACTATATAAAGTACATTCTTAACAAGGAAATTTGAAACATCCATAACAACAAGAGTTAATTGAGGCATTTCACCATGAAATTCAGCAATAATATCGCCAAATGTTGGTACAACAAAAAGCATCAAAAATAAACAAACGACTAAAGTAACAACAAATAAAAATGTTGGATAAACCATTGCTGAACGGACTTTTTTCTTAATATTGACATCGTTTGAATAATATTTGCTTGCTTTTCTTAAGGTTTCACTTAAATTTCCAGCCATCTCTCCCACTTTTACTAGCGAACAAAAATATTTAGGAAAAATCTTTTTGTGTTCAAGTAAAGCTTCACTAAAATATTTGCCTTCAAGAACACTTTCATAAACTTTACTTATTGTATTACTAAATACCGTACTAAAGTTTTGATTACGCAAAACATCAAGCGAATCACAAATTGATACTCCACTATCCATCATAATTGAAAATTGTTCGCAAAAAGAAACAAATTCGCTTGGTTTAACTCGACTAGAAACAGCAAAGAAATCATTTCTTCTTTTTTCTTTAGTTTCTTTTTGAGTCAATAAAGTAATCCCACGATTTTTAAGAATAACTCTTAAGTCGTTTAGATCATTTGCGTTGATGGTGCTTTTAATTCGCTTGCCATCAAGATCAATCCCTGTGTATTTAAAAATTGGCATACTTTTCCCCTTTTAAATTATAAAAAAACTTATTAAAGAAGTATTGATAATATCAAAAACAAATAAGGTTATAATTCCAGACACAGCTATATATGGCCCAAACGGGAATTCTTTTCTCTCTTTTAATTTACTTGCTTTAATCCCTTCTATTATAGAAGCTGACAAACTGCTTAATAGTATAAATAATAAAGAACCAAAAATGCCAAAAATAAGAGCCAATATCGATATTATTATAACATCTCCTAAACCTATTAGTTCTTTATGAACAACAAACTCACCAATAAAGAAAATACTTAAAAATACTAAGAGAACTACAACAAAAGTTAAAAAATTTGTTAAAACAAAATTTTTTTCATAAATACACTTAGTAACATAATAAAGAACTGCACCAAATCCTAAAACAATATCAAGCGATAATGGAATAGTCATTATTTCTTTATCAATTAAAAGAACATTAATAAGTGCGAATATTGCAAGACAAAAGGCAATAACATATAAAAGATTCTGAACACTAAAAATATAATTAAAGTTATTCAAAAAATAAAAATATTCAAAATAGATGAGTAAAAATAATATCGACATTGAAAATTCAATTAATGGATAACGAATCGATATTTTTTCGTGACAATATCGACATCTACCACCAAGAAAAACATAAGAAAATAATGGGATATTATCATACCACTTAAGTTCATGCTTACATTTTGGACAAAAACTTCTTTTTACTTTAAAAATAGAAATATTATTGATCATTCGATAACTATAACAAGTTGTAAATGAACCAAGTACAAGACCAAATATGAAAATTAGTATTGGAATAAAAATCTGAAAAAACATAATTATTCTTCCTCCATATTTTGAATTATTAAACTCTTAAAATTAAAAGGTTTAAATTCAATTAAGCGATAAGTTTCAAAAGATAATTCTGGATTTATATTGGTTGTTGTTTGTTTTCTTAATTTGTAAGATCCTTCGTAATTAGTTCCAACATCTTTACCTAAATACGAAAATAAATAATTAATTGTTATTTTTACTTGATTATCGCCTTCAATAAAAGAATCGGGAGTAAAAGTCGAATTAATCGTTACCTTTTCACCATTACTCACATCTTCAATTACCAAATTTTCTTGTTTTTTAGCATAAAATCCACCAAATTTCTCGCTAATAATAAAAGAATTTATTGCCCCCTTATATAAATCATTCTCTAAATCAACAACTGGATGAAAATAGTAATCTGGATTATTAAATGTTAAATCATAAATAATTTCGTTCGCCCTTGATTCTATTTCAACATTACGATAAATATAATTCTTCTCATTCTTTATTACCTTAAGTGAATTATTAAAATAAGCGGCTGATCCACCAAGAACCCCGAAAATAACCGCAATTGAAACAGTTGTAATTAATAGGACACTACCTTTACTAATTCTCTTTTTCATTATTTTTGGCTAACCTTTACAAAATCCATATTTATCTCATAAGTATTGTAACTACTTAAATTTGTTATCTTTGTTATAGTTAAGGTATCCTTTAAGCAATATGGAGCAGTTATCTCATTAAAATCATACAAAACACGATATGCATAATCATCGAGAGTATCCGTATAAACTAAATTACTTGTTAAATAATACTCTTCACCATCAAAACTAGGTGGAAGAAGTAAAGAATCCGTTGTTTTTACACTATATTCACTAGCAACATTACCAATGTAATTATTCACTTTACGGTAATCATTAGCATAATAATTACTTTTTTCAAGTTTCCCAACAATAGTAAATACTGTTCCAAGCGCAAGAGAAAAGACTGCTAATGCTACTACAACTTCGAGCAAAGTATCACCCTTAATTAATTGTGATAAGCGAAAAGTTTTAAGATTTTTAATTCTTGAATAATTCGCTTCATCAAATCGTTCAATAAGTTCTAAACCAAGAACATTAATAAAGGAGATTTGCTTAAACAAATCTTCATTTTTTGAAACGAAATATACTTTATTAATCTCTTTATCATCGTTAACTAAGTGCTTGCCTTCTTTTAGTGAGATAATCGTAGAATAAATTGCGTGAGACACATCACCATCAATATCTTTCTTAAATATAAAATAAGAATCCACAAGTAAGCCACTAATAAATACTAAAAAATAAAAATAGGAAGAACCTTCTTCTATCAAAATTGAATTTGAATTTCCTACGATGCCTTGATAAGAATTTATTAAAGCTAAAGGGCGGATAGAAATTGCAGATACTCTAAGTTTTAAAAAATAACCAATAGTTTTAATATTTTTTAAATCGATTTTATTAAGTAAATATATTAGATTGTTATCGTTATATTTGTTGATCCTATTTTTTATTTCAGTTGTTGAATAATCCCGTTTATAATCTTTACCAAAGACATCTGTTAATGAATTATAGATATTATCTTTTTTCTTAAAGATACTCTTTGGGCTTAAAACTGCATAATTAAATAAATTAGACGAATAGACTAAAACTAAAGATAATTTAACTTGAGGAATGTTATTGCTAACAAGGAATTCGTTATAATCTTTTTTAAGTTTCTCGCCATTTTTTAAATCAACTTGAGTCATGAATAAAGCTTTTTTATTAATCCCAAAACTAAAGATAAAATTTAAATCTATTTCATCTTTATAATTGAAATACTCAATAATTAATGTCCAAACACTCTTTTTCATAATTAACCTACCTTATAAATATTTAGTAATATATATTCATTAATCGTTCCATAGCGAAACGAGAATTTATATAAATCTTTAGCTTCATTCAAGCTCTCAATGCCAAGAATAAAATCATATCGAGAATTATAAAGAACTTCCTCACTAGTTTTAAATTCACTGCCTTTATAACTGTAGGTAGTTTCAATATCATTTACTTTTGTAACAAAACATCTTTGATTATCGGGACCATAATTGCTATTAACACTTAAAAAGGTTCCATTATTATTATCAACAAATTGTCGAAGATAATTCTTTAATCCGTTAAGATTATTTGTAACTACTGTTTTTTTACTAAAAGAAAAACTAGCACTATATGCAAATATGGATAATGCGGTAACTGATGATAAAACAATAGTTGTCACCGCCATTGCTACAACTAACTCAATAAGAGTAGTTCCCCTAGTAAATTTCTTCCCCATAAAACCTCTATATATATAATAAAACAAAAATGTCACCTTGAGGTGACATTTTTGTTATTATCTAGTTATTTTGAGGTTGCTTTGCTTTTATTTTTGTTATTGCCTATCAATTTCTTAATTAGTAATGCAATAAGGCAAACTTCAGAAGCTCCTAGAATTACAAAAGTTATAATAAACAATGTTTGCATTTCTATACCTCCTACTTGATATATGCTGACATGCCATTGGCTAATTCATTAAAGTAAGCAACAACAGCAGCATCATCATTATTAATTGTATAATCACTAGCTAAATCTGGATCAGCAATAACTAAAGTGCTAGATGCAAGATTTACAAATGAATTATTGCTAAATTTCATCTTTGATTTTAAAACATCAAGAGTAACTCTAGATTTAATCACAGCTAATGTTGCAGAACTACCAGCATATACTTCTTTTGTTAATTTTGAGTGTAAGGTCAATGCAGCATTACCCGTATCAATCTTATTATTTGAAATTGAAATAGATTCAATACTTGAAAGATATGTTGATGAAGCAGCTAATTGGAAAGCATTAGATTTACTTTCATTGTATAATCTCATCTCATTATTGGTAATTGTAACCGTTTTTAATTGATTATATTGAGAATCAATATTTATACCACGTTGGCAATTAATGAATTTATTATTGTTAATTACAACATTTTTAACATTGTTAGTAGCAATTGTCCACTTAAATGAACCGACAAAAGTATTGTTTTCGTAAGTTATCTTATTATAAATAGCGCTACCTCCAAAAATTCCACCACTATTACCATTTGTAAATGTACAATTTTTAATAGTAATGTCGTATGCTGAATAATCATCTGTTCCAGTAGGTAAATTATAATTGTGTTTTAAATAAGCGTTGACCATTTCAGCTGGAGCTTTAGAAGCATCAGCACCACCATTCATATAAAGACCATCAATAATCAATTCTTTAGGCAAATCAGTTTTAGTAACATCAGCACCAAATGAATACTTTGTACCATTATCTATTAAAGTACTAGTTTTCTTTGCTTCAATAATTGTGCAATTTGTTGAGGAGTCCCTTAAACTATCATAGCAGAATCCGTTTTGAATCTTGATGTTTCCGCTATAAGTTTCAGCTGTAGCTGTACACATATAACCATTTAAATCAATAACTGCAGCTCCTGGGAACATCGTA
>DAIODM010000035.1:0-7959 GCA_036746835.1 Candidatus Onthovivens sp. | reverse complement strand
AAGGCGGATTTTGATGATAATTTAAAAAGAAATCCGTTTTTCGTGTAAACATGAAAGTTTGTATAACGATCCCTAAATCAGTGTTTCGAATCTGCTCAACGTGACATAAAAATATGCAAAATTAAACCTAGATTTCAACCTGAATCTAGGCCAGATATTCTTAATCGATTTTGTCTATTAACCATCTAGCAATATCAAAAATCTTTATTCCTTCATAAGTATACATTTCATGCTTTGTTCTAGTGATTATCATTTTTGGATAGGCATCTTTTATCGCTAAAAGTGGTGCTACTTCTCTTTCAAATGCACATTTATCATCTATATTTGCTGATACTTGAATATAAATTTGCTTATTTCTTTTTTTGCAACAAAATCTATTTCTTTTTTATAGAGTTTTCCAACATAAATTTCATAACCTCTTCGTAGCAATTCAATAGCGACCATATTTTCGTATGTACGACCAAAGTCGATATTTTTTGTTCCTAATTTTGCGTATTTTATGGATGAATCGCACAAATAATATTTGCTTTCCGTTGATAAATATCTTTTCCCTTTTAAATCAAATCTTTGAATTTTATAAAATACAAAAGCATCACATAAATACTTAATATAATTAGAAATTGTTTTATCCGTAATATTATTGTTTTTTGATTTTAAATAATTTGTAATATTATTTGCTGAAGATAAATTCGATATATTATCAAGAAGGTAAGAGCATAAATTTTCTAGCACTTCTTTGTTACGCACTTTATATTTCGTCATTAAATCTCTTACAATAATCGTTTGATAAACATCCTTATTTATATAGTCAAATTTTTCTTCAATTGATTTATAAGGGTAAGATCCTGAGAATCCTCCTTCATAAAAATATTTATCAAAAGCAGAATCAACATCACTAATTTTGAAATATTGCATAAATTCATGTAGTGAAAAAGGAAAAACTTCAATCGAAAATGTTCTTCCAGTAAATAATGTAGCTAAATCACTTGATAATAAAAACGCATTAGATCATGTAACAAAAATATCGTATTTTTCAAAAGCATGTAAACTATTCAATGTTTTTTCAAAATTTGAGCACATTTGAATCTCATCTATTAATAAAAAATTATCTTTTCCAGAAACATACTTATTCTCTATATATTCATTTAGTTTATGATATTCCTTAAGTTCTTCGAATGCTAAAAGATTGTAATCAATATCAATTATATTAGCGTTGCTGTTGTTATTTAAAATGTATTCCTTAAGCAATAATAATAGTTTTGATTTTCCAGAACGTCTAACTCCAGCAGTTACTTTTATATCTGATGTTCCAATAGCACTTATTAATTTATCTAAATATTTTTCTCGTTTTAAAATTTTCATTATCAATTATCTCCGATGATCTTATAGCATACTATTCCGAAAAGATTAAAATTTTTATTATTTTCGGAATAACTCGCCTTTATAGTTTCGGAAATTTTGACCCATTTATTATAAAAGCTTTTTTAAGTTTTGACAGGAAGTTTAAGTAGTGCGTTTCTAATTAATGCAATTTCGATATCTTTTTAGATATTTAAAAAAAGTTCCACGCGACATATTAAGGGCTTTTCTCGCTTCAGAGCTGGTTAATTCTTGTTTAGAATATTTTTTGATTACTTCTTGAAAATTATTGGGCAAGACATAATTAGGCCTTCCCATATGAATTCCTTTTGCTTTTGCAATTTTTATCCCTTCTGCTTGCCTTTGGCGAATATTTTCTCGTTCATTTTGTGCTACGAATGATAAGACTTGAAGAACAATATCGCCAATAAATTTGCCAACTAAATTCTTTCCTTCAATTCTTGTGTCCAATATAGGCATGTCAATAACCTTAATATCTGCTTTAATTTTCTTAGTTATTCTTTTCCATTCATCTTGAATCATCTCATAATTACGTCCTAGTCTATCGATGGATTTGATAATGACTAAATCCCCTTCTTTGACTTTTCTTATCAATCTTTTATATGACTTTCGGTTAAAGTCTTTTCCGGATTGTTTATCGACATATATTTGTTCATCTGACAAGCCTTCTTTTTTCATCTCAACTATTTGACGATCGATACTCTGAGTAGCAGTGCTAACTCGTACATAACCATATTCCATAAAAACACCTCCTCGCTTCATATATCAATAAAACAAGGGGTTTTGTCAAGTTAATAAAAGTATTTTAAGGTACACCTTTAAATACCAGCCGAAATGTGGTATATTTCTTTTAGAAAAAGATTGATAGCTACTAGATTTCAAGTTTTCTAGAAAAGTACTAGAAGGTGTAGGTATAACGACCTATTAATCTTCTAGCGACAGAGGATTATAAAAGTGGATTACTCAAAATATACACAAGAAGAATTAATTAAATATATTGAAGAATTGCAAGAACAACTAAAAAACGAAAAATATGGTCTTTATTGGAACAAAGCAATAGAGAAAGAAAAAGTTATAGTGAAATGTATAGAAAATGTTCCATTTTTAACAAGAGACAAAAAGAAAACATTAATATTGGGTCAAACGAATAATATTATAATCGAAGGAGATAATTTCCATGCGTTGACATCGCTTTGCATGGAAGGAAAAGTTTTAGCAGATATTATTTATATAGATCCACCATATAACACTGGACATTCGGATTTTACATATAATGACAAGTTTGTAGATGAAGAAGATGGTTATCGTCATTCAAAGTGGTTGAATTTTATGTTTTCAAGGTTGAATCTTGCGAGGACTTTACTCTCAGAAGATGGCTATATTTTTATTTCAATAAATGAGATTGAACTTGCAAATTTAACTCTTCTTTGCAATGAAGTTTTTGGTGAACAAAACTTTATTGCTAGTTGTTTTGTGCTAGACAATTTGAAGGGGAAAACAAATGATAATTTTATTACATCTGTTGGATCAAGATTGCTTGTATACGCCAAGAATAAATGCAAAAGCAATAGTTGCTTTAACGAAACAGAAAACGTTTTTGGAGCAAAGGTTGAGTCAAAATACTCAAGTCAAGACAATATTGGCTTTTATAATCTTGTTACTTTTAAGAAAACTGGCCAATCAAAAAAACGTGAAGATAGGCCGTACATGTTTTACCCCATTTTGGAAAAAGATGGTGAATTATTTTCAATTTCTAAAGAAGAATTTGAAAAAATTTATAATCCAATTAAAAAAGAATTTGATGACAACTATATGTTCATTCTTAAACAAAAATATACTGAATTTAATTTCATTTTACCTATTGATAGTGACGGCAATTATTTGAGATGGACAAGTGGATTTGATACTTTTCTACGCAAAATGAACGATGAAATCATTTTTGATTGTGGAGTTAAACAAAAAGTTAGACCAGATGCTAACGAAATGCTTCAAGAGTATTCAAGTGGAACAGCTAAATCTTTTATGTACAAGCCAAATTACAGCACAGGAACAGATGACCTAAAGAAAGTAATAGGTGATACTGGTTTTGACTTTCCAAAGCCAATTGAACTTATGTTTGACATTTTAAAATTAGTTCCTAATAAAAACGCTATAATTTTGGACTTTTTTGCCGGATCAGGCACAACAGGGCAAGCTGTTCTAGAACTGAATAAAGAAGATGGAGGTCACCGACAGTTCATTCTTTGTACAAACAATGAAAATAACATTTGCACTGATGTCACTTATCCGAGATTAAAAACTGTTATTACAGGGATTAGACCAGATGGTTCAAAGTATAGCGATGGTATTCATGCAAATTTGATATATTACAAAACTGACTTTATTCCAGATTCAAAGAATACAGATCAAGCTAAATATTGTCTCGTTGAAAAAGTTGACGAACTTTTATGCATTAGTGAAGATATTTTCATTAATCAATCGCGTAATGACTATTCATCACATTATGTTTCAAATGATAAAAAGCGTCACATGTTCATTTATTCTGATTATTTTGATAACGAAAAGTTCAATAAGTTTAAAGAAGAAGTTTTATCTGTAGAAGGGGAGAAAACCGTATACATGTTCTCTCTTGATAACACAATTGATGAAACTCTTTTTGATACTGATTCTGGAGTTGAACTTAAACCAATTCCTTCAAAGATTTACGAGATTTACAAGGAGATAGTGGAATCTATCAAGAGGGGTGAATAACATGATTTACAATTTAAAAGAATATCAAAGAGATGCTGTGGACGAGTTGAAAGAACTTATTGAACTATATTTAACAAAAACAAATAAAACAATAGTTTTTAAATCCCCAACTGGTAGTGGAAAGACTTTTATGCTTTCTTCTTTATTAGAAGAAGTAGCAGAAGAAAATCCAAATGCCAATTTTTGTGTTTTATGGGCATGTCCAGGAAAAGGGGAACTTCAAAAACAATCATTTGACAATGTGAAAACATATCTTGGTGGAGACCCAGTTTGTTCACTCTTAGAAGACGAATTCTTTGGATCTCGTAAATATATCAATAAGCATGAGATAGTCTTTGTTAACTGGGAAAAGTTAGTTTCCAAAGACAAAGAAACAGGTAAATGGATTAACAATCTAATGAAAGACCAAGAAGGTCAAAACTTTATTGATATAATAGATCAGACAAAAAAGAATGGAACTAAGATTATTCTTGTTGTCGATGAATCACATATTGGCGCATCACACGCTACTCGTATATCTGACTTTAAGAAAGATATAGTCATTCCAGATATAACTATTGAGATGTCTGCCACTCCTTTAAGCGAACATATTGATATTGAAGTTGATATTCAAAGAGTAATTGACGAAGGGATTATCAAAAAAGATGTAATTGTCAACGAAGGTATCTATAAAGATGATGTTAAAAATGCAGATAAGGATTCTGAATTATTGGTTTTAGAAAAAGGATACGAGAAAAGACTTGAACTTAAAAAAGCATATGAGGAAATTAGCTCTATCGTTAATCCATTGGTTTTAATCCAAATCCCAAATGTTGTGGAGGGCGAAGCAAAAAAGATTGTTATTCAAGATTTTTTACGTGAGCACGATATCACCGAAGAAAATGGAAAGTTAAAACTTTGGTGCGACGACAAAGGCAATTTCGACAAAAAGAAAATTAAAAGAATTGATGATGTTACTGAATATTTAATATTTAAAACTGCAGTTGCGACAGGTTGGGATTGTCCTCGCGCTTCTATATTAGTTAAATTTAGGGAAGGTAAATCTGAAACCTTCGAGATCCAAACAATTGGTAGAATTCTTAGAACCGCAGAAGCAAAATCATACGGAAATGAACTGTTGGATAATGCTTATATTTTTACTAATATTAGCGAATTTGAAACAAGGAGAGACACCTATTGCCCAAACAGAATTAAAACCGAATTCTCATCTTTTAGAAAAGGGGAAACAAGACTCTCTGTGTGGGAAGCAACGCATCTAAAATCCTTCTATAGATCTAGACAAGGCGACTATAACTCTGCTGATAGTAGATTCCAAGAATGTTACGAAAAGGAGTTTATGAGAGTTTTTGGATTTAACGATAACGATAAATATGCGATGGGTGATGCTAACGTTTATAAATTTGAAGATAAAGGAGTATCAGTCGATATCAAAACCAGTGACTCTTTAATTGAAGAAACAACAATTAATGCCGGCGATATCGATAAGGAAAAGCGCATCAGTGGTGAAGGCGTTAAAGTTAGAATGGCGGATACTGACGTACAAGCACATTTTTATAATATAATTAGAGAAAATCTAAGCGGGCTTGCCTACGCTAGATCTAAATCACCTGTTCATAGCGCGATCATAAATATTTTTTCAAAATTCTACAATATGTTTTCTAGAGATCAAAAAGTGTCGTGTATCGAAAGAATAGTAGTTAATAACTCTGCAATTTTCTCAGAGATTTTATCGGCCGTTACAACCAAATTTAGAGAAATGTTAATGCAAGAGAAGGGAAAGACAGGTAAAATATATGATTTCAAAATCTTGGATAAGCGTGGATATTCGACTGAAACTCATAAAGTTTTGACTGGATCACTAAAGTCTCTCTACCAGCCGCTATATGTTTTGATGGACGCAAGCGGGAATGTTAATCACTTAGAAAAAGAGTTCTTGAATTTTTTGGATTCTCAAAATTGTGTCCGCTGGTATTGGGAGAATGGAACTGAATTAATGGAAATCAATTTTGGCATTCCATATAACGATGGTATGAATACTTTTCAACCTGATTTTATAGTTAAGTTTAATGATGGAACTGTAGGAATTTTTGATACTAAAGGTGTCGGCGAAAGGGTGGACGATACAAAAGTAAAAGCTGAAGCACTTCACAAATATCTTGAATCTATTAACACCAATCGTGGTTATCTACCAAAAGTTATTGGTGGAATCGTAATAAAATCAAATTCCCAGTTTTATGTTTATGACGAAGTAGAATATGTAGATTATCAAGCGGATTCATCAAAGTGGGTAAATTTCAATGAATTAATTCGTGGCATCGAAGCGAACATTTTTAACGAAAAGTACTTAGAAGACTTTAAAAAATAAACAACTGATAGGGATACTTCCTTTGGCCATGTCCAAAAACGCACGAAAACACCTAAAAGTGGCATTTTCACTGTTTTACTAAATGATTTTTTGATTAGTGGTGGTATTTCTTCTGTTTGAGAAAGACTGAAACAAAAATAACTCTAATACACGAAAGTTAAGTGTATTAGAGTTTTTTTAATCTTAAAATCAAAAATATCCTTTTAGAAACTCTTAAATTAACAAAGTCTTTTAATATCTTTCAATTATCTCTTACCATTTATTTACATATTACTCGATGTGAGTATAATAAGTATGAAAAGTATAACTTGTAATACTTGGAGGTATTTATGAAAGATAAATATATGGGTGTTTGTAAAGTCGGTGAAAAAGGTCAAATTGTCATCCCAAAAGAAGCTCGTGACATGTTTGGAATTGCTCCAGGTGATACTGTAATAATCTTATGTGATAAAAAGAAAGGTATGGCTATAGTAAAGAGTGAATTCTTTGATCCATTAGCGGAAAAAGCTCTTCAAGGCAAATAGGATGATCGAGATAAAGAATTTATCAAAAAGTTATAAAAACAATCTAGCGGTTAATGATGTTTCTTTAACGATTAAGGATGGTGAACTTTTTGGTTTACTAGGCGTTAATGGCGCTGGTAAAACTACTATTATTAAAATTCTTTCAGGTTTAATTAATAAGAGTAGTGGTGAAGTCTTTATTGATGGTTTATCCATCGATAAAGATATGAGTAAAATTAAAGAATTTATCGATGTTTCTCCTCAAGAAACAGCGATAGCTCCTAATCTTAGTGTTAAAGAGAACTTAGAGTTTTTTGCGCGGGTAAGAGATAATAATTCATCAAATATTATTAATGAGGTAATAAATACTTTTAAACTAGATGAAGTCATAAATCAAAGAGCTAAAACTCTTTCTGGAGGCTGGCAACGAAGACTTTCGATTGCTATTGCTTTAATCTCCTCTCCTAAAATATTATTTTTAGATGAACCTACTTTAGGTTTAGATGTCTTAGCTCGTCGAGAATTATTGAAAATTATTTTATCTTTAAAAGGCAAAATAACGATTGTCTTAACGTCGCATTATCTTGAAGAAATTGAAGCTTTATGTACTCGAGTAGCTATTTTAGCAAAGGGTAAAATGCTTACTGTTGGAACGTGTGAAGAAATTAAAGAAAAAACTCAATGTATTAATTTTGAGGATGCCTTTATTAAAGTTGTTGAGGAAGCCTAATATGAAAAAAATGTTAAATTTTGCTAAACGTAATATGCTTGAAGTCATTCGAGACCCAATCAGTTATATTTTTGGTTTAGGCTTTCCTATTGTTTTATTAATTATGTTTACGGTTATTAATTCCTATACGGCTAATAATACTCCGATGTTTGATTTAACATCTTTATTACCAGGAATAATAATGTTTTCTTTTACTTTTATAATGCTTCTAATGGCTTTATTAGTTTCAA
>DAIODM010000034.1:0-8781 GCA_036746835.1 Candidatus Onthovivens sp. | reverse complement strand
TTGATGTCGCCGAAAAGCTTGGCGTTGGGTCGAAAGACTACGATTTAATTGAAATTAAATAGATGATGTAAAACATATTTGTGTTCTTGTAAAGAGTCTTTGCTAGCCGGTTTAGGCTTATAGTTTTATACTTCTTTTAGAGGTTTTAATTATGAGCAGTTTAGAAAAGACTAAAAGATTCAATGTTATAAGAATTGTTTTGATTGTTATTTGTTTATTTATAGGAATAGGAGCATTGGGAGGAGGACTCATGATGCTCATTGATCCGACTGGAAAACTTATGGGGATGGATGTTTTACTTCCTTATTTTAAGGTACTTCCCTTAAGTGAGTATCTATATAATGATTATGTTTTTCCAGGAATCGCTTTAATTGTTGTTAATGGAATTAGTAATGTATTAGCAGCCATTTTATTATTTTTAAAGAAGAAAAGTGGCAATATCTTAGGAATGATTTTTGGTATTACTTTAATGCTTTGGATTGCTATTCAATTTTACATTTTCCCAGTTAATTTTATGGATATCGTCTATTTTATTTTTGGTTTTATCCAATTCATAATTGGCTTAATGGCGATCATTTTTTATAAGCAAACTAAGTTTACTTTTGATGAAAAAGACTATAAGGACATCGCTAAAAGTAGTGATGGAATAGTTATTTATTTCTCAAGAATGGGCTACACTAAGAAAATTGCCTATTCTTTAGCGAATCAAAATCGTTATGAAATTTATGAAGTTAAATCTAGAGAAAAAACTAATGGTACATTAGGGTTTTGGTGGTGTGGTCGTTATGCGCTACATAAATGGGGCATGCCTATCGTAAAAAATGATCTTAATTTAAAGAAATATAATAAAGTTATTATTGTTTCTCCAACTTGGGTTTTTAATATTTCTTCACCAATTAGAGAATTTATTAAAGAAAACAAAACATCATTACATGATGTAATGATAGTTTTAAATTGTTTTTCTCTTATTCATAAAAAAGCAGTGAATAAAGAACTAAAGTCATATTTTGATGATGACTACGAGATTATTTACTATAACACAAAAGTTGGAAATCAAAATTTAATCAGAAATTAGTCTTTTTAGGTTGAGTTAATAAAATAAAAGTGTTAAAACATAAAAAGTAAAAGAACCGGCAAATTATTTGAAAGGCTTTTCATTAATGTATTAGAGGTACAAATATGGGAGCCCAAAAGGATATATCGCTTCGTCTTGAAATAAAATCGGTTGATGCTACAAAAATTATAAATTGGTTAGATAATAAAGAAGTTAATAAATATTTAAATGAAGACAGTAATGAACTTTTAAGTTTTGATTATTTAATTCGAAATAATGAAACAGAATTATTACAATATCGACTTAACCAAGATGGTCGTTTCTTTTTAATTGATAAAAATAATGATTCTATCGGTTTTTTAAACCTTTTCACAATTAGAAAAATGAAAGAATATGAAGTGGTTATTGTTATAGGTAATCCAGAAAATTGGGGAAACAAATATGGTCGTTACGCCTTAGAATGTGCGATGCGAGAAGTCTTTTTTAAGTGGCGTATTGAAAAGCTCAATGTTAAAGTTGATAAAAATAACTTAAGGTCAGTTTCGCTTTTTGAACATCTTAACTATGAAAAGGTGAGAGAAAATGAGAAATATTTCATTTATCAAATGTCTTTTGATAAATATTTAAGCACATTAAATTAATACCATTAATCACTAAAATATGTTATCATAAAAATGTCTTTAGAGGTTTTAGTATGAAAAAAATTGATAGTGAAGAAATAAAAATTAATGTAAATAACGCAAACAAAAAAGCCAACAATAATAAACTTGTGCGTATTTGTTATTTAATTATGACTCTTATTTATATCGCAAACATTGTATTTTTTGCTCGTAGTGCAATTTATGTTGGCACTTTCTATGGTGGACTTATGAGTTGTGTCTTTATTGCTGGATATTGTTTAAGTGCTTATTTAATTATTCGTCGAGATCAAGATGCGACTTTTATTTCATTACTATATTTAATATTAATTTACGCAATTCCTTGTTGTTGGATGGGAATTTCATACGCCTTTAAGGGTCAAGCCAACCTATATGATTATGTGCAATTTATTATTTGTATTGGTGCAATGGTTTGTGCGATTCTTGGTATTATATATTATTATCGAAATATTTATAAATTTGCTTCCATCTTTGCTTTTGTTTCTATGATTATTTCAATTATTGGTTTGGTCCTTGGCGGAACGGCTGAAATTATTCGTGCAGCCGTAGATCCATATTACTTTCCATTTGTTGGCATTTGCTTTTTTGCAGATGCTGCTTTAGGGGTTTTACCATTAATATATTTATTTAGAACGGTTTAATTAAAAACGTTCTTGAAAGAAAGAATGTTTTATAGTATATTAATAAAGCATTAGTTGGGTGCTTAGCTCAGCTGGGAGAGCATCTGTTTGACGTACAGAAGGTCATAGGTTCGATCCCTATAACACCCACCAAACTTTAAAAAGTGTCGATTACATCGACCTTTTTTTATTTTTAGGGCTTTCCATAGAAAGAAAGTAGGAAAGTATTTGTTAATTTAGATTATTATCTTTTTTGATTAATGATTTAATATAACCTTGTCTATTTTCTTTAGTGGCCATTATATCGATAAGATTTTGTTTCGTAAAATGATTTAAATCAACTACAACTCTAGTAATTGCTTTCTTACGATACTTCGCGCATTTCTTATTATTCGAAGTTTTTTGATTGATTCATATATTATTTCTCCCTCATTTTGAGTAATAGCACCAGTTCTTTCTTTTATTTTTTTAATTGTAATTTCATTGAAACCTTGAAATTTTGGCAAGATTCCAAATATTGAATTAATTATTATAAAACCAGGTGCATTTGAATCGACTTCTATATCTTGTTTATTATACTCATCAGTATTATAAAACTCATCTTTTTTTATAATTCTCTAAAATCTTTTTATTAAACTTCTCTAGGTGTGAATGTTTTAACTTGTGAATCATTGCAAAATATAAACCAAATACTTTTATTTTTTACAAATAACTATATTTAGATTATTTCTAGTTGTCCCAAAATGTTTTAGGGTAAAAGTGATTTTAGAATGAACTCTTAAATCAACTTTTAAAAAAATAATAAGCGTTCTTATTATGATCTTTTGCTTCGTATTATTTCTAAACTTTTTTAGAATTGTTAAGCTGCTTTATCTTTTTAAACCATAATCGCCACAATTAACCATTTTGCCGTCACTTTTAAAGTTTGCAACGGCTTCAACATGTTCACAATGTCGAACTTTAATAAATGTTGATTATATCGATTTTTTTCTGGAGAATATATAGATTGCTTATGTAAAGTCGCTTTACGATTTAATAAGTTTTTATAAGTATATTGATTTTAATTATAAAGTAATTGATGTGTAAATTTCTCAAGTAAATGATTATCTAAATTTTAGTATTAGTAAGTTTTTTAAAGTAATGATTTTAATTATATTAATTATTTGATTTAATTAACGAAGAAAAATTAGAAAGTGATGAATAGATTACTCATTTTTACGCACACAAAAAATCTTTGAAATGATAGCGTTATTAGCCATTGTTTTTTTAATTATTTTGTAAAGCTTTTTTTGCTTTTTGATTTATAAAGAAAAACAGGAAATGAATAGATTCAATAATATCTTTATAAAATCTTTATATAAATAAAATATATATAAATAGAATCTTTATATCTTTTATTTTCTAATTAATAAGAGGCAAAATATGGAATCTTTATTAAATCATAAGTTTTATGTTAATCTTTATTGTAGTAATGGTCTTTATTCTTTTAATGGAGTATTAAATAAAATTGAGGATGATTTTTATTTCTTTAATGCTGATGTTTATGGGGATATTATTGTTAATAAGCGTTATATTAAAACTCTTCAACCTATTAAAGATATTAAGGAGTAATTATGTCTAAAAATGAAAAAAGAAGCGTTCTTGTAATTGGCGTTTCTAAATTAGGGGCGGAAATTGCAAATTATGAGTCTTTAAATGGAGTTGATATCGCAATAGTGGATATTAATGAAGGAGCATTTAGGAAACTCGATGAGCGTTTTAGTGGGTATAAAATTATTGGCAATGCATTAGATTTTTCAACCTTAAAGAAAGCACACATTGAAGAAGCGAGTGATGTTTGCATCGTAACAAACGATGATGCAACAAATATATTTTTGACTTATTTAGTGACCCATTATTATCCAAACAAAAAAATTATTCTTCGTTTGAATGATGAAAAAAAGATTAAAATATTACCAAAGAATCAGAATATATCATCTATATGTCCATCTATTTATAGTTTTAAAGAATATCTAACGGAGAGTAAAAAATGAATATTTTAATATGTGAAGGAAATAAAGAAGCCAACTATATCATTAAAGAATTCAGAAGACTTCATCATAATATTGTGGTCATTAATAACGATTATAATGTTTCCAAGTTTTTGAGCGAACAAAATGGAATTGATGTTATTAACGATGATCCAACTAAAGAATTCGCTTTAGATAATGCACAGATTTACGATTTTGATCTTGTAATTGCTTTAAGCGATAAAGACGTAAGAAACTTTTTAATTTGCCAAATGGCTAAACAAATTTTTCATATTAAAAAAACTATTTGTTTAGTTTCTGATCCTGAGATGGTCAATATTTTTGTTTCTCTTGGCATTGATGCTCCAATCAGCGCAAGTAAAAACTTAGCAGAAGTTATCAAAGGTGAATTAGACTTGGATTCAATTGTAAAAACCTTGTCCTTAGAAAATGAAAAAATTTCAATTATTGAAGTTGATATTAAAAGTAATTTTGATTGCGCAAACAAAATGATTAAAGATTTGAATTTTCCAAGTTCTGGATCTATATCTTGTATTTTTCGTGATCCTAATGTCATTATTCCCCATGGCGATACAGTAATTGCTCCAAATGATACTTTAGTTATTGTTTCAATTGCATCAAGCGAAAAAGAGATAATTAATTTCATTAAGAAGGGTAAAAATGATTGAGAAAGTAAGCGGAAGAAAACTATTCATTGGATATATGGGTCTTTTTATGATGCTTATTGGAGTAATCCTTTTGGTCCCTTTGATAATGATTATTTTCTATCAAGAAGACTATATATATGCTAAAGATTTTATTTTACCTGGAATTTCTTCGATTTTTGTCGGTTTCTTTTTATATTTGTTAATTTTTAAAAAAGAAAAAGGAAATCTCAAAAAAGGTAGTGATATAGCTTTAGTTTTAACAATTTGGTTATTGGCAATTTTAATTTCATCCATCCCATTTATGTTAACTGGAAAGTTTAATTTTACTCAAGCTGTTTTCGAAACAACATCTGCTTATACAACGACTGGTCTATCGGTCGTTGATGTCAGTGTTACACCACACATTTTTTTGTTTTACCGTTCTTTTATGCTTTTTGTGGGTGGTATTGGCCTTGTTTTGATTTTAACATCTGCTACTAGTGATAGTCGTAGTATGAATATTTATTTAATTGAAGGACATAATGATAAATTACTACCTAATTTAATTAAATCTTCTCGTTTAATTTTTTCGATTTATTTTGGTTATATGATACTAGGAGTTTGTTTATATTTATTAGCGGGAATGGATTTATTTGATGCAGTTAATCATTCAATGTCTGCTTTGTCGACTGGTGGTTTTTCAACAAATCCCGCAAGTATTGGTGGATACAATAATATTTGGATTGAAATGGTAACGGTTTTGCTAATGATTTTAGGTTCGACAAATTTTATTATTCATTACTATTTAATGAGAAGAAAATTTAAAGAGGCATTTATTCATTTTGAATTTGAAGTTTCAGGCATACTTTTATGTGTTGTCCTTCCTCTTTTAGTGTTGTCTTTTGTGAGGTCTGGTTATGATTTGTTAACATCTTGTAGGTATGGCGTCTTTGAGTTTTTTAGTGCTCTAACAACTACAGGGTTTCAAATAATTCCTGATTATAGCAAAACAAGTGGGACTACTCAAATAATTATAATTATACTAATGATTGTTGGTGGACAATGTGGATCAACTTCTGGTGGAATAAAACAGGGTCGAATTGGCCTAGCTTTTAAAGGAATTTTAAATTACCTTTCAATTAAAAATAAAACAGAGCATGTCATTTCTACGAAATATTACAATAAATTCGGCAACAAGGAAATTTTAACAAACGATGCTGTTAATAGTTCTTTTGTCTATATTTTGCTTTATTTATCATTATTAGTGGTTGGCTCATTTATTATTTCTTTTGGTGGGTATGATTTTGGTGATTCTTTTTTCGAAATGACAAGCGCTCTAGGAACAGTCGGACTTTCGGTAGGAATTACTTCATATAATACAGCTCCATATGTACTTTGGACTTTAGCGGTCGGAATGTTTTTAGGAAGAATTGAAATTGTAATAGTGTTTGAATTTTTTATGAATTCCTTTAAGATTAAGAAGAGAGGGATAGTAAAAAAATATGATAAAGAGAATACTTAGCATTTTAAAATATACTTTTTTAATGTTATTGATTTTAGCTTTATCTACTGGTTTAGCACTTGCTCTTGATAATTTTGATATTAGAAGTGAAACTATTTTATTAGTTTTTGTTTTAGCGATTTTAATCATTACTTTATTGACTGATAAAATATATTACCCATTGTGTGGAAGTATTCTTTCGATATTCATTTTTAATTTCTTTTTTACAGAACCACGGTTTTCTTTTGTAATAAATGATCCAAATTACTATATTTCTTTAGTAATCTTTTTGGTTGCCACAACATGTATTTATTCATTAACTAGTAGAATGCAACAACAAATAGTCATTCGTAAAGAAAATGAAGAAAGATTAAAAGCCATTTCTAGATTTGATAGTAAGTTGATTAATGCTAATGGTTTAGAAGAAATTATTCTTCTTTTGTCTAACTCTTTAAAAGATTTTTTTCATGAAAGAGTAACTGTTTTAAAAGTTGAAGATAAAAAAATCATCTTAGACAATATTGATATTGATAGCGAGACTCTGAAAGCGTTTAATTTATCAATTAATAATAATGAAGTTGTTGGTGGAAGCACAGTTTATTATTCAAATTTTAATAAAATAATCCTGCCTTTAAGTTATGATCAAAATATTGTTGTTGCACTTGTCTCAATTAATTTTACTCCAAAGAAAAAGTACTTAAGTAGTAGTGAAACTGATTTTGTTAATTCACTAATGCTTTCAAGTAAAACGGCTATTCAAAAAGAAATGGCTATTAAGGATAAAGAAAAAACATCTTTGGAAATTCAAAAAGAAAAGTTTAAATCAAATATTTTGAGAAGTTTATCTCATGATATTAAAACGCCTTTGACGGCTATTCAAACTGGATTAAGTTTACTTCTTGAGAGTCATGATAAGATTGATGAAAAAACAAGGAAATCAATGTTAGAAGACATGAATAAAGAATCAATACGTTTAACAAATTATGTGGAAAATCTCCTTGCGATGACTCGTTTTTCGGCAAATGAGTTTAAACTAAATAAAAAAAATGAGTTAGTTAGCGATATTTTGGATGAAGCGATTTCAGAAGTAAAAGAGCATTTAGGAGATCATAAGATTAAATCAACTTTACTAGATGATTCCTTAACGGTTAATTTAGATTCTGCCTTAATTGAACAAGTGATGCGTAATCTAATAAATAATGCTATTTTTCATTCAAAAAATAATTCAAATATAGAGATTAGTGCAAAAGAAGAGAATAATTATATTGTTTTTAGTGTTGTTGATGATGGCGGGGGGTTGTCAAAGGAAGTTTTAGATAATTTGTTTTTGGAATTTTCAACAATTGCTTTTAAGCAAGGTGATCGTTATCGAGGGAGTGGCTTAGGATTAAGCATTTGCAAATCTATTGTTGAGGCTCACAATGGCACAATTATTGGATTTAATAATGATTGTGGAGGGGCCAGTTTTGTTTTTAAAATACCGAAGGAATAAAGCATGAAAGAGAGAATTTTAATAATTGAAGATGACAAAGTAATAATGCGTTTTGTGAATTTGGCTCTTTCAACCAACGATTATGAAGTGGTTGAAGCCACCAGTGGACTACAGGGCATCAACGCTTTTATTAACAATAAAATAAGTGTAATTCTTTTAGATCTTGGATTGCCAGATATAGACGGAATTAAAGTTCTTACTCAAATTAGGGCAGATGATAAAGATATTCCTGTGATTATCGTTAGTGCTCGAGATAGGGAAGAGGATAAAGTTAAAGCACTAGATTTAGGAGCGGATGACTATTTAACTAAGCCTTTTGGGGTTAGTGAATTATTAGCGAGAATTCGCGCGGTTTTAAGACGCAAAAATCCAATTATTAACGAATCTAATATTTTTTCTTATAAAGATTTGATTGTTGATCAAAATAAGCGAAGAGTGTTTTTAAAAGGAAGTGAAATCCATTTTACTCCTCTAGAATATAGTTTATTAATTTTATTAATTACAAATCAGGGAAGTGTTTTAACTCATAAATATCTTCAAGAGAAAGTTTGGGGCTATGGTTCACTAGATGATTACAAAACTTTAAGAGTTTTTATGGCATCGATAAGACGAAAACTTGATAATTCTAATAATAATTTTATAGGAACCGAGATTGGTATTGGCTATCGTTTTAATGAATAGCGATAAGTTTGCTGTCAAAGTATAAATTGATCGGCGCTTTAAATTGTCATAATTTATAATATTAATTTATATATAAAAAAATGTTTAATGTTCGAAATTGTATTTTAGAAATATATTA
>DAIODM010000033.1:0-9326 GCA_036746835.1 Candidatus Onthovivens sp. | reverse complement strand
TCATTTTGGTGCTGTCTTTAATAAAGATAATGAATATGGTTGGAGTCGTAACTTTAAAGAGATTAAAGATACAGTTAATTATGAACTCACCTCAATTGGTACAGATTATATTGATTTTGGTTTTCTTCATTGTGTCGATGAAATGGACGATTATGATGAACTTGTTAAAAGTGGAGTCTTAGATTACCTTAAAGAACTTAAAAATAAAGGTATTGTTCGTCATATAGGTTTTTCTTCTCATACGCCAAGTGTTGCTAATAAAATCTTAGATACAGGCTTAGTTGATCTTTTTATGTTTAGTATTAATGCTGGTTACGATTATGAGCATGGAGATGAACTTGGAATAGGAACAACAAGTGAACGTTTAGATTTATTTAAACGATGCGAAAAAGAAGAGATTGCGATTAGTGTAATGAAACCTTTCTTAGGTGGAAAATTATTGGATGCTAAAACTAGTCCTTTTAAAGTCACTTTAACTAAATATCAATGTTTAGCGTATTGTCTTGATCGACCAGGCGTTATTACTTTAGTACCAGGTGTTCGTAACTCAAGCGATTTAAAAGAGTTATTAGGTTTCTTTAATGCTACTAAAGAAGAAAAAGATTATTCTTTAATTGCTTCTTTAGATATTGATAAAGTATTAGGAAGTTGTGTTTATTGTAACCATTGTCTTCCATGTCCTAAAGGAATTGATATAGGTTTAGTTAATAAGTATTATGACTTAGCTTTAGTGGGAGATAAGTTAGCGTTTGATCATTATAAGAAACTTAAAATTAAAGCTAGTAGTTGTATTAAGTGTGGTCATTGTAACTCAAGATGTCCATTTAAAGTTAAGCAAATGGAAAAAATGACAAAGATTGCTAAATATTTCGATGAATAGCATATTTTGAAACTTATTTAAAATATTGAACACAAATACAAAATTAAATTTCTTGTTTTAAGTGTCAGTAATAGTCGTTCAGTCGTAAAAATTGCATTTTTACCCCAAAAGAGTGCTTGAAAAAGCACTTTTTATTAAATACAATGAGATTACGATACTAAAATATACGTAGCTGTAGTTATTTTAACAACAGAAATTTCATGGGGAGAAATTTTTAAATGACCAAATGTGAAGCGGTGGTGTTAATGTACACCAAACTTGTACTTTGTGGTACTTTTTCAAAAAAAGAAGTTCAAGAACACACCAAAGTACATGATTTAACTTTTTTGAGATATATCCAAGATCTTAAGAAGTATATCAAGAAGTATTTACCTAATCGTGAGTTAGTCTATAGTCGTAAAGATAATTGTTACTACTTAATAGACACTCGTCATAAACGTAAAGGGTATAATTATTCTCTTTATCGGGTTGGTTTGGTTGATGTTAAACAAGTAAACTAGTGTTTTTTTAATATTTGTTTTACATGACTTAATTTTTTTGTATTATAAAGGTAATCTCGACATACACTCTAGTTATAAAACGAATTGGATTAAAAAGACGATTTGTAAAGCTAGAGGTGGAGCAATAGCACTCCTTTCTGTAGTTAAATAATTAAACTATCTATTGCTCCACAATGTCGAGCTTTTTTATTTAAAAAAAGTAGACTTCAGGTCTACTTTTATAATGAATCAATCCAATTACCAATTGTGTAATTCATCTTTGCACAATAGACTGGATCTTCAATAACTAATCTTCCTTTACCTTCTTCATTAGCAGTCCACCAATCATAACCGCGATCATTTTTAATTGGATACTCACTTCCGCCATCATTTGAGTGATCTTGATTACTACTTGGATTACTACAATATCCACCATAATCTCTTCCCCAAGGAGAGAATCCATATTTAGTAGTAACTAGAAAGTTAATGAAAGCACAACTCGTCCATGGGAATGGACTCGTTTCAAGAATTTGAAGATAATGTTTATACATATATCCACCAAATCCAACATAGTCATCTTGATAAGCAGCAATAGAAACATTTTTATTGCTGATATTTGTTGTTTCATTAATAAGTCTAAACTTAGAGTAAACAAGAAGACCTGCGGCATCAGTATTTTCAATATTTGCTAAATTATTAGCAATTGGAGCATCATCTTCTTCAATTTGAAATTGTTTTACAAAGAGTTTAATCCAAGCAAGACTATATTTAGCGTCTTCATCAAGATTAAATTTAGTAGTTAAAGATTTAACATTCTTAATTGCAGAATCAATAGCTGTCTTATCTCCGCTATATTTAAGGTAAGCTTCTTTACAGATTTTAGCGTATGTACTATTAGTTAACATAAATAAGAAGTTTTTACCGACTGGTTCGCTATTTAAAGGCATAAATTGTGTGCTAAATCCATTAGCAACAAAATCCCAAACATTATTAAATTTCTTTGTTCCTTTATTATTGAAGACAAAGACTTTATTTAAAGATTGTAAAGCAAGAGGAACGCCATTAGTAGTAACATCTCCATCCCATTCTTTAGGGATATAGTTATATAGATATCCATTATTAAGCATCTTAGATTGGATTTGATTTCCATCTTGAACGAGAGTCATACTTAAAGTGTGACTTGAACTACGAATATCACTACTAATAAAAGAGAAGATTCTATTATTAACTGGTTGAGTATATTCAATCTTTCCATTAAAAGAAGGATCAAAGTATGGGAATTCTTCTTGAACTTCTTTACTATCTTCAAATTCTTTAGTTGTATTATTGAACTTCTTACCTTGTAAGTAGTTTAAGAAGTAATTAGCAGCAGTTGTTGTACGGCTTGAATTACCTAAAGCGTACATTGTTTTACCATTTAATTCTTCCATGGCTTTTTTAAATAATTCATTACGGTCTAATTTCTCAGCTTGTAAAATAATACTAGCAACACTTTCTTTAGTGGTGGAACCACAACTAAATAAAGTAAGAGAAATTACTGATAAAGAAAATAAAGATACTGTAGTTATTTTTTTAATATTCACGATTTATATTATGATTTATTTTCGTTTATTTTACAATTTAACAATTGTTACTTAGGGTTTATCTATCAATTTTAAATAAATCTTTTCTTTATTAAATCTCTTTTTAACTTACTAATTACAATTAAAAGAAAAAAATATATAATTTCTTTATGAAAGATTATTTAATTTGTTCAATAGAAGATGATAAAGATATTGCTCATATCATTAATTTATCTTTATCTAAACAAGGATATGAAGTTAAAACCTTTTACGATGGAGAGAGTTTCTTAGAGTTTTTTAAGACAAGAAAACCTCAAATGATTCTTCTTGATATGATGCTTCCTGGTATTCAAGGGAAAGATATTTTAACTGAAGTTAGAAGTAATAATCTTAATGATGATATTGAAATCATTATTATAAGCGCAAATAGATTAACAATTGATAAAGTTGATGGACTTGATTTAGGTGCAGATGATTATATTGAAAAACCATTTGATGTTATGGAACTTCTTTCTCGTGTTAACTCTAAATATCGACGTTATGAGAAGAAACGTATTATTGAAACTAAGTATCTTAAAATCGATTTAGATTCGCACGAAGTTTATTGTGATGGCGTAAAAGTTAGTTTAACAAATAAAGAATTAGAGATTATTGAAATCTTAGCTCGTAATGAAGGGAAGATTGTTTCTCGTAAAGATTTAGGCGAAACAGATCCTAATAGTCGAGCACTTGATATGCATATAAAAGCAATTAGAAAAAAGATTAATGATGAAGGTCAAAAGATTATTGAATCTATTTATGGTGTTGGCTACAAAATTAACTAATGAATAAAAAAAGAATTTTAGTACAAAATATTGTTTTCTTTGTTGTTAGTGCAATTATTTATTTCATTTCTTTTTTGCTTGTTTATAACATTACTAATAATGAAACAACTAATAGTTTAATATCTTATGATCAACAAGTTAGCAGTGAACTTGTTAGTAAAAGTAATGCTGATGACGTTATTATTAAATTCTCTTTAATTGATAACTTTAGAGTATCAATCTATGAAAAAGATAATGATACTCCGCTTGCTGATAGTAGAGCATTCCCTTCTTTAGAAGGTGGCTTTAGTGAGATTAGTAGTCATATTGATAAAATCTATTATCAATATAGTGATACCTTAAATACCGATATGATTTATTATGCTTCTTATGATGAAGATAGTAATTTATATATTCGAGTTGGATTTCCACGAAGTGATACTGAGAAATATACAATGTATATGCTTTATTTTGGTTTAAGTGGATTCTTACTGCTTGATATTGTTTTCGTTATTTACTCTTATCTTAACTTTAAAAAGAGTTTACAACCATTAAAGTTAGCTACTAGTCGTATTCAGGAGATTGTTGGTAAAAATGATTTAAATAAAGATGGTAAGAAAGATGATGATTTAAAGAATTTATCTTTCTCAATTGATGAAGTTGGTTTAGAGTTTAAAAAGCAATTAAATGAGACGAATGAATCAAGACAAAAATTAGATTTTATTATTAATAGCATTTCACAAGGTATCATCGTTATTGATGCTAACTTTAATATTATTATGATTAATGATAGTGCCTCATCTTTATTAAATTTAAATAAGAATAAAGTAATTAATGAAGTATATAGTAAGTTTATTAAAGATGATTCTAAATTAAGCAAAGCAATTGTGGATGTTGTTAAAACTGAAAACTACACCAGGTTTGATGAAAAGATTAATGATCGTGATTTTATGTTTGAACTTAATTCAATTGATTATCAATGGACTAAAGGCGTTAATAAACATGGTGCGCTTGTTTTTATGTATGATATTACCAGTCAAAAGAACGCTGATGAAATGCAACGTGAATTCTTTGCTAACACAAGTCACGAATTAAAGTCTCCTTTAACAAGTATTTTAGGTTACCAAGAAATGATTAAAGAAGGAATTATCACAAGTGATGAAGAACTTAAAGATGCTAATGATAGAACTTTAAAAGAAGCCCAACGTATGAAGGGTATTGTTAAATATATGCTTGAAAACAGTCACAACTTAGATGTCATTAGTGTTAGTGAACATAGTGTTAAAAAGTATATTAATATTATTCTTGATTCATTATCTTTTGAAATTAAAGAGATGAAACTTAAAGTAGATGTTAAGCTTGATGACTTTATTGTAAAGATTAATCATGATGATTTAGATAAGCTTATTCGTAACTTAATTACTAATGCAATTAAATATAATAAAAAGGGTGGAACCCTTACCATTATTTTAAATTCTAAAGAGAAATCATTAAGTATTAGTGATACTGGAATTGGTATTAAGCAAAGCGAAGTCGATAAGATCTTTGAAAGATTCTATATGGTAGATAAAGGGCGAAATCGTGAAAACGATTCGAGTGGTATTGGTCTATCTATTGTTAAAAATATCTGTAATTACTATAACTTAAAAATTGAAGTTCATAGTGAACTTAATGTTGGTAGTACTTTTAAAATTATCTTTCACTAAAGATTCTTAATCTCTTTTTAATTTGAAATTTGATTTACTTCCTATATAATCTTTAAAGAAAGTCTGAGGGAAGTATGAAATTATCTTCTTGGTGGATTCATTGCTTAAGTCATAATATCAACTCTTTTAGATTTTTATTATTTATTAAAAAGAACTAGTTGCCACTAGTTCTTTTTTTTAGGAAAGAGGAACCTATGGGTCAAGAAAAAAGTGATTTAGTCTTAGATGTTGATGAAAGTCCTACGTCTTTTTGGAGCTATGTTGTTTTAGCTTTGCAGCACGTTCTAGCAATGCTTGTTGCGTGTATTACGGTGCCACTTGTAATTAATAAAATATATCCAGATGCTCATCTTCCACTAAGTGCTACGCTTATTAGTAGTGGAATAGGAACATTAGCATACATCTTAATTACTAAAAAGAAATCGCCAGTTTATTTAAGTAGTAGCTTCGCTTATATTCCTCCAATGATTAGTGCTTTAACAGTTGGATTAATTGGTGGAGCAACTGGGATGAATTACTTTGCTTTGATTTTAGGTATGACCTTTGTTGCTTTAGTTTATGTAATTATCGCCCTTGTTGTTAAATTTACTGGAACTGATTGGCTTAATAAACTCTTACCCCCAATTGTAGTGGGTCCTGTCATTATGGTAATTGGATTAAGTTTAGCAACTAGTGCCGTTAGTAATTTAACTAGTAGCAATGCTACTAACTCAAGTTATAACTTAATAGCAATCTTAATAGGACTTTTAAGTGCAATCATCACGGCACTAGTTGCCTATTATGGAAACAAAAACTTAAAGATGATTCCTTTTGTTATTGGTATGCTTAGTGGATATCTTCTTGCTTTAATCTTTACTGGATTCGGGTATCTCTTTAATAATGATTATTTAAAAATAATAGATTTTACTCCTTTAATTAATATATTCTCGCCTAAAACACCTGAAGACTATATTTATATGTTCTTTAATTACAAGATGTTTATTCCTAATAGTGATGAATCATTTATCTTCTTAAGGTTTGAAGAAATCTCTAAATTTGATTGGGGAACAATAATTACCGTAGCACTTCTTTTTATACCAGTTTCTTTTGTTACAATTTGTGAACATATTGGTGATCACCTAAATTTAAGTAATATAATTCATCACGATATCTTTAAAGAAGTAGGGATGAAAAGGACTTTAATGGGAGATGGAATTGGTACGGGAATTAGTGGATTACTTTGTGGAGCTGCTAATACGACGTATGGGGAAAATGTTGCAGTTATTGGTATTACAAAAGTTGCAAGTATCAACGTAATGATTCTTGCTTGTGTCTTAGCTATTTTAAGTGGATTTTTAACTCCATTAACGACTTTACTAGAAACAATACCAAGTTGCGTTTGTGGAGGTGTTAGTCTGCTTCTTTATGGATTTATTGCAAGTAGCGGAACTAGTATGTTAATTAGTAAATCAATTAATTTAGGAGAAACTAAAAACATCTTAATTATGAGTGCAATTTTAGTTTCGGGAATTGGTGGACTAACCCTTAAATTTGGTAATGTTGATAGTCCATTTATTACAATTACAAGTATTGCAGTAAGTATGTTTCTTGGATCATTTATGAACCTTATTTTAAGAGAAAAGAAAGATAAAAAAGAAGGCAAAAGTATATAATAATTTTACAATTTTAGTCAAAAAACTCATAAAAAATAATAAAATTTAAATTAACTAAATTAATAGATTTCATCTTATTAATATTCAATTTTTCAATTAGTAAAATATTAACATTGTAAATAAATTGTAAATATTTGTTGAAATGTAAGCCCTTACAATGTATATTATAAGTAGCATTAAAGAAAAAATTTCGAATTTGAAACTGTCTATGTTCAAACTCTTTTTCTTATTGCCTAATAAACATGTAGGAGGAAATATAATAATCTATGAAACATGTTAGTAAACTTATGTTGTTAAGTGCTGCTACTTTAATGGCACTTTCACTTGCTGGTTGTGGTGGAACAACACCTACCCCAACTCCAGATCCAGAGCCAGTTGTTGATAATAGTGTCGCTGGTATTATCAAACAAGCAGAAGCAATGGATAAGGCTGATCTTTATAAAAAGGCTATGGAAGAAATCAATGGTAAAACCTTTACTGTTGTTGCTAATAGTAGCCGTATGAAGGATGCAGCACCAGCTTGGGCTAAATATTGCCAAACTAATTATGATGCAAACTTCAACTTTACCTTTGTTACAAGTCAACCAAAGAACAACCGTATTTTCACTCAAATCAAAGCTGATGTTACTGGTAGTAACCATGTCATCGCTATGACTTTAATTCAAGATGGTAACCAAATCAAAAATAAGATGATTGATACTGGATACCTATTAAATTACATTCCAAAAGAGTGGGATGGAAATAAGACAAAAGATGGTGAACCATTAGCTTTACAATCATTAAATAAGGTTTTCGTTTACAATAACTTAGGTACTAAGAAATTCACTAACTGTTGGGATTTCGTTGCCGAAGGACAACACACCCAATTCATGGCTCCAAATAGTGAACCAGTTGGTAAGAATTTCCTTTATATGTTAACTCGTGATGATTATGCTGCCGTTGTTAAAGATGCTTATGAGAAATATACTGGCGATAAGACCTATTTTGAAACTGCTTTAAAGGCAGTTAATGGTCTTGATGCTGAATTTGGTTTAGGTGCTGATGCTAAATATTCACTTGCTTGGATTTATTTATGGCAAAAGAGCTTCCTTGAAGTTGAAGATGATGGTCCAATTTCAGCGAACTTAGTTAAGAAATCAAGTCCAGATGCTGCTGGTTTACTCGTTTATAGTAAGTTTAGAAGTACTGCTGAAACTGAAGAGACTAGTAATAAGAATGTTACAGTAGCCGCCTATCAAGATGGTTATGTTGGTTTTGGTGGTTATATGTATAAACACTACTTACAAATCTTAAAGACTTCACCATATCCATGGACCAGTTGTGCATTAATTAACTTTATGACAACTGAACATGATGGATTCAATCCATGGGGTAAAGATATGGGTGGTTATAGTTCATCACCAAAAGTTCAAGCAACATTTGATCACTCAAATGATGGTGGAACTGATTATCCAGTTAAGAATGATAAGGGTTATGATTGGTGGACCGGAAACGTTGCTGGTAAAGGTCGTCTTGTTCTTGAAGATAGCACCTATGCTGCAAAAGTTAGTGCAGATTTAGGCGATTGGATTGATAGTTTATAGACTTTAGTTTAATTTCATGATAAGAGGGCTTCGGCCCTCTTATCTACTTATAAAGGGTAGGTATTTATGGAACAAACAGTGCAAATAAGTAAGGCAAGAAGGGGTTTAAACCATTTTGTTAATTACTTTTCAAAACCACAAAACTTTATCCTCGTTATCCTTGGTGTTGTCTTAACTTTTCTTACCATTGTTCCAATGTATAACCTTGTTATGGATTCTTTCACAATCCATGAAGGTACAACTGAAGAGAACATTAGTAAGTTAGTAGGTGGATCATTAAGTTGGAGTAACTGGGTTGATGCCTTTACTGGTAGACTTAGTCAAAAGAACTTATGGACACCATTTGTAAACACAATGGAAATGAGTGTATTATCTTGTGTTTTTGCTGTCGTATTCGGTGGTATCGTTGCGTATCTTGTTACACGAACTAATTTAAAATGGAAAAAATATCTTAGTTCAATTTTTATTTTTCCTTACATTATGCCTCAATGGACTTTGGCAGTTGTTTGGAAAAACTTTTTTAATAGTAATGCAGTCATGGGCACAGCCGATGGTGCATTAGCTTATTTTACTGGAATTCACATGCCTGAATGGTGGTGTTGTGGACTCTTTCCAAGTGCGTTAGTTCTTGGAATTCACTATGCACCATTCGCTTATATTT
>DAIODM010000032.1:0-9335 GCA_036746835.1 Candidatus Onthovivens sp. | reverse complement strand
TTTAGGAGGCAATTATGTTAATTAATTTTAAAGATATTGATGAAACAACAATAAAGAATTTTCATGGTGGATTAAAAGAAGTTCATTGTAATGCTTTTAGCGACGATTTAAATCGTATTATGTTTTCAACAATTGTTCCTGGTGGTTCTAATGGAAAACATCAACATTTAGATAGTTCAGAAATTATGTTTGTTGTTTCGGGAACTGGTTATTCAATTACCGATGGTGTAAAAGAAAGACTTATACCTGGTGTTTGTTCATATTGCAAAAAAGGCTCCTTTCACGAAGTAGTGAATGATGGAGCCGTAGATTTAGTTTGTTATAACGTTATTTGTAAGCAATAAATTATAATTTATATATTTTTGTGAATTTATTGGTTAAATAGTCAGTGAAATACTTTGGATTTAATTCCTCACCAGTTACTTTAATAAGTAATTCGTCAGGAGTATATTTTGATCCATAAATATAGACATGATCTTTTAGCCATTTTCCGATTTTTTGCTTAATTTTATTTTCTTTAATAGCTTCGAATACATCGAAGTCTTTATTCATAGTTTGTAGTAATTGTGCACCAATTGCATTGCCTAAAGCATAAGATGGGAAATAGCCAAAACTTCCTCCAGACCAATGACTATCTTGAAGAACGCCATCTTTATCACTAGTTACATCGATTCCAAGATATTCCTTATAAAGTTTATTCCAGGCATTTGGTAAATCTTTAACTTCTAATTCACCATTTATAAGTTTCTTTTCAAGTTCATAACGAATGATAATATGTAATGAATATGTTAATTCATCAGCTTCAGTTCTAACAAGGGAAGCTTTAACTTCATTTGCTGCAAGATATAGGTCTTCTTCAGTGATTTTATTTTTATATTCTTTTGGAAGCATTGCATTTACTTTTTTATAGATTAAATGGATATATTCGTGACTTTTTCCAATAATGTTTTCATAAAATCTACTTTGTGATTCATGCCAAGCCATACTTGGAGCATTTCTTAAATCATCGATTAATTTGTTACTTAAATTTTGTTCATAGATAGCATGACCACCTTCATGAATAACACTATAAATATTTGATAAGAATAAATTTTCATAGATATGAGTGGTAATTCTTGCATCATTTGGAGAAATTCCATCCGTGAAAGGATGTTCGGTTTCAGCAACGCAACCTCTAGATAAATCAAAACCATTAGTTTTCAAAAGAAAATTAACAATTTTTAATTGTTTATTGTGTGGTACTTTAGCTGTTACAAAAGCATCATTAAATTTTATGTTTTTGTTTTGAATTTTCTTTAATAAAGGTACGATTGTATCTTTTAAAGTATTGAAAAATTTGTCTAATTTTTCTGTTGTATTTCCTTCTTCATAATTATCTAAAAGTGTATTATATAAACTTCCATTTATTGGTCCCCATAATTTAGCAAATTGTCTTTGATAATCAACAATTTTTTCTAGATAAGGTTCAAATGATTTCCAATCATTATTTTGTTTTGCATCTCGCCAAACTAAAAATGATTTATTAAGCAAAATGTTATATTCTTTTTGCATATCTAGAGGAATTGCTTTGTTATGATCTAGATTCTTTTTTCCCACGATGGCCAATCTTTTATAATTTTCATCAAGTTTATCCTTGTTTTGGAATAAATCATTTATTATCTCTTCGTATTCAGGAGAAGTGGATAATTTTATATAAGATTCATAAACTGAACTTGTAAAATCCGCTTTTTCTTCCAGAGATTTCTTTGGAGCAATCGTTGAATTATCAAAATTTAATATTGATAAAACAATAATATATCCTTTAAGTGATTTATAATATTCATCATATTTTGTTTTTAATTCTTTAATATTCATAAAAACTCCTTTCAAATATTTTAGCATAGGATTAAAAAGAATTATGACATTTGCACGTTTATATATTACAAATAGGATAAAATGATATAAAATAAATGTATGGATTTTGCAGGTTTACAAAAAATTTCATTAGTTGACTACGATCAAAAAATATCTTGCACACTTTTTACAGCAGGATGTAATTTTAGATGTCCATTTTGTCATAATAGCGATTTGGTTATTTATGCAAAAAATGTTCAATATATTCCATTTAGCGAAATATTAGATTATTTAAATAAAAGAAAAGGTCTTCTTGATGCAGTAGTTATTACTGGTGGAGAACCTACTTTAATGCCTGATTTAAAAGAAAAGATAATTGAAATTAGAAAACTTGGATATAAGATTAAACTTGATACTAACGGATCAAATCCTGATATATTAAAAGATTTAGTTGAAAGTGGTTTAGTTGATTATGTTGCAATGGATATTAAAAATTCATCTGCAAGTTACCCAAAAACGACTGGTGTTGATAATTTAAATTTATCAAAAATTAATGAATCAATTACATATTTATTAAGTGGTGCAGTTGACTATGAATTTAGAACAACTTTAGTGGCTGAATTCCACAGTGAAAATGACATTATGTTAATTGCTAAATTGATTCAAGGTGCAAAGAGATATTATCTTCAAAAGTTTATTAATAACACCAATTGTATCGAACATGATTTACATGAAGTACCTCAAGAAACAGCTTTAAGATATAAAAGCATTTTATTGCCTTATGTTAAAAATGTTTCTTTACGTGGTTACGATATAGATGATTCAAACAAATAAAAACTACTACTCAATGAAAGTAGTAGTTTTTTAGTATATTTGTATATGATTATCCAAGATATTTAGCTGCATAAACAGCTGCAATAGCTCCATCATTTAAAGCTGTGACAACTTGTCTAACATCTTTTTTACGACAATCTCCAACCGCATACAATCCTTTGGTTTTTGTTTCCATAAATTCATTCGTGACAATATAACCTTTATCAAGATCAACTAGATTAGCAAATCGATCGTTTTTTGGAATTTGACCGATTGCAATAAAACAACCAGAACATTTTATTTTTTTAATTTCATTTGTTTTGGTGTTTTTGAATGTCAATCCATCAAGTTCTTTTTCACCATCGAAACTGACTAAACTTAAGTTGTGTTCAAATGAAATATTCTTTTTAGCTAACATTTGATTAACTAGATATTGATCGGCAAACCATTTATCAAACAAGGTACAAACTTTTACTGAATTACAATAATTACTAAGCATTATTGCATATTGTAGTGCAGAATTTGCATCTCCTATAACAACAACATCTTGTCCTTTATAGAAAGCACCATCGCAAGTTGCACAATATGAGACGCCTTTTCCAATTAGTTCTTCTTCACGAGCAATACCCATATGACGATGTTCCACACCTGTCGCAAGAATAACGGCACGTGCTTGATAGGTTTGATAATTTGTTTTTACATTGAAGACATCACCAGTTTTTGTAATGCTTTCAACATCTTCAAGATTAAACTCAGCACCTAATCCTGTAACTTGTTCAAATAGATTATTTGAGAATTCCATGCCTGAAATTTCTTTAATCGATGGATAGTTTTCAAGTCGTGGAGAGATAGCAATTTGTCCACCAAAATTCTCTTTTTCAAGAATCAGAACTTTTATTCCGCTTCTTAAACTATAGAGAGCGGCGGTCATTCCACCTGGACCGCCACCGACTACAATTAAATCATACATTAGAACTACCTACGCATTCTTCTTAGAACTATCTTCGATATAACCTTTAATTAATGAAGCGTTCTCATAAACATCATAACTCTTACCATTTGGTACCAGTAACGTTGGTGCTTTTTTAATACCAAAAGCAATAGTAGTATCACGATTATCTTCAGCATCAATTACTTTATATTTAATTCCGGCTTGATCAAGAAGCATTTTGGCCATCTTGCAGTTTGGGCAAGTCTTTGTTGCGAATAAAGTAATCTCATCAATCTTTTGATCGACTTTATTTTCTTTTTCGCATCCACATGTATCGCCTTCATGGCTGACAATCTTTCTTGAGGTTGCTGCATTATATTCTTTTCGATCTTCGAATTCTTGAGTCTTACCAGCGTTCCAATTCTTAATTGGTCGATAATAACCAGTAATACGTGAATAAACTTCCGTTTCTTTACCACAAATTGGACATTTATGAACTTCACCAGCTAAATAACCGTGGTCTTCACAAACTGAATATGTTGGTGAAATAGTGAAATATGGAATGTGATAATTGCTTGCAATCTTTTTAACAAGTGCCATACATGATTGCCATGATGGTAATTTTTCACCTAAGAAGGTGTGGAAAACAGTTCCGCTTGTATATAAGGTTTGTAAACCATCTTGAATATCAAGAGCTGAGAAAACATCTTCGCTGAAGCTGACAGGTAAGTGACTACTATTGGTATAGTAAGGAGTTTCATCCTTATTAGTACCAGCAGTAATAATATCTGGGTATTTTTCTTTATCATGTTTCGCTAATCGATAAGCAGTTGATTCAGCAGGAGTAGCTTCAAGATTATATAAATCACCATATAATTCTTGATAATCACTTAATTTTGCACGCATGAAGTTTAAAACTTCTTTAGTGAAATCTTGAGCTTCTTTATGAGTTAAATCTTGTTTTATCCAACGAGCATTTAAACAACATTCATTCATACCAACAAGGCCAATAGTAGAGAAGTGGTTATTGAAATTGCCTAAATATCTCTTGGTATATGGATATAATCCAGCTTCTAAGAAAGCAGTAATTGTATCACGTTTAGTTTTTAATGATCTTGCACTGATATCCATTAATTTAGTAAGTCTTTGATAGAAATCAGCTTTATCAGTGGCTAAATAGCCAATACGAGGCATGTTGATGGTTACAACACCAATACTACCAGTTGATTCACCTGAACCAAAGAAACCACCGGCTTTCTTTCTAAGTTCACGAAGATCAAGTCTTAAACGGCAGCACATACTACGTACATCACTTGGTTCCATATCACTATTAATGTAGTTTGAGAAATATGGAGTTCCATATTTGGAGGTCATTTCGAATAATAATTTATTATTTTCTGTTTCTGACCAGTTAAAATCTTTAGTAATTGAGTAGGTTGGAATTGGATATTGGAAGCCTCTTCCGTTAGCATCGCCTTCAATCATACATTCGATGAAGGCTTTGTTAACCATATCCATTTCTTTTTGACAATCTTTATATTTGAAATTTTGTTCAACGCCACCAACAATAGCATTTAAGTTAGCTAAATCATTTGGACAAACCCAATCAAGAGTAATGTTTGTAAATGGTGCTTGTGTTCCCCATCTTGATGGAGTATTAACACCAAAAATGAATGATTGTACGCATTGTTTAACTTCTTTATATGTTAAATTATCTTTTTTAACAAATGGGGCAAGATATGTATCAAATGAGGAGAATGCTTGAGCACCAGCCCATTCATTTTGCATGATTCCTAAGAAGTTAACCATTTGATTGCAAAGAGTTGATAAGTGACCAGCAGGTGTACTGGAAATCTTTCCAGGTACTCCGCCTAATCCTTCTTTAATAAGTTGTTTTAAACTCCAACCAGCACAATATCCGGTTAACATACTCAAATCATGAATATGGATATCTGCATTTCTATGAGCATCTGCAACTTCTTTATCATAAATTTCACTTAACCAATAGTTAGCAGTGATAGCACCAGAGTTACTTAAGATTAATCCGCCGACACTATATGTGACAGTAGAGTTCTCTTTAACACGCCAATCGCTTACTTTTAAGTAGTTATCAACAAGTTTCTTATAATCAAGACTTGTATTAGCAACTGCTCTTAAAGTAGTGTGTTGTTGTCTATATATAATATAAGATTTAGCAACTTTGACATATCCAGCTTGAATTAATGAAATTTCAACTGAATCTTGGATGTCTTCAACACTAATAACATCGTTTTTAACTTTTTCACCAAAGTTACTTGTTGCTTTAAGGGCAAGTAAATCAATGATTTCCTTAGTATAACTTACATGTTCTGCGTTAAATGCTTTTTCAATAGCATTACTGATTTTTGCAAGATCGAAGTCAACAATACTTCCATCTCTTTTCTTAACTGTTAGCATTTTTTTCTCCTTCTTTTGTTAACAAGATGCTGTTCAAGTGGGCTTTTAAAAAGACTTTTTGAGTCAACTGAAATGTGTCAGCATTTTTAGTATCTAAATCATATAGGGTTTTTATAATTTGTGGAACATGAAAATTTTTTGAAAATATGTTTTAGAAAGTTATTTTGTTTCAATTTCAACAAACACCCCGAAAATAGTAGTAATTTAGTAGTTTCTAATATGATTTATGGTATAGACAATGACAAAAAAAACATTTTGACAGTGTAAAAAATAAATGTGGAAAACTATTTTTGTAATGAAAAAGTAAGATTAGTGGCTCTATATTTAACATAATATCACCAATAAAACAATGGAAATAATGCCGATTTCATCGAAATAAATGGTTTATTTTTAATTGAAAAAAAGAACAAAATTCTATTTAAAAAGAGATGAAAATAATTTTTATGCCAATAAAGTAAAAAATAAACGCTCATGTTATAATAAATAAGTGGAGGTTTTGTTAGTGAAAAAAGAGAAAAGTTGTGGCGCTGTTATATATAAAATTAAAGATGGAAAAATTTACTATTTATTGTCAAAAATGGGACTAGGGCATACAAGTCTATCGAAAGGTCATGTTGAAAATAATGAAACTGAATTAGAAACTGCTCAACGTGAAATTTTTGAAGAAACGTCATTAAAGCCTGCAATCGATATTAATTTTCGAAAAGTTATTAATTATTCTCCTTGTGAAGGAGTTAGTAAGGATGTTATTTTCTTTGTTGCTAAATGCATTGAAGATAAACAACCAAAAGATGATCACGATGATGAAGTGGTAAGCTTTTTATGGCTGCTTAAAAATGATGCGATTTCAGCTTTAACTTATGATAGCGATAAAGACGTTCTTAAAGATGCAATAAAATATATTGAGGAAAAAGAAAATGGAAAATTTTAATTACTATAATGGAACACGTTATATTTTTGGAAAAGGAACCGAAAATAGTGTTGGAGACGAATTAAAAAAGTTTAATGTTAAAAAAGTTTTGATTGTTTTTGGTTCTAGTCATGCAAAAAAGTCAGGCCTAATCGATAAAATTGAGGCTAGTATAAAATTAGTAGATATTAAGTATATTGAATTAGGTGGCGTTCAACCAAATCCTAGAGATACCTTAGTTTATGAAGGAATTGATATTTGTAAAAAAGAAAATGTCGATTTTATTTTAGCTGTTGGAGGTGGAAGTGTTATTGATACTGCAAAAGCAATAGGACTAGGTTTTTATTATGATGGTGATTTCTTTAATTTATTTAGAGATCAAAAACCTGTTAATAGTTGTTTGCCAATTGGAGTTGTTTTAACAATTGCTGCAGCAGGTAGTGAATCTTCTACAAATTGTGTAATTTCATTTGAATCTAAAGGCTTAAAAAGAGGTTTTGGTTCCGAAGTTGAAAGACCAAAATTTGCAATTCTTGATCCAGAATTAACTTATAGTCTCCCTGAATATCAAACAAATGCTGGAATTACTGATATAATTTCTCACTTACTTGAAAGATATTTTTCACCTTCAAAAGATGTTTTTGTCTCTCAAAGAATGATAGAAGGCGTCATACAATCTATAATTTATGATTCAGTTCCTCGTCTTGTTAAAAATCCATCAGATTATGGAGCAAGAAGCAATATTATGTGGGCATCTACTTTGGCACATAATAACATTTTTGGTTGCGATAGAATTCAAGATTGGGCAAGTCATAAATTGGAGCATGAATTGAGTGCTAAATATGATGCGATTCATGGTGCAGGACTTGCAGTTATTTTTCCAGCTTGGATGAAATATAATTATAAAGTTAATGAGGATTTATTTTATGATTTTGCAACTCGTATCATGCATGTAAAAGAAAATGATAATAAAGAAGCTGCTATTTTAGAAGGAATCAATAAGTACAAAGAATTTTTGAGTAAAACTTTAAAAATGCCAACTTCCTTTAACGAAATTGGTGCAAAAGTTGATGATATTCCATACTTAGTTGATAAATTATTTGAAGGCGTTAAAAGTATTGGTGGTTTTAGGAAAATATCAAAAGAAGATGCTACAAATATTTATATGATTGCAGCAGGCAAATAATTAAGAAATACTGATTAAATAAAATAAGTAAAAAGTCGTATTTTTGTTAATTTTTTATTCTAATTAAATATTATACATAGTATAATAAATACGTTTAAGGAGAAACATATATGGTCTTACGAAAAGAATCGATTGAATTAGTGAAGAGCATCTGTAATCGTTATAAAGATGAACCATCTCCATTAATGTTGATTTTAAGTGATGTTCAAAAAGAATATGGCTATATTCCTCTTGAAGTTCAAGAAGTTATTGCTTCAGAAATTAAGATTCCAGTTAGTGAAGTTTATGGAGTTGTTACTTTCTACAATTTCTTCAGCTTAACACCAAAAGGAAAATACGTCATCGGTGTCTGCATTGGTACTGCTTGTTATGTCAAAGGTGGTCAAAATATTGAAGATAAATTCAGTGAATTACTTCATATTAAACCTGGACAAACTACCCCAGATGGAAAGTTTACTATTGATTCGCTCCGTTGCATCGGCGCTTGCGCTCTTGCTCCAGCACTTTCAATTAATGGTAAGGTTTATCCAAAAATGACAGTAGATAAAGTTGCTACTGTTCTTAAAGAGTATCAAGATAAGGAGTAACAATTATGGCAGAATTAATTAAAAGCGAAGCTTTACTTGATAAGAAAATTACTAAATGTGTTGATTGCTTAGATAAGAAATTTTCAGGCAAAGATGGAAAGAGACATGTTGTTGTTTGTGGTGGTACTGGTTGTTTAAGCAGTGATTCTCAAGAAATTTTAGAGAAAATTCAAGAAGAAATTAAAGAAAAAGGTTTAAGTGATAAAGTTGATGCCAACGTTGTTGGTTGTTTCGGATTCTGTTCACAAGGACCATTCGTTAAGATTTATCCAGAAGATACACTTTATCATGCTGTTAAGGTAAGTGATGTCGATAAGATTGTCGAACAAGATTTAATTAATCATAAAGTCGTTACTGAACTTCTTTATGAAGATCCAAATACTCATAAAAAGATTGAAAAACAAAACGATATTGCATTCTATGCAAAACAAAAACGTATTGTTCTTGAAGCTTCTGGTTTGATTAACCCAGAAAATCTTGATGAAGCTTTTGGTAATCATAGTTTCGAAGCTTTAAAGAAAGTCTTACACATGACTCAACAACAAGTCATTGATGAAATTTTAGCATCAGGCTTACGTGGTAGAGGTGGTGCAGGATTCCCAACTGGTAAAAAATGGGCTTTTGCTCAAGCACAAGTTG
>DAIODM010000031.1:0-9564 GCA_036746835.1 Candidatus Onthovivens sp. | reverse complement strand
AGCGAAAATAAGCAAAATAAATATTATATTAATAATATTTAGGTAAAAAAATAAATTTTTTAGTCATTTTTAACTAATAAAATAATGTTGATTTTTGAATTGAATTGTATAAAATTAGAATTAATTACGAAATCGTTTAAGTAATCTCAAAATGACTAATTAATCGATTTAAATACAAAAAAAGGACTAAAAATTATGAAATACGGCTATTTCGATGACAAAAAGAGGGAATATATCATAAATACTCCTTCTACACCACTTCCATGGATCAATTATTTAGGTCATAACGACTTTTTTTCATTAATTAGCAATACTCTTGGTGGATATAGCTTTTATAAAGATGCTAAATTAAGAAGAATTACAAGATATCGATACAATAATGTTCCAGCTGATTTTAGTGGACGTTTCTATTATATAGTAGATAAAAATGTAACTTGGAACCCAGGTTATTTACCTTTAAAAACAAAATTAGATAGTTATGAATGCCATCATGGATTAAATTATACCCGTATTATTAGTTCTAAAAATGAGTTAGAAAGTAATTTACTTTGTTTTGTCCCTAATAATGATAATTGTGAAATTAACTTAATTAAATTAACAAATAATAGTAAAGAAAATAAAGAAATTGATCTTTATTCAATGGTTGAATTCTGTTTTTATAATACAGTTGATGATAGTACAAACTTCCAAAGAAACTTAAATATTGCTGAAGTTGAACTCGATGATCACTATATTTTCCATAAAACAGAATATCGTGAAAGAAGAAATCATTATAGTTTTTATTACACTGCTACTAAACACGATTCATTTGATAGCGATCGTGAAGTCTTTTTAGGTTTACAAAATGGTTTTGATAATCCTCAAGTTATTCAAAATAATAAATCAATGAACTCAATTTGTTCAACTGGTGAACCAATTGGTTGTCATCATTTAAAAATAACTTTAAAACCAGGAGAAAGTAAAGATTCTATCTTCATTTTAGGTTATATTGAAAATGAAGATGATAAAAAGTTTATTGCTCCTAATGTTATTAATAAAGAAAAAGCTTATGCCTTAACAGATAAATATAATACAGTCGAAAAAGTTAATAAGGCTTTTGATGAGCTTAAAGAAACTTGGAATAATCTTTTAAGTATCTTTAATGTTGATACTCCAAGTCAAGAATTTAATAGAATGGCCAATATTTGGAACCAATATCAATGCATGACAACTTATTGTATGTCACGAAGTGCATCTTACTTTGAAAGTGGCACTGGAAGAGGTATGGGATTTAGAGATAGTTGCCAAGATTTACTTGGTTTTGTCCACTTAATTCCAAATAAAGCAAAAGAAAGAATCTTTGATATTGCTTCAATTCAATTTAAAGATGGCAGTACTTATCACCAATATCAACCTTTAACTAAAAGAGGTAATAGCGACATTGGTGGCGGATTTAATGATGATCCACTTTGGCTCATTGCTGCAACAAGCGCATATATAAAAGAAACTGGAGATTATTCTATTTTAGATATCCCTACTCCATTTAATAATGAAAAAGGCAGTGAAAAACCACTTTATGATCACTTACTTGCAAGTTTAACTTTTACAATTACAAATTTAGGTCCTCATGGACTTCCATTAATTGGACGAGCAGATTGGAACGATTGTTTAAACCTCAATTGTTTTAGTAAGACACCAGGTGAGAGTTTCCAAACTGCGAGTAACTTTGAATCGCATAAAGCGGAATCAGTATTTATTGCTGGAATGTTTGTAAAATATGGTAAAGAATTTAGTGAGATTGCTTCAAGAATTCATAAAGATAAAGATGCAAAACTTGCTAGTGAATACGTTAAAAAGATTGAAGACGCTACTATAAAATACGGATGGGATGGCGAATGGTTCTTAAGAGCTTATGATGCATTTAGTAAGAAGATTGGCTCAAAAGAATGTGAAGAAGGAAAAATATTTATCGAATCAAATGGTTTCTGCACTTATGCTGGAATCGGTCATGAATTAGGTTATGGAAAATTAGCCTTAAAATCAGTTGATAAATACTTAAAGAATGAATATGGAATTGAACTTCTTTATCCTCCATATTCAAGTTATCATCTTGAACTTGGTGAAATCAGTAGCTATCCACCTGGAAATAAAGAAAATGGCAGTGTCTTCTGCCACAATAATCCATGGGTTACCCTAGCTTATTGTGAAGAAGGACTTGGTGATGAAGCATTTGATCTTTATAAACGAAATGCTCCTGCCTTCATTGAAAATAAGAGTGAAATTCACAAGACTGAACCTTATGTTTATAGCCAAACAATTGCTGGAAGAAGTTCCGCTCACTATGGAGAAGCTAAAAACTCTTGGTTAACTGGAACTGCAAGCTGGTCATTTGTGGCCTTAAGCGAAGGAATCTTAGGAATTATTCCTGAATTTGAAGGATTAAGAATAAGACCATGCTTACCTCATGAATTTAATAGCGTTAAAGTTAAACGAATTTATCGAGGAGTAACCTACAACATTAATATTATTAATAATTCTACTAATAAGTTTAAAATGTTAGTAAATGGTAAAGAAATAAAAGGTAATATCATTCCTTATAATAAAAATGATAAAGAAGTCGAAGTATTAGTTTCGCTTTAAGGAGAGCAAAATGGAAAATAGCAATAAAGTCGTCTTATCTTGTCCAAAAGACGCATATGTAAGTCTTCAACATATTGATAAAGTTTATGATAATGGTGTTCAAGCAGTTTTTGATTTTAACTTAGACATCAAAAAACATGAATTCATCGTATTTGTTGGTCCATCTGGTTGTGGAAAATCCACTACTTTAAGAATGATTGCTGGTCTTGAAAATATTACTAGTGGTCACTTATTTATTGATGGTGAATATGTAAATGATGTCACTCCAAAAGATAGAAATATCGCAATGGTTTTCCAAAGTTATGCTCTTTACCCACATATGTCAGTCTATGACAATATGGCCTATAGTTTAAAAATTAATAAAGTTCCAACTAAACTTGTTGTTAAAGAAGATCAAGATAAAATTAATGAAGTTGAAAAAGAATTAAATACTGTTTATAAAAAATTTAGAAAAGTTAATAAACAAAAAGATGAATTAAATAAACTTCTTAGTCAAAAAGAGAATTTAGTTCGTGATGCTGAAACAATTAAAGATCCTAAAAAAGCTCAAAAGTTCAAAGCTCAAATTGCTAAACTTGATGCAAAATTAGAAAAATATAATGAAGTTAATAATAATTACGAAACTCTTAATGCTGAAGTTGAAAAAGTAAGCGCTAAGTTACAAAAAACTAAAGATAATGCCCACTACATCATGGGAATTGATGAAAAGCATGTCAAAGAACTCGAAAAAGCTATCGCTTTTGCTAAAGAAAATAATGATGATAAACGAGCAAAAGAGCTCGCTGCTGCTTTAGAAAAAGCAAAAACAACTGAAGTTCCTGTTACTAAATTAAAACATCTTTCTAAAAACGAAATTAATCGTCGTGTTCATGAAGCTGCTCGTATCCTTCAAATTGAAGAATATCTTGATCGAAAACCAAAAGCTTTATCTGGTGGTCAACGTCAAAGAGTCGCTTTAGGAAGAGCAATTGTTAGACACGCAAAAGTCTTCTTAATGGATGAACCATTAAGTAACCTTGATGCTAAACTTCGTGTTCAAATGCGTAGTGAAATTGTTCGTCTTCATAATGAACTTAATGCCACTACAATTTATGTAACTCACGATCAAACTGAAGCAATGACTATGGCTACCCGTATTGTTATTATGAAGTTAGGTCACATTCAACAAATTGGTACACCTAGTGAAATTTATCGTAATCCTGCTAACTTATTTGTTGCTGGATTTATTGGTTCACCTGCTATGAATTTCTTTGAAGCTGATTATAAAGATGGTTCGATCATCTTTAAAAATGGCGTTAAGATTAAGATTCCAAGCGCATTAACTAAAGATAAAGTTATTCCAAGTAAAGTTATATTTGGTGTTCGTCCAGAAGATATCCATCCAGGTGATGGCGAGCATGCAAAAGAATTCCCAGATGCTATTGTTGATTTAGATGTTAAAGTTGCTGAACTTTTAGGTAGTGAATATTATGTCCATAGTGATTTTGCTAATAAAGATTTAGTTGCTAAACTTGAAGCAGTTAAACCAATTGCTGCAGGCGATAAGATTAAAGTTGTCTTTAACTTAAGAAAGATTCACTTATTTGATATTGAAAGCGAAAAGTGCATCTTCTAAATAATTACCTCCTTATTTTACTGTAGCTTAAGCAACTACAAAAAAAGATTACCACCACGAGTAATCTTTTTTTATAAAGAAAAACCACCTATTAGGGTGGCTATTGAATTCGGAGGGATCCGATTCGACATTATCATTTTACGAAATTATTAAGTTTTTGTAAACATCTCGAAACATTAATAAACAAATATCAAACATTTAAGGCTTAGTTTGTTTAAATATAAAAATATATACAATTTTAATGGTGCCGGCTGTCGGACTCGAACCAACCACCTACTCATTACGAATGAGTTGCTCTGCCTGATGAGCTAAGCCGGCACTTCACGTATTATACTTAAAACGGACTAAAAATTCATCATTATCTTATTACTTTTCAGCCTTTTTTGCATCATTACTAATAATTGCACCTTTGTGTTCAATTGGTACCCATGTAGAGCGCTTTTTCTTATTAAATAAGCCTTCAAAGAAACAAGTAATAAAATCTAAAAAGTAAAATGTAAAACTAAAAATAGAAGCAAGAATTAAACCAAAACTAAACTTTAAATGCTTTTGATCAATTGCGATAATAAAAATAGCTAACAAAAAGAACAAGAAATATAAAGATGAAAATGGAATTAAAGTGTGTAAGAATAGCCAACCTGAAATACTTGGATTAAAATAAAAACTACTTAAAAATAAGGCAATTTCAGTTAAATACGCTAAGAAAATAAAGACAATATAAATAACAATTGGATATAAAGCAAGATTAAATTCGAAACGAGCTAACCCAGCAACATATTCTTTGTTCGCATGATAATTTGGTTCTTTCTTTCTAAATTCTTTTCGATTGGCTAAAAATCCCCAAATCCAACGAACATGTTGTTTATGCATTACTTTCATAGAAATTGGTTCTTCATCATAATATTGAATAGTTTCATCATAAGCCATCGCAATATTATGATATTCACAATAAGTAGTCACTTGAACGTCTTCTGTCATTCCAGTGAATATCCATTCACCAATATCATCGATTATTTTTTTATCAATAAAATAACCAGTTCCACTTATCATTACTTTTTTAAATAAAATACTTCTACCTTTAGAGAAAACTTGGTTTAGTAAAGTAAATAAAATTGCACTACATCCAGTTACCCAATTTTTGTTAGCATTTGTAAAATTACGATAACCAAAACCAACTTGATATCCTGCATTCTTCATATTATTTAAAGACTCAATATAATTTTTATCCATTAAGTTATCTGCATCAAAAATAATATAAGAATCATATTTTTCATCTAGCTTATTCTTTTTTAGATAAGCAATAAACTCTTTAATGGCGAATCCTTTTGTATTTTTATGGACTAAATCTTGACGAACATAATAGTTATAACCCATCTTTTTAGCAATTGAATTTGTTGGATCATCTTTGGATTCAGTAATAACATACACATCAAAATTCTTTTTGTCATATGTTTGAACCTTTAAAGATTTAAGAATATTTTTAATAACTTTGGATTCATTTCTAGCTGGAATAATTACCAAATATTTATACATAGTCTCACCTTTTTTAAATTTTCGAGGTTTTTTGAAGGCGAGAAAAATAAATAAAATATAATAAAAAAGGAATAAAAATAATATTCCATAAGCAATAAGTATTGCAATATCACACCAATAAATTATTAAATCATAATTTGGCATATAGTAATTTTAACATTAAAAGCTAAAATATTTTAGCGATTGATTTAAAAGATCATAAAGACCATGAGCAAAAGAAACAGAAACTAATGAACATTTCTTTAAATAAAATTTAGAATAACCTAAAACCAAACCAATTAAAGTTGTAAGAATAAATTGAGCAAAAACACCATTAATTAAATGTAAAGCACCAAAAAGTAAAGCACTACAAATTGGAGCTAAGTAATTTACATTTTTGAACCATTTTTCAAATTGATATTCAACGTATCCTCTAAAAAACATTTCTTCACCTGGACCAACAAAGAAAAAATAAAGAATTGTTGCATATATAAAATTAGATAAATTAAAATCAATTGTCGTATTGTTTTTTAAAACTAAAATTGGAAGAATTCCAATAGCAAACCACAATATAAGCGCAATAATTAATCCAAATAAAAGTTGAATAAAGAGTGATCTAAATTCAACTTTAAAAATATTAATTTCACCAATTAATGCACTTGCCCCTACACTAATTCCCATAAAAAGAATGTAGGTAATAAAAGTTAAAGCACGAATCCAAAAGATACTTTTTGTTAAACTAAAAGTTTGTGTAAGAAAAGTTAAACCAATTATTAAAGTAAGTGAAAAAATAAAGACAACCACTTCTAAAAAGTAGTTCTCTTTTTTAACTTCCTTTGCTTCTTCTTTTTTTCCAATATCAATTTCTTTAATCGGCATTATTTGTTTTTCTTTTCTTTATAAATATATTTTATATATTCGTACTGATTAAAACTACTAGAAAGTTTATTCATCTCTTTTAAGCATTCTTCTTTTAAATAATCTCTATTTTGATGGATATCTAATTCTTTTTTTGGATAGATTAGATCTCCAAAAACAATTGTTTGACATGGTTTTTTACGCCACCAAACCTTTCGCCAAACCGTTACAAAAGGCATTACAGGGACATTTAATTTAGCTGGATAATGAAAAGATCCACTTTTAAAATCTCTTATCTTTGTATAATATGGCCAAATATGTGCTTCTGGATAAATTAAAATATGTTGATGCTTTTTAGTGACGTAATACTCAATTGCTTCATCAAGTTTTTTCATATTAGAAAAATCACCTAAACTTGGAAGAGGTAAATATCCAAACGCTCTTACTAAAAATGTTACAAGTTTTGAAATTGCTAATGAATCTGTATAACCAAGAATATCCACTCGTCGATGAATTACAAAAGCTTGTATTTTAAAAGCATCCATAACTGCAACGTGATTTCCATATAGGAAAACGCCTGTATTTAATTTTTTAAGCTCTTTTAAATTCTTGCGATTATAAACTTTTACTCCATTAAAAATACATCCAATTGATAAAATCGGTCTTGCTAAACAGTAATATAAAAAAGCATTAAAGAAAATTAAAAATTTATTATGTCTTAAATATTTATAATCTTTAGGAACTTCAGGTCTTTTTAAAGAAGTTTCATCGAAATCGTCATTATAGATATCACTATAATAAATAGTTTTTGTTTTTCTCCACTCGTGCTTCTTCATTTTAGCCTCGAATCATATTTACTATCTATAAGTTTAATGGTTTTCCATCTTTATTTAAAGCACAAAAAAAGCATTGAATCATCAATGCCAATTTGTAAGTTTGGTTGCGGGGGGAAGATTTGGACTTCCGACCTCCGGGTTATGAGCCCGACGAGCTACCAGGCTGCTCTACCCCGCGACAACGTACATAAATATAACATAAATCTATTTAAATGTAAAACAATATTACTAATAAGTTTTTCCTTAAATAAAATATAATTTTTTTAGATTATTCCTTGGTAATTTTTAAAGAATTTAACCAGGTATTTAATTCATCTTCAGTCTTAAAAACCAATTTCTCTTTAGGACATAAATCTATGTATTTTTGATAAAGATCTCTCATCTTTTTAGTTCGGCTACCAAATAAAAGCCAGCTAACATAATTTAAATCAAAATTATTTAAGCATGGATTAGTGTTTAAATCGACTGCATCCTTGCTCTTACTTCTTTCTTTTGCTTTTTTATAACAAAACATACGTGGATAAGATAAGAAAATAACTAAATCTGCTTCCTTAAATCGTCTTTCATCGCCGATAGAAAAATAGTTACCATCAACTACCCAACCTTTTTCTTTATTTTTATCTAAAAATCCATCAATTTTAAGTTTTAATTCTTTATCACTTATAACTTTTTGTGAAGTGATATATCTTAAGTTATCTAAATGCAAAACTGGTACAAAATAATGTTTTGCAAGAGAAATTGCAAGTCGAGATTTCCCGGCTCCACTATAACCAATAACACAAATTTTCATGCTAAATTACAACTACTCAATTAAAATAGACTTCACCTGATCATTATATTCAAATCATCAAAATTAACGTTTGAATTAATTTCCCGCTTGATAAATTGAATCTAATAACAATACTTAAATTTAGCTGTAAACTATTTCTTTCTCAAAGAATTAAGTATTTAGGTTCATCTTAAGTTTAATCTTTTATTGTCTCCCCTAATAAATAATAGAAAGCCTAATATCTCGTGAATATACATTAGTTTTCACAACTAATACAAAAACACATTATTAATAATTAAGACTTTTCTATATTTCATATTATAAGATAGAAACGAATTTTATAAAATAGAAAAATTTCTAGAGAATTTTTAAACTAACTTAACAATCAAAAATACTCGATTGTGTCGACTATTTTATAAAATATAGATAAATACTGATAAACATTGTAAGCCAAAAATAGACATCATCTTTAATATTTTTTAATCAACAACTACAAATTTTTTAATAGCTTCAACTGTAATATTTTGTTGTTCTTCACGAGTTATTGTTGCTACACTATCACCCTTTTGTACACCATAGTTTCCAAATTGAGCGTGATTTCCACCTTCAATTTCAACAATGTTTTCACTATAGGTAATTTTATCTTTAACGCTTGTATTTAAAGATCCGTAAATTGTTAAACTTTTACTAGAAGGATAGTCTCCATAAATATAAGATCCTAGAAGGATCAAACCTTCTACTTTTTCTTCATGATTACTAGCGTATGAACTAGCCATACTACCGCCAAGAGAATGACCAGAAATATACCAATTATCTACTAGTGTATAATCTGATATCACCGTATCAGCAAGATTTTCATTAAAAAAAGCAAGATTTAAAGGCATTTTTGCTAAAACACAAGTCATATTTGTTTTGCTTCTAATTTTTTCTAAAATAGGCAAATAAGAGATTGCTTCTACTTTTGCTCCTGGATAGAAAATGATTCCTGTTTTGCTTTCCGTAGTTGGCAAAATATAATAATCATCTTTAGTTATAATTGTCTTATCGTTTTCGTAATAATTTCTTGCAATACTATCTGCTCGATAAAAATCACTAGTCCAAATTAAAAAGCCCATTGTTCCAACAACAACTAATGAGCTTAAAGCAATAACACTTATTTTTAAAATTAATTTACCTTTTTTCATAAATGACATACATATATTACACCAATGAAATGCATTTAATTATTCTATCTTGTTTTTTAATAAAAAACCTCGTTAAGTTTTCCTATTCAATAGGCAAAATTAACGAGGATTTTCCAAATTTGGCGGAGAAGAAGGGATTCGAACCCTTGCTAGAGCATGACCCTACTATCG
>DAIODM010000030.1:0-9767 GCA_036746835.1 Candidatus Onthovivens sp. | reverse complement strand
AAAAAATTCAATATTTTAATACTATCTTAATAATATAAAAACTATCGATTAGTAGGTGTTTATTTATTGCATAATGACTATAACTAACACATATCACTTAGAAATTTTTCTATAATTCAAGGAATAATTTGCTATTATTAAGTAAAACGTCATTTTAAGATGTCATAAATATAATCGAGGAAAAGAAATGAAACGAATTCTTAAAAGTTTATTCCTTGTTTGTTCAGTTAGTGCGTTACTCGCTTCATGTGGAGCAAAAGGTGCAACAGGAGAAACTGGACCACAAGGCGAACCAGGTGTTGCTGGTAAAGATGGGACTAATGGTAAAGATGGTACTAATGGTACATCAATGCTTACTGGAGAAGGAGAACCTGCATCTTCGTTAGGAAATGATGGTGATTCTTATTTAGATACAAATACTTATGATCTTTATAAAAAGACTGGTGGTGTTTGGGCTAAAGTAGGCAATATTAAAGGTGCTGATGGTAAAGATGGTACTGGTGGTTCTGGTACTGGAACTCAAGGACCAACCGGTCCACAAGGTCCAACCGGTCCACAAGGTCCTGCTGGAGCAACTGCTTATAGTTCAACTATTTTACCTACAACCAATGGTTATATTAGTGTAGATAAAGGCAGCGCTGTTATTGGTGAAGAAGTTACTTTTACTTTCCATCCAGCAAGTGCCAGTTATTATGCAAAAGCAATTACTATTAACTCTTCAGATTACACTGCAAATGCAGTTAAAGTTGCATCTACAACTACAAATGAAAAATCTGTTACGCTTACAATGATTAAAAATGGTTTTGTTGTTGGTGCAGATTTTGCATCAAGTCACGCTGAAGCGACAACAGCAGCAGGTGCGAACACAGAATTAACAAAATCAGGAATAACTGAAGTTACGCTTGATTTATCTAATAAAACTGGTGGTCTAAGTGGTGTTACTGTTCCTACAGGTAAGACTCTTGTTATTGTTGGTGGAACAAGTGAAACAAATATTGATGGATTAAAAATTGAAGGAACTGGTGAAGTCGTTTTAGCTTCTGGTTCAGAATATGCTGGTACTATTGAAGCAACTGGTGCCGGAACTATTGAAGGAAATAATTCAACTTTAAAAGGACAAATTACTGGTACTGGAGCCGAAACAGTTACAATTAAAAATTTAACGATTACTCCAACTGGAAATGGTGGAGCATCTTATTCAGGTTCTGGATTTGGTAAGATTTCTGTTAATGCTTTAACTGATGATTCAAACTACGAAAATTGGGCGAAAAACGCCGCTATTAATCTAGATGCTGGTGAAGATTTAGTTCTTGAAAATGTCACAATTGAAAAGGGATTTACCGCAGCAATAAATGCTTTTGGTGATAATACTCTTACTGCGGGAACCGTTAATAATGTAACAGTGAAGAACTGCACAATTTATGGTGGATCAGTTAAAGGTATTTATTTAGGAAATGTTGGAACTTTAGATATTGAAGATACAATATTTGATGGAAGTTATAATGATGCTCTTAATAAAACTGAGACTTTAAGTGAGTATCAAGGAAGAAGTGGATCTCTTATTGATATCAATCAATGCAATAAAGGAACTACGGTTGTTATTAAAAATAACACATTTAAGAATTTACAAAATCAAGGTTCAACAGCTGGAGCTATTAAATTAAAGGTAATGGCTATCTTTAATAATAATTTTACAACTGTTGATATCACTAATAATAATTTTGAAAATAACATTCGTGATATTGTTATTGGTTCAGCAAATAGTGCAACACATCAAGGTCGTGGCCCACAAACTGGTTTAGTTAATATGGGTACAGTGACAATTAGTGGTAACACTTCGACTAAAACATCCGATGCTCATTATGATGCAAATAAAGGCTGCACATATTTTGATAATTCTGCAGAGACTGTTCAAGCTGGACAATTATTTGCCGCTGGACAACTATATGAATATGTCGTTAAGAATAGTTTTAATGAAATAGTAGGAATTAATAAAGTTGAAGGTATTAAATTTGCTAGTGGTATTGGAACTGCTGAAGATCCATTAGTTATTTCTTCACTTGCTGAATTAAAGTTTTTACAAAATTCATCAATTCAAAATTTGATGAAAACGAGTGCTTTAAGTTTTAAATTATCAAATGATTTAACTTTAGACGAAACAAACTACAATGTACCAATTTTTAATGGAACTTTTGATGGAGCAAATCACACAATTACTAATTTAGATTACACTAATACAGGTAATGGTAATGGATTGTTTAAATACACAAAAGGAACATCAGTTATAAAAGATTTAAAGTGTGTTACAGCTGGTGGTTATCTTGTTTATATGAATACTTCAAAACAATCATTATCATTTAAAAATGTTGATATTAGTGGAAATTATTCTCCAAATTACGAAAATACAAGTAACGAATCACCATATATTATATTTAGTTTTGGATCATATTTAGAATTTAGTGATTGCGATGCCAGTTATAATTTAAATAGCAACTATTATAATGGTGTTTTCCTTGGTGGTTATATCAAAAATTGTGAAGTTAATGCGACCACAAACGAAACTGAATATTGGGATAGTAAATTAGTTGCTAAAAATCTTACTTATAGCGGAACAGCTGTAGCTAAAGATATGGGATTAATTGCTGGAAATCCTTCTAACTGGTTAACTGATGCAACTTGCTATTCTCACATGACTTTAGATATTTCAAATGTTGTTAATAATGGACAATTAATTAGTACAGATTCAACTTCTGAAGCAACAGTTCTTACGGCTTTAGGAAATGGCTTATATACAGGAGAAGTAAGTGCTACTGGAACAGGTAGTTTAACTAAATTAACTACTCTTGAAAATTCAAATATTGCTTTAAATAGTGGTTCATTTAGCTTTAAAAATGTTACAAATACTAACATTAGCAGTATTGAATGTGTCGCATCAGTAAGAGCAAATATGTATCTTAATGGTAAATCAGCTGGAGATACTAACTATATTGTTTATAGTGGTAGTGCAACTAAATCAGGAAGTACATGGAGTTTTGCTGAAGCTGCAAAGACTGCGACTATGGATAGTAGTAAGACTAGCGAATATGTTGTGAATAGTTCTGCACTTAATGCTTACAATCAAGTCGGTGCTGATAAAGATTTCACATTTAGTTTAGGTGCTTTTGGAGACACAACAACTGATAAGAAAGGTGTTACCTATACCTTCTTCTTTAAGGATAGTTTTGGCAATATTATTGGTATTCAAAAAGTCCAATATGCTGGCTAATTATCGATGATTAAATAAATAAAGTGAGGAGCTAATGTGCTCCTCACTTTTTTAATGGATTAAAACAATAATAATTTTATAAAAATCAACTAAGCAGATTCTTTTTTAGTAAATTTCACTAAATAAAGGAATGAGGTATCGAGGCCTAACCAAAATAATATGTAAGATAGAGTATATAAAAAACCATAAATATGAAAGGTAGTTGATAAATTGTAAATTATTAAAATCATATAACCAAGAGTCATAACGACTAAAGATGAAAAAACAATAATTAAGAATATTTTTTTGTTATTTATAAATATTAAAGATAAAGCAAATGAAATAATGCCAATTAAAGCAATAACGCCAATAACAAAATATAAGATGATAAAAAATAAGTCTTTAGATTCAGAGAAACTTTTATAAGTGGTAATAAAATGAAGAGCATTAGTAGCTAAATTAATTGCGATCATGCTCATGATGACTGGTTTAGCGGCTGAATTAAAGCGTTTTACCCATAAAGATAAAATAATAGCAAGAACAAATATTGAATTGAAAATAATAATAGAGATTTCAAAAGCATCAATACCTGGATGTTTAATATTAACTAAGATGAAATAAACGATAAAAGTTAAGAAATAAGCACTAAAGAATATAGTGGATAATAATTTTGTAATTGAGAATTTTGTTTCAGTTATTTTTGCATCACTTTCTTCTTTAACTTCATTATTTTTATTATCAATTATATAGAGCGAACCTGTTACTAAACCCAACCAAATTAAACAAAGTGCTATCGCCCAAATTCCATCACCAACCCAATTATTGTTGAAGTAATATACAGTAATAACAATCCAACCAATTGCACAAATAAGAAGGATTATTAAGCCAATTGTTCTTAAAATTTTACCTTTTTCTTTAAAGAACCAAGAAAAGAGAAAGATTGCAATATCAATTAAGCATAAGACTCCAAAAAGGAAATAGAACCATGAAATAAATGGATAACCTTTGCCATCGATTATATGGTCAAACTCTGAAATATTATAGATAGAATTATATGAAAGATTAAAGGCAATCAAGCAAACCATTAAAGGCCAAGTGGCTTTTGAAAATCGTGAATTCCATAAAGACAAAATAATAGTACCAAAAATTACGACATCAAAGATGAAAAAGCCAATATATTCATCTGGTATTTCACCGTTTTCATTTCCAACAATTCCCATCGCAACAACATAAACAATAAAACCTGCAACTAGAAATATCGTCGTAAGTATTTTAGATAGAGAAAATATTTTTTTCATTTTTCTTATCTTCCTTTTAAAATTAAAAATAAAGTATAATGGACTAATTTTTTATCAATTATTAAACATTTCTTGTAAAATATTTGATTTTGCTAGTATTTCATCTTTAGTACCAGAATATTTTATAGCACCATGATCTAAGACAATTATATTATCAGCATTTTCAATAGCGGAATAGTCATGAGCGATAACGATAGTTGTACGATTTTTCATTAATTCTTTAAGACTATCGATTACTTCTTTTTCAGTCTTTTTATCAAGGTTTGCACTTGCTTCATCAAGAATTAAATAATTTGGATTTTTAATAATTGCTCGAGCAATGGCTATTCTTTGTTGTTCGCCTCCTGATAAATGTGAACCTTTAATTCCAATATTATAATTTAGACCTTCTTCGTGAGAAGCGACAACATCAGTTAAATTTGCTTTTGTTATAGCATCATTTATTTCTTTATCACTTGCATCGCGATTAAGACCATAAGTGATATTTGATTTTATACTGCCTGAGAATAAGTGGGCATCTTGAGAAACGATTGCAAATTCATTTCGCCATGATTTTAATGAAACATCTTTGGCTTTATTAGTGCCATAATAGATATCTCCTTTATTACTTTCATAAAGTCGATCAATCAATTTAATTAAAGTGGATTTACCACTTCCGTTTTGACCAATAATAGCAGTGGTTTTTCCTTTTGGAATAACGCAATTTACATCATTTACGACCATTTTATTATCATAAGCAAAAGAAACATGATCAAGTTTTATATCATCTATTTCATTTGGTAAATCTTTTCCTTTTATAATGTTTTCTTCATCTAATCTAAAGACTGATACTAATTTCTTAGATCCACCAAATGTTGAAGCAAAGTAAGATGGCATCGTCATAATTCTGCAAGAGTTAATTGAAGAGCCATTCCAAAAACATAAATTTCATTAACAGGATCCAAACTTGTAATAGTATTAGCATTAATTGCAACGATACCACCTAAAAATGCACAACTATATATGATAATATCAGAGAAATTATTAGCTAAAGTTTGAAGAGCAACTGCAAAAGCGTTATATAAGGCGGCTTTATATCTATTATCAATTAATTCATTGCTTTTACTAATGGCTTTTTCTTCGCCATTAACAGCTTTTATAAATAAGATATTAGATAATTCTTCAGTATAATGATCGGTTAGTAATGAAATACTATTTTGAACTAACGTAACAGCTTTAGAAGCGAGTCGAACACTAAAAACAACAGTTATTAAAGCAAGTAATAGGGTAATTGCTAAAATAATTAAAGCTTGAGGTAAATTTTTAGGAGCAGCTTTAGAAATTGATAAAATATAAGTTACGATTTGTAATGTTGCAATAATTGCATAAAATGGTTTTGAAGCATATTCACTATCAGAAGTAATACGCGATAACATTCCATTAGGTGATTCAACATCTAAATTTTTAAGTGGTAAATGCAAAATCTTTTTCCACATCTTTTTTCTTACGTTTGTATTAATAGTAACAAAGCCTAAATCTGCTAAAACACCAGCAAATATAACAATATATTGTAATAAACTAGCACCAAGATACATCCAAAGTGGTGTTAAGTCTTTCATATTTCCAGTAAAAATAGCCATATAATTGTCATATTGAGTCAATATAATAAGCGAATTAAAAACAGCAAAGATTGAACCTAAAATAAGAGATAACCAAGGTATTTTTACTCCTTTATAAAGAGTTCTAAATACTCCTTTTTTTACCTTTAATTCGCTTACATCTTTTGAAGAAGTTGATGGTTTAAAATATTTATTAAATATATTCATTATTCAGGTCTCCTTAGAAGTTCTTGATAAGCTTTTGATCTCTTTAATAGTTCTTTATGAGTCCCTTGATCAATTAATTTACCTTTATTAAAAACTAATATTTTATCAGCATTTCTTACTGTTGATAGGTTATGAGTTACATTAATTTCAGTACGGTTTTTTAAAGTTTCATCAATTATTTTTTGAATTTCTTTTGTAGAAACTGCATCAAGTGCGCTAGTGACTTCATCAAGAATAACATATTGTTTATTGCTTAAAATCAATCTAGCAATACCAATTTTTTGTCTTTGTCCTCCAGATAATTTTTGAGCATTATATCCAACTTGATAATCAAGACCTCCAACATCTTTAAAATCATCAAATAAATTAACTTGTTTTAAAGCATTAATAAGTTCATCATCATGAATTTCTTTTTTGCTTGAAAAGTTAAGCATATCTCTAATAGTTCCAGTAAATCCAGGGGCATTTTGTGGTAAATAAGCAAATAAACTACGATAAACTTCATAATCATAATTAGCGATATTTTGGCCTTTTAAAAGTATTTCGCCAGCGTTTGGTTCATAAAATTTCTCAATTAAATTTAAGATAGTTGTTTTGCCAGATCCACTTAATCCAACAATTGCAGTTTTTTTGCCTTTTTCAATTTTGAATGAAATATTATCAAGAACTAATTCATTATTATATTTGAATGAAATATTTTTGAATTCAATATCGCCACTTAAAGGAAGACTGGTTTTGTTTTTATCTTTTTCATTATCAAGCGATAATATTTTTGCGAGTCTTAAAGTAGCTCCTTGAGCTTCTTTTAAATATGCCCAAAGGTCAAGATGTTCAGCAGTGTATGTTCTAAATGAGGTTGCAATTAAAATATAGGCATAGAATTCGCCTTGAGTCATGCTGCCATTAAATAAATAAATTGCAGGTGGAATTATAATAAGAAGTAGTGGTAGCCACCACATCATATTTTTAATAAAAGCATTTATTTGATCAACAAAAGCTCCTTGCTTTTTGGCTTTATCTAATTCTTTAATGACTAAATTTCCTGAATCGACTTCTTTATCTTCGGTTCCATAAGCTTTAATAACTTCGATATTATCAATCTTTTCAGCTAATTTTGCAGTTAATTCTGATATTTTAAGTTGGACTTTATTACGGTTTTTAAAAATAATTTTACCGGTGATAAAAGATCCAAGAATAACAACAGGAATTACACATAGTAGGGTAATTGTTAAAACTGGTAAATTTAATTTAACGACTGAAATAATAGCAACAACAATATAATAAATTCTAGGAATTTCATTGACGGTTAAGTCAATTATAAAATTTGCACTTTTTGAAGTATCGTCAGTTAATCTAGTTACTATTTCACGAGGATCACTTAAATTAACTTCTTTGGCTTTAATATAAAAAACATTACTAACAGCATATTTTTGAATATTTCTTTCAACTTGAGCTGTTAAAATACCTTGAAGATGTGTACCAATTACCTTAAGCAAAACAATAGATAATCCAATAAAAAATAAAATTAATAAAGGAATCACAGCTTCTTTTATATCATCGTATGTTTTAATTGTTTTACCAAGTTGATCAGCAAAATATAATGTTAATATGGCTCTTCCTAAACTGACTAAAAAACAAATTATCATTAAAACATAAGGAAGTTTGGACTTAAACAACATTGAGAAGTAATTTTTCCATACATTTTGTTTTTCTTTTTCCATATTGTTCTCCTAATTAAGGTTATTTTTTAAAAAACTTTCTAAATCTGGATAAGTGTATTTTACTACCTTTTTCATTTGAGGGGAGATGATAAAGGCGTGACATAAACCCTTATAAGTAATTAATTTCCCTTCGTTTTTTGCTTCTTTTAATTTATCACTCATCATTACGGCATCATCATATAAACATTCATCATAACTAGCTGTTAAATTTATTAGGGGAAGATTTCTTAAATCACCATAAAGAGGGGATATATAAGGATTATAGATATCTTTTTTATCGCAATAAATTCCCATTAAATTATCAATAATTCCTTCAACAACAATAAAATCTTTCTTTAATGAATTCCTTTTATAGCTAGCGGTATACTCAATAAATTGCGTGACAGGAGAATTAGCATAAACACTTTTTGGTAGTGGAATATTTTTATCTCTTAGCATCATCGATAGAGTTATAACTAACGAACCACCAGCCGATTCTCCAATAAGAACAATATTTTTTGAATCGAATGTTTTTAATAGAAATTGATATCCTTCTAAACAATCATTTAATTGGTTTGGAAATTTAAATTCAGGGGCTAAACGATAATCAATTGAATATACGTTATATCCAAATTTATTTACTAAATATGAAATAAAACTTATTCGTTCTTTGGAGCATGATCCAGTAAATCCTCCTCCATGAATATAGTAAATTACCTTATTTTTTTGGATTATTTTTATTTGTAACAAACCACGAAACACAATTAGTTAAATCTACTTTTTTAATATCTAGATCTTTAATGTATCTCTTTTTAGAATTATATAAATTTTGATCCATTTTACGATTGCTACTAATCATTTCAGGAATAATCTTTTTCTTTTCTTCATCAGTAAAAATTTTAGGTTTAAAGTGTTTAACTTTAACATAAAGAGAAAATAGTAGATTTTTTAAAGTCATATTTGATGCCTCTTTTACAATTGAAAATATAGAATGATTATTTTACAATGTAGCAAAGTGTTCCATTGTGAAAATTATAGTTTAATTTTAATTAAAAAATCAATATTTCTATATCATATGGAACAAAAGAGGCTGATTTATGACACAATTAAAAAGAACTCATAGTGCAAAAGAATTAATTAGTGAAGCTCTTTGTAATTTAATTGAGCAAAAGAAAAAATATCAAGATATTTCAATTAGTGATATTACAAAAGAAGCAGGAGTGTGCCGAAATTCTTTTTATCGAAACTTCAATTCAAAAGATGATATTTTGAAGGAAAATTTCTCAAATATTGTTAAGCAAAGTGATGATTTATTTATTAAAAGTAAAACAAAAACAAACTATGATTTAGTTTATTCTATTACGGTGGTTTGGAAGAACAATTCGCGTTTTCTTCGCTCGTTCTATGAAGCAAATTTTAGATTATATTTTGATACAACAGTCAAAAGAATTCTTCTTTCTAACACAAGCGAATCAATAGATAATATAAATTCTCATGATTATTATTTATTTGCTTCTAAAGCTTGGCTTGGAATTGGGCTTTTAACTGAATGGATGCTCAGAAATTGTGATATTTCTGTTGAAGAAATAGCTAAATTAGTTTCAAATTTATTAGAAAATATTGATAAGTCAAATTCATTTTAATTATCTATTTTATATATTAATTAAAAAAATTAGCACTCTACACTTGCAAGTGCTATTTTTTGTACTATAATACAATT
>DAIODM010000029.1:0-9791 GCA_036746835.1 Candidatus Onthovivens sp. | reverse complement strand
ATGTGGCTGATCGTGCATATACAATTATTCCATTAGATACTTATAGTGATGGAACATATAATATGCATTTTGAATACACTTTAGTTGATGGAACTGTTCAAAGTAGAGATATTGGCCTTATTATTGATAGTACCGTTCCAAGTATTTCTAATAAAGCTATTAACAATGGTAACTTAGAAGTTAGTTTTTCTAAAGATACGAGTAGGGCAATAGTTGGTAAAGATGAATTTGTATTAGATGAAAATAATAAGATCTCTATTCCTCTTTCTTCTTTAGATGGAAAAACTATATCATTAACAATTTTTAATAAATTTGGTGGTCAAATTACTGAACTAATTAATCTAGATTATATTGATGCTGGAGGCTTTGAAATTGGTGGAGGTAATATTGCTTATGGATATCGTTTCACTACTTCTGTATCGAATTATCAAAATGGAGGAACTTTAATTTCTTATTCTATTAAAAATTCTGTTGGAAATGATGTTCAGTTTAGTGGCAGTTATACCGTAAGTTTCGATGTTAATTATTTAGATGATTTGAGTAATGTTTATTGCTATTCTATAAGCGGAGACTTACTAACAAAAATTGATTACTCATATAATAATGGCAGAATTACAACAAGCACGAAAAATGGTAAGATAATTATAAAAGGCGCTAGCATAAAGGGTGTTTCAGTAGATAATTCAAACAATACTTCAGGATTTAATTATTTAATTACAATAATTATCGTTTCCTTCGTATTAGTTATTTCTGGTGTAACATTTGCTGTTGTTTATAATTTAAAGAAGAAAAAGAGAGGAAAATGATGGCTTTTTTAGCAAAACTTATTAAAAATACCTGGTATAAAGCATTGCTACTTCTTTTAGTAGGAGTGGCAATGCTTCTGTGTTTATATTTTTTTGCATTCAATAACGGAGGAATTGTTCGTTGGTGTGATAGTGCTTTTATAACTGGAGCTTTCATTTTTTTTGTTGGATGTTTTCAAATAATTTTAAATCAAGGAACTTTTGATTTGTTTAATTATTCACTTGCTAATTTGTGGAGTGTTTTTATGTTTCACGACGAAAAAAAATACGTCGATGCAATTGACTATAAAGAGAAGAAAAAAAGTATTAGGAAAGAATCCAAATTTAACTTTCTTATATACTTTATAATTGGTTTTCTTTTTATTTTAATTGCTTTGTTGTTTTATGGTATTTATAAATATAACATCAACCAATAATGAAAATTTGTTGTTTGTTCGCTTATTCTATTAAGATGGTATTAATAAATTTATTTTTTTCTTAATAAAACATTTATTTATTTTATGATTTTATAATGTTTAATTTAAAGTATTTAATTTGTCGAAAATAAGTGCTTTGAGATTAAACAAAAGGAGATATTATGAAAAGATCAAGAATCTTAAAGACTCTTTCTGTTATGGCTCTTATGGGCTTTGGTGTTGTTGGCGCTGTTAATTTAAGTTCATGTAATGAAAAAACAAGTGATTTAACTGGTGATTTCGGTGGTGTGAAAGCTGATTATTTTGATTGTTATTTAACACGAACGATTGATGGTGCTGATCAACTTGTTACGACTTCAGGTGATACTTTACTTGAATCCGGTACTGAGGGTGTTAAAATCCATTCTCAAGATGTTCCTGAAGGATATAAAGTTTCGTATGTCGTTCAAGATTCAAAAGGTAATGAAACCAGTGAAGTAAAAATTGCTGAAGATGGGACTGTCGCTTTACCAGAAGTTACTGGTACTGGTGCAGCTGCTCGCAATGATTATGTCATTACAATTATTGCGAAAGATCCAACTGAAGGTAGCGCAAAGAAGATTAAAAAATCTATTAAATTAGCTGTTGTTCCTAAAGGAAGTATTACAACGGGGAAGCAAGATTTAATGGCGATTACTACTGATGAAGCAACTGAAGTTTTCGGTCAAGCTGAGCAATTAGCTCTCGAAACCGGTCTTGCTGGAATGAATTTCTGGGCTTATGGTGGCTATCAAAAAATTTCATCTCGTGTTTATAATTCAAGAAGTGAAAATGGAAAATTCACTGCTTCGACTTATGTTCCTGGATTTGGTTTTGGTTATGATACATATTGCTATTTAAGTGAAGATAATCCAAAAGAGACAAATGCTAGTTGGAAGAGATATTTTCATACTGAAAATAGTAATCAACCTACTACCTCGATAAATTATTTTAACGCGAGTGGTTCTGATGTTAGTGATATGTGGTCATATTGTACAAGTGGTTATTTCACAACACTTTTAAATGATAGTGACAATTGGGAATATGTTCATTCAATGTCTAGAGATAATGAGCCAATTCCATGTGATGAAAATGGCAACGAATTAACTGGAGATGCTGCCAAGGGATTCCATAAGAGTTGGAAGATTAGGTTGAACACTGGTACCACTGAAAATAAAGTTACTTATCGTAATTTAGGTACAAAGAATGGCAATGCTTATGATGGCAAAGGTGTTGAACTTAAGGATTATTTAACCCCTTATATTCTTCAATACACTCAATGGGTTGGTTGTAAAAATGTTACACAATTATTAAGTGGTAATAGTGCTCTTGAAGGTGCTGCTGAATATTATGGATCAACTGCAAAGAAACCAGATAATGCTGTTGTAGATATTAATGATTTCTTAGCTAAGGTTCCTGGTATTAAGTTGAATGAAGCAGATAATTCCATTATTTTTACATTAACAAAAGGTTGTAATAGTGACTATGCTGGTTATAGATTAAATAACCAAGGTGTTATGCCTCTTGATTTCGTACAAACTATTCTTGGCAAAGGCGATCTACAAAAAGGTATGCTCAAGATCGCAACGAAAGATGAAAGTGATGGGAGTAAGCCTGAAGATAATATGCTAAGTACTGGTCGTTATGTTCTTGAAAAAATGACTGAAGATAAGATTGTTTTCAAATCAAACGATTCCTGGTATCTTAATAAAGATTCTGCTGGTCGTACAATTAATAAATTAGCGGGTCGTGTTTTCACATTAAATACTGCATTAGCTTCTGATACAACAGGTACTATTGCTTATGAGAACTATAAAGCTGGTTACACAGAAACTTCAGGCATTCCAAAGACAATTCTTAATGATGCTAAAAATGAAGCTGATACAATTCATATTGAGAACACTGGTGATAAGAATGGTGTTTCATTTAATTGTTTGAATTATACTGATTATCAATATTTATTTGGGGAGAATGGAAAGGCTTATGCTGGTGGTGGTGTTTGGGGTGATGTTACTCCTGGTAGTGCTTCTAAGAAAGACTATAGAACTAGTTATTTTGCAGATGATTGGACAGTAAAACCAATTATGAGTAATCACAACTTTGCTAAAGGTATGAACTGTGGATATGATCGTGATACCTTTGCAGCAACTTTAGGTCGTGTTGGATTTAGTGATTATTTTGGTGATATTAATAAGATGTCTCCAAAAGCTTCACAAAGATGGAATGATACTGATTCTCATAAAAATGCAGTTAAAGCCGTTTTTGGTGAAACTGGTATTCCAACAAATTCAAATGAAAAAGGTGTTGGATATTTTAAAACCGCTGTTAAAGAAGAATTAGAAGCAGGTCACTATGTTTTAGGTACTTCTGCTCAACCTACCGTTATTTCTATTAACGTAAATTGGCAAAGGCAAATGTGGGTTGATTATCAAGGAACTGCAATTTTTGATGCTATAGCCGATACATTTAATAGCGCAGTCAAGAGCAATAGCGATTGGTGTGCTACTGATGGTTCTCCTTTAATCAAATTAGTGTTCGATCAAACTTATGAAGGAAGTGGTTCAAGTGATTTTATCAATGTTTATGCTAAAGTAGCATTAGGACAATATGATATCGCTCAAGCTTCTCTTGATGGTGGTGAATATGAGGTTTTCCAAGAAACTGGTCTTTGGGAATCATATAATAGAAGTGTTGGTTTGACTATTCACCATGCTCTTGTTACTAATATTCCTTCAAGTTACATTTATTATAATGGTAGTTATTGGTCACTTGATGGTTTATTCTATGCTAACCAAGAAACTGTTGAACTTGATAGTAATGGTTTAATTAATTATGATAAATTAAATCCAGTCGCGTAGAAATTCTTTATTAAAATATACAAAAAATAATGTTATAATTAAGCACTCCATGTTATGTGGAGTGCTTAATGCGTTTTATATAAATGTTTTAGGTTAAAATAACGGAGAAAAAGTATGTGGAAATATGTTATTAAGCGATTAGTGCTTGTAGTTTTTACAGCATTTATTGTTCTTAGTCTAACTTTCATTCTTTACAAAACATTGCCTCTTGATATTCCTCTTGCTTCTGGAAAACAAGGAATAAGTGCATATTTGAATACGCAAGTGCAATTAGGCTATGCTGTAAGGTTTACTGAAAAACAAGTTGGTTTAGGTGATATTTTAGGAGGATCAGGATACCAATTAGGTGGAGCTGGACCATATTATTATTATTACGCACGTCCTGTTATGGATCAGTATTTTGCGTGGATTGGTAATATTTTAACTAAATGGGATTGGGGTGTTTCATCGACAGTTTATCCTAACCAAAGTGCAATGGGTGTTATTATTTCAAAATTACCTGTAACCGTAGAGATTAATATAATTTCTATTTTAATTAGTGTTCCACTCGGTATTATTATTGGAATAGTTGCTGCTTTAAACAAAGGAAAGCCAATTGATAATTTTATTTCAACTTTAATAATGATTATTATTGCTTTACCATCTTTTGTTACTATTCTTTATGCAATTTTGATTTTTGGTTATCAGTTACAATGGCTTCCACCAAAGTTTGCTGAAGATGGTTCTTCTTTTGAAGAACATGTGCGCTCCCTTGTTATTCCTGTTTTTTCTCTTTGCTTTGGTACTATTGCAGGTTTTGCGCGTTTTGTTCGTGCAGAACTTTGTGAAGTTATGAATAGTGATTATTTACTTTTGGCTCGAACAAAAGGTTTAACAAGACGCCAAGCCATTATTCACCATGCTTTAAGAAATTCGATGGTTCCTGTTGTTCCAATGGTAATTGCTGAATTTATTGGCATTTTAGGTGGATCATTGATTCTTGAAAATTTATATAATATTCGTGGTGTTGGAAATATTTATATGATTGCTTATTCAGCAAAGGATTACACTTTACTTTTAGCTAATACTGCTTTTTATACATTAATTGGATTAGCTGCAAGTGTTCTTGTTGATTTATCTTATGGATTTATTGATCCTCGTATTAGAATGGGAGAAAAATAAATTATGAAAAATGAAAAGTTTAATTATTTTGATAGTCTTAATAATAAGCAAGCGATTGATATTTCTAGTGATGATTTTAAGTTTGTACAACAAAATACCAAAATTCATGATGTTGTTTTACAAGGCAAACCAACAACTTTTTTTAAGGATGCAATGCATCGTTTTGTAAAAAACAAATCAAGCGTTTGTGGCGGTATAATTTTAGGTGCTATTGTTTTGTTTGCAATTGTTCTTCCGATTGTAATTCCTAATGTTGGTTGTTATGACGTTGGGACTACTCATTTATTAAACAACGGTGGAATAAAGAGCGAAGTTACTCTTCCACCAAAACTTTTTCCTTCAGGAACTGGTTTTTGGGATGGAACAATCAAAAAAACTGATATTTCTTATGATCAAGAAAATGAAAATCCTGTTGGCTATGAAAATCGTACTGTTAGTGATATTGCGTTTAAGGAATCGTATTTCGATTATGAGGGGAAATATGGGGAAGGCGGTTATTTAAATTTCACTACTAATACAGAAAAAGCAGGGGATAGTAATGGTGATTTATATTCATATACTTATGATTATGATTTTGATAAGTTTGACTATACATTTAAATATCGTTTTTTAAAACCAACTGCGGAAGGTTATAGTGCTAGTCCATATCGTATTTCACTAATCACAATTAGTGGTGGTGTAAAAACTTATTATCCATTGACTGGTTCTGATTTGAATTACACTTCTTTTACGAGTGATAATGATGCAAGCATTGGATATATAAATACATTTGTTAGCTCATCTGATTCCAACACTATAGATATTGATGTTGATAATATAATGGCAAAATATGGTATAACTTCACTAAAAGGTGGTCGTATTAATATTGATGTTGTGAGATCAACTAGTTCTAATGCGAAAGGAAGTATCTATATTGAAAATTTATTAATCGACTCAAATGATACTAATGAAGACAGTGTTTCTTTACGTGGAATTCGTGATGCTAATCATTGTATGATTCAGGAACAAAAAATTAGTGATGGAAGTTCGATTGATGTTAAGGATAATCCTGAATATTGGAAAACTACATTTGGTAGTCGAAGTTGTTTAAATGTAAAATTTGTTTCATGTGATTTTACTTATGATCCTTATGAAGATTGCTATGGTGTTAAAGAAATGACGCTCCCTTCTTATAAAATTCAAGAATGGATTAATAGTAGGATTATTTCTTATAGTGCAGGGGATGCTACAAGTGATGAGTCAGTTATTTCTACGAGATTTAAGAATTTATCATCTTCAAGTCCAATTGTTAAGGTTTTAGCACAAACTGGAAAAGCTACTTGGAGTAATGTTGATAAAGCTTTTACTGGTTATTATCTAATATGTGAAGTCTCTCAATATAAATATTTAGGATATAGTTCATACCCACTATATTTATTTGGGACTGATGGATCTGGCAGAGATTTTTTAAAGACAATCGCCACTTCTTTAAGGTATTCATTAGTTATTGCAATTTCTGTAAGTGCAATAAATATTGTTTTTGGTTTGATTTGGGGAAGTATTTCAGGATACTTTGGTGGATGGACAGATATTATTCTTGAGCGTTTAGTTGATATTATTGGTGGATTACCATCAATTGCAATTATTACTCTTTCATTGTTGCATTTGCACAATGATATGCTCGCTTTTGTAATATCTATGTTTATGACGGGTTGGATGGGTGTTTCAGGTCGAACTAGAACTCAATTTTATCGTTTTAAGGGGAGAGAGTATGTTCTTGCCTCAAGAACATTAGGAGCACGTGATTCTCGTCTTATTTTTAGGCATATTTTGCCTAATTCAATGGGTACTATTATAACATCATCAATATTAATGATTCCTAGTGTAATTTACAGTGAAGCTAGCATCGCTTATCTTGGTTTAGGCTTAAAATCTCAATTATTATTTGGTGTAATTTTGAGTGAAAATAGAAACTATTTTAGCGGATATACATTATATCTGCTTGTTATTCCTACTATTATTATGGCTTTCTTGCTTGTTTCATTTAATTTATTTGGAAACGGATTAAGAGATGCCTTTGATCCATCATTGAAGGGAAGTGAATAGTATGCAAGAAAATAAAGAAAAGATTCTTTCGGTAAAGGATTTGGTAATTTCTTTTAAAACCGATCGTGGAATTGTCCATGCTGTGCGTGGTGTAAGTTTTGATCTTTATAAAGGTGAAACTCTTTGTATAGTTGGTGAATCCGGTAGTGGAAAGTCTGTAACAAACAAAGCCATTATGGGCATTAGTGCAGCCAATGCTATTATTGAGAATGGACAAATCATTTATCATGGCGAAGATTTAGTTCGTGTGAGTGAAGAAGAATTTCATCGTATTAGAGGACATAAAATTGGGATGATTTTCCAAGATCCATTAAGTGCATTGAACCCTACAATGAAAATTGGCAAGCAAATCACTGAAGCAACATTAATTAATCGTAATGTTTTAAAGAGATATTATGAAGAACTTATTAGTCCAGAATTAACTGCTTTAAGAAATGTCGAAGCAGATTGTAATTTTGAAATTAATAAATTTCAAGGTGAAATTAGAAAAAACTTAGATTGCATTGATAGAATAAAAAAATTAGAAAAAAATATTAAAACTAATGATAAAAAAGTCTTAAAGTTGTCTAATTTTAAGGATTCTAAAGATGCTAAGAAAAAAGAAAAGTATGATTCATATGTAAAATATGGATTAACTTTAAATACTGAATTAAATAGTATATATGAAGAAATTCATTCATCTTTTGATATTATTGAACGTAATTTGAACGATGAAATAATCAGATATCAAAAAAGTTTGGTTAAAATTGATGAAAAAATTGAAACAATAAAAAAGAATGGCAATGACCTTATCAAACTTAACATTCAAGAAAACAAAAAGAATCGCTATAAAGAAAAGCTTAGCATTTATAGTGAGTTGATTAAGAAAGATTATAATAATGATGAATATATAAAACTTTTAATTTCTCGTAATTTGGATTTGAAGAAGCTTATTAAAGTTTTTAAGAAAAATGAAAAAGATGCGATGCCAATGCTTAAAGCTGATCTCAATAGAAGTAAAAAGAAAGCTAAAATTGACACTAATGAGTATCACAAGAAGTTAATTGATAATCATAATTCTGAAATTAAAGAATTGGAAGAACAACTTAATAATAATTCTAAAGAAATTGAGTCTTTAAGAACTCAACTTGATGCCGATGAATTAAAACGAATAGATGGTATTATTGCTCATAATGAGGAAGTTTTTAAAAAAATATCAAAACAACTTGGCAAATTTAAAGAAATCAGCGTTAGTAAAACAAAAAAAGATAATTCATTAGAAATTCTTAAAACAAATAATGCTGCATACGATGAATTGCTTAAAGAAAAAGATGAAATTAATGCTAAGTTAAAAAAATCAAATGAGAATTTCATTAATTCAACGAAAATCACCAAAGCTGAAGCTAAACGTGAAGCACTTGAAGTTATGAAGGAAGTTGGTATTCCTCTTCCAGAACGTCGATTTAAACAATATCCATTTGAGTTCTCTGGTGGTATGCGTCAAAGAATCGTTATTGCAATTGCTTTAACTGCCAACCCAGAAATTTTGATTTGTGATGAGCCAACAACTGCTCTTGATGTTACAATTCAAGCGCAAATTCTTGAACTTATTAATAAGTTAAAACGTGAGCGTAATTTAAGTTGTATTTTTATTACTCACGATTTAGGTGTTGTTGCAAATATGGCTGATAGAGTCGCTGTTATGTATGCTGGTAAAATAGTTGAATATGGTCTTGCTAATGAAGTCTTCTTCGATCCAAGGCATCCATATACATGGGCTCTTCTCTCATCTATTCCAGATGTTGATAGTAAAGAGAAACTTGAAGCTATTCCTGGAACACCTCCAGATATGATTTATCCACCTAAAGGTGATGCCTTTGCCTTAAGAAGCAAGTATGCGATGGCGATTGATTTTAAATATGAGCCACCTTTCTTTAAGATAAGCGACACTCATTTTGCTGCAACTTGGTTGCTTTATCCAGGTGCGCCAAAAGTTGAAATGCCAAGAATTGCAAAGATTCGTATTGAAAACGCTCTAAAAGATAAAATAATCAAGGAGGCCAATTAAAAATGAAGAAAAAAAGTAATGAAGAAAAAGCTTTTATTCAAATTTCATCAGATTCAGTTGACGAAAATAACCTCCATGAGCAAGACGCAAAATATCGTATGGATGCCCAGGTTTCTCAATATAAAAAAAGTGGTGAATCTAATCTCGTTGATGATTCTGATCTTGATGAACATTCTTATCCCCCTAAAGATGAGATAAAAGGTGCAAAAAACGAAACTAAAGCAATTGAATCTATTAAACATAAATGCAAATTTAAACAAGAATATGTTGATAATAAAATTATTTTAAGCGTTAATCATTTAAAACAATACTTTTATTTCGGTTCTGGTCCATCACGTTATAAATTAAAAGCAGTTCATGATGTTAATTTCCAAATTCATGAAGGCGAAGTCTTTGGTCT
>DAIODM010000028.1:0-10024 GCA_036746835.1 Candidatus Onthovivens sp. | reverse complement strand
GAGAATCGAACTCCGAACTCAAGCTTGCAAAGCTAGCGTTATCCCATTTAACTATGGCCCCAATAAAATAACACGCCTAAAAACAGCGCTTAATAATTATAATATAATAAATAGATTTTTAGCAATAGAAAAAAGCAAAAGAACTAAGGAAGATTATGACCAGTAGAAAGATATAAACTATACCATTCTGCTCTAGTTAGTTTAACATTAACTCCATCCATTCCTTCTTTAATATGATCTAGATTAGTTGAGCCAAGTAAAACTTGAACATTATCGCCTAAACTAAATAAGAAAGAAACAGCAATTGCTGATTTATCAACACCATACTTTTTACCTAAAGTATCCATCAATTCGTTTGTTTTAGCAAATGCTGGATCTGTAAAGATAACACCTTTAAATAAGCCAATTTGGAAAGGCGACCAAACTTGCAAAGTCATTTTATTTTTCTTTAAATAATAGAAAATTTCACTCGTTTTACTTCTTCCTTCTTCATTATCAACACTTAAATTTATAACTTCATCAAGCATATCAAGATGACCTAAGCCTAATTGAAGTTGATCGACTTCGATAGGAAGTTTAGTCTCAGTTTTTAAGTATTCAATCATTTCACTTGGAAAATTACTAACACCAAAGTGTTTAACTTTACCTTCTTCATAAAGTTCTTTAAAAGCTTTCGCAACTTCTTTAGCATCTAAAAGAACATCAGGACGATGTAATAAATAATAATCTAAATAATCAATATTCATTCTTTTAAGAGAACCATAACAAGCTTCCTTAATATGCTTATAAGATAAATCATAATAGGTAATGGTATCGTTATTTTCTTTAACAATCCCACACTTTGATTGAATAATCATATCTTTACGAAGTTCAGGATGAGCTTTTAAGACATTGCCTAAATTACTTTCAGCAACACCTCTACTATAAATATCACTTATATCAAAAAAATGAATTCCTAAGTCTAGTGCCCCTTTAATTAATTTATATTCTTCCTCAGTAGTTAAATCACGTGTACGCATTAAACCTAAAATAATCTTATTATTTTTTAAATCTTTATTCATAACGTTCCTCTTTTGATATTATAATTATATAACAAAGAGGATAATTTTATGAAAGTAATGTGTGTATTAACTAATGGTTTTGAAGATATTGAAGCTGTTGGAACAATTGCTCTTTTAAGAAGAGCGAATATAGAAATTGATGTTTATGCTCTTCATAATAAAGATGCAATTGGTCGATTTGATGTTCATCTTACAAATTTAAATGATCTATCAACTTTAAATTTAAATAATTATGATTGCTTATTTATTGCTGGTGGACCTGAATATGTTGAATTAGAAAAAAATGATAAATTTATTAATATTGTTAAAGATTTCTACAATAAGAAAAAATATATTGCTGCAATTTGCGCTGGACCAACAATTTTAGGTCATCTTGGATATTTAAAAGGTCTTAATTATACCTGCTTTACTAGTATGAACGAAGATTTTGGTGGTAACTATAAAGATGTTTATTGTGTAAAAGACAAAAATATAATTACTGGAAGAAGCGCTGCAGCTGTTATTGATTTTGCTTTCTTAATTATAAAAACTCTAGTTGGAAACGATGTTGAAGCTAGAGTTAAAAAACAAATATATTACGACAAATAATTCACTAGTAGTTATTTAGTATATTTTTCAACCACCAAAAGGTGGTTTTTATTTACGAATTTAAAGTCTTTTCCTTTGCCTACCGCAAGACATGCTTCAGCAACATAATCGCCCAAATTTAAGGCTTTTTTATACTCTTCATCTGCTTCATAAACACGCTTAATAGTATAAAGAAAAACACTATCTAAATTTAAATTAGAGGCACATAGTTCCATATTTTCCATAATTGCCCCTACGCTTTGTTCCATTGGTTCATTTTCAATTCCTTTATAAGCAACAACAATCATTAAAGGAGCTCCATAGGTATAATCATTATTCATATGATTAAAAGTAATCTTTTGTAACTCTTTCATTTTGCTACCACTATAAACAACTAACTTGTAATCAGCGTACTTCCCTTTAGCGACAGGAGCTTTCATACCAGATAGCAAAATTTCATCAAGATCTTTCTCACTAACTTCTTCATTTGAATAGCTTCTACAACTTTGTCTTTTATTAATAACTTCATTAAATTCCATAATATTACCTCATAAATAAAATAGCACATTTTTATGAAAACTACATATATAACGCATTAGATATAAAGAGTAATAGAAAAAAAGGCCGTTTAAGATTATAATTTTAAAGTATGAAAGATAAAGTAACTAAGTACTCACGAAAGGCAAAAGTTCGCTTTCGTGATTTATTAAAAAAGAACAAACATTTAGCGGATCCTTTAGAGCAGCAAATTAAAGAACCAAAGCGTCAACTTAAAGGTTGGCCTTTAATTCTTGGCTATTTAGGTGTCTTCTTAATTATTATTGGAATTGTAGATTTAATACCAGTAATAATGTTCTGTTTTTATCCAAACGAAATTAGTAGAATCTGGGCTTTCTTAATTCCAGGAATTCCGTCGATTATTGTTGGATTTGCCCTCACCCTACTTTTAAAAGGCAAAGATAAGGCACGACTTGGAAAATATCAAGACTTAATTCTTTTAATTCTTATATGGGTTTCAGCAAGTGTCTTATGTGCAATTCCTTATATGATTCCAGATTATGTAGGTAGCGTTAGATTAGGTGGACTTGGTATTGATTTCATTCATGCTTTATTTGAATCAGTTTCAGGACTTGCCACTGTTGGACTTACAATTTTAGAAGGTTCTATTTCTCCATCACAACTATTAAGTGGCGATGGACATTGCATTCTCTTCTTTAGAAGCTTAACAACCTTCTTTGGTGGAATTGGATTCGTTCTTGTCTTAACTTGTGTAATAAGTGATACCTATGGTATTTCACTCTACTATAGTGAAGGACATACCGATAGATTACTTCCTAACTTATATAAATCAGCTAAATTAATTTTCTCTTTATATACTGGACTCGTTATTATCGGTGCTTTACTTCTCTACTTTGGTGGATTAAATGAATGGACTACGATAAATATACCAGTAGGTTCAGAAGGTGATCCAACTACATCAAGTTTCTTTGAGGCCTTATGTATGTCAATGACACACGTTCCAGGCGGTGGATTTGCTACTAGAAACTTAAGTATTTACGCTTATAATAGTCTACCAATTGAAATTATATTTGATGTATTAATGACATTTGGTGGAACAAACTTCATTATTATCTTCTTAGCTATTCAATTTAAATTTAAGAAAATATTTAAAGATTTAGATGTTCGATTAACAATTATCTTTGCTCTTATCTTTATTCCATTATTAACGATTATATCTTCTTTAACTCCATCAATTGATGGAACAAATTACAACTTCTTAGAAGCTTTACGTTATAACTCCTTCTACTACATCAGTTGTAATAACACTTGTGGCGCTAGTAATACTGCAAGTACCTTAAATACCTTCACACGATCAACAATGATGCTTTATATCATCGTTATGTCATGCGGAGCTCAACAAGGTTCTTGTACCGGTGGTATTAAGCTTTATAGAATTGGTATTGCTTTAAAATCAGTCTATTGGACAATTAAAGAGAAATACGCTAACAACAATATTATTTTCCCACATTATGTTTATAAATATGGCGAATCTAAAGAAGTTACTGAAAAAGATGTTAAAGATTCTAATACTTATATCTTCCTCTATGTTTGTGTCTTACTTGTCCTTACTGTCTTTGTTCTTTTTGGAACAAGTAGTAATTACACCTTCTTACAATGTTTATTTGAAGTCGCTAGTGCTTTAAGTGGCACCGGACTTACAGTCGGTGTTACAAGTGCTGCTCAAAATGAATTTGTCTTATTTATTCTTACTCTTGCAATGTTTATTGGACGTCTTGAAATTTATACATTTGTCTATGCTGGTAAGCGTCTTAACGATGATACTAAAACCTTCGTTAAACAAAAGATTTTAAAAAGAACTGATAATTAAGCATAATAAAAAGGTTAGGCATTGCCTAACCTTTTTGTGTTTTAATAATTAACTATTTCTTGAAATCAGCTAAGAATAATTTTGCTAAACTACCAAGTAAAGCAAGACCAAAGAAAACGATCATTAAAATTAATCCAATACCATACTTTAAATCGATATCGCCAGTTTCATTAACAGCTTTGAATCCACTTGGAACAAAGAAGCAAAGAACGATACCGACAACAATTAAGAGTAAGCCAACGATTGTGCAGAATGGAATCTTTTTAGTAACTAAACCATTAATGCAAACGAGGATTGCTCCAAGAACTGGAAGAAGCATTGCAAGGAAGCCGATTGTGTTGAATTTAAAATCAACATCAACGCTTGTACTAGTTGCACTACCACTAACACTCAAAACACTTGTAACGCTGTGGGTACCACCAAACACAACACCTAAGCCTGGATAACTAGTAACACCTTTTAATGATGCTCCAAAAATTGTTCCTGAGCTTTCAGTAGTTAAGAGTGGTAAAAATACCATGCAACCACCAGCAATACCTAAAACTAAAACCACAAGACCTAAGATAAAGCCAATATTCATTGATTTTCCTTTTGCCATATGAAAAACCTCCAAGATGTATTTTAATATTTTACCTTTATGAAATAAACTAAAATCTTCTTAAAAATCAAATTAATTACTTTGTAATAGAATTTGTTGTAGCAACGCTTGCTTTTTTCTTCTCACCAAAAATTAAGACTAAAATTAAATTAATTACAACAAAACCTAAGATAACAACACAAACTAATCCACCACTAATCCCTGGAATTGGTAATTTATAATTTAAATAATCCGTACCATTAACATTTAAGTGACAACTAAACTCACTAAAAGCATTAGGTCCTAATAAATATAAAACACATCCAGCAATTGTAATTAATGAAGTTAAGATACAACCTAATTTATGACTACCAGCTCCAATTACGCCATAAATAGCATTTGCCGTTAAAAAGAAACCGATTAAAGCGAAATAAGATAATAAGAAGTCTGGATGGAAGTTTGGTCCAATAAGTTCGTATTGAACGTTATATGTTCCATCAGCATTTGCTGTTGCGTTTGTAATACGAACAACAAGATCCATACCGATCTTACTAAGTTGAGTAAAGAACGCACTAATTTGAACAAGTCCTTCTACTGCAATTTCATTATTAACTTGATCTTGTGTATAAGTTACAACAACATCAAAATTAGCAATTGAAGCAATAAAAGCTAAATCTAGAATAATCATTATAACAATAAATAGTACACGCCAAAAACCTTTAAAGAATTTCATAATGTCTACCTTTTAACATAATAATTATAAATAAATAAAGAAAAAAAGAAAACCATTAATGGGGATATTAATGGTCTTCCTATTATTAATTTTGTAGTCTTGAGAAAATTTCAGCCGACTACAAAATAATTATTTGCAGCTGGCTATCTTATTTTCGTAAGACCCTATAGTTTTGCGTCACTAGATTACTCTAGTTTTGCCCAATTAGATTTTATTCAAGTCCAACAAAAGTGTCAATAGAAATACATTTGTCTTTTTTAAAATTTTAATAAAATTAAGCTAAAGTATCATTAATTTAGGCTTTTTAGTAACTTCTACTCTATTAAGCAAAAATCCTATTTAATTATTTTAATCTTAATGTAGAATATAAGTATAAGCCGTGTCGTAAAGAATACATAATTATTTCACAATAATAGAAGGAGGATAATATGGAATATTCTTCACAAAACATCCGTAACATCTTGGTGTTAGGCCATCAAGGCAGTGGTAAGACTACTTTAGTCGAGTCTTTACATAGCATTACCACTGAAACTGAAAAAGGTGCCGTTGAGAAAAAGAACACGATTAGTGATTTTACAAAAGAGGAACAAAATAGATTGAGTTCATGTCAACTTTCTATTGTTCCTATTTTTTATAAGGGCTACAAATTAAACTTAATCGATATTCCTGGCAACGATGATTTCATTTACGAAGCACTTGGTGTCATGGATATTGCTAAAGGTGCCATTCTTTGTATTGATGCTACTAAGAAGGTTGAAATTGAAACAATTAAACACTACCGTCTTTTAAGAAAGCATGGTATCCCTACTATCATTTATGTTAATAAGATGGATAAAGATAATGTTGTTTATGAAGATATCTTAAGCGATATTAGCGAAAAATTAGATAAAAATGGTCCTATTAGTTTTGTTTATCCAATGGGACATCAAAACGAGTTTGATGGATTCATTAATGTTGTTACCATGAAAGCTCGTAAATATAATGGTCATGATTGCGAAGATTGCGAAATCTATCCAGATAAGAAAGCTAAAGTTATTGAACTTCATACTAAGATTGAGGAACAAGTTGCTTTAACAGATGATAAATATCTAGATAAATACTTTAGTGGTCAAACCTTAACAATGGATGAAATCCATAAGGGTTTACACTTTGGTGTTTTAAGTGGTCAATTAACTCCTATTCTTTGTGGCTGCGCCACTAAGAATATTGGTTTACACACCATGCTTCAAATGTTTATTGATTACTTACCAAGCAGCAATGATTTAAAACCATATAGTGGCTTTGATGATAAAGGAAATGTTGTTCAACGTTACACTACTTTAGATGATCCATTTAGTGCTTATGTCTTTAAGACCTATTTTGATCCATTCAAAGGTATCGTTAATGTTGTTAAAGTTTTAAGTGGTAAGATCAAAGCTGGTGATGAAGTCTTTATTCCACGTATTAATGAAACAGTTAAGATTAGTAACTTAGTATTTGTAAGTGGCAACACTTATACTCCAACTGATAGTGCATTAGCTGGTGATATTGTTGGTATTGCTAAATGTGAAGAACTTAAAAATGCTGATACAATCTGCGATAAGAACAATATCTTTAAACTTGAACCTACTAAATATCCAACTGCTGTTTACTTTAAAGCAGTTAATTTCAAAGATAGTAAAGAAGAAGAAAAGACGATGCAAGCCATCTCTAAGATTCAAATTGAAAATCCATGTCTTGAAGTTAAACGTAATGCTGAAACTAAACAACTCTTAATCGGTGGTATTAGTGATAGTTATCTTGCTTATATTCGTGAACGTATTAATAACTTATTTGGTATTACTTTAAATTTAAGCGCTCCTAAGATTGTCTATCGTGAAACTATTAAAGGAAGTGCTGAAGCTGAAGGACGTTATGTTAAACAATCTGGTGGATCAGGTTTCTATGGTATTGTTACTATGAAATTTGAACCATGTGAAAATAGCACATTTGAAGAACAAATTTTTGGTGGATCAGTACCAAAGAACTATATTCCAGCGGTTGAAAAAGGTTTCTACGAAGCTTTAAATGCTGGTTTACTTGCTGGATTCCCAGTTTTAGGTGTTAAAGGTATCCTTACAGATGGTAAATATCATCCAGTCGATAGTAATGATCTCGCCTTCAAGATGGCTGCACAAATTGCCTTTAAGGAAGCTTATCCAAAGTGCAATCCAACTATTCTTGAACCAATCATGAAAGTTTACATTAATGTTGATAATGAATTTACTGGAAACATTCTTAATGATTTAAATCAACGAAGAGCAAGAGTTCTTTCAATTGATGAAAAACCAGAGAATCAACAAGAGATCACTGCCCTTGTTCCAGAAGCTGAAATTCAAGATTATGTTTCTAAATTAAGAGTCTTAACTCATGGTTCAGGTTTCTTCAATAGAGAGTTCTCTAACTATCAAGAAGTTCCTGCTAACCTTATTCAAAAAGTTATCGCTGAAAATACACTTTTAAACAAACCAGCGAAATAATTTCAAGTTATCTCCTACAAAAGTCACTTTAACTCTAAATAAAGTGACTTTTTTTGTCACCCAAAAACATTTTTCTTGTATATAAATAATTTATTTACATTTATAATATAAATGTAAAATATCAATAACTGTTATGAAACTATCAATCAGACAACAAGTAAACAAAGATGAAAAAGAATTCATCGAAAAGCAACTAGAAGACTATAACGTTGAACTTATAGATGATTTTGATTTGGAAAATTTAAAAGTTATTGCAAAAGATGTTAATGGAAACATAATTGGTGGATTACTTGGCACCACTATTGCTGAATGGTGTGAGCTTAAAGTTATTTGGGTTCATCCTCATTATAGAGATCGTTTAATTGGAACTAGTTTACTTAATAAAGCGATTAAAATAGCTAAAGAAAGAGGATGTAAACATATGTTCACATCCATCTTCAGCTTTCAAAATCCTGAATTCTATACTTATAACCATTTTAAGGAAGTCTTTAAGCTTGAAGGATTCCCTAAAGATAGTAAAAAGATATTTCTGACAAAAGATATATAACTAATCTTCCCATAATAAAGTATGGGAATTCCAATTTCTACTAAACTCTTCATTATTAATAATGGCTAAAAATATAGGTTCAATAAAAATAGTTAACCTTTCTATAACAACATCAAAATTTGGCTTAGTTTTTCCTGGTAACAAATCAAAAAACTTCCAACGAGTAAGCATATCTTTGTTTTTAGAGAATTTTTTAATTTCTTCAAAACTATTATTATCATATTTAGTATTTCGCACTTCTAAAGTTTTTTTAATAGCTTTTAATAAAATAAGACCATCAAAATCTAAAAAAGAAGAAAGATAATAAATATCGAAGAAATCCTTCATTCTACTGTTAAGTTCCATATTATTTAAAATTGCATCAAATTTTTCAGATATTGTTGACTCAACAGAATATGTATTAATCAAAGGCTTTTCATAATCAGGTAATAGTACATTAAATTCCCTTTTGACAGGGCCATTTATAATTGCGTCTCCAACTCCTAAGTCAAGTGAAAATGGAACGCTCACTTTATTAATATATCCGATCATTTTTACACGAACACCAGGATATTTACGTGTTTTAGAAATTGACTTAAGACTTATAAATTTAATTTTTATGAATTCTTTCGATTTAATTTCTATAATTTTCTTTATAACAGTTTCTATATTTTCATAATCTGATGATAAATCTCTTATTAAAAAATCAATGTCTACAGTACTTCGTTCATCAAATTTTAAGATCGAATAAATAAACATTCCACCTTTTAGAACAAATTTATCGACATATTCAGATTTAGAAAGTCTCCTTAAAAATTCTTCTTGCATAAAAAGTTGAAGAATCTGTTGATATGACATCCCTTTTTCCTTAGCAAAATTTCTAAGCCTATCTAAAGTAGAAGCTTCAATATTTTTTATAGCCATATTCCAATAATGTCCTTCATTTTATTATAAACGCCAAGTTCTTTAGCGTATTTTATTAGATTTGGAATATTTTTATCATCATCATTAATGTATCTTTGTATTGCATTGTTAAAAACTTCACGATCCATAGAATTCATATATCGAAAGCAATCACATATTACTCTTTCTTTATCATAAATCTTTATATTTGCACCATTTATGTTTTTGGTAGTTACTCCAATATTAAGTCTTTTCTTCTCTATATAATGAGTCTTAATATTAATGTCATTTATTTTATATTTAGTTCTACTCGCGTTTTTAATAACAGCTATATCATATTGCGAAGGAGTTCTATCACTATACCCATAATAGAAGAGAGCATAATAAGAACAAAAAACTGCATCAGAAAAGAAACGATTAATCATAAATATATCAGAAAAAGAACTACTATCATTTATTCTATAATAGCCATATTTAATTTTTTCAATAACGCCTTTTTGAAGGTAACTATATATTTCTGGATATGAAATTTTTTCTTTATTTAGTTCAGTTGCCTTCATAACACCATTATATTTTTTAAAAATATCAAAAATATATTTTCTTTCCATTTGCTCTCCTTTCAATATCATCAAATATTTTATAACATTTTATAAAACTTTATACAACAATTTATAATAAAGTTGTATAAACTTTAATATATTAATTGTTTTTTATTTTAAATTCAAAACTTAAGAAACATTTTTTAAAAAACATGAGCTTTATTATTCTTT
>DAIODM010000027.1:0-10960 GCA_036746835.1 Candidatus Onthovivens sp. | reverse complement strand
ACACCGTCCTGAATAACAAAGATGGATATTACGTTTATGCCGTCTTAGATAGTAATGGCGATTTAACCTTCTCAGATATTATCGCTAGTGATCAATCTAAACGATCTTCTAAGGAGGTTAACTTCGTCAATAAACTACAAAAAAACCTCACCTTCAGTAAAAAACAGATTATTGAATTAAAAAAATCTTACTATTGCTAGTAAGATATTTTTAACGGAAAGTCATGTGGATGACTAACGCTTATTCACATTAAGTTTTTACGTACCAATACTTTAGACTTAAAACAAATAGATGTAAAGGTTATTTTAGAAAACTTTAGTGACTTCTTTTAAATAATCTAATAACTTGGCATCATCTTTAAAGAAAGGTGATAATTTTTGATAGCACCAGGCATGATAATTATTAAGCCAATCAATTTCATCTTTCGTCATAATAGATTTATCAAGAGCACGAGTATCGATAGGAACACAAGTAATAGTTTCAAACTTATAAAATTCACCCATACTAGTCACAAAAGCAGGCACACAAAGTAAGTTATTTTCGATACGGATGCCATATTTATTTTCTTTATAAACACCAGGTTCAATTGTGGTAATCATTCCTGGAACAATTTCTGCTCCATCATCACGTTCTGGAACTCTTCGATATCTAAATCCATTAGGACCTTCATGAACATTTAAAATATAACCAACTCCATGACCAGTTCCACACTTATAATCAAGGCCTTCTTTCCACATAATTTCACGAGCTTTAATATCAATTGTTTGACCAGTTGATTTATCTAAGAAAACTGTGTTTGTAAGAGCGATTACACTCTTAAGAGTCAAAGTATAATCGTGAATATATTCTTGAGTTAATTTCTTTCCAATAGCAAAAGTTCTTGTTGTATCGGTAGTTCCACCATAATATTGACCACCACTATCAACTAATAACTCTAAATCTTTACTTGAAACGACACTATGAACATCTTTAGTTGGACCATAATGCATTTCAGCTGCATTAGCTCCAACCGCTGCAATTGTTGAGAAACTTAATTCAAAAAGACGTTTAGATTCTCTTCGATATTTTTCAAGTTGTTCGCTATAATCAAACTCGCTAAGGTTTTTATCTAAATTATTCTTCAAGAAATATCCAAATTTAACAAGAGCAACTCCATCAATAATTTGAATTTCTTTAGTGTTTTTAATTTCTTGCGTACCTTTAATTGCTTTCATTAAATATGCAGGATTGTGTCCAATAATTTTATTCTTTAAAAGATTAAATAAGCGAGCATTAATTCGTCCTTTATCAACTAATGTTGGAACATTTTGATGAGCAGCAATAAAGTTAGTAATTTCGCTATATGGATGAATAACAACTCCATCAATATTAAAATCAATCTTCTTTAATTCGACAAATAAATGAACTCCTAAATCCTTTGAAATATAAAGATAACTATAAAAAACTGGGTTACAAGCAATATCGTTTCCTCTTAAATTTAAAGTCCAGGCAATATCATCAAGAGTTGTAATTAGGTTAGCTTTAGCACCTAATTTTTCAGTTTGTTCAATTGTTTTTTGAATCTTTTCTTTATAAGTTAAAGTATTTAAATCATCACTTAACTTAAAAACTTTATTTGAACCAATAGATGGGCGATCTTTAACAAGATAACTATAATCTTTATCGACAATAATCGAGTCTCCATTTAAAAGAGATGTATATAAATTAGCATTACAATTTAAATAATTTAAAGCTAATGGATATAACTTATTTTGATGAATAAAATCTTGAAGAGTAGGAACACCTTTTTCACCAATCTTCATTAAAGTAACACCACTTCCCTTTAATTGCTTGTCTGCTTGAATAAAGAATCTTCCATCTGTAAACATATAAGCATTATCTTGCGTAACTAAAAGTTGACCAGCATCGCCAGTAAATGGTGAAAAATATAATCTTTCACTAAAATAATAATCAGCAATATATTCATTATCATGTGGATCGCTTGTTAAAACTAGATAAGCTTTAATATTATCTTTTTTTAATTCGTTTTGAAGTTCTATTAAATTTTCTTTTTTAAACATAAAAATTCCTCTTTGGTATCTTATTTATTATATTCTCTTAATAAATTAAAAGAGTATTTATTTGCACAAAAAAAGTTCCTCCAATAGGAGAAGGAACTCTTTGAAAGGGATGTATCTACAAAGTAGCAACGACTACTTGATTACGACATTGTAACTATCGTCTTTTTTAAGAAGCTTTGGGACACTAATGGTTAAAACACCATCATTTAAACTTGCATTAATATGTTCACTATCGATTTCACCAAGATAGAATCCACGATTTGCTTGTCCAAAATATCTTTCTTTTCTAACGAAATGCTTCTTATCATTCTCTTCTTTAACTTCTTCTTGTTTGTAAGAGATATTGACATAGCCATTCTTGCTAGAAACTTTGATATTTTCTTTCTTGATACCTGGCATATCGACATTAAGGACGTACTTATCACCTAACTCTTCGATATCAGTCTTCATTAATCGATTTCCATTCTTACTATCAACTGGAATCGCCATAAAGGCATCAAATAATGGGTCTAATAAACCATCCTCACAATAATTATTTAAATTTCTTAACTCTTCACTCATAAATAAATCCTCCTAGATTTCTTTTAGCACTCATTAACTTCAAGTGCTAACTATATATTATCATAGTTTTTAGCACTGTCAATAGGTAATTGCTAAAATGTTTTAAAATATATTTATTCGTTGCAATCGAAAGAATTTTGATATTTTGCCATTTTTAGTAAAAAATATTTTAAAAATGTTTAGAATAGACTATTGGATTTTGCATTCCCTTCTTACGATATACTTCAGGAACCTTTTTACCAATAAACTCTTTTCTTATATTATCTGGCGCAACACTACCAACAAATTGCGCACGATTAGAATTTTCAATTTTTTTCCACTCATCAACACAATATACTTCTTGAACAATTTGGTCAGTTACACTTAAAACAACTTTATATTTATTAGCTTTATTTACATTAATTACCCAATTTCCCCTAGTTGCTTCATAGCGTCCAACATCTTCAACACGCCACCAATCAGTTTTAATTATTAGATATATAAGGTTATTGAAATTATCTTCAAATTCTTTGGCACCAAAATATTTAACTAATAATTGAGGATTAGTAATCCCATGCTCAAAATCAAGTTTACAATGTCCACTAAGTCCTCTCTTTAATTTATAGGTATCAATAAGTGTACTTTCTAAAAGCATCGCTTCTTTTTCTAATTTTAATCCCCAGCGATCAATAAAAATCATCACTTCTAATCCACTACTCTTTATTTCATTAATTAAATTTAATTTTAAAGAAACTTCATCATCTCCAGCTTTTAAATAACTTTTCCCTTTATAATCATCGATTGTACCGGCAACATGCGCAAAAACACGATTACCATATCCTCTTCCAACATAAAATGTTTCATCATTTCTTGGATCAACTAATCGATAAACATAAAAACCAATTAAATTAAATAAATCACTTGTAAATTCTTCCATATTTCTTCCTCTTTTCTTTATTATAAAAGGAGTATTTTTTAATTTAAATACCTAAAATTATTATGTACTATTTATGGTACACGACATTAAAAAAGCAAGGACCAAGTCCTTGCTTATATAGGTAAATTTTAAGGTGATTATTCAGCCTTAACTTCAGGTGATCTTCTGAAAATTGAGAAGCCATTTGCTAAGCTAAGTAAAGCGCTTAAGCAAAGTAAACTTCCATCAACCATACTACCAGCATGAACACTAATAACCCAACTTGATGGAGAAATTAAAAGTCCAGAAGTAATAAGTTGAACGATACAGAACATTAAGACAGCAGTTCCAGCTTCTAAAATGAAGTTAAGGAAACTTAATGCTCTGAATTTATAAGCTAAAAAATCAAGGATGACAGCGACACAAATGAAGATAAACATACATAAGACCGCAATTGACATACCTTCGAAATGACTTCCACCAAATATTGCTTGGAAACCACTAACGTATTCAATCTTTGTTGCATCAACACTTCCTTTGCACATCACAAATGGGGCAAAAAAAACAAAGATACATGCGATATCTAATAATAAACTATAACTAATTGCTCTAGAGAAAAACTTTTTTAACATAAACTAGACTCCTTAAATAAATGTCTTACTTATTATATATAAATAAAGTAAAAAATACACTAATTTTAAACATAAAAAAGATGATAGAAATATTAGCTTTTTGTGACTTTTAATCTATATTCATCACTTCTTATTAATTGATTTTCTTCTTAATTCGTTTCTTTCACCAATTAAACGAGCAACAGTTCTATATAAAATTGAAGGATCAATTGGTTTAACAAGATGGTAATTAATACCGGCTTTTGCTGATTTATCATAATCTTCTTGGAAGGCATTAGCAGTCATAGCAATTAAAATAATATTGCTACTATCGCCTTTTTTAGCACGTCTAATTAATTGAGCACATTCAAGACCATCCATGATAGGCATACGAACATCAAGGAAAATTACATCGTAATAATAGTCTTCATTTTCAATATATTTGTTATAAGCTTTTTCGCCATCTTCTGCTTGATCGACAATCATTCCTCTAGATTCTAATAGATTAATTGCAATCTTACGGTTAAGTTCGTTATCTTCAGCCACAAGAACTCTTAAACCTTTTAAGACACCTTCATCAATTTTAGTTTCATTAAATGACATTGATTGACCAGGATACTAATTCAACTGGAATATTAATTGTAAAGGTTGAGCCTTTGTTAATTTCACTATTAACGACAATATTTCCATCCATCAGTTTAACAAGTTGATAAACAATCGATAATCCAAGACCAGTTCCAGTAGAATTCGTTTCATTACGATGTTCTTGAGTAAAGCTCTCAAACATTTCTTTTTGGAATTCTTTTGACATTCCTTGTCCATTATCCTTAACTACAATTCGCATTTTTTTCTTTAAATCATCAAGCGAAAAACTTAAAGTAACGTTACCACCATTAGGAGTAAATTTAACGGCATTACTAAGTAGATTAAAGACAATTTGATTAAGTCGTTGTTTATCAATATTGATACCAATATTATCTTTAGTATCAAAATTAACTTTAAATTCAATTGATTTTTTATCGCATAATGGTTGAATTACTGCATTTAAATATTTCGCCATTTCTTCTTTAAAATATGGAGTTGGATATAATTCCATTTTCTTTGCTTCAATCTTTGACATATCAAGAATATCGTTTAAAAGAGATAACAAAAAGTCACTAGCAGTCAAAACTTCTTCTTCACTCTCTCTCACTTTTGGATTAAGTTCATTATTATCAAGAATAATATTTGTTAAACCAATGATGCCATTTAATGGAGTACGAATATCATGTGACATACGCGATAAAAATTCACTTTTAGCAAGGGAAGCTTTTTGACTACGAGCATACGCTTCTTTAACTTTACGATTAATAATATAAAAGTAGAAAGTATCGCTAACAGCAATCACTCCTAAAATAGCTAAAATGAAATAAATATAAATATTTGATTCACTAAATACTTTAAAATCTTTCATTGGTAAAACGGTAATAGTGAACCACTCTCGCGTCTCATCAACTTCGTTATAAACGAAGACTGCATCTTCGTTTCGCGAATCTTTATATGTTAAATATCCACTCTTTTTCTCTATTACTTCATCGTGAATTGCATTCATTTGACTTAAAGTTAAATTATTATTTATATAAAGATAACGGAAGAAACTTGAAGCTTTAAAGGTTGGATTTAAAACGATATATACTCCATCTGAATCAAGTAAAACTGTAGAAATATCTTTATATCCGCCATTAAAGTAAATTAAATCTTGGAAGGATTGGCTATCAATTATTTGCATAATTGTATAGAAAAGATCTTCACCAGAAGATGATTTCATTTCAAAATAAGAATAAATTGCAAATGATTTTAAAGCACTATATTGATCTGAAAATTCACTACTAACAAATGCTTTATTATGTTCGCCAGTCTTTGCAGCTAAAAAGATTTCTTGAATCTTCGCGTATGAACTATTTGTATAAGAAATACTTGGAAAATTTCCTTCACTATCTTTTAAGCAAACTATTCCTTTATAATCCGTCCCAATAATTTCGTAGGCTACATCGCGAACACTATTTGAATCATAAAAATAATTCGCTAAATCATTTATATCTTTAAAAGTTCCATCTTGATATTTAATTGAGGCATAATTAGTTAAATCCGTAACATCAGTTGATTCATGATTTAAATAGTTAATCGAAAGTTCACCAGCTGCATTATTAACTGATTCGACTTGGCTAATATTTTGTTCAATAAAATTACTTCTAGTTTTATTAACATAAAGAATAACGCAACTTAAAAGACCACTAAATAAAATTAAGTTAAGAATAAAGAAGACAATAGCTCTTATGTTTCTTTTAAAGAAGTTACCTTTATCCATTTAAAGCACTCCTAGCCGCATCAAACTTGCCTTTTAAAATATTCATATAATAATCAAAACTATATAAAACAGGATTATTTGGATCGGTTTTATCCATGTATGATGGATTATTTCCTTTGCACATTGTAAGAGCAGTATCTGCAATTATTTTATAGAATCCATAATTAAAGGTAACTTTTCCAACGTCACTAATATGATTTTCAGTAACATTAAATTTATTAATAACATCCTCATTATCGCTAATATTTGGTAGACATCCATATTCACTTGCAAACTTTTTATTTACACTCTTAGTAAATAGATAATTATAGAATTCAACACACCAATCAATATTCTTACTATTTTTATTAATTGAAATAGTATCAGTTGGAGACATATAAACAAACCCACCATCTTTTGAAGTTGGTGACATAATAAATTCGTAATCAATCAGGCTATTATAATCACTTTTAGTCTTTGCATAATGACTGTCTTGAATTAAAGAACCAATTACAAAAGGAAGAGTTCCAACATCATCTCGCTTATAATCATTTACTCCTTCACCTTTAGCAATATTAAAAAATCCATTAGTAATATTGCCGATTTTACTAGCATCTTCTCCATTAAAAGTTTGGTATGCTGGATAATTATTTTCTACATACTTGTAGTTATAATAGTAATTTGCCATTACGTCATAAAGCACTTTAAAAGGTGCTCTAAATAATTCTTCTACTCCAACATGAATCTCACTTACTTCTTTATAAACTTCGTCATAATTAGAAGCATTTGCAATAATATTTGCTACATATGGATAAATGAATTGTTGACCAAAAATACTTGGGTTACCAAAGAAACTTACCATATTATTGTCTTTAAAAACCTTTCCACAATTCATCAATTCTTCAAGATTAGTAGGAACTTCAAGATTATATTTTTTAAGTAAGGTTTTATTTACGTATAATCCACGAATATCACTTCCTAAAGGAATACCATAATTGGTATTTTCTTTTCCAACATAATCACTATTTTTAACTAAACCTTCGTTGCAATCCGATAAATTAATGTTTTTATCTGAATAAAGATTATAAGCATATTCAGCAAGAGAAGCATATTTAGAAGTTGGTTGAATATTAACTGAACTCCATAAATCAAAATCATTACTTGAAGCTAATCTTTTGCCAATTAAATTTTGATAATCTTGAAGATACTCATATTCAATCGTTACATTTGGATATTTTTTCTCAAAAGAAGTAATAACTGTATCAAGACCTAAAAAATTTTCGCTGGCTCCAGCGAATTTTAAAGTTATTTTTTTAGATGTATCAAGCGAACTATTAATAGTGTCAGCTCGATAAGTCGTATTATTGCATCCAGATAAGCATACTGAAACTAAAAATGAACAAATTACCCCAATAAATTTTCTCATTTTATTTCCCCAAACTTATTAATTTTATTAATAATTATTTTACTACTTTATAGTAGTTTTTAAACAAAAATGTGGTAAATGGGGTAATTTGTTGTATTTTTAATTATTCACCACAAGAACAGGATGATCCGGACTCTGCTTGTTTAATGAACTCTTTTGCTTGTTCAACTGTCAAAATTCGTCCCATTGCATAGATTTTTCCATCAATAACAAGAGCTGGAGTTGACATAATTCCCATGGCCATAATTCCATCAGAATCTTTATAGAATTCTACTTCATCCTTGATTCCTAGTTCTTTGGCAGCTTCAACAACTGCTTCATAATTTTTAGTTGAACGTGCACATCCACAACCAATAGCTTGAATTTTCATATTAATTCCTCCATTAATATTTAATAAATATATGATCAACTGTTTTTGAATCTTATTTAAATAAACAAATAACCAAAGGCATTAAATAAGTATCCAATAACAATGATTCCAAAAACGACAACAGCAATAAACACCGCAAGTAACTTTGGTTTAACCGCTTTACTTAACATAATTAATGATGGTAAGGAAAGCGCAGTTACACTCATCATAAATGAGAGAACAGTACCAAGTCCCGCTCCTTTTGAGTAAAGAGCTTCTGCAACTGGTAAGGTGCCAAAAATATCCGCATACATTGGAACACCAACAACACTAGCTACTAAAACACCATACCAATTATTTCCACCAAGAACATTTTCAATCCAATCAGCAGGAATTACGTTATGAATAAAAGCACCAAGAGCAACACCAATTACGATATACCAAAATACCTTTTTATAAGTTCCCCACATCTGATCACGAGAATAAATTAATCGATCTTTTTTAGTTAATTCTGGAGCATCAATATCGATGGCGGATGGACCTGCTTTAACGAAATCTTTAACTTCATTTCCTATACCTGTTTTTTCAATAATTGTTCCACCAACTACTGCAATAATAAGTCCAACTACAACATAAGCAATTGCAATAGGCCAACCAAAGAAACCAACAAGTAACATTAAAAAACCTAAATCAACTAATGGACTAGAAATTAAGAAGGAAAAAGTTATACCACTTGATAGACCGGCTCGTGTAAATCCAATAAAAATAGGAATTGAAGAACAAGAACAAAATGGCGTCACCGTTCCTAATAAAGCACCGACAATATTTGCACCTACTCCATGAAATTTACCAAGAATCTTTTTGGTTCTTTCTGGAGGAAAATAAGATTGTATATACGAAACAAGAAAAATTAGAACACAAAGCAAAATACCAATCTTAATAAAATCATATATAAAGAATTGAATCGAACTTTCTACTCTATATTGCCAAGTATCACTAGCAAAAGTCCCACCAATTGATGTAATTGCTTGACCTAATAAATAATTAAGCCATTTCATGCCTAGGACTTGATCACTAAAGAAATCCCAAGGTATCCTAGTTTTTTCCCAACCAATTGTAAAACCGAGAGTTAAGTTTAAAGCTATTAAAAATAATATAATTCCTATAGTTACCCAAACCCAAGTTTTTTGATACCATTTTTTAGTAACTTTTTGATTTTCCTCTAATTTTTCCATAATAAAAAAATCTCCCTTTAATTAAGATAATTTTCCTAAATTTTATTTAGAACAAGAACACGAACAAGAACAACATGAATCATCAGGACAGCAAAGTTCATTAAGATAGTCTGCCATCTCACAAATAACTTCTTTATTTAATGAATAATGGCACCATTTCCCATCTTTTCTAACATCAACTATCTTAGATTCAGTGAGATCTTTCATATGGTGTGAAAGAGTTCCTTGACTGATTGATAGTTTTTCTAATAACTCACAAGCGCATAACTCACCACTTTTAGAAAGCAAAGTAACGATTTGCAATCTAGTTGGATCCGATAAGCTTGACATCTTGAGAATTAAATCTTCATTTTTCATAATTTCATCCTTCTCATATTGATGAGTATCAATATTATAAATACATATATTGATAGTTGTCAATATATAGGACTAAATAAAAACATAAAAAAACGATTCCCAATTAAGGAATCATAAATGTAATTAGTGTCATCTACTGATTATAAAAGTAGTTTCGAATCATTCATTTATGTTGCATAGTGTTTCAAATAGATTCTATTCTTACAAAACCTACTATTAAAAAATTTATTTAAACTAATTTAAATGCCTTTTCAGTTAATGCTAAAGTTTCAGAAATGGTTCTTGTTTCATCCCTCACTATAACATTAAAACCCGAATTCAAAAACTTTTTATATTTATCAACAGAGTTTACTTTCTTAAGGCATTCTCTAAAATTAGCGAGCGCTTTTTCAGGATTATCTTCTTTCATCAATAATTGATACAAAAATTGTTTTTCTTTGTCAGGACGTTCAAAGAAACGCTTTACCGATATGTCAGGGTCTGCAAGCATAATCAAAACATGGTCTTTGTCGGAGATTTTCCATAATATTTCAACTGGAATATTTGTATCTACAAATACTTTCTTGCCTTTTTTCGACACATCATCAAGGATTTTTAGCTCTAAAATCGTACATTCCTTTATACATCCATCAATCCAAGCACTATATTCATCGAGCGTTCTACGAATAAAATCACTCCAATTTGTTAGATCTCTTGTATAGGTAAGGCATGGAAACTCACGGGCATCCAAATTTTTAAGAAGCGCATCCTGATAGTTTTCTTCACAAGCAATTCCATCATATTTTTTTGCTAGCGCCTTAACCATGGTAGATTTTCCAGCATAAGCAGTTCCATTAATAAAATATACATTTTCAAATTTCATATCAAATATCACCTCATAAAATTGTGATTTGCTTGTCCAAATTATTTTGATGTATATGGTTGGACAAAAATCTCATTTGATACCTTATTATGCCACACTTTGATTTTATTTAGGGCTATTTTATAAAAAAGATATCTCTAAATTCAATTCAAAATATAACAACTTTTAATCTTAATAAAACCACTAAAAAACCGATGCCAATGTAGCATCGGTGATTTTTCATTTTGGTGCCGCCTGCCGGACTCGAACCAGCCACCTACTGATTACAAATCAGTTGC
>DAIODM010000026.1:0-11690 GCA_036746835.1 Candidatus Onthovivens sp. | reverse complement strand
TATCACCTTTATCACCCTTATCACCCTTAGCACCTGTCGCACCTGTGGCACCGGTTTCACCTTTTGCGCCTTGTGTGCCACAGCTAGTATGTGCTTTAAAAACTAAAATAAATATTAAAATTGTAAAGATATTATCAATATAATTTTAATAATTGAATATTAATATATTTTATGAATTATTTAACCTATTAAGATGCAATCAACAAAAAAGAGAGTCTATTAAACTTTTTTAATAAATCTAAATTACTTTTGGACAACTATCTTTTTCTTAGACTTAATTGAAAGAATAAAGAAGATTATAGAAACTAATTGAATTCCAACTGACAAATAAATAAAAACAGTTAAATTAATTCCATAAATGTAGCCGAATAATGCACTGCCTAAGAACCAGAATAAACCAAAGAATCCTTCAAAAATTCCATAACCAAAAGATCTATTTTCTTTAGAAACAATAGTTGCTACTGCACTCTTTAAAATTGATTCTTCTGCTCCCATTCCAATTCCCCATAAAACAACACCAATTACAATTAAAACTAAATTATTGTTAGTAAAAATAAATAATGGGAAACTAAAACTTAAAGCGGTTGTAATTACAAGAGTCCAAATTTTAATTTTATCGTAAGCATATCCAAAGATTAAAGCAGCAAATGCATCACTTAACATGGCAACACTATAAAGAAGAGGTAAATAAGTATCATCAATAATTTTTAAAGCTTGAATATGCACCTCTATAAGTGGAAAATCAATAAAACCGAAAGCAACTAAACATATTGCAATAATATAGAATAAAAATTCTTTATTTCTAAATAAATTCTTATCATCTGCACCCTTAGTTTTTAGTGATTCTGGATCTCTTTTTTCTTCTTCAAGAGTTTCAGGATGTGGGAATTTAATCTTAGCAAAAAGTAATAATAATAAAGTAATAATTCCAGGAATACCTAATATTAAAAAACATAGTCTATATGCATCATAAAGGTTATTACCTTTTTGTGTCATTAACACAAAAGTTAAAATTAAAGGTCCTAAAAAAGCACCAATTTGATCGATAAATTCTAGCCAACCAAAAGTCTTTCCTTCCCCTGTATTTTTACTAGCAAAACTAACAAGAGTAGATTTAGCGGGCTTACGAATACTACGACCAACTCTTTCAAGTAAAATAAGTCCACAAGCATAAACCCATCCATTTTTAAAAGTTAACGCAAGTAAAGGAATAACAATAATATCAATTGAATAACCGATTATTGTCATTAGCCAATATTTTTTAGTCTTATTTGCAATAAAACCAGTAAGGAAAATTAATCCACAACCTAAGAGTTCTCCTAATCCTGAAACAAGGCTAACAATAAATGGATCTGCTCCCACTTCTGGTAATACTAGAAAATTACCATAAATCGACTTGGCACCTTCGTGAGTCAAATCGCTCATCAAAGAAACAAACCCCATAAGGATAACAAAGATAATCGAATTTTTAATTAAATGTTTTCTTTCTTCATTGTTTTCCATAAAATGACTTCCTTCACTTTTTAATTTCAAACATTAAATATTCTATTATTTATATGAATTAAAAAGTAGAACTAAATCGTAGAATTTATTCAAAAACTATATAGGAAGTCCACTATTTTTTGTAGAATGGACATTTTTCTTTTGTACAATCTGGATTTTGTAAACTAAAATCACAGACTATTTTTGAGCACTTCATTTCAACACCATATTTCTCTTTTGCAAATTTAACAGCATTACTTAAAGAAATATATGCATTACGCTTACAACAACGTGGACCACTTATTTTTGACATAACTGACAAAACTTTAGAAGTGAATTCCATATTATCTTTATAGTATTGATTACTTGATAAAGGAGTCGTTTTGTTAATGATTGAAAAAGCTGCACCAACCGAAGTTGAAGCACCACAAACTCCCCAATATCCACAAGTAGCTCCAGGCATTAAAATTGATCTAGAAGCAAGATTATCTAAGGCTAATTCAAGATCAATTTTTCCACCAGCATTTTTATAAGCAGTCAAAAAAGCTGCACCATCTAAAAAGTGATGTTCTGGTCCATTTGGACTAATTAAACTACCATGCATCAAGTCATTTGCAATCTCAATTGGATCAATTGATGTGTTTTTTAAGCACTCTTCTTTAATATATGAATATTTAATATCTAAATTACTCATAAAAATTACCTCTTTTAATAGTATAGACCATTATTTGCCCTATAAAATAAAAAAACTTTGATTTCTCAATCAAAGCATATTTTAACAATGGTGGCCCAAGCGGGGGTCGAACCCGCTACACAAGGATTTTCAGTCCTTTGCTCTACCAGATGAGCTACCGGGCCAGGTAATAAATTAATAATTGGCGGACCAGACGGGAATCGAACCCGTGATCTTCACAGTGACAGTGTGACATGTTAACCGCTACACCACTGGTCCACGCGCTTTATTATTTTATCTAAATACCAAATATAAATCAACTATTAATTAAATCACTTGAACGATTTTTCTTTAGAAATATCGATTTATTGCTCTTTTTCATTAGCTTTATGATAATCTTTAAAAATTCTTTTCGCTTTTTTATCATAAGCCATTGGACAAACTCCACAACAACCTTTACTTTTATACTTATTTTTACCAATATGAGGCAAAATATACTTTAAAAAGATAATTGTAGCAAGAAAGATGAAAACTATAACTAAAACTAAAATATCTACATAATTCATATTTATAAACTGATTAACCAACCAATTCCTCCAATTAAACTAGCAAGAACCCAAGCAACTCCAATTTGGAAACCAATTCCTTTTAATGTTGCTTTTAAACTACCGAGTTCTTTTCTCATTGCACCAATTGCTCCAAAACAAGGGGCACTAAATAAATTAAAGACTAAAAATGCATAAGCACTCCATCCATTAAAGAAACTAAAAGCACTACTAGTGAAAATACCAGCACCCGTTGAAGCATCACTAGCAACTCCACTAATAACAGTCATTGAAGAAATGACTTGTTCTTTAGCAACTAATCCTTGAATTGCACTAACTGCTGCTGCCCAACTCCAATTTCCTCCAAGCATAATATAGAAGAACCAAGCGAAGGTATTTCCAATTCCAGCAAGCATACTGTTTTCTATTAAAACATTAACGCCATCTACAAACTTAAAATCAAAAGTAAAACTTGCTAAGAACCAAACAACAACCGAACAAATTAAAATTACGCTACCAGCTCTTTTAATAAAAGCTAAGGTTTTATCGCTTACATCACGAGCAACATATTTAAATGAAGGTGCTTGATAATTTGGAAGCTCACTTACAAACGTTGATGAATGACCTTTATAAATTAAATGTTTAAGAATAATACCACTTAATAAAATAATAGTAACTGCAAATAAATAAAGACTAAAACTTACAATCCAACTATTACTTCCAAAGAAATAACTCGCAAAAAGTGCAATTATAGGAAGTTTAGCGTTACATGGAATAAATGGAGTAAGGATAATAGAAAGATGTCGTTCATCAGGATCTTCTACTGTTCTACAAGTCATAATACCCGGAACACTGCATCCGCTGCCAAGAATAAATGGTACAAGACTCTTTCCACTTAAACCAAAATTATGAAAAACACGATCTAAAAAGAAACTAATTCTACTCATATATCCAGTTGTTTCAAGAATGGCTAAGCAACTAAATAAGATGATAATTTGTGGAACAAAATTACAAACAGCACCAACTGCACTAATAACACCATTTTGAACTAAAGAGACTGCCCAAGGACTTCCTCCGGCGTTTTTAATAAGTTCACCAAGCCAAGGACCTAAACCTAAAAAGTTAACAGGTATCTCCCAAGTTTTACTAAATAATGAAAGCTCTAAAACATCAGCTCCATTAAAAAGCATATCAATTAAATTAACAGTTAATCCGCCAACTACTCCAACGCTTAACATATAAACAAGAGCCATAATAACTAAGAAAATAGGAATTGCTAACCATTTGTTTAAAAATATGCGGTCTAGTTTATCTGTAATTGATTCAGGAACAGGTGTAACTTTTACACATTCTTTTTTTAATTCTGCAATATAAGCATAACGTTTATCAGCTATTAATTGTTCGCCATCCATCTGATATTTTTCTTCAAGATTTTTAATATTTGCTTCGCTATGACGATTTAATAAAACAAGATAATCTTGATCATGTTCAATAACTTTTACTGCACTAAATCTCTTAAAATTTTGTTCTGGTAAAAAATGAACTATATTATCATTAATAACCCACTCAATATCATTAGGATAAATACGAATATGTTCATTTTTTTTATATTTTCCACTTTTAATTAAATCAATTAAATTATTGATTCCAGTTCCATTTTTAGCAGATATTGAAACAATTGAACAACCAATCTTTTCACTTAACTTTTTAACATCAATAGAAATACCAACTTTATTTAGCATATCTTCCATATTTAATGCAATTATTACATCAGTATCCATTTCAAGAAGTTGGGTAGTTAAATATAAAGATCTTTCAAGACTTGTCGCATCAATAATATTAACAATTAAGTCAGGTTTTTCTTCAAAACAGAATTTACGAGAAACTTCTTCTTCAGCTGTATAAGGAGAAAGCGAATAAATTCCAGGAAGATCAACAATTCCAATATCGCTTCCTTTAATAGTTCCTTCCTTCTTTTCAATAGTAACTCCAGGCCAATTGCCAACTTTTTGGTTACTTCCAGTTAAAGCATTAAAAAGGGTGGTTTTTCCACTATTTTGATTTCCAACTAGTGCACAAATCATATTATTCCACCACCTTTATATCGATACCATGCATATCTGCACGTCTTAAGCAAAGTTCGTATCCTCTTAATTTAACATCTACTGGATCACCAAGCGGAGCAATCTTTTTAATTTCAATTTCAACTCCTTTAGTAATTCCCATATCGAGCAAACGCCTTCTTAAGGCTGCGTTATCGTTATGAAAATTAAGTACGATGCATTTTTGTCCTCTACGAAGATCACTCAAATGCCCCTCTTCGTTTAAACTTAATCTCTTTCGCTTGTCCATAACTACCTCACGAGTTAACCATAGTTAACTTTTTACGTTAATATATTAATACGAGTTTCATTTAGTGTCAATAAATAATAAATATATAATTGAACAACTTGCAAAAAAGCCTATTTAATCTATCATTATATTAATGGAAAAAAGAACAAAAGCAATTGAGGATTACCTTGAAGCAATCCTTATTCTTGAAGATAAAAGTAAAGAAGTTAAGTCTATCGAGATAGCTAATTTTTTAGCTGTTTCAAAGCCAGCTGTTGCTAAAGCAATGAAAGAATTACTGAAACTTGGATATATAACTAAAGTAAATTATGGCGAAGTGACTTTAACTCCTGAAGGCAAAAAAATTGCTAAAAATACTTATGAAAAACATAAGTTACTTAAAAAGTTTTTAATTGATTTAGGTGTCAATGAAGAAACTGCTGAACATGATTGTTGTTTGATTGAACACGTAATAAGTAAAGAAACCATCAATAAAATTAAAGAATTTATTAATAAAGAGGAAAAGAAATAATGAACGACATTTCTTTTAAATTAGTAAATAATGGAATTCCTAAAGAAGCCATAAAAATTCGTCACGAAGTATTTCAAGTTGAAGAAATTTTTATTGATGATTTAGACAAGTTAGATAAGACTTGTTTTCATTTAATGATGTATCTTGATAAAAAAGCCATTGGCACTTGTAGATTTTATGTCGAAAAAGAAAAGACATATCACTTAGGTCGTTTTGCTATTGATCAAAATTATCGTCACCATGGTTATGGTTCTTTAATGCTTAAAAAAGCTGAAGAAGAAATTAAAAAACTTGGTGGAACAATTATTGAGCTTGATGCTCAATATGATAAACGGGATTTCTATTTAATAAATGGATATAAATCACTTAATCTTCCACTATTTTTAGATGAAAACTATCCACATATTCATTTAATTAAGTATTTATAAATTAGATTACTTACTTTTTAAGTCACCTATAAATTTCAATTTTGTTGTATAATTTATAAAAGGGATTTTAATATGACAATTAATAATGAGAAAAAAGATGATGTATTGACTTGCCACATCAAAGGAAGCATTAATACACAAACTGCTCCTGATTTTGAAAAAGAAGTTAATAAAGATATTGAAAACGTAACAAAATTAATTATTGATTTAAAAGAAGTTGATTACGTTTCAAGCGCTGGACTTCGTGTTTTATTAACTCTTGAAAACCTTATGGAAGAAAATGGGGAAATGAAAGTAATTAATGTTTCTCCAAACGTAAAAGAAGTTTTTGATATGACAGGTTTTAGTTCGATTTTAACATTGGAGTAATTAAATATGACAATATCATCAGTTGGTCAAATGCTAGTTTCTTTAATTGGAACAATTTGTGTCATAAACATGGTTGCTCTTTTTCTTGAAACTGTTCATACCTTTTCTAAATTAAGAGGTGATAATAATCGTTGGCTTAGAGTTCTTTTTTATTCAATAGCTGGTGGATTATTTGGAATTTATGCTACTGCTGCTGGTTACGTTATGCCAGATTCAGGAGCTGTAGTCACAATTCGTGATACTGGTCCAATGTTAGCTGGATTTGCTGGTGGACCATTTGCTGGATTATTTGCTGGAATTATTGCTGGTGTTTATAGATTACTTGTTGGACTACCAAATTTAACTTTAGGAACCACTATTCCTTGCTCTATTTCAACTGTAATTATTGGTCTTATTAGTGGATTCTTAGAAAAATTTTTAAAAAGCAAATCACATCAACCTTTATGGGGATTATTACATGGAGCGTTGATGGAAGTTTTACATTTAACCATTGTATTCTTCTATATTTGGATAAGAGATGGTTCTGCCCTTGCTGGATGGAATGTTATCTCCACTATCGCTATACAATTTATTCTTTGTAATTCACTTGCCTTTGGTCTTATTGTTTTATTACAAAATAAAATTCGTTCACTTAGAAAAACAGAAACGCACGCTAAACAAGTTGAAGGTGAGCTTAATGTTGCAACTCATATTCAAGATTCGATGCTTCCAAAGATTATGCCTACATTCCCAGGAAGAATTGAGTTCTCAATTTCAGGCATAATGAATCCTGCAAAGGAAGTTGGCGGTGATTTCTATGATTTCTTCTTTATTGATAATGATCATTTTGCTTTTTTAATAGCTGATGTTTCAGGAAAAGGTATTCCAAGCGCATTATTCATGGTTATTGCCAAAACCTTAATCAAAACTAATGTTCAATCTGGATTACCACTTGGTGAAGCAATGACTAAAGCAAACTTACAACTTCTTGAAGGAAATAACGAACATATGTTCGTCACTTGTTGGATTGGTTCTATTGAAATTTCTACTGGTAAATTAACTTACGTTAACTGTGGCCACAATCCTCCAATTGTGCACCGTAATGGTCAACCATTATTCTATTTAAGAAATCTTTCTGGATTTGTTTTAGCCGGTAGTAAGAAAACTCAATATAAAGAATTTTATGCTCAAGTAAATGAGAACGATAAAATCTTCCTTTATACTGATGGAATTACTGAAGCAATGGATAAAAATAACAATCAATATGGTGAGCAAAGATTAATAGATTACTTAACAAATTGCAATCACGAAGCTAGCGCTGATCAAATTATTCAAGATGTAAATCTTGATGTTAAAAAATTTGCTAATGGTGCTGAACAAAGTGATGATATGACTATTCTTGCTATGAGATTTAATGGATTCTATCAAACAATTTCAGTTCCAGTAACAATTGAAAGTTATGATAAGATTGTTGAATTTGCTCAAGAGAAAATGAAGTCTAAAAACGTTGATCAAGCAACAATCAGTAAAATGCTTATTGTAATTGATGAATTATTCTCTAATGTCGTAAAATACTCTGGTAGTCAATCGTTAGATTTCTCAATATTCGTAGAAAATAAAGTTCTATCAATGAAATTTAAATATGGCGGAACATTATTTGATGTCACAAAAGCTAAAGAACCTGATGTTAATGCTCCACTTGCCGAAAGAAAAATTGGTGGTTTAGGAATCTTTATCGTCAAGAAGATGTCGGATAATGTTTCTTATAGAGCAGTTCATGGCATGAATGTTGTAACAGTTAATAAACTTATTTAGGGGATAATAATATGGAAAATGTAAATGGAAAAGTCGAAGATGGTATTTTAAAACTTGAACTAAATGGTCATATCGACTCAACAAATGCACCTGCAGTTGAAGAAGAAATAAATAATCTTTTAACAAAGAAAGGCATTACAAATTTAGTAATTGATGCAGCAAAACTTGAGTATATTTCAAGCGCTGGCCTTCGTGTTATTCTTCGTTTATCTAAACTATATGAAGATTTAAAAGTAATTAATGTTTCAAGTGCTGTTTATGAAGTCTTTGAAATGACTGGATTTAGTGAATTAATTCATGTTGAAAAAGCATATAGAGTTATCTCAATTGAAGGATGTGAAGTTATAGGTCAAGGTGCAAATGGTAAGGTATACCGTTTAGATCCTGATACAATTATCAAAGTTTATAATAACCCTGATTCTTTACCAGAAATCAGACGTGAAAGAGAATTAGCTCGTAAAGCTTTCGTTCTTGGCATCCCTACTGCAATTCCTTATGATGTTGTAAAAGTAGGAACTGGATATGGCTCAGTTTTTGAACTATTGAATGCAAAAAGTTTTACTAAATTACTTAATGCTGATCCATCATCAAAAGACAAATTAATCGACTTATATGTTGATTTATTAAAGAAAATTCATGGCACTACTGTTGAACCAGGTGATCTTCCAGATCAAAAAGAAACCGCTAAAGGTTGGGTAAAATATCTAGAAAATTATTTACCTAGTGACCAATACCAAAAACTTGTTAAATTATTTGATGAAGTCCCTGATACTCATAAGATGATTCATGGCGATTATCATACAAAAAATATTATGATGCAAAACAATGATGTTCTTTTAATTGATATGGATACACTTGCAATGGGACACCCAGTATTTGAATTCTCATCAATGTATCTTGCCTATGTTGGATTTGGTCTAATTGATAAAAAAGATGTTACTGATTTCTTAGGAATCGATGCCGAAATTGCAAAATATTTCTTCAATGAATCAATGAAAAAATATTTAAACACTACTGATCAAAAACGTGTTGATGAAGTAGTCAATAAAGCTTCCGTTGTTGGAATGGTTAGATTAATGAGAAGAACCATTAAGCGAATTGGACTTGATACTCCAAAAGGCAAAGCATTATACGATGCTTGTGAAGCTAAACTTACTGAACTATTAAAAACAGTTGATTCACTTGCTTGGTAAAATAAAAACGTCCCTATTTGGGGACGTTTTCTTTTGCATTATTGTTATCTAAAATCTTTTCACGCGACTTTTCACGCTCTATTTTTTCATTGACAAAGTTGTCATAAGCAGCAAAACCTTCACCAATTAAAAGTAAAAGAAGAGAAACATAAAAATTCCATTTAGGAACGTTTTGGAAAACTATTAAACTTATGATGGAAGCAAAAAAAGGATTGCTACTAAAAACAGTTGTACCCATTGCTGCGCTTAACTTTCTTAAAGCAAAAGCATAGAAAGCAATTGACACACCAAAACTAAAGAATCCACCTAATAATCCATAGCCTATATATGGCCAATTTAATTTATAATTTCCAGTGATAACTGAAATTAAAACTAAAATAACACCAGGAACTAAACATTTAAAAACTGTAAATTCTAGACTGTCTTTTGTAGAGATAAGCTTGATTACGTTATTAGATATGCCAAATAAAGCTACACCTAAAAGCACATATAATGCCCCTGGTTCAAAAGTGATCGTTGATGAAAAATCAATTGATAAGAAAACACTACCGGCTAATAAAAATAAGATAGCAAGCAATAAACGCCAACTAATCTTTTCTTTAAAAACAAAATAGGCAATTAAAGCAGTACTCACAACTTCAAATGATTGAAGTAAAGACGCTTCATCGCTATTAATTAAACTAATTCCATAAAACAATAAAAAGCAGCCACATGTATCAACAATATTTATAATTAGAACAAATATAAAGTCTTTTCCTTTAAGCAATTCTTCTTTATCTTTTTTAGTAAGACGCATAATTAAAAAGATAATTGCCATCCCAATTGCTCCACCAAGATAAGTTAATCCACTTAAGAAGATAGGTGAAAGATCTCCCAATAATACTTTTGTTAAGGGAGTACAAATTGAATATAACAAAGCAGCTATAATCATTAATAAAAAACTTTTTCTCATAACATGACTATTATATTCTTTAATATTTAGAATACATCAAGAAAAATATTAAATTTGCTTTATTTGTATTTTTAGGTGATTAACCTATAATGTTAGAGTTAGGAAAAAATTATGAGTCAAGAAATGATTATAAATTTAATTATAGGACTAACGATTCCATTTTTAGGGACTACCCTTGGATCAGCTTGTGTATATTTAATAAAAGATAAGATTAATCCAACCTTACAAAAAAGTCTTTTAGGATTTGCAAGTGGCGTAATGGTTGCAGCTTCTATTTGGTCGCTTATTATTCCTGCTATAAATCAAAGTGCTTCGCTTGGAAAATTAAATTTCATGCCAGCAGCAATAGGCGTTGCTCTAGGCATGTTATTTTTATTCTTAATTGATAAAATTACACCACACTTACATATTCGTGAAAGTTCAACAGAAAAAGAAGGCCCTGCTTCTACTTTAAAAGATTCAGCAATGCTTTTTTTAGCAGTCACAATTCATAACATCCCAGAAGGTATGGCTGTAGGTATTATTTTTGCAGGTTATATTGCAAACAATGTAGCTATTTCTAGTTCTGCTGCTTTAGCATTAGCAATTGGTATTGCTATTCAAAACTTTCCAGAAGGTGCTGTTGTTTCTCTTCCTTTTAAGATTGAAGGGAGAAGCAAAAATAAAGCATTCTTATTTGGAACACTGAGTGGCGCTGTTGAACCAATTGCAGCAATTATAACTATTTTATTAGCATATTTAATAACTCCAGCGATGCCATACTTATTGTCTTTTGCTGCTGGCGCAATGTTCTACGTCGTAGTTGAAGAATTAATTCCAGAAGCAAGCGAAGAGCCTCACTCAAACGGAGGTGTTTTGGGTTTTGGATTTGGTTTTATATTAATGATGATCCTTGATATTGCATTAAGTTAAAAAAAGGAAGCGCTGCTTCCTTTTTATTTTATTTAATTAATAAATTACCATATTGTGGATTCTTTTCAAAGTATCCAACTGAATAAGAACAAATTGGTTTAATTTTATATCCTTTTTCTTTAGCTAAACGAACAATTTCTTCAACCATAAGTTTTGCGTATCCTTTTCCTTGAAAAATAGGAAGAACATAAACTTTTAAAATCGTAAAAACGTTATCTTCTAATAAATAATCTGTTGTCCCAACAATTGTATTATCATCAATTAAACTTAACTTTTTCCCATCAAATTTAAATTTCATAATATTACCTCTTTTTTATATTGTGACAAATTTTTATTAAATTTCAAAATAGAAAGCATAGAAAATTAAATAAAATAAAAACCCAATTTGTTTTGCGTAACAAAATAAATTGGGTATTTTCTTAATTGGTGCTCCTGACCGGAATCGAACCGGTATAGTATCACTACCATTGGATTTTGAG
>DAIODM010000025.1:0-11708 GCA_036746835.1 Candidatus Onthovivens sp. | reverse complement strand
AAGAAGATTTATTTTACTCACATGTCGAAAATCAAATAGAAGGAACTAATTATTATTTTAAAAAAATATTAACTATCAACGAATTTTTAAATGAAATCTCTTTTAATAAAAATAAAGTGATTAAAAATGAACAAAATTTATTACATTATGATTTATTTGATTATAAAAATAAAATAAGGGCCACTATTCTATTAGAAGAAAATATCGAAAATAGAACATTCATTATTAAAGATTTTAAATACCTTAAAATTGAAGAATTTTCCTTATTCCTTAAAGAAATTATTAATATGTATTATGAAAAATATAATCCATGTACACTTATGATGCACGTTAAGTCTACTGAAAAACTACTAGTTGAAAAATTTGGATTCAAAAAAGAAGATAAATTTTACAAAATAGAAATTATTAACCGAATTTAAAAAGATGCCCTCTAAGGCATCTTTTTATTATTTTGCACTCTTCTTTTCAGCTTCACTGAGAACTTCTTCAAAGTGTTTTTGTTTTTCGTAAGAATCATCTAAAACGAAAGTAATTTCAGGGACTCTACGAGTATCAATTTTTTCTGCTAATGAACTTCTAACAAACCCTCTTGCACGATTTAATCGTTCAAGATTATTTTGTTTATCATCAAAAAATGAAACATAAACTTTTGCATAACTATGATCAGAAGAAACTTCTACATCAGTAATTGTAAAAAATCCAATCTTTTCATTTTTAAGCTCAAATTGACAAATATCTTTAATATTTTTGCTAATAATAGCTTTTAAACGTTCGTTTTTATTTGCCATCTTCTTTTTCCACCATTTCGTATCCTTCGATGATATCGCCAACTTTTACATCGTTATAATTTTCAATTTTTATACCGCATTCAAAGCCAGTTGCAACTTCTTTAGCATCATCTTTAAATCTCTTTAGTGAATCAATATTTCCTTCATAAATAATAGCACCATCTCTTAAAACACGGCATTTAGAAGCACGTTTTAGGACACCATCGGTAACGTATGAACCAGCAATTGTTCCAACTTTACTAACTTTGAAAACGTTTCTAACTTCAGCTTGTCCTGTAACGGATTCAACTTTTTCTTTCTTATATAATCCTTTAATTGCAGCTTCCATTTCTTCAATTAAAGCATAAATAATTCTTTGTAATCTAATTTCAACATTCGATTCTTCAGCTTTCTTTGCAATCATAGCTGATGGACGAACATTAAAACCATAAATTATTGCATGTGAAGCACTAGCAAGCAAAACATCGCTTTCAGTAATTGCTCCAGCTGCTGCACGAATTACGTTAATCTTAACTTTATCACTATTTAATTTATCTAAACTTGATTTGACAGCTTCAGCACTACCAGTTGAATCAGTTTTTAAAACAATATTAATTGTAGTCAAACTATTTTCATTAATCTTGTTATAAACATCTTCAAGAGAAGTAATACTTGAAACATTTTTACGCTCTTCATCAACCTTTTTAAGTCTACGTTTTTCAGCAATATCTTTTGCTTGTTTTTCAGTTGGGAAAGACATAAAGTGATCGCCAGCAAGAGGAACCTCACTTAAACCAATTACACTAACTGGAGTAGATGGACCCGCACTCTTAACAACTTGCTTAAATTCATTAGTCATACGACGAATCTTACCACAAGTTGTACCAACGACAACATAATCATCATCAGTAAGAGTTCCATTTTGGACAAGTAAAGTTGCTTTTGGACCTTCACCTTTATCAAGTTCAGCTTCAAGAACAGTACCCATACCATATCGTTTTGGATTTGCTTTAAGCTCAAGCATATCAGCTTCCGCTAAAACTGTTTCGAGTAAACCTTCAATACCAATTTTCTTTTTAGCACTAATTTCACAAGTCATAACATCACCGCCATATTTTTCAGCGATAACATCATGGGCCATTAATTGTTCAATAACCTTATTTGGATTAGCACCAGGTGCATCCATCTTATTAATTGCGACAATAATAGGCACTTTAGCAGCCTTTGCGTGATCAATTGCTTCAATAGTTTGAGGCATAACACCATCATCAGCAGCAACAACAAGAATGACAATATCAGTAACACTTGCACCTCTTGCTCTCATTGCTGAAAAAGCTTCGTGCCCTGGAGTATCAATAAAAGTAATCTTTCTATTCTTATAAGCTTTTTGATAAGCACCAATTTCTTGAGAAATACCACCAAATTCACCGGCTGCAACATTACTATTTCTAATTGCATCAATAAGAGTTGTCTTACCATGGTCAACATGACCCATAACGGTAACAACAGGTGCTCTTTCGACTAAATCTTTTGGATCATCTTCAAGATTGGCTTTTTCAAAGTCTTCTTCGTTAACAACTTCTTCTTTTTTAAAATCAAAACCATATTCAAGACATAATTCTCCAATAGTATCATCATCAAGATATTGGTTAATGGTTACAATTCTCTTCTTTAAGAATAATTTCTTAATAATATCACTCGCTTGAACATTAAGTTTTTTAGCAAGTTCCCCAACAGATAAGGAAGTGGTATAAACAAAGGTTCCGTTATGTACTTTTGCGTAATCTTTATTCTTTTGTTCTTTTTGTGGGATATTAATCTCACGTTCATCAATTTTGTCTTTCATTTAAATACCTCCTTATTTAATGTAAAACATCATCTTTTCATAGACTTTATCAGGTATTTTCGTTTCAAGGGCTTTATCTAAACATTTTGAATTTTTAGCAATTTCAACTGCTTCTTTATCAATATGAATATAAGCACCTCTTCCATTCACTTTACCCGTCATATCTAAAACAACTTCTCCATCAGGAGTTTTAACAACCCTAAATAATTCCTCTTTAGGGAAAACTTTATTTGTTGCTAAACACTTCCTTAATGGTACTTTTTTCATAATAACCTCAGCTATTTTGTATAGAATTCATCACTATCGTATTCACTATAATCTTCATCTGTTCCACTATTGTTAGAATTATCTTGCTCTTTTTCTTCTTTTTCCATTTCAGCAAGTTCTTCTTTAGTGTAAATTGACATCTTATTCTTTTCATCAATAACAGGCTTAATTTCCTCAGTTGGTTGTTGTTTTTCAACTTTCTTATAAGGCTTCTTAAACTTCTTATCACCATCTCTATGATATGAACTACGATCATTCTTCTTTTCATTTTCAAGAGAAGCTTCGAGTTGATCAAGAGTTGTTGTAGTTTTAACTTCATGGAACTCTTTCTTTGGCTCTTCTTTAACAGGAGCAACTTCAACTGGTTTTGCCTCAACTGGAGTTTCGACAGTTTGAACTTTAGTTTCGCTAACTGGAGCAGTTTCAACTGGTTTAGCAGTTTCTTCGACTGGAGCAGTCTTTTCTTGAGTTGATAATGTATCAGATAATGGCATCTCTTCTTCTTCAACTTCGTTATCAGATTCATCAGCACCAGCAACAGCTGCAACTTCAACAACATTTTGTGCTTTAGCAGTTCCTAATTCAGCGTTCTTAATTGATTCTTGTCTAAACTTTTCTTTCTCAAGTTCTCGCTCTTCAACTTCAAATTCTGACATTGGAGTGTAATTAATTGCTTTTTCTTTAGCAACATTTTCATCAAAAATCTTAATTTCTTTAAGACCAGTTAACATTCTTGCAAGAATAACGTTTGTGCCTTTAAAACCAATAGCAGCACTACCAGTTTCATTTTGACAAACTACAATCGCATTCTTACCACCTTCTGGATTATCTTCAAAACTAACACCAATTACAACTCCTGGTTTTAAGCATTCTCTTAAGAAAACACCTAAACTTGGACTATATTCGATAACATCAATCTTTTCTTTTGCATTACGATCGTTTCCAAGTTGTGAAACAATATTTTGAATACGGGTTCCATTTGGACCAATACAAGCACCGCTTGCATCAACGTTTGCATCATTACTATAAACAGCAACTTTGCTTCTAACGCCAGCGATACGAGCAACTTTATAAATCTTTACTGTTCCATCATAAATTTCACGGACTTCATTAGTGAAAATCTTCTCTAGGAATTCAGGAACACTACGTGAGCAATGAATTAAACTTCCAATCTTGCTATCATCTTTTGAAATTCCACAAACATAAACCTTAACTTGATCACCAGGTTTAAAAGTCTCTCTACCTATTAAATCTTTTTGGAATAATGTAACACTAATTCTACCAAGATTAACAATGACACTATGTTCATCGCTCTTTTCACAAACACCAGTAATTAAATCACCAATCTTACCTTTAAATGTTTCAAGTAAACTTTCTTTTTCACTACGAGAAATCTTTTGTTTATAAGCAGTAATAAATCTATTAACATCACCTTTTGAGAAATCATCAAAACTTAAAGGTTCTTCATAAAAATCGCCTAATTTAAGTTTGTTGCTCTTAACACGAGCATCTTCATCGCTGATTTCAACGAAATCATCAACTAAGTCATCTTCTTTAACAACTTTCCATTGACGATAAAGTTCGATTTTACCTTTTTCAAGATCAATATCAGAGCGAATTAAAGCATCCGCTAATTTATTAGAAGTTGCATCAATAGGATTTCCATTTTCATCGACAGCAACAGGTTTTTTAACTTTCTTTAATTTAATTGGTCTATTAACAATTAAAAGTTCATCGCTTAATTTTTTATTGTAAGCTACTTTAAAAGCTTCACTAATCGCATCAACAACGATATCTTTACTAATTCCTTTTTCTTCAACCATTTCTTCCATGGCCTTTAAAAATGCTTTTTGATGTTTTGCATCCATAATAAATTTCTCCTAAAATTTTATTGCTAAGCGTGCACGATCAATGTATTGTCGTTCAATTTCCGCTGTAGTTTTCTTTCCTTTAACAAAATAGAATAATTTGATTTTATCTTCACTAACTTCAATTAAGGTTCCTTCAAGATAACTTTCGCCCTTATAAGGATGAGTTAAATGAATATTAATGTATTGGTCTTTATATTTTTCAAGATTTTTGACATCAATTGGTTTTTCAACCCCAAGTGATGAAATATCAAGAACATAACTACCATTAATAAAATCATGCTCATCAAGCAGTTTAGAAATCACATCACTCACTGCACTAATATCATCTAGATTAATTGGTGCATCTCGATCAATTACAACTTCTAAGTTACTTGTTTTGTTTCTTGTTAGTTTTAACGAATAAAGTGTATAGCCTAACTCTTTAAGTTTTGCCTTAATTAAGCTTTCAACTGTTTCAAGCGTTTCCACTAAAAGGACCCCCTTTAAAAAAATAAGAATGCCCGCAGGCACCCATCAAAGATTTAACCAAATCTTCGTTAAGTATTATATAAAATATAATAAACATTTACAAGTGTAGAAGAAAAAAGTGTGTTAATAACATACCTTTTATGATTAAATTATAATAGTTAAACAAAAAAGAGGACAAAAATATGCCTGCATCATTAACACATTATGAATTTTATAAACAAGTAACTAAAAATCCAAATTCTAATGGCTTTATTGGTGCTCAAGGACCAGATCCATTTTTCTTTTATGGACTTGGAGTTTCTCCAAATAAAAAGGCAAAAGAATTTAGAGCTTTTGGAACCTATCTACATACGGTTGACCCATATATAACATTTAAATATTTACTTGAATACATTATGGGAGCAAAAGATGAAGATAAAAGTATTTTAATCGATTACACCAAAGGAATGCTCTCACATTATATTTTAGATAAAACTTGCCACCCATATATTTGGTATAAATCTGGTTTTGTTACTGAAAACGATAAAGACTCAAAAAAATACTTCAATTCACATGCAAGAATCGAGGGTTCAATCGATGTTTTGATTATGGATCACTTTAAAGATAAAACCACCACTTTTGATGCTGTTAAATTTGATAAGAAAAGCATAAAACTTATCACCAAAATGATTTATAGTTTAGGAAAAGTTGCCTATAAAGAACCAAACATTAAATTAAACACATATAAACATGCATTAAAAAATATGCACACTGTCTCTAAAGCTTTATATAGCGAAAATGGTAAAAAGAAAGCTTTTATCGATAAACATTTTTATAATTCTCCATTAAGCAGTATGTCTGAAGACAAAATCGAAAATATTAAACTAGATTTCTTAAATCTAAAACATAAAGAATGGCGTAGTTGCATTGATAATAAAAATCCAAGTAAAGAAGATTTCTTAATGTTATTTGTAAAGGCTCAAAAAGATTATCAAAAAGCATCAGTAATTTTCGATAATGTTTTGAATGGAAAAACAAACATTTTAGAGATTCAAAAAATCTTCAATGGAATTGACCATAATGGCTTTAAACTCAATTCCATCAAGGTATATAGTGATTATATCTTTAAATAACTAACGGTTGAACAACTCTTCAACTATTGAAGTAGCTGCTAATTTAGGTCCATCAACTGGGTCAATACTTAATTTAGAATAAAGTCTTCCAACGAAGATTTTATTTTTATATAAAAGATCAAAATAACCTTTAATAAATTTCTCAACATCATCTTTCTTTTGAAGAGGTCCAAAAGGATTTGCAAAATAAGTTGTAACTAAACCAACTTCATCAGTAGTTCCTTTTGCTTTTCGCTCGCCTTTTTTAAATTCACTTAAAGCGTAGTTTTCATCTAAGAAACGCTCAAGACCAACTTTAGAATCAGTAAAATTATTTACTAAAAAGAAATAATCAACATGATATTTATGACAGGTTGAACGATAATCAACGATAGGAATAATAGTTCGACTATTTGTCTCATCAATATTCATATAAATCGCTCTATCGACAGACTTTAAAGGATAGCCTTTATCAAGATCATCAACACGAACAAAAGCACCAATTTCAGTGCCACTCATTACAACATCATTGTCTTTAATAAAGAAGGTTCCCATATCATCAAAAATAGTTTTTAAAGATTTAATTCTTGGACTATGAAGATTCTTAATTGCTTCTAATGTTTCACTCTTTCCTGCTCCACTATCTCCTAAAAAACAAAGATTAAAAACATTACCATTAGTGAGAGTAATTTCAACAGCTGAACCATGTATTGGAAGGTTTTTATTATCAATTTGTTCAAGATTAAATAGAGTTAAAATCATCTTTTTAAGATAACCAAAATAATCTATCTTGCTTAAAGTTGGAAGAACGCCAACATAAACTCCATCATCATTATAGTAATAAGGTGCTTCGTTAATATTATCAACTCCAAACAAAACTACAAAATCAATCTTCTCATCAACTTTAGGAACATCAATTTCAAAAAGGTTGGCCATTGCAGGAAGATAATATAAAAAATCTTTATTTAGAGCAACCAAACCACGCTTATGATTAATTTTAATCATAGCAGTAATAAATTGCTCTTTTTTAATATTTCCTTCATTAATGCGTAAATCTTTTTCGAAAAAAGTTCCTTTTCTAGTATTTAATTCAGTATTAAACATGAAAGGTGGTCTAGTTACGACACTTTCAACACTTTTTATTTCACTTAAAAAAGCTAAATCGTTAGGAAGAAGATATTGAAAATTATTAGTTAAAATAGCCGCATTAAAACCCGCTGGAAGTTCACGATAGTTAGTTTGGAATCTTCCATAAATAGTTTCATAAATTAAACGATAAAGAGATTCAATAAAACTGTTGTAATAATTAAAGAAAGAAATTAATTGTTGAGGATTTTCGCCATTATCTAAATTATCAAGAATAAGGAATCTACGTTTAGTACGCCAAAAATCATAAATATCATTAACAATTGATAAATACTCTAATTTTTCATCAGTTTTTAAAAGCTTAAGCGAATCAAGAGTAGCAGTATCTTTTGTAATAATGTTCCTTAAAAATTTAATATAACTTAAATAATCTTTTTTATATTCATTAAATAGTTCAATTGTGTTTTCGCTTATTTTGCTAACGTTATATTCAGCAAAAAAAGCTTTAACAAATGAATGAAAATAACTCGAATCAATAACATCTAAGTTATTGAATTTTTTATCACTTCTTTTATATTCTAATATTACATTATTTTTCATTGGAAAATTTTATACCTGCTTTCAAACGAATTTTATCTAAAGTTTCCATAACTTTTTGAGTCTCACTTAATGGCATTGAAATCGATTCTTTTTTACCTTCATTAATTAGTTTAATTGTTTCAAGCCACTCATATTCATATCCACCACACTTAGGAGCAAATTCATGACTCTTAATAACTTTTGGTGGTCTTTCGTTATTATAAACTTCTATTTTAGATGGGTGATTTACATGATCAAATTTTATATAACCTTTATCGCCATAAATATATCCGCTACAATCGATATTTGACTTCATTGTGCAATAAATCAATCCTTTAACATTATTAGTCATATCTAAACGAATAATATCAGTTTCATCAACTTTGCTTAAAGATAAAATTGAATTTGCCTCAATATTAACGATTGAATCGTTACTATTCATCATAATAAAATTCAAAGGATAAACTCCACAATCAAGCAAAACTCCGCCACCAATTGTATCTTGCATTCTTTCATGATCACTAATTGCATAACCAATTGAAGCGACATAAAGATAAGGTTTACCAATTAATCCACTACTAATAAGTTCTTTTACAAATTGTCTTGAAGGCATATAACGAGTCCAAATTGCTTCAGCTAAATAAACATTATTTTTATGAGCAAGGTCAATAACCTCTTTTGATTCAAGACTATTAACTGTAAATGGTTTCTCACAAAGAACATTTTTCTTGTTATTAAGACAAAGTTTCATTTGTTCATAATGTGTTCTTGTAATGGTAGAAATGTAGATTAAATCGACTTCTTTATCATTAACAAGTTCCTCATAATTGCCATAAGATTTAATAAAACCATAAGTATTTTTAAAGCTTAAAGATTTCAAAGAATCACGAGCTGCACATGCGTAAAGTTCGCAGCCAGGAAGATCTTTAATTAATTCAGCCATTTTATTAGCCATTTTCCCACAACCTAAAAAGCCAATTTTCATAGTTTTATTCTCCTTAAATATTATAAGCAATTTTGATTTTTTTAACACAGATAATAGATATAAAAATATAAAATGTGGTACAATATTCTCTTATGAATTCAAAACCATTATCAAAAACAAAATCACTCGTCAACCTAGCAAACTCAATATTAAAGTTCTATGGTTGCGAAACCTATCACGATTCCTTAAAAGAAATCGATGATTTACTTGCTCAATCCGGTAGAAAAAAAGTTTGTTTATTTTTATTTGATGCCTTCGGAGAAGTAATACTAGAAAGGTATAAAAAAGCTGCTCCATACATGTATAGTCATCGTTATTTAGAAATAAATAGTGTTTTCCCACCTACAACTGTTGCTGCAACTACTTCAGTGACTACTGGAAAATATCCAATAGAAACAGGATATTTAGGTTGGACTCAATATTTTTCTAAACCTGATAAATTTATTCAAGTTTTTGGCAGCGTAAACTGGAAAGATAAAACGGATAAAATTGATCCTCCCGTTACTCAAAGCATTCTAAAAACAAAATATATTACCGATGATATTAATAAAAAAGCGGGTAAAGAAATTGCAACTATGGTGATGTCTTTTAACTATATTTCAAAGTTTGGAATTGGTGCTAGTAATAGAAAATGGGCAAGATATGTAAAAGATGCACTTAAAACTCATGATTATGTATATGCTTACAACATTTTCCCAGATCATTTAATGCATGAATTTGGTGTTAATTCTCCAATTGTTTGGTCCACTATTCATCAAATTAATCATATTGTTAAAAAACTAACAAAAAAATTCCCTGATACATTATTTTTAGCAATCAGCGATCATGGAATGCTCGATACTCAAGATATTAAAATAAGTTCTATTCCAGGATTTAAAGAAACATTAAGCAAAGATTGTCTTGCAATTGAAGGTCGTTTTGCTTCTTTCTTTGTTAAAGATAAAGAAAAATTTGTCGAAATTTTTAACAACACTCCAATTTTAAAAGATAATTTTGTAATTCAATCAAGAGAAGAAGTTTTAGCTAATCATTTATTTGGTTACTCAAAAACTCAAAACAAAATTGCTCTTGATACAATTGGTGATTTTACTTTACTTGCTACTAATAAATATTGCTTAGTTGATGATTATGCAGGTCCAAAATCATTAAAAGCAAGACATGCTGGAATTACCGATGATGAAGTTAATATTTATTTACAAGCTTATAATTATAAATAAGCATAAAATTTGTTACTGATAAAACTAATGATATAATCTCCCTTATTAAGGGAGATTTTTTAATGAAACAAAAGTACGATGTAAAAGGAATGACTTGTGCTTCATGCCAAACTCACGTAAATAATGCTGTTAAAGAAACTAAAGGAGTAAATGGCGTTGAAGTCAATCTCTTAACAAATTCAATGATTGTTGACTATGACAGCAATCTTGTTAAACCTGAAAATATTATAAAATCTGTTCAAGATGCCGGATATGATGCTGAAATTCATCAAAATGTAACTATAAAAGCTCAACAACTTAAAAAAGAAAAAGATTTAAAAAAGAGAAAACAAGGTTTACTTATCTCTTTGATTTGCTTGTTCTTTCTTTTAGTAATCTCAATGGGTCCGATGCTTTTAATGCATTTAGGAGTTAATTTAGGAATAAATCCATATATTCAAATTGGATTAGAAATCGTGTTTTTAGTTCCTATTATTATTATAAATTTCTTTTATTTTACTAGAGGTTTTAAGGCTCTATTTAAATTAAAACCAAACATGGATTCTTTAATTGCGCTAGGATCAACTGTTTCAATAATATATGCCCTATATTCTTATATTATGATGATAATCGTTGGTTTAATTCAAAAGGCAGATATATCCATCTATACTGAACAAATTTATTTTGAATCAGCTGGAACAATTTTAACTCTCGTATCTCTTGGAAAATATTTTGAAAACAGAGCTACTAATAAAACAACAGAAGTTATTTCAAAATTAATGAATTTAGCGCCTGATTTAGTCACTATACTCGAAAATAATAAAGAAAAGACAATAGCTATTGAAGACTTAAAAGTTGGCGATATCGTTATTATTAAACCAGGAGATTCTATTCCTGCCGATGGAACAATTATTTCAGGCTACATAAACGTTGATGAAGCCGCAATCACTGGTGAATCAATGCCAATTTATAAAAAAATCGGTGATACAGCAATTAGTGGCACAATTAATCGACTTGGTTCCTGCACTATTAGAATAGATAAAATTGGCGATGACACCACTTTAAACAAATTAATTTCTCTTGTTGAAGAAGCGAGTAATTCTAAAGCTCCACTTGCAAAATTAGCTGATAAAATCTCAGGAATATTCGTACCAATCGTCATCAGTTTTAGTATTATTACATTTATAGTTTGGTTATTTATTTCAAGTTTTAACTTTAGTGAATCAATAAATTTTGCTATTAGTGTTCTAGTAATTTCGTGTCCTTGTGCATTAGGTTTAGCGACACCTGTTGCAATAATGGTTGGAACGGGAAAAGGTGCAGAAAATGGAATCTTAATAAAATCGGCTGAAGCTTTTGAAAGTCTTCATAAAGTTGATACTATCGTTCTTGATAAAACTGGAACTATTACAACTGGCGAAATGAGTATCAATGAAATTTATGGAAATAAAGATGATTTTGATAAAGTTATTTCTATTGAAAAACTTAGTGAACACCCTTTATCAAAAGCTTTCATTAATTATAAAAAAGATTATAAAAATTATATTGTTAA
>DAIODM010000024.1:0-11813 GCA_036746835.1 Candidatus Onthovivens sp. | reverse complement strand
TAGTTGTTTTAGATGGAGCTATTTCAATTAATCCATTAAATTGGAAACTAGATAACACTTATGCTGGCGTTGAATTAAATTTAGGTTCTCTTCAAAGTGATGGCACCTTAGGAAAAGGAATAGCCGATGCACAATTAAACACTGAACGTGGTGTTGTAGTATGTTCATCAGTTGATCCAAATGTTTATGCAATGTCGGAACAGTATGTATATCTTTTCGGAAAAGAAAGTTATCATAGTCATGATTACGGATTTTATTATGGCAACATTCAAGACAACGTTGCTAAAAGAATTGTGGCGTTTAAGGAAAAATAATTGTGTTCTGTTGAGTTTTTTACACTCAAATACAAATTTTGTATTTTATTAGAAAACAAATTTTAGTAAAACTGAATTATTGCTTTTGCCTACGTAATGCCTAGGAAGCCTTTATATGGCTCTTTATTTTGAAAATCTTTTTGATTCAATCCACTTAACCCAGTTTTTAACCGTGCTTGCTCTACGATCAGCAACACCAACGTTATCTACATCATACATTGCGGCAATCAATTCAGAAATTTCTTCATTAGAGAATTTATATTTAAATAGGTATTGTGAAAAAAATACATCGCCAAAAACAGGCAGCGAAACTATCTTCATACATAATGCGCAAATAAGACCATCGCGATTAAGATGCCTTAGGGAAACGCCGTATGTTGTAAACTCACGTTTGTTGTTTAATATGCCAAGAAAAACACAAGCAGACAGATAATAATTAATTTGTCGCTTTGTAACCTTTAGTTTTTGAATCAAAAGCTCATTCGATTTAATATTAGATTCTGCATCCGTAGTAATTATTGTTAAAATCTTTTCGAAATCATTTGCTTGTGGAAACGGAATCTTTTTTCCTTCCATAAATAAGTACCTCCCCAACTTTTTTCCTTTCTTTTCCTTTACAATTAATGGTTCTGTTTGCCATTACTGATTTTGTTTCGTATATGATTTCAAACGAATCACCTTTGAACAAATTTCTTACATAAGAAGTGTCGTTATTGCTGATTAAAACCAAACATTCTTTTGAAATCAATGAATCACAAACTTTCTTTAGGCGTTGCAAATCAGAATGAGAAAAACCATCTTTAATATAATTAACAAAGCCTTGTTCGTTTTCATAATCGTAAGGTGGATCAAAATATATTATGTCTCCCTTTTTAGCAGAACGAACAGATTCCGCAAAATCTTTACAATAAAATTCAATTTCCCCTGCATTTAGAAATTTCGAAATTTCATAAATATTTTCATTTTCAAATATTAAAGGCTTCATATATTTTCCATAAGGAGTATTAAATTGGCCTTTTTTATTAACGCGATAAAGTCCATTATAACATGTTTTATTGATGTAAATTGTACGAGCAGCTTTATAACAATTGTCAAATTCATCTCCTATCCAATCAGTCTGCCTGTCTAATGCTCTTAATTGATAATAGAAATCTTTACTATTTTTCATTTTGAAAGATGATAAGTATTCTATTAACTTATCAGGATTATCACGTATTGACTCATAAACATTTATGAGTTCGCGATTTGCATCATTAACAACGCATTTATTGTGGGCAAGAGAAAAGAACAATGAGCCTCCGCCCAAGAAAGGTTCAAAATAAGTGTGGCCAGATAAAGTTTTTTCGTTAATATAATTTCCAATGACGGACAATAGCTGTCTTTTCCCACCAGCCCATTTTAACACTGGCTTCATTTATTTGTTCCTCCTTTCAATTCTTCTAATATTTCATCATACTCTTTTGGATCTACTTTATTATCGACAAAGAAATTTCCTTTTTCGATTGCTCTCATCATTCTCCTATTTTTAACCATCAATCTTCTGTATATTACTTCATCAATAGATGCGTACTTTCCTTCACCATATTCATTCATAAAAATGTAATAGTTAGTCTTAGTTCCCTCCGGCAATCCAAGTCTATGAATTCTATCTTTAGATTGTAGAAATTGCGCTAAATTGTAATTTATTTCTAGATAATAGGCAGTATGACATTTTTTGTGAAGAGAAACCGATTCAGCCATTGTATTTGGATTTGTAACTAAATATTTTATTTCATCACTATTGTTAAATCTATCAATAATATCGCTTCTTTCTTCAATGGGCGTATTACCATAGATTATCGCAACAGTATCGCCCCTCTCACTTAATAAATGAGCAACTTTTTTAATTGTGTCAGTATAAAGACACCACACTATTGCTTTTGAGTCTATTGCTTTTGACATTTCAAGAAATTTTGAAATCTTTGATGTCATTTTGTTATCACAAAAACCTAATTTATCAAATATGTGGTCATTATAAATCTCATAATCATCATCAGAAAATTCTTTTTCCGTTTCATCATCATCCAAACCCTTCTCAACTCTACCCGGTATACATGCTATTTCAGTTAGTCTAACTATCTTAGAAAAACTTCCTCCTTGCTCATTAATCACTTTTGCGTAAAGGTTTTTTTCATCGTCAGATGTTATTATTCTTACTAAGTTATCATCATTTGCCGGTGGTACATCAAGATCCTCTTTTGTAAGTCGAACATAAAATGGGTAAATCAAATCATTGATTTTTGATGATTCAATACCAGTTTCTTCAAAAGATTTATCAGCTTTTGAAAGTGAATCAGCATCCATCGAAAAATATTCGGTAGTATATTCATCAAATAAAAGCGAAAACATGTTCAGTAAATCTTTATATCCGTTAGGCAAAGGAGTACCAGTCAAGGCTACACGATACTTGGCATTTCTGACAATCTTCTTTGCAGCAGGCGATTTTGCACTTTGATAATTCTTTATTCTGTGAATTTCGTCGAAAACAATCATCGAATCTCCGTCAATCAAGGGTTCAAGAAAATTAGCAATTTTTGGCAAAATGTCAAAATTAATTAATATCAAAGAGGCTTTCGAAAAATCATAGCGAAGAACTGTGGATTGAACCTGTATAGTTTCTAAAGAATGAATATCAATTATAGTCGTTGCCTCTTCCGATGGTTCAATACCAATCACAGTTTTATACTCATCTTTCCATGACTTAAAACAGTTTAAAGGGCCTATCACAACTATACGTTTGATATATTGCGATTTCTTTAAAAATTGAAATGCTCCAAGAACCGAGGCGGTTTTGCCTGAACCTGGAACAGAAAAATTCATACTTCTTCGCATCTTAACAATGTGATATGAGGCTTTTAATTGAGGAATTGTAAGTTTTCTCATCACTAATTTATTTGTTTCATCACAAAAACTTCGAAAATCAGTCGATGAAGATAAAAACGTATCGCTCTTTAATGTCTTTCCTAAAGATGATAATTCGGTTAAATCGAAGAAAAACTTATCTAAAAACTTACTCAATTCGTTTGAAATAATTAGTGGTAGGTTGTTTTCTTTGCACAACAATTCTATCAAGTCTTTCACATAAACAATGTCTTTGATTGCTTCAAGCGGTTTAAAGACAATAAGATATTCTGTGCTTGTTTCAATTAATCCTTTTAACAGTTTAAATCTGTATTGAGACATTATTTTTAAAAGGGGGACATTTGATTGTACTCTAATGACTTTTAGCTCATCGATACTTATTCTTACAAATGCACGTTCGCTTGCGTTTTCTCCAAAAACTTTATTATCAATTTTATTAATAAGCTCTGTTTTAAGAAATTCTGGTAATGGAACTACAACAAATCCATCTACATCGTTTTCCCAATATTTTTCAAATTCTTTTGAATATTTAACAATGTTATTAAGCTCTCTCTTGCCAGGTTCATCCCAATTGCAATTAATTGCAAAGCTCTCTTTATTTAGCCCAACAGCTGCCTCAGTCGAATTGTTTGATCCGATTGTGAGCAGTTTATTACCATAAAAGTCTTCAACAATTGCATATTTTTGGTGTTCTATTCCAAATCCTTTGAACGCAAATTTTACCTCTAGTTTATTAGTGGCAATCAAATAAGCAAGTATAGATACATCTTCATCTAGTTCGGAGAAATTAATTTTTGCCATTTTAGTAATATTTAAATATTCATTTGGATTTTGTTCTCTCATCTCTAGACCAGCTCGCATCTCGGAGAGCGTCTTTAAATCAACTTGTGTTGAGAGCACCATTCTTATGGTCCCTCCATTAGTAATAAAATTACTTAAACCTTTTGAAATGTAGTTAAAAAAGCCAAAAGTAAAATAGGCCGAAACTCTATCATATGTCTTAGAACAACTCAAAATCTTGTTATAAAAAGACACAACATCATCATCGGTTGAATAAGAACTTTCAATATTAAAATCAGAGAATTTATTCATGTATGCCTATCTTTCGTGTTATCTTCTCATCTATTTCATTAGTACGCTCAACAACATCTTTCAAATAGCTATGAACTTTTCTTAAAATATTGTCTGCTGTAGATGAAGAGGCATCAATAAATGGATCAATATTTATTTGTTTAATTTTATCTATAATATCATCACAAAGTTCTATCGGAGCATTTGCTTGCTTTTCCATTATCTTTTTTTCAACAGCTTTTTTGTAGCTTTTTTTAATCTTTGCTGCGGTATCGGTTTTCCTAAAATTAATAACTTTTTGAACAAAATCGATTGGAACATCGTGATTATCTAATATTTTATTTGAAACTTCTTCACCATAATGCTCATCATAATCTTGGGCAAGTTCAGTAAAAGCGGCCGTATCTTTGAATAGTTTCTTAATTAAATTGTCTCTGAATTCTTGAGTAGGTAACTCGGTATCAATAGTTAAAATATAATCAAAAAATATGTGTTTACGTTTCTCTTTTTCAATAGCAGTAAGTTTAGTTCCCTCGTTTCCACACAAATAAGAAGCTAAAGTATCTATTGGCCAGTATAGATTTAGCGATTCAATAACATACAATTGGTTTTTTTGATTGATATATTCAAGAAATTCTTCAACCAATTCACAAGCATTAATTATTTTAGTAATGTCTCCCGGTTTTTTGTTAACATCATCAGCTATTTCTTGAATGGTAAACCCGTCTTGTTTTACACTTTTATAAATGCTCATTGAAAAATTTACGGCTTTATAGTCTACCTTCTCATCTCTACCAAACTGTGCTTTCAATTCATATTTCTTAATGTCTTTTGTTGTAATCGAAGTGCCTTCTCTAAAAATGATTGCGGTTTTAAAAAAATTAAATCTAGCATCTAACGGAAACTCTTTATGCAGTTTTCTTAAACATGTAAAACGTCTATTTCCGTCAATTACTGTCCCATCATCAAGAACGACACCAGATTCTAATTGAGTATATTTATAAATATCATCTTTTGTGTCATCATTCCTTTCTACATCAATCTCCCAAATAAGTTTTTCTATTTCGTTATTGAATTCCTCAACATTGGTTTCTTCAAGATCTTTAAGGTTAATTCCGTCATCTTCTTGAAGCCTGTTGGTTTCCATAAATATACGTCCATTAGAACGATTGTATTTCAAAAATTCAATCGGTATTTGATAAATTTGATAATCGTCATTTGTGTTTCCTAATGGAATTTTTTTGGTCTCAGCAATGGGTTTGATACCATATCTCCCTAAGTCTTCTTCTTTAGTCCATTTCATCGCTTGTCTCCTCCTTGAACTCAAGATATTCTTTTAATTCTTCATTACAAGAATCTTTAGAATCATAAATTTTCTCAGTGTTTGTATTATAATAAAGCCCCAACTCAAGAAAATACGAATTTGAAAATTCTTTATCTATTCCGTATCTTTCTCTCATTATCTCATAAAAATCTATTTTGTTAATTTTTACTTTCTCTTCCACAAGTTTTTTAATAATTAATTTTATTGAAACATTTTCTTTAGAAGAAATAGTATATATACCATTTTCTTTATGAAAATGAATTGTTGGAGAGCCAAGAAGTAAATTGATAAAAACACTATTTCCTAAAGCATTAAACATACACTTTATGGCAGAATTACTATCAAGAATTTTGCGGTAGAAAGGCAAATCTTGAATTTCACTAATTGTATAAATTTTCTCACTATTTAAGTTTTTTACCAACTCATCCCTAAAATTGATTAATGCATTTCTGTCTATTCTTTTTTTAATATTAATAAATTGCGTGTCAGAAAAACGCAATAGTAAACATTCTTTTTGTAAATATGAATACTTGCCTTCTATTACCCAACTAGGCATACATCTAATTAATTCTTCATAACTTACAACCATTTCAGAACAATCGACAAACCCTTCAACGGCTTCTTCGTAAGATTTGTACTTATTCTTATAAAGAACAAAATTTGTTCTAAAATTATAACCAAGCCTAAACAAAACGTGTGGTTTCATAAAAAAATCAACTTTATTTGGAAGTAATTTTTCCAATTGGCTTTTAAAATAGTCAGCGGAAACCATTTCTCTTTGCGAAGTGATCGAATTCACCAATTCAATTTCATATGTATCGAACGGTTCTTGGCTAATAACTAACTCGTCTTTTTCATTTAAATATTGATAAACCCATGTTTTTAGGTTCCACAAAATAGATGTGCGATTAAAACCGTATTCTGTTTCGAGCAATGTGATGAAGTCGTCGAGTTTTATTGGCTGTCTCTCTTCTATTATGGTTTTAAAAAATTCGTCTTTTTCTAATCCTTTCGTTGCTATGGAAGGCATTCTTTTAAAGTCAATCTTGTCTTTAAACTTTTTCGAAAGCAAAGTTTTTAAAATGGCATGAAGTTGATATTCATTTTCAATGCCTACAGAATTGCACAATTCAAAATGGTTTTTGAAAAAATATCCCACAGATCCATAACCATAAAAATTAGACAAATAAGATGTTGCTTCATCTAAAAATTCATAGCTAAAATCGTCGATATTAAATACAAAGTACACTTTTTCTCCACAAGGAATAAAACTTCCACTGTTCTCTAGTTTTCTGGCAAAAACTTGAATGTCAAGTTTTGGCAACGAAATGTCTGGATAATTAGCATTGCAAAACGCATAAAAGCCTTTATATATTAAATCAAGACTAAAAGATTTTCTTTTTTGACTCTTTATATAAATATTAAATAATTGAATGAAAATTTCTGATTTTTTAATAATAGTCGAGCCAAAACAAATTAATCCGTTTTCATTTAAAATTTTTCGTCCAATATCTGATGTAACCAATTGTTTGTCAACAATGTAATCAATCTCTGTTAAGGAAGAATGAAATGAATATTTCAATTCAACATATCTAACCATCTCGTAATCCGGATATCCAAGATAAGGTAAAAATTGTTTTTCTATTTTATATACACTTAATAAGGAAAAATATCTGTTTTCATTATCAAAAACAGGTAATTTTGAAATAAAAGAAAAAAGCAATTGATAAATTCGCTGTTTTGTAACAGAAAATTCTTTTGCTATTTCGTAAATATTTTTGCCAGATAGATAGTCTGATAAAATCTTATATTTCTTCTCATTAATGTTTATATTAATAAACTCACGAAGGTTTTGCTTTTTTAACAAAAGACCTTCGGCTGTAATTTTAATTAAGCCCTTATCTGATAAAGAGGCAACTGCTCCTTTAAACATAGTGGGAGATAATTGAGTTTCTTTGCATTTGGAAACTACAATACTATATAAATCTGCAAAGTTTACAGGCTTTTGATTTTCTTCTAAAACATTCAAAATACTAGATAGGAGAGGGTCAATGTCTTCATTCTTTTTTAGATGAAACGCTGTATCTAAAAAATCGCTTATTTTTGTTAAAGTTCTTTCTTGTAGATGAAGTGATTTAATTTTGTTCCAGTTTTGAACCAAATCGTTTGCAGAAGAAAAATGTTGCCTTAACAATTCAATAATTCCTAGATTAATTTCTGCTGTAAACAGGGCATATAAGCTCAAATACTGAAAGGAAGTTTTACTATATTCATCAACAATCTCTTTACAAGTAGGTATATTACCTAATATTAAATAAAAATCATTCGTTACATATTCTTCTGGAAGATCATCAAAAAGACGTGATATCGTACGAATTGATATATTCCCAGAATCGCATAAATTAAACAGCAAAAGTTTCTTAGAAAAATTTCTGTTTGTTTGCAATGAATTGTCCATGTTCTTGTTTATTTTATCACATGTAGTATAGCAAATCTAATTATCTTTTTTTGTCAAATTTTTTGTTATTTAACAAATAATGTTTTTCTTAATGCTTCCAATACTTCTAAATAATCAATTCCAATAATCAGTTTTCATTTTTTTTACTAAAAGTGAGATAGTACTTAGAAGTATCCTCGCCGAGAACGACCAGTATTTGATGGATTTCTTCATACATAGCATTGGCACTACGATTGGTTTGAACATATATTTGTGATCCTACTGGACAATATTTGTGATCAAGATCATCGGGGTTATTTGAAATAAACACAACAGACTTTGGATTATTATTTCTGTATAATTTTTTCGCAGCCAGCGCTTCTAATTCGTTTGCTTTGATACCATATAAATAATCAACAATATCAATTAAAACGCTGTAATAAGAGGTAGCTTCAAACTTTTTGTTACCCGCAAAAACCATTGATGGTTTAGTTTTAGTGAGATTATCGTTAGATTTCTCAGTGAAATCAATAATATCATCGACCCAAATAGGAACTTGTGTATTAGGTGGTTGATAAGAAGGAGACGGCCTATCCAAGACAAGTACATTATGCACATAAAAAGTTGCAATTTCGTTGGAACGATTCTTCAGCGATGTATAATTCTGGATATCGTCGTCTAAAACACGATTATTTTTTTCGGCGTTCGATGAACGCGATTTTAAAGAAAGATTTCCAGGAACATTTAAAATCTGTTTTCTAAAATCACTGTATCGCATGCCTTCTTTAATGTTTGGTGCTATAAAATCATGGCCTTCTTTTAAACATAAATTTTCACCTACATTTGCATACTTTATGCGTTCGTCATTAGGAAGCGGAGTCTTTGGCATTAAATGATCAAGAGTATAGTTAATTCCGCATTCGTTATAACGAGCTAAGGCTCCATCCCAATAAATATTCTTTTCTCCATAAGAAGTGGTTATAAGAGAAAGAAGCGAATATCCAAAGGCCTTTTCTTCTTCCCAACAATCCATTCCAGAAATTCCTTTTATTAAAGAATCAGAATCAATTTGTAAACGACCTAAAGCTTTTTCAAAAAGATAAAGAACTTCATCTTTGTTGATATTAGTATCCTTTCCTCTCTCAATTATTCTCGTCATAACATCCTGGAATGTTGAGGTGATATCACGACTACCACGTTTTGAAATGGTTAAGAAAGCCAACATCTCTGAAATAGAAGCAACAATAACGGATTCAGCATCAACCTTGCTTAAAGGATTTGTTTCTTTATCAAGTTCGATAAATGATCGAAAAATAAGAGGGCGTGGATACTCAAAAGAGTATTCAAGGAAATAGGCTTTAAAGAAGAATCTAAATCTCTGTGTCCCTAAGTACTGTTGTGCTTTTGACTCGTCAAAAAGAGCTAAGTAATAATCAATTTTAGAAGATAAATCAGAAAGGAGAGATTTATATGCCACTCCAATGTCTTTTGTTGAGAAAAACGATAATAACTTACTATTTATTGCAATAAAAGAATCAAGAGAAATAGAAGAGCGCGAATAGACTATATATGCTCTTAAATATGTCGTTAAGTATCCGGCTAATCCATCTTCTGTTTTAACAATTAGGTTCCCCCAAATTTTTAAATAAGTGTCAGCTTCTTCTTTAGGTATATAAGAGAAAATGCTGGTTTTAATTAAATCAATTTCATCAAGCTTTTTGCCTTTACTATTTATGGATTCAAAAATTTCAAATGCTGTACCGCCTTCTAAGTCTGTACTCGCTGAATAAAAAACACAGTAAACGTTATCGAAGAAGTGATCGATATACGCTCTTAAGTCACTTCTTCTTTGATCGAACATTGTGGAGTAATAGTCATATGCGATTCTAAAATTATTTAGTATCCTTGATTCAATTTTAGAAACATTGTCTTTTGTGTAAATATTTTTAATATCCGGTTCCACATAAACTTTTTCACCATCCATTAAAAAATTGAATGGAGAATAAGCAAAATCTAAAACACAATCAAAAGCAACTTTTTCAATCTGCCCTGGTTCAACAATACGTTCATCTTTATTGTAAGAATCCCCTTTCTTTCTCCAAAGGGAATCCTTCATTTTCTTGATACAAGACATAGCTAACATTCCTAAATCAAAATTATCGGCAAACATCTTGTCTAATTGGTATTTTTGTGAAAGACAATATAATGCACATGTTATAAGGGTCAAGGTCACTAATCTTTGCTGTCCATCCACAATATCGTATACAAGCTCTCTAGAAGGGTCTTTAAACTGTGATACTATGAAGTTACCTATATACAGGTCTGCAACATTTTCGTCTTTTAGATATTTTTGATAATTCTTAGAAATGTCTTCAAGAAGAGATCTAATTTGTTTTTCTCCCCAACTATACGGCCTCTGATAAACCGGTATCCTGTATTGTCTAGCAGACATTAATTCATAAATTGAATAGTCTTGTGGCTTCATTCTTCCTAAAGATTCTTCCCTTATACCCATAGTAAATACCTCTTTAAAAATTATAACATGATGATAGCATTTATTCTTTGACTATAATATAAAAACAACGAAAGTTTCTTACAATATCTAAAAAAATAGGCCTAATTTATGAACAAATCTTATACAAATTAGTTCACCATCAACGCCTCTTCATTCTTTCTAATTAACAAAGGTAATTTTGCACTTTCAATTTTCTCATAGTTAATCTATAACAGACATTGCATGTGTTCATTTCGATGTTTTTATTTAAAAGACTTAGCAAAAATTGTCAACGAGATCAAGTTTTAAATTTTTTCAGTCTTAATAAAACATATAAGTTCTTCAGCATCATCAAAATCATCATAATCACCGAAAATATCTTCTCGATGATATACAACACCCATTTTTTCATTACGTTCAAAGCAATCTAAAAGTTCTTTTCCCCAATATCCCTTTATGAATAATGTAAAACAATGGTGGCTTAATTTTAAATAATAAGCCCTTTCGGCAATCATTATTAAAATTATAGCAATGAGTAAAATTATTCTTTATTGAGCATTTTCTATTTTTTCTGTTAAGTGACAAAGTAAACGCAACTTTAATGTTTTATTAGAAAATGTACTATATATTTGTCTTCTTTTCTTAAGAAAGGTGAAAAGGGAGAAAAAGATAAAACATCTTTCAATAGAAGATAGAATGCTAATTCAAGCATGTCTTTGTAGTGAGTATACAATTACGCACATTGTAAGTAGACTCAAAGTAAATAAGTCTACTATTTCGCACGAAATATCAAAGTATTCTTATTTCAAAAACGGCATTAATATTCCGTGTTATAAGCCAAAAGGCATATGCAACATTTGTGCACGTCGCGTGGTTTGTGATAAAACAAAAAAATATTTTGAATTCCAAAGAGCTGATAGTTGTTCTAATATAAATTCTAAATATTCTTTACAAGAAGCCATTATAGTTCACTCCTTTTCTTACATGATATATTCCCAAACTCGCTTTTTATCAAAATAAAAAAGTACTCTCCATTATTTTCCTGTTATTTATGGTATTTTATTAAAAATAAGTGGAAATTGCGCTGTTTTAGGTTGCTAAACTACGCTTAACCTTGTCGAACTAATGCTCTTTTAAACATAAAACACAAACCGTCCCGACGTCACTCGTTTGCGTATCTATTCGGTCGTGAGGGAACATATCCTAAAAATGTATATGGTTGGGAACATATCGCAATATGAATTTAATGGAGTCTAATCCAGCATCTCTCTT
>DAIODM010000023.1:0-12082 GCA_036746835.1 Candidatus Onthovivens sp. | reverse complement strand
TGGTTATGCCAGGTGATAACGTCACATTCCAAGTCGAATTAATTCACCCAGTAGCTATTGAAAAAGGTACTAAGTTCTCAATCCGTGAAGGTGGTAGAACTGTTGGTGCTGGTACAGTTGCTGATATTATTAAGTAGTTTAACTTAATGAAATTTAAGGGCCTAGAAATAGGTCCTTTTTTAATGGATAAATAGGTATCACGATTGTTCAACTATTAAAAATAAGGCATTTACTATATAGTTTTTTAAAATATATGTTTAATTTAAGTGTTTAACATGTAATAATTATTTATATGAAAAAAGTTATATGTCCAAAATGCGGCAACATCTTTGATGTTGATGAAGAGCATGATTTAGTTGATGGTGAAAACGTTGTTTGTCCAAATTGCAAAACAGTTGTTAATCTTTATCAAGGTTCGACGAAAGTTGATTATCAATATCGATTAAGCAGTAACAATGCTTATCGTGATCTTTATAAGTTAAGAGATTATAAAAGAGCATTTGATAATTATGAACTTTGTCTAAAACTTAAAGATAATGATTTAAATGCAATTGCTGGTATGATAATGTCTACGGTTTATGGGTCATCGATGGATGAACCAAATTTTAAAGTAGCAATAGAATATCTCGATAAATACGATATTATTCTTAATCCTGAGAATAGTTTTATTTATTTAAATCTTATTCGAGATTTAGTCTATAGTTGTGATCAATTCTTAATTATGAGCACGAAAAATTTATGCGTTAATGATGTTTTTATTTCTAAAGAATATTTTGATATGTATGTTAAAGGCATTAATGAAATAAACGATTTAATGAAATATTTTGATGCATCAATTCCTCTTCTTGATGAAGGAGAACTTAAAAACTTTAAAGAAGAAAATCAAAATTTTGAAGGCAACATCACAATAATGCATGATGGTATCGAAAAAAGGTTTAATAAAACTTATGATGTAAATGGTGTTGGTGAAGTAACCTTAAAAGATGGCAAGATTAAATCAACCAAAAAGAAGGAACTTAATATTTCTGTTCCAGAAGTTGTTGAAATGTTACTTTATCCAATCAACAAAAAACTAAATAAACTTAAACTCTATATTGTATTAACAGCTGTTATTTTAGTGGCAATAATCGTTGGTTTAATTATTGGCTATTTTGTAACGAAGAATTCTGTTTTACTTTATTTACTTGCAGTTCCTGTTTTATTATCAGTTGGTGGATATTTCTTATTTATGCATATCTACAACAAAGATAATAAATAATTAGATATATTTATTTTCTTTAAGATAATTAATTAATTTAATAGAGGCAAGGTATCGATGAGATATCTTGTCTTTTTCTTCTTTTGAGAGTTCAGCGTATGTTTTATTAATGAAAGAAACTTTAAAAATAGGATCATAACCAAAATCATCATAGTTAATAATTTTAGAAATAGAGCCTTCAACTTCTCCAATAAATTCAACAGGAGTATTAGGTAAGTTCCCTAAAATAATAGAGCAGTGGAATTTAGCTTTACTTCCTAAATATTTAGCAACAAGCATGTCGTTTGTTTTAGTTTGTCCGCCATTTTCTTCCATATATCGATGCGAATAAATACCAGGATAATGATTTCCTAAAGCTTCAATTTCAATGCCACTATCATCTGCAATGATAGGTAGTTTTGTGTATTTTTTAATAGCGTTAACTTTAATTAAAGCATTATCATAATATGTTTTTCCATTTTCTTCAGGATCAACATGAATATTTAAATCCTTAAGAGAATAAACTTTAACATTATATCCATCAAAAATATCTTTATATTCTTTAACTTTATTTTGATTGTTGGTTGCGATTAGAATTTCAAACATGTTAAATCCTTTTTTTGGTTCCAGCATAAGCGTCACTTCTTGGAAGCATATCTAGGAAATATTTAACTTCTATATCCCAAAATGGCCATTCATGATCATAACCAGGAACAACCTTTTGATAGCCTTCTAAATGATTCTTTTTCATACAGGTTAAAAATGGTTTAACCTCATTAAGAAGTCCATCTTTATTACCAATTGTTACATACATCCAAGGTAAATCCACGCCACTTTGTATGTCTTTTTCGAGCAATTTTGTTAAATCTACCTTCTTTTTTCTTGTGCCAGGATAAGTTTCTATTATGGCTGGAGAAAAGGCTCCAACACCCATATATTTTTCTGGATAATTTAAAGCATGATATAAGGCGCCATATCCTCCCATACTTAATCCAGCAATATAGGTATCTTCCATTCGATCACTAATAGGGAAGGTTCCTTTTATAAAGTCTTGTAATTCACCTTCGATAAAATCTTCAAAATTATCATTATGTATATTAGAGAAAGATTTATTTTCTCCAGAGATTAAAACTATAGCAATACTTCTTTCTTCAGCGTATCTTTCAATAGAAGTGTAGGCTTCCCATGAATGATAATCGTTTAAATATCCATGTAACAAATAACAAACAGGGTATTTTGCTTGTCCTTCATAATGTGCTTCGCCTGACTTATAAATTCCAAGCTCAGGAGCAGTGATAGTAGGCAAAATAACCGCGATTTCAACGGATCTTTCTAGAGTTGCGCTTAAGAAATTAACAATAATATGTGCCATATATCCACCTCGACTAAATCATTATAACATTGTGATTTTGTTTTTATTATTTTTATTTAGAAAAAATCGCAAATAAAAAGGCCTAACAACAAAATTGTTTGGCCAAATCTTACTAAATGGAGCAGGTGACGGGAATCGAACCCGCATAACCAGCTTGGAAGGCTGGAATTCTACCACTGAACTACACCTGCGTGCCTTATTATTCTATTATAACAAGGCTCTTTTTTCAACATAAAAATAAAGTGGTCTTAAGACCACTTAATTTATTTCTTTAAACTTTTAGCGATGAAGTTTTTAAGAGTTGCTGCGTCCATATAACCAGCAGTGATGTTTTTGATTTTTCCATCTTCAATAACAACAAGAGTTGGAACTGCACGAACATTAAATTTACCAGCGAGCATTGGATTTTCATCAACATCAATTCCAATGAACTTATAATCTTTTAATTCATTGCTGACAGCTTCAAAATTTGGATGAAGCATTTGGCATGGTCCACACCAAGTAGCACTAAAATCAACAACACTAACACCAGTCTTAACTAACTCTTCAAAATTGTCTTCCTTAGTAAATTCTTTAATCATAAATTTCTCCTTTAAATACCAAACATCAACCAAAATATGAGGTAAATAATGGCCATATGTAGTGGGTAGTAGAAATAAAATCCATATTGAGTGATCTTACTTTTATAACCACGCTTGCCATTGTAGAAAAGGATAAAGAGTGCTGCGATTAACATATATGTTTGCGTAACACAATCATTTATTCTTTCAAATCCACCTTCATAGATTGAAAGATAAGTAATAAGATAGCAAATAACTGAACCTAATGCAATTATAATGCTTGCAATTGCATTCTTACTTCTTTGATAGTCTTTACTATTTTTAAAAGCATTGAATAGTTCGTCATTATTTAACTTTTTAGCAAGATAATAATCATAGAACTTATAGCCACCTAAAATACCAAAAAATAAGAAAGGAGTTAATAAACTATATTGGCAATATAATCCATTTAAATAATGGAAAGCAGGAACATCTTTAATTAAAAAGTAACTATAAGCAAATGGAATCATTAAAGCAAGAGAGAGTATGAAGTATAAAATTGGTAAAATAACTAACCATTTCTTTTTAGTGTAAAAAAGAATGTAATAACTTAATGAACATAAAAATAATGATAAGAAAATATTGCCTTCATAACCAAATTCTTCATTAACAATAAGTTGTGCTAAAGTAAATCCTATATAAAGAATGAAAGCACCTATTCCAAGTCGCATCATATATTTTTTAATATCATGCGTATGCATTAATCCTTCAATTAAGCAAAATATGATTAAAGGGTAGGTTACTCTTCCAACTATTCTAAAAATATTAGCGACTTGGCGAATATCTGCTCTTGTAAAATATACTTGCATCATGTAACCAACGTGATCAAATGTCATTGCAATGATAGCAATTAATTTTAAAACAAAGGTAGATAAGCCAAATGATCTATCTTTTTTAACTAAAGTTTGAGTGTTGTTATCCATGTAAAAGAACCTCACTTAAAATTGCCATTATAACTGAAAATAAATTATTAGTCATATGAGCGATAGATGAAGTTTCAATTCCTTCTTTATCGTAAACATAACTAAAAAGTAGTCCAGCAATAGCATAACTTGGTGCGTTGCATAATTCATTAAGCATATTTGAAGAAGTAAAATCAAAATGGATTATTGTAAATATAATAATAGTAATAATATAAGCAGCAACTCGGTTCCATTTTCTAACAAGAGAAAATAAACCATAACGATAGCCAAGTTCTTCACAGAATGGTCCAATCAAACCCATTACAATAATTGAAAGGAATGGATAATTTGTAATTATACTTTCAAGACTTGATTCATTATTATTTTGAGATAATCCTGGAACAAAATAATGTATTGCAACATTATAAAGAGCAGTTAATAAAATCACTAAAAACCCATAGGAAACCCCATATAAATAGGTTCTTCCTTCTAAAAACTTCTTAGAAACTTTAATTAAATCTTTATTTAAAATAAGTAAAAATATCCCAAAAAGAATAAAGTAAGAAGCAAAAAATAACATTGAATTGCCAACGCTTGTACTAATAAAAGAAGGGTTAAATTGGTTAGCAATAATTGCAATTAAAAAAGTAATTAATGATAACCCTAAAAAATTTACTAAAAATAAACTGACTTCTTTAATGATTGAAACATCATTTCTTTCAGTAAACTTAAGAATACTTTTATCAAACTTTTGTTTTTCTTGAGTTTTTGAAGTGTTTGACACGTTCATTTTAGAGCTTTTGTTTAATTTTTCTTCTTCCTCTTTGATTATTGCGCCACAATAAGGACATTTTTCCATGTCGCTATCAATTAAGAGGCCACAATTTGGGCATTTCTTTTTCTCATTCATTTCTTTTACCTTGTACATAATTATAATATAATTAGGACTAATAAAGTATAGAAAATGGAATACGAAATTGATGAAATTTATCGAAGCGAAATTGAAGTAGAAAAATCTACTTTTATTAGTTATCTTTTTAAAGTTAAAAGTAAGGATGAATTTAATGATTTTCTAAATAAAATAAAGAAAGAAAATCCAAAAGCTAGGCATTATTGTTATGCTTATAAAATTGATAATGAAATTCGTTATAGTGATGATGGAGAGCCTCAAGGTAGTGCAGGACGACCAATTTTAAATGTTATTTTGAATAAGAAAATTAATAATTGTGCCATTATTGTTGTTCGCTTTTTTGGTGGAACCTTACTTGGTAGTGGTAGATTACTAAGAACTTATAGCACAGCTGCATCAAACGTCACTAGTGAAGCTAAACTTTATGAAATGATTGAAGAAAATGAAATAACCGCGTTAGTTGCTCTTGATACTTATGACATCTTTAAAAATTATCTAACTAAAAAGCAATTTAGTATTAAAAATACTAACTTTAATGATAAAATAGAAATGGTATTTTATGTGCCGTTAGATTTTGATGAAAATTTAGAGTCGATTTTCTACAAAAAAGTTACGATTGTATCTAAACAAATCATCAAGCATCAAAGAGAGGTATAAATATGGAAGAAAATAAGAAAAATGAAGAAAATTGTACCCATGATTGCGAATCTTGTGGAGTAGAAAATTGTAATAGTCGAAGTGCTATCGAAAAAATTAAGACAAATTCTACTAGTAGTTTTAAACATACAATTGGCGTTATTAGTGGTAAAGGTGGCGTTGGAAAATCATTTGTTACAAGTATGCTTGCGGTTTCTCTTGAACGAAAAGGTTATAAAGTTGGTATTTTAGATGGAGATATTACTGGTCCATCAATTCCAAAAGCTTTTAATATTCATGAACAAGCTAGTGGTGATGGCGTTAGTTTAATTTTCCCAGCCAAAACTAAAACTGGAATCGAAGTCATTTCAAGCAATATGTTACTTCAAAATGAAACTGATCCAATTATTTGGCGAGGTACTTTAATTTCTAGTTTATTAAAACAATTCTATACAGATGTCCTTTGGGAACACTTAGATTATTTATTAATCGATATGCCTCCAGGAACAGGTGATGTTACTTTAACTGCCTTCCAATCAATTCCGCTTGATGGAGTTATTATTGTTACATCTCCTCAAGATTTAGTAAGTGTTATTGTTCGTAAAGCAGTTAATATGGCTAAACAAATGAACATTAAAGTTATTGGTCTTGTTGAAAATATGTCATATGTTGAGTGTCCAAAATGTAAAGAGAAGATTGAAATTTATGGTAAATCCCATGCTGAAGAAGTTGCTAAAGCTGAAGGAATTGAACTTCTTGGCAGAATTCCAGTCAAACTTGGAGTAAGTGAAATGGTTGATAATGGACAAGTTGAGGATGTAAAAATCTCTGAATTTGATAGCATCGTTAACAAAATAAAGTGAGGTATCTTTTATGATTAGCTTAAAAGAATTTAAGGATCGTCGCGCAAAGCTTTATCAAATGATGGATGATAATAGTGTCCTCATTCTTTATAGTGGCGTCAGCAAAAAGATGAGTTATGATGATAACTATGATTTTTTAGCTAATCGTAATTTCTATTATTTAACAAACATTGAACAAGAAGGTTCAATTCTTCTTGTCACTAAAAGTGATAATATCATCACAGAATATTTATTTATTAGTGAATATGATGCCGTTAAAGAAAAATGGACTGGTATCCGTTTAACTAGTGAAGAAGCTTGTAAATTAAGCGGGATCAATAATGTTTTATATTTAAATACTTTTGATGCTCAATTAGGTATGGTTTTAGAGAGAAAAGAGCATGTTTATGGGTATTTTGATAAATTGTATCTTGACCTTGAACCTGAACTTAAGGTTGGTGATTCTACAACAACGCACGAAATAAAAGAGCGTTTATCAGCCAACTATTCTTATTTAACTTTTGAAGATATTTATAAAAAAATTGTTTTATTAAGAGGAATTAAAACTGCTCAAGAAGTTGAAGAATTAAAGGAAGCAGTTACTAAAACAAATATTGGTTTAAGTAAAATTTTAAAAACTCTCAAACCAGGATTATTTGAATATCAACTTAGTAGTTTATTTTATTATACTATTCAAGATTTAGATTTTTCACCTTTATCATTTGCCACAATTTGTGCAAGTGGAAGTAATGCTACTATTCTCCATTACCCAACTCCATTAAGCAAAATTAAAAATGGTGATTTAGTTCTTTTTGATTTAGGTTGTAAGAACAATGGATATTGTGCAGATATTTCACGTACCTATCCAGCAAATGGAAAATTTAGTGATCAACAAAAATTAATTTATAATATCGTTCTTGATTGCAATAAGATGATTATTAAGACTGTAAAACCTGGAATTACTTTAAAAGATTTACAAGCAAAAGCAGTCGAATTTTTATCAAGAAGATGTTTAGAAGCTGGTTTAATTAAATCATTAGATGAAATTTATAAAGTCTATTATCATAGTGTTTCTCATCAAATTGGTTTAGATACTCATGATCCAATGGATCGCAATGAACCTTTAGAAAGTGGAAATATTATTAGTGATGAACCAGGACTTTATTTTAAAGATTTAGGAATTGGTGTTCGTATTGAAGATGATTTACTTGTTACAGATGATGGTTGTTATTGCTTAAGTGGAAATATTATTAAAGAAGTTAATGATATAGAAAAAGCAATGCTTTTGGGTAAGAATTATGAAATATAAATGTCAGGTTTGTGGACAAATTATTGACAATAATGAAATGTGTCCTTTTTGTGGTAGTGATGGAAGTCAAATTGTTCCTCTTGATGGACAAGTTAAGAAAGGTCATTACCGTTGCTTAGTTTGTGGACGAGAAACTGATAATGGAGATTTTTGTCCATATTGCGGAAGTCAACGTTTATATAATCTTGATACTCAAAAGAAAGAAGACACACAAAGTGTGCCTATTTTAGATGATAATAGTGCAAGTGAAGAGACTAAAACTTTAAATCCAAACGAAGAAGTTCAAGAAGAACTTCATGAAGTTAGCGAAGAGATTGAAGAAAGTGAAAATGAAAGTTTAGAAGATAAATATTTTAAGATGTTTGGTGAACTTTTACCTCTTGAATCAATCACAAATCCAGATCCTGAAAAAGTTAATACTTTATATCGAATTGGAATTAATCGTGGAGAAAAAATTACTCCTTTAGAGATTGCGAAAACTTTTGAAGAATTAAAAGAAGATGAAGTTGTTGAGTCAAAACCTACTTTAGCAACCTTTGACCTAAATGAAGTTAAAAAGGAAGAAGTTGCTCCTGAAGAAAAAGAAATTGGAGTAGATGTTGAGCCAAAAGTTGAAGAAGTTAAACCTACTATTAAGCCTCTTGAAACCACTAAAGAAATGACGTTTGTTGCAAAACCAGTGGAGAATGTGCCTGTTATTAAAGAAAGTAAAGTAAATAGTCTAAGTGAAGTTTTAGTAAATGTTGACTTACTTTTAGCAAATGATCCAGATGAAATTACATCAACTATCTTGATGAATTTACGTGATGAATTAATTAATGAAGCAAAAAAGGAAGATGCTAAAACTAAAGAAGATTTACTTAATAATCTAGAAGAACTTCTTAAAGAAAAGAAATCTCTTAAATTAGAAAAAGATTTAGAATTACTTAAAGTTTTATTTAAATAATTATGATAAAAAATATATTTTTTGATTTCAATGGAACGCTTTTAGACGATGTAAATATTTGTCTAACTATTGAACAAGAAATGATGGCGATGGAAGGCATTAAACCTTATAGCAAAGAAGAATATCTCGCACTTTTTAAGTTTCCAGTTTTAAAATATTATAGTGAAGTTGGTTTTGCTAAAAATAGATTTCTTCCTTTAGCGGATTATTTTAATAGTGAATATGCGAAACGATGGGAAAATAATTCGAAGTTATTTCCTAGCACAAAAGAAACACTTTTAAAACTAAAGAGTGAAGGATATAAACTTTATTGTTTATCAGCTAGTCCATATGACTTTTTAGTTGATCAATTAAAGATTCTTGATATTTTTGATATTTTTGATGGGATATGTGGTGCGAAAAATAATTTAGCTTTTGGCAAGATTGAATATGGCAAAATTTTTATTAAAGAAAATAATATAAATCCAAAAGAAACTGTAATGGTGGGTGATACTGATCATGATTTTGAAGTTAGTAAAGCTTTTGGTTTTAAATGTATTTTATTTTCACAAGGTCATAATTCACGTCGTCGTTTAGAGGTATTAAATACTGACCTTGCTGATAATTACGATGATATTTTAAAGGACATCAATAAACTCAATGAAACAAAATAAAGTGAAACTTAAAAAAAGACATGGTTTTCAATTTCGTTTTTGGCTAATTGCCTTAATTTTTATTTTTGAAATTTTACTTGTGATTGGGTTTGTTTTCCTTTTAATTTATAGTGAATTTGCTCAAAGATTAATTTGGATTCCTCTCGTTGATATTTTCTTACTTGATTTTGCTTTAGGTGTCTTTATTGCAAACTCAAAAGTTGAAGCAAGCTTTAAAATTAGTTGGCTAGCAATTGTCTTTATTCTTCCAATTGCAGGGGCTATTTTGTATCTTCTTTTTGCTAATAAAATGACAACTAAAAAGAAGAAGGAATTAAGGTATGATATCATCAATCTTTATATGCGTTATACCCGTCCTAATAGTAGTGAAGTTATTAAAGAAATTAGTAAAGAAAGTCCTGCTGCTTCAAGAATAAGCGAGTATATATACCGTAATGCTTTTACGGGTGTCTATAAAAACACAGAAGTAACTTACTATAAAATTGGTGATATTAGTAAAGAACCAATGGTAAACGAACTTAAAAAAGCGAAGAAATTTATTTTTATTGAATATTTTATAATGCAATCTGGTGAATTCTTTGATTCTATTTTTGATGTCCTTTGTGAGAAAGCCCAAGAAGGCGTAGAAGTCAGAATGATTTATGATGATTTTGGTTGTAGCAGTAAAATGTCGACTGATTTCTTTCAACAAGTTAGAAAAGCAGGAATTAAATGTTATCCATTTAACACATTGCGTCCATTTATTGATATTCGTCAAAATAATAGAGATCATCGTAAGATTATTGTTATTGATGGTGTTGTTGGGTTTACCGGAGGAATTAATTTAGCTGATGAATACATCAATAAAGGTAGTGCTTTTGGTTTATGGAAAGATAATTGTGTAATGATTAAAGGAGAAGGTGTTAATGGTTTAACTAATATTTTCCTTAGTAATTGGGGTCTTGTAACAAGAACAAAAGAAGATATAAAAACTAAGAAACCTCTTCCAATTTATAAAGAGTTTGATTATGCAAACAATATTGCTCTTGATACAAGAACTAGTAAGGTTTTTCCAGGTTTTGTTGTTCCATATGGTGAGGAACCATTTGATGGAGAAAATACTGCTCGTAATGTTTTCTTAATGATGATTAATTCAGCAACAAAATATATTACAATTTCTACTCCATATTTAATTTTGGATGAAGAATTAGTCACTGCTTTATCAGTTGCGGCTAAGTCGGGTGTCGAAGTTAAAATAATTACTCCAGGAACTCCTGATAAAAAGATGATTTATCAATGTACTAGAAGTTATTATTCAATCCTTGGAATTAGTAAAGTTCAAATTTACGAATATACTCCAGGTTTCAACCATGAAAAGATGATTGTAGTTGATGGAAATATGGCTGTCACTGGTACCGTAAATTGGGATTTTAGAAGTTTATATCTTCACTTTGAAAATGGTATTTTCTTTTATGGTAGTGAAGCAGTTAAAGAAATGGATGCTGATCTTAAAGAGATGCTAGAAGTCAGTAAAAAAGTAAATTATCACGCTTATCTTGATGCTAAATGGACCAAGAAAGTATGGTGGTCAATTCTTCGCATTGTCTCTCCATTATTTTAAAAATAAAAGCAGTTTAGATTTCTCTAAACTGCTATTTTTTTAGTCTTCAATTTCTTCGTTACTTTCTTTATCCATCTTTACGTGAGCATCATGCTTTTTACGATCAACCGTATTAAGAATCTTCTTACGCATTCTATATGAATTTGGAGTAACTTCTACGAGTTCATCGCTATTAATATAGTCGAGACAAGCTTCAAGAGTCATCTTGCGTGGGACCTTTAAAACAACGGTGAAATCTTTATTACTACTACGTTGGTTAGTTAAGTTCTTAGTAGCACAAACGTTAACTGCAAGGTCAATATCGTACTTATTTTCACCAACAATCATGCCTTCATAAACATCGATTCCTGGATTAATAAACATAACACCACGCTCTTCAACGTGTTCAATTGCGTATGGAGTAGCTGGACCTTGTTCGGTTGAGACAAGAACACCAATTTGTCTTTCGCCAATCTCTTTTTTATCAACTGGTCGATAATCTTTAAAGGTATGAGCAATAATTCCATAGCCTTTAGTTAAAGTTAAGTAATTTGTAACAAAACCTAATAATCCACGTGATGGAATGACGTAATCTATCTTAGTATTAACGTCCCCAGCATCCATATTAATTAAGGTTGCATCACGATTACCAAGAACAGTCATAATATCACCAACAAATTCGTTAGGAACTTCAACTGATAAGTCTTCATATGGTTCACATTTAACGCCATCAACATCTTTAATAATGACTTGTGGACGAGAGACTTCAAGTTCAAATCCTTCACGACGCATATTTTCAATTAAAATACCAAGGTGTAATTCGCCACGTCCAGAAACAATCCAAGTTTCACTATTAGGAACACGTTCAACACGAAGAGAAACATCTTTTTGAACTTCCTTATATAAACGATCTTGAATTTGTCGAGCAGTGAGTAAATCACCATCTCTACCAGCAAATGGACTACTATTAGTACCAAATGTCATGGTCATAGTTGGTTCATCAATGTGAATTGGAGGAAGTGGTTCAATCTTGCTATTATCGCAAATGGTTTCACCAACGTTAATATCAGGTAAACCAGCAATTGCAACAATATCAC
>DAIODM010000022.1:0-14539 GCA_036746835.1 Candidatus Onthovivens sp. | reverse complement strand
AATTTCAGACTGAAAGTAAAGAACTTTTAAACTTAATGATTAACTCAATTTATACAAATAAGGAGATTTTCCTTCGTGAGTTAATTAGTAATGCTAGTGATGCTATCGATAAATATAAATATGTATCATTAACAAGTAATGGAAAATATCCACAAAAAGATTATGAAATTAAGATTATTCCAAATGAAAAAGAAAGAACTCTTGAAATCGTTGATAATGGAATTGGTATGTCTAAAGATGATCTTATTAATGACTTAGGAACGATTGCAAAATCTGGTAGTAAAGACTTTGTTAAAAAATACAAAGAAGCTAAAGATAAAGCCGCTGATGATATGAATATTATTGGTCAATTTGGTGTTGGTTTTTATAGCGCTTTTATGGTCGCTAGTAAAATAGAAGTTAGAACAAAAACTATCGATAATACCGGATATTTATTTACAAGTGATGGTGTTGATACTTATACAATTGAAGATTGTGATCTTAAAGATACTGGAACGTCAATTAAGTTGTTCTTAAAACCAAATAGTGATAATGCAAATTATGATGAATTTACTGGCGAATATACAATTGAAAACTTAGTTAAGAAATATAGTGATTATATCCGTTATCCAATTAAGATGGATGTGACTAGAAAGACTCCAAAAAAAGATAAAGATGGTAAGGATATTGAAGGTCAATATGATGAATCAATTGAAACCAAAACTTTAAATAGTATGGTTCCTCTTTGGAAGAAAAATGCAAAAGACGTAAAAGATGAAGATTATAACAATTTTTATAAAGATAAATGCGGTGATTTTGAAGATCCAATGTTCTCTCTTCCAATTCATGTTGATGGAGTAATTAGTTATGATGCTATCGTCTTTATTCCAAGTCATGCTCCATATAATCTTTATAGTGAAAATTATGAAAAAGGATTGGATCTTTATAGTAAAGGAATCTTTGTAAAAGAAAAATGCAAAGAACTTGTACCTGATTATTTGAAGTTTATTAAAGGTGTTGTTGATAGTGAAGATTTTAACCTTAATATTTCTCGTGAAATGCTTCAAAACAGTCCTGTTTTAAGACGAATTGAAGACAATATTGAAAATAAAGTAATTGCCAAATTAAAAGAAGTTCAATCAACTGATTTTGATAAATATACAAAGTTCTTTAAATTTTATGGTGACCATATTAAGTTTGGAATTTATTCAACTTATGGAATGAAAAAAGATTTACTTCAAGATATGTTAATCTTCTCATCATTAAATAATGGTGATAAGTTAATTACCTTAAAAGAATATAAGTCTAAAATGATTAAGGATCAAAAATATATTTATTATGTAAGTGGTAAATCACTTGATGCAATCAAACTTTTACCTCAACTTGAAAAATATAAAAAAGATGGAATTGATGTGCTTCTTTTAACCGAAAATATTGATGAATTTGCCTTAACAATGTTAAAAGAATACGATAAGACTGAATTTAAAAATATCACCAATGAATCTTTTGAAAGTATGAGTGATGATGAGAAGAGTAAACTTACAACTTTAGAGGCTGAAAATAAACGTATTTTAGATGATTTAAAAGAAGCTCTTAAAGATAAGGTTGATAAAGTTACTTTCTCAACTAAGTTAGTAGATTCTCCAGTTTGTATTACAACTGAAAATAACTATTCGCTTAATATGGAAGAAACCTTAAATGATAATCCTGCGAGTAAAGCAGAAGGTGGTGCTCCAAAAGCGACTAAAATTCTTGAAATTAATCCAGATCATGAATTATATAAAGCAATTAGTGCAATTAATGATGATGAATTAATTAAGAAATATGGTTCGCTTTTATACGATGAAGCGATGATGCTTGAAGGCTTTGATATTAAAGATAAGAGTGCTTTCGTTAAAAATCTTAATGATTTGATGCTTGGAAATATTAAAAAATAAATTAAATGCTTTGCCAAAATAATGGCAAAGCATTTTATTTTTAGTTTATACTAATAAGTATCTTTGAGGTGAATTATGCAAAAATTTAAGTATTTAAAAAAGGGTGAAAAGATTTCACTTGTTGCTCCAAGTTTTGGATGCACTAGTGAACCATATTTAACAAGAACAAAAGTTGCTATTAAAAACTTTGAAAATTTAGGTTATAAAGTTGATGTCGGACCTAATGTTTTTATTAATAAAGTGAGTGCAAGAAGTAATACGGCTAAAAAATGCGCTAAAGAGTTTATGGATGCATATAGTAGTGATAGTAGCTTAATTATTTCAGTTGGTGGTGGTGAAATTATGTGTGAAATTTTACCATTTATTGATTTTAAAAAGATTAAAAAATTGCCACCTAAAATTTTTATGGGTTTTAGTGATAATACTAATTTAACTTATACACTTGCAACAATTGCTGAAGTTCCAACAATTTATGGACCAAATTTTCAAGCATTTGCTTTTTTACCTTTAATAAATTCAACCTTAGATGCATATAACTTATTAACGAATAAAACTAAAAGTATCAAAGGTTATCCAAAATGGCAACGTTATCCTAATCGTGAAGAATCACTTAATAATCCATTAGCGGAATCTCATTTAGATGAAGATAAAATATTAAAAATTTATCCTAAAAATAAAGAATTTGATGTTACTGGACGTCTTTTAGGTGGTTGTCTTGATTGTCTAGTTACTCTTTGTGGAACAAAGTTTGATGAAACAAAAGAATATTTAGAGAAATATAAAGATGATGGATTTATTTGGTTTTTAGAGGCTTGTGATTTAAATTCTTTATCAATTGAAAGAGCTTTATTTCAATTAAAAGAAGCAGGTTGGTTTAAATATGTTAAGGGTTTTGTTTTTGGTAGACCTTTAAACTATAAACAAAGAATTCTTGGAATTGATCACTATAAAGCTATTAAAGATATCGTAAAAGACCTCAAGGTTCCTTATATTGTTGATGCAGATTTAGGTCATTTTGATCCAAGTATGCCATTTGTTACAGGAGCAAAAGCTCATATTTATACAAAAAATAATAATATCAATGTGACTTATCTTGACATTTAGTTGTTCCTAAAATTATTAAAAATATTTTGTTAAATTTTTTAGTTATTCGCTTAAAGAAATATTAATATTATGTATAATATTAATTAGGATCGATTTTAAAATGGAAAAAAATTATGATGTCATTATAGTTGGCGCTGGACCTTGTGGATACTTTGCAGCTTATGAATTAACGAAGCTTAACAAAGATCTAAAGGTTCTTTTAGTTGATAAAGGATATGATATTTATCATCGTTCTTGTCCAGTTTTAAAAGGTAAAATAAAACAATGTCCACAAGATATTTATGGGAATTCAGGCTGTTTTCCAGCTTGTTCGATGACCAGCGGATTTGGTGGATGTGGTGCTTATAGTGATGGAAAATTTAATATTACTAGTGAGTTTGGCGGATGGTTAACAAATTACTTAAGTGATGAAGAAACTTTAGATTTAATCCGTTATGTTGATAAGATTAATGTTGATCATGGTGCTCCAAAAGAACTTACAAATCCTAACACAAAAGAAGTTGAAGAAATCGAAAGAAAAGGTTATGCGGTCGGTTTAAAACTTCTTCGTAGTCAAGTTAGACATTTAGGAACTGAAGTAAATTTAAAAGTTCTTGAAAGCATTTTTGAAGAATTAAAAACTAAAATTGATATGAAATTTTCAACTGAAGTTGAAGATATTCTTGTTGATAAAAATACCAATACAATTACTGGAATTATTACAAATAAAAAAGAAGTTTATAATGCGAAATATGTTTTACTTTCAGTTGGTAGACCAGGTGCTGCTTGGTTAAGTAAGGTTTTAAAAGCTCATAAAATTAATGTTTCAAATAACCGAGTTGATATTGGTGTTCGTGTTGAAACAAATAATATTGTTATGGAAGATATCAATAAATATCTTTATGAAGGTAAATTTATTTATAATACTTCTGTTGGAACAACCGTTAGAACTTTCTGTTCAAATCCTTCTGGACATGTTGTTCTTGAAAACGATGGGAATGTTGTAACCGTTAATGGTCATGCTTATAACAATAGTGAACTTGGAAGCAATAATACAAATTTTGCTCTTTTAGTTTCGCATGAATTTAGCGAGCCATTTAAAGATAGTAATGAATATGCACGTGAAATCGCTGGTTTAGCTAATAAACTTAGTGGTGGAACAGTAATTGTTCAAAGATTTGGTGATATTTTACTTGGAAGACGTTCAACTGCAAAACGTATTAGTGAAGGTTTTGTTGTTCCTACTTTAAAAGAAGCAGTTCCTGGTGATTTATCGCTTATTCTTCCATATAAAACAATGCAATCTTTAATTGAAATGGTTAAAGCTCTTGATCATGTAACTCCTGGTATTGCAAATGTTCATACTCTTTTCTATGGAGTTGAAGCCAAGTTTTATAGTGATAAGATTGAGTGCAAAAACAATTTTGAAACAGCAATAAATAACTTATATATCGGTGGTGATGGAGCAGGAATTACTAGAGGCTTAGCACAAGCTGGAGCTAATGGTGTTTATGTTGCTCGAGATATTATAAAGAAAGTAGGAAAGTAAAATGAAAACAATCTTTACATTGACGGATGGTTCATTTAATCCAAATGGTCTTATAGATTTTCTTTTGACATTACTTGTTCTTGCAGCATTTAATGTCTTCGTAATTTATTTTGTAAAACGAAAATTCCCTTTATATACAACAATTGGATTTAGTGTTGCGATGCTCTTTGCTTGTTTATTCGATTTAAACTTTCTTAAATCTGCATTATCAATTTGTTTGATTGTTACGAGTGTTTTATATCTTGTTGCAAATATGGCCGAAACTAGAAGTATAATTGCTAATAAGTTTGTCGCACCTAAGAAGATTAGAAATGCTACGACTAAAGAAAATATTGTTGAAAAAAGTTATGATAAGGATGCTTTATATAAAACAATTAATGAAGCAGTTCTTTATCTTTCAAAACATAAAATTGGTGCAATTATTACTTTTGAAAGAAAGGATAATTTAGATAATTTACTTAAAAATGGAAGTATTTTAAATGCTCCTGTTACTTATGAATTATTGATTACAATTTTCTATCCAGGAACTAGATTACACGATGGTGCCGTTGTTATTCGTGATGATACAGTAATTGCTGCTAGTGTTTATTACACACCAACTACTAAACCACTTATTGGAAAATATGGTTCACGACATCGTGCGGCGATTGGTATTAGTGAAATTTGTGATGCAGTTACAGTTGTTGTAAGTGAAGAAACTGGTCGTATTTCTATCGCTTATAATGGCGAACTTGAAAGTTATAATCCAGACAACTTCTACAAAGCTTTTGGTAATATTATGAGCGAAACCGAAAGTAATGATGAAGGCGAACAAGAAAGAGAATAATATGAGCGAAAAGAAAACTAAAGAAGAATTAGAAAATGAAAAATTTCAGCAATATTATGATTTTATTATTAAAGTTTTAAGTATTGCTAAAATTGGATTAGTTTTTAGTAAAGATCCATATGCTCTCGATAATTATCAAGAACTTGAAAAATTATCAATGACTGAACTTGAAAATTTTGAGCATCTTAAATTTGATAAACCTGATTTATTTACTCGCGAAATTTATCCTACTCCAAATGTTTCGGTTAGAACTTGTGTTTTTAATGATAAAGGACAAATTTTGCTCGTACGTGAACATCCAGAAGAACGTTATAGTATTCCTGGAGGTTGGTGTGATTTATATGATGCACCAAGTGAAGCTGCTAAAAATGAGTGCGAACAAGAAGCTGGAGCAAAAATTAAAAATATGCATTTAATTGGAATCTTAAATAGGACTCCATTTAAAGTTTTTCCAGCTGGAACTCCTTTAGCAAAATCTGTTCCTGAATATATGGTAATATTTAGAGCGGACCTTGATGGAACGCTTGCAGGACACACTTATGAGACTGATGATGTTAATTTCTTTGATATTAAAAATCTTCCACCTTTATCTAAAAAAGTAACTGAAGGGGAAGTTTTAAAGGTTATAGATGCTGCATACAACAATAAAATTATATTTGATTAAATTTCAAAATAGGAGGTAAATTTATGTCAAATCATATCGATAACAAGGCTCATTTTGCAAAAACTGTTTTAATGCCAGGTGATCCATTAAGAGCAAAGTATATTGCTGAAAATTTCTTTAAGGATTATGAACTTGTAACTAGTGTTCGTGGAATTTTAGGATATACTGGACACACAAAAGATGGTAAAGAAATTAGTGTTATGGCTAGTGGAATGGGTTGCCCATCCATTGGTATTTATAGTTACGAACTTTATAAATCTTATGGTGTTGAAAACATTATTCGTATTGGTACTGCTGGAAGTTATCAACCTGATTGTCATGTTGGTGATGTTATTTTAGCCACTAGTGCTTCAAGTAGTAGTAATTTTGGTAGTCAAATTAGTGTTAAAGGTGCACACATGTCACCATGCAGTGATTTCGGTTTACTTTTAAAAGCTTACAACAATGCAAATAAACTTGGACTTAAAGTTCATGTTGGTCCTATTTTCTCAAGTGATATTTTCTATGATGAAGATGCTGAAAGCAATAAACGTTTCAGCGAACTTGGAATTTTAGGTGTTGAAATGGAATCATATGCTTTATTTATTAATGCAATGATTCTTCATAAGAAAGCTTTATGCATTTTAACTGTTAGTGATTCACTTATTGGAAAGGGTGAAAAGGATCTTACTCAAGAAGAAAGACAAACCGCTTTAACTAACATGTTTAAGCTTGCTTTAACGATGGCTGATTAGGAATTTTTTATGACAATGAGAGATTTATTAAGAATTATTATAATTGTACTATGTATAATCTTAGGAATTCTTTTGATTGCTCTCATTTTATTTCCATTTTTTAAACACAAATACGAAATTAACCATTTTAAGAAAATTTATTATAAAAAAATAAATCGTGTTGCTCTCGATAATGACTATCTTTTAATAAACAATCTAGTTCTTCGCGACCATAGTGGAGTGATTTGCTCAATTGATCATATTTTGTTTGCTCACAAATACATTTATGTGATTAAAGATCGTTATTATCGTGGTGGAATTAGTGGAAATTATGATGATAATGTCTGGTTTTTCTATGGACAAAAAGGTGTTAAACAAGAATTTGAAAATCCAATGAAGATCAATGAAAAAAGAATTGAAAAATTAGCAAGCATAACGCATTTTGATAAAGAATATTTTATTTCAATTGTTCTTATAAATGATAATGCGATTGTAAAAGGTTTAAAAAGTCTTAATTCCAAAAATTCTTTTATTATTCCAAAATCTGGTTTTAAAAAATTAATTAAGACTATTGAAAGCAAAGATATTCCAGATATTGATCAAAAGGGTCTTGAAAAAGCAGTTCTTGAAATTGCTGAATTAAAAGGAAAAATTGTTAATGATGAAGTCGAATAATTTTGTAAAAAAAGCTGTTTTTAAAAATTTTAAGGCAAATCTCGTAATGACACTAAGATTTAGTGCGATTATTTCTTTTGTTCTTTTACTTTTATATGCGCTATGTGCAATTGTTTTTTCAATAATTGTTAATTCTAATTCTTACTCAATTAGTCAAGGATTAGTTGGACTTATCTTTTTAATACTTGTTTGCTATATTTTAGAGCCATTCTTTTATAGTTATTTTGCAATGACTGTTTTATTAAATAGTCCTAGTAGGGATGATGTTAGAATGAGTGGATATTTTAAAACTTTAACAATTGGTTTTTCAAAACCTGTTTTAAAAGCTTTATGTTTACCTACTAATTTAATATATTCAGCTCTTATATTTTTTGGAGCAAATTTAGTTTTAGGTACATTGACTTTTGAAGTATTAAGTAATGTTAATGAAGCTTATAAAACTTTATTTAGCGATTTAACTAACTTATATCTAGCTGGAAATGTTGATAATTTAAACGAATATCTAATTAATAACGAAGCATTAATTATTGCGCCATTAATATATGTTCAATTTGCAGCAACTCTTTTATCCTTTTATTTCTTCTTACATAGAATAGGAATTTATTTAATGCGTTATTTCATGGTTCCATTTACAAATGGGGTACCTAATAATTTTAGTTCCTATTGTTTTAGAAAAACTTTAAGAATGAATAGAAAATATTATTATAAGAACTACTATTCAATTGCTTGGATTTATATACCAATTATTTTAATAATTTTTAGTGCAACTTACTTTTTATTATATTTATTAAATGTTACTAGTTCTTATATTATATTAGAGTTAACATCTATAGTCGTGACGATTTTATTTATTTTACCTCTTGCTCCTTTATTATTTAATCTTTATACAATGATGGTTGATAAGTTTGGCGCAATGTATACTGCCGTACTTAACAATCGAATTGCAGAAGAGATGAAAATCCTTAAAAATAATTATGAAAATTTATCTAAGGATGAGCAGGATCAACTTAATACGATTCTAAATAGTAGAGCAGACTTTAAAAAATTGTTTGATGAAGTAAAACCTGATAAGGATGATAAAAAAGATGATAAGTCATTATCAAAAAATGATAGTGATAAATCAGATGATTCATCAAAAAATGATGAGGAAGACAAAAAAGACAAATGATTATGTTTAATTAAGGTACTTTATTTTTTTAAAAAAATAAAATGCCATGGTGGGTACGTTGGTTCGATTCTAATTCTACAAAAAAAGAGCAAGTTATTAGCTTAGCTCTATCATGCAGAATGGAGCAGGTGACGGGAATCGAACCCGCGTACCCACCTTGGCAAGGTGGTATTCTACCATTGAATCACACCTGCACGCTTAATTATTCTAATAGAGTCGCAATGAAAAATCAAGGAGAAAAATATGAACGAATACCACCTTGCCAATCTAATCTTTCCAAATATCAAGAAAACTATCGTTGATTTGGAAAATGAGTACCCAGAAAGAAATCTTAAAGAAGGAGCAAAAGTAACAAGATTTGCCCCATCGCCAACCGGATTCTTACACACTGGAAGTTTATTTACTTCTATGGTCGCAAGCAAAATTGCAAGAGACACAGAAGGTGTTTTCTTTACTCGTCTTGAAGATACCGATACTAAACGTGAAATTGAAGGAAGTGGAGAACTTCTAATCAAACAACTCGCTAAATTTGGTATTGTGCCAGATGAAGGTTATTTAGGTGACAAAGAAAGTGGAAAATATGGTCCTTATAAACAATCTGATCGTAAAGAAATTTATGAAGTTGTTATTAAAGATATGATTGCAAAAGGACTAGCATATCCATGTTTTTTAAGCGAAGATGATTTAACTAAGCTTCGTGAAGAACAAGATAAGAATAAAGAAATCACTGGTGTTTATGGCAAATATGCTATTTATCGTGATTTAGATCCTTTAGAAGCTGAAAAATTAATTAATAGTGGGAAACCATACGTTATAAGATTTAAATCTCATGGAGACGTTAATAATAAGATCAAAGTTCATGATGAAATAAGGGGAGATCTTGAATTAACTGAAAATAATCAAGATATTGTTATTTTAAAAAGTGATGGACTTCCTACATACCATTTTGCACACGTTTGTGATGATCATTTTATGCATACAAATTTAGTTACACGTGGTGAAGAATGGCTTCCATCTCTACCAATTCATATTGAATTATTTAAAGCTTTAGGATGGAAAGCTCCAAAATATGCGCATCTTCCTGTTATTATGAAAATGGATAATGGAACACGTCGTAAACTTTCTAAACGTAAAGATCCAGAAGCTAGCGTTGATTATTTCTTTAAAGAAGGTTATGAGCCTTTAGCGCTTCTTGTCTATTTAATGACAATTGCTAATAGTAATTATGAAGAATATATTGTTAGAACTCATGATTATAATTTAGATAATTTTAAGTTTAGTTTAAAGAAAATGTCCCTTGATGGCGCTTTATTTGATAATGATAAATTAAATTTCTACAGTAAAGAAATTTTAAGTCAAATGAATAAGGATGTTATTACGAGCAAAGCAAAATCTTGGGCTAAAGAATATTCAAACGAACTTCTTAATTTTATTAATAAAGATGAGAATCGTTTTAAAGAAATTATGAATATTGAACGAGAAAAGAAAAATCCTCGTAAAGATTATGCAAAATTTAGTGATATTTATCCTTTAATAAAATTCTTTGATGACGATGAATTCAATAATCTTTTAAAAAATTCTATGTCAGAATTTAATGCAAATATTAAACCTCAAACAATTGTAGATTTTTTAAATGACTATAAGAGTCACTATGATGTTAGTGGAGATGAACAATCTTGGTTTAATAGCGTAAAAGAAATTGCTAGTAAACATGGTTTTTGTGTAGATAATAAACTTTATAAAGAAAATCCAAGCGCATATGCGGGAAATGTTAATGATGCATGTGAACTCATTCGTATTGCTCTTACTACACGAAAAGTAACTCCAAATCTTTATAGCATTATGAAAATTTTAACTAAAGAAGAAATAGTGGAACGAATTGAAAAAACTGTTTCTTTGTTTAAATAAAATATTTCATTTTAGGTATTAATCTTATATAATACCTAAGCATGCCCCGGTGGAGAAGCGGTTTAACTCACTGCCCTCTCAAGGCAACATTCATGGGTTCGAATCCCATCCGGGGTACCAATTTTAAAATTAATGTCAGTTTATACTGACATTTTTTTATTTTTTTCGTCATTTTTTTTACGCATTTTCTCGGCACTTTTTCATTTTTAAGGGTTTTCTAAAAAATCTACCAGTTGTCGAAGGCTATATAAATTATTTTAAATATATACAAATACCTTACGAAATACTAATGAAAGGAGACTCAAAAAATGGAGTCAATCTACCAAGGACGTGAAAAGTTTACAAGATATTTAATGTATACGAGGCCAAAAACAGAATTATATAAAACTGTTTCTCATCGGCGACCATTTTCTAGCGATTATATTTTAAAAGTACCAAGCAACTTTTGTGATCGAAGTTATGCAAGTGTAGTCGGAAGTGCGTTTGATTATTTAGCAAGATTTTTAATAGCGAGAAAATCGAAGTTATATAAGATGCAAGTAACCTTTAATTTAAAGGCATTTGAAGGAATCGAATATTTTGATAAAAGTTTAAGAGAAAAATATTACGAACGTTATAAAGAAGAAATAACTAAAGTTGTGCATTTTATTAATTACATTCCTGATGTTGGACTAAGTGACGTAATCCTAGCTTCTTGTTTTTTTGCTCGACTTGAACATAATGCTAGAACTTCTTGGATACCAAATGCGAAGCAAATAAAATTTATCGAAGCGGAAAGTGCAGAGATTATTAAAGATTTAATGAGTTTATCAATTGTGTTTGAATCAGAATTTTTAAGAAGAATTGTTCGGGAAAATAGTATTATTTATTACAATCCAAAATTTGGTGATTGTTCAAAATTTCTATCAGGTGCTGATGCCGACATTTATATTGATGGTGTCTTGTATGATTTTAAAACGAGTAAATCATTTTTAGCTAAAAAAGAAGATGAAACCCAGTTATGGCAATATTTTGTTTTTGATAAAGCTAGTAAGTTAGATAGTGACACAACAAGCACTTTATATAATAAGGAAATCAAGGCATTAGCAATTTATCGAGCAAGATATGGTGAAATTGAATATTTAAAAGTGGACACGATTAAAGAAGGCTTAATATATGCTGTTTCAAGAAACATTACTAAAACTCTTGAAAATGTTAAAACAGGGATGTCAATTGATGAAGCGTTTATGCACAACAAAAAGAAGGTGAATTTTGATGAAAAAAAGCTTAAAATAGAGGAGTGAATCCAATAATTAAAAAATACAATATTATTTTCTTTAGTTGTCTTTTTGGTGTTTTAGTAACTTTATTTGTTTTAGGCTCTTTTTATGATTTGAATTTATCAAATTTTGCTTATGATAAAGATTCAATTTTTGGAATGATTTTTGCTTCTTATGGCGAGTTACCAGCATGGTTTGCTCTTTCAATTGTTGCAGTCATGCTTTATAAATTAGCAGCCTTAAGCGAGAAGGTTTCAAAGAAAATTTTATATAATGCTCTCGCGATTTGTTTTGTTCTTGTTAGCACATTTATGATATATGTGTGTGAATCAAATGAGTGGAATGGGCTTGTTAAGCTATTAGATATTGGTTATTTGATCTTGATTGCAGTTTTTATTGAAGGTGTTTTTATCGCTATTGGGTTTTTAATTGTCACAACAAATGATCCAAATTTATTAATGAGAGGAATTATTGCGTTTACTTTAGTTGTAGTTTTAGAAGCAATAATAGTTAACATTTTAAAAATAACATGGAATAGACCTCGTTTTAGATTAATTTTTGGTGGGATTAGTGAATATTCAACTGGTGATTTATTTCAAGCTTGGTGGCAACCTGGCAATGGTTTAGCTAGAAGCATCTATAGTGGTGAACCTAGCGAACAATTTAAATCTTTTCCATCTGGTCATACAAGTGATGCTGCTACAAGTTTTTTATGGTTTTTCTTGCCTTCATTTAATATAAAAGTGAAAGCGAAACCAGTTATTCGTATTTTTGCAATGATTTTAGCGCTGATATGGACATTTACTGTTGCGTATTCGCGTATCGTTTATGGGGCACATTATCTTACAGATGTAACTTTTGGCTTTATTATTTCAATCGTTACAGTTTTAGGTGTTTCAATATTTACGAGAATTTTTTGAAAGGAATGGTTTATGCTAAGATTAGTTAAGATGAATCCGTATAATTACAAACTTTATAAGAATTTTATGGATAAATTTAATCCATTAAATCCTAATTCAGTTTATTTAAATGAAATTTTGAAAGGAAATGAAGCTGCTGATCATGATAAGATAGTTCATTTCTTTATTTTTGAAGAAAGAGAAGATAAGAATGATCCAAGAATGACTTATTTTCTTTATGATACACAAACCAATAGTTTCATTGGTGCTTTTACTTATTGTCCAAAGCGTAGCGATCATAATTTATTTTATTTTGCCGATAAAACAAAGATTACCAATAGGGAACTATTTGAACGTGCAGTAGCTTTAATAAAAAAGATGAATTATAAACGATTATCATTCAATGTCTTCTATGATGATGCGGATATGATTGATTTTTTAAGAGACTGTGATTATTCTTTTTGCAGTAAAATCAATGATCCTGATGGATCAGCGTGCTTTACCTATAATATGTAACATTTATTGACAAATGTTTTTGAATTTATAATAATAAAGGTAATAGTAATCCACTGTGGATTGCACAGTCCAGAATTGGACACCTATATTAGCAAATAATTTGCTAATCCATTAAGAGGAATCCCATATTCCTTTAGAAACCCAAAGGTAATAAATCCTATTGGGTTTTCTTGTTTTCGATTAGTATATAAGTAGTAGAATATTAGTAGATAAATTGCGATGTTTTTTAATTTTTTAATGATATAATATTTTTAGTTTTGAAAGATTTATAAATAGAGGACAACTTTATGCAAGAAAGAAGAAATGATGTTGGCTGGATAGAGGTTATAACAGGTCCAATGTTTGCTGGTAAAAGTGAAGAATTATTACGTAGAATTAATCGATTAAAATACGCTAAAAAGAAATTCTTAGTTTTCAAGCCTGCAATTGATAATCGTTATAGCGATGCTGAGGTTGTTAGCCACCAAAAACATAGTGAAAAATCTATTAATATTAATAAGGGAATTGATATTTTAAAATACATTACGCCAGATCTTGATTGTGTTTGTATTGATGAAGTTCAATTTTTTGATGACACAATTGTTGATGTTATTGATGCTTTAGCAAATCGAGGATTAAGAGTTATTTGTGCTGGTCTTAATCAAGATTTTAGAGGTCAACCTTTTGGACCAATGGGAGCTATTCTTTGTAAAGCAGAAGAAGTTACAAAATTAACCGCTATATGTCCAGTTTGTGGTGAAGAAGCAACAATGACACAGAGATTAATTAATGGTGAACCTGCTAATGAAAATGATCCAACTATTTTAGTTGGTGCAAAAGAATCTTATGAACCTAGATGTAGAAGATGTCATGTAATAAAGCATAACTAAAATATAAACTACACTTTTCGTCTTATATAATATATAATTTCAATTATCCAAAGGGAGGACTTTTTTGAGTATATGGAAACTATGCCGCCGTATTTGTCTATTATCATTGTTATAGTTTGCTTTTTAGCATCATTTATATTTACAGCAGCAGAAAATGCCTTCTCAAATTGTAATATATATCACTATAAAGTTTTGGCTGAGGATGGAAACTTTACAGCTAAAATGATTTATAAAATGGCTTCACGTTTTGATAACGCGTTAGTCACGGTTTTAGTTGGAAACAATTTAGCTCAAGCTGTGTTAAGTAACGTGGCAGCTATTTTCTTTTTGATGTTATCAAATGCTCAAAATTGGCCTAATGGAGTTGAATCTATTGTATCAACGGTGATTGTTTCTACAATTTTATATTTATTTACAGATTTTTTGCCTAAGGTTATAAGTAAAAATTATCCTGATAGAACTGCTGAAATATTTATATATCCTATTTATTTATT
>DAIODM010000021.1:0-14661 GCA_036746835.1 Candidatus Onthovivens sp. | reverse complement strand
TGAAACGTTGGTAAACTCCATAAGCAAGAAACCCAAATTAATTGGTAGGGGAAGCCGCGAATGTTAATTGAAGCATTCAAGGTGGGAGAAATCTCAGATTAATGGTTGCACTCGACAGAACATGGCTTATTGACTGATACTCACTAAAGAAAGAGAACTATGAAGAAAATAAACTTACCTACTAAAATTACTATTTCTAGAATTGTAATTTCTACATTACTAATTTTAGCGATGATTGTCGTTTATCTTCTCGATGAATTTAAAGTAATTATGGTTAGTTCATATGATTTAAGTTTTAGTGGAATCAAAATGAACTTATTGATGATTATTTTTTGGGGAATCTTTTTAATAGCAAGTTTAACGGATTTTTTAGATGGTTACCTTGCTAGAAAAAATAATGAAGTGACTGATCTAGGGAAATTTTTAGATCCACTTGCTGATAAAATGCTTATCAATTCTATAATGATTTTTTTATGCTTTAATTTTATAAGCATTAGTGATGAATTAAAATTTCCATGGTTTTGTGTCGTTTTAATGACAATTAGAGATTTAATTGTTGATGGTTTACGTTTTATGGCTGCTAGTAAAAACGTTACAATTGCTGCAAATATGTGGGGAAAAGCCAAAACTGTTTTACAAATGGTTGCTATAACTCTTGTTATGCTTAATGGATTCCCATTCAGCTTCTTTGATGCAAATTGGATGGAATATTTACATATAACTGATTTCTTCTGTTATCTTGCAACTCTTACCTCAATTATTGGTGGAGTTATTTATCTATATGATAATCGCAAAGTTTTAGAATAATTTAAAAATATTTTAAAACTTTTTAAATTCCCAACGATACATTGGTGTGGAGGGAAAAAACACATGGATGACAAAAAACAAAAAGACTATGATGAGACTTTAAAAGGTGTTTTAAGCGATATTGAACACTCTTTTGGCCGTGGAAGTGTAATGGTTCTTGGCGATAGACCAACAACAAACACCGATGCATTACCTAGCGGTTCTATTTTACTTGATGAATGTTTAGGAATTGGTGGATATCCTAAAGGAAGAATTGTTGAAATTTATGGACCAGAAAGTAGTGGTAAAACAACTCTTGCTTTAACTGCTATTGCTGAAACCCAAAAAACAGGCGGAAAATGTGCATTTATTGATGCTGAACAATCAATTGATCCAACTTATGCAAAAGCTCTTGGAGTAAATATTGATGATTTAATTTTAAGTCAGCCTGATAGTGGTGAGCAAGCGCTTCAAATCGTCGAAATGCTCGCAAAAAGTGGTATATTCTCACTTATTGTTGTGGATAGTGTGGCGGCGTTAGTTCCACAAGCTGAAGTTGATGGCCTAATGGAAGATTCATCAATCGGACTTTTAGCAAGACTTATGTCAAAAGCTTTAAGAAAGATTGCGGCTGTATTAAATAAAGGAAATTGTACCGTTATTTTCATTAACCAATTAAGAGAAAAAGTTGGTGTAATTTATGGTAGCCCAGAAGTAACAACAGGCGGAAGAGCACTCAAATTCTATGCTTCTGTTAGACTTGATATTCGTCGAGTTGAAGCAATCAAAGATGGTGTTAATATGATTGGTAATACTGTATGCATTAAAGTTGTTAAAAATAAAGTTGCTCCGCCATTTAGATCATGCAAAGTTGATATTATTTATGGTCAAGGAATTTCAAAAGAAGGCGAAGTTCTTGATCTTGGTCTTCAAATGGGGATTATTAAAAAAGCCGGTACTTGGTACGAAGTTTATGGTGAAAGAATGGGCCAAGGAAGAGATACCGCAAAACTATACTTAAAAGAAAATAATGAAGTCTTTGAGCGAGTTAAAAAAGAGATTGTAACTGGCGAAAAAGACAAAAAAGCTGCTCAAAAAGGAAATTTAGCCGATGAAAACGGTGTAATTTCAGATGATAAAGATTCTTAAAGATTAGTAATTTTTTAGTATTTAATCTAGATAATAATTTTTCTCTTTGTTATAATAAATGAGTATCGTAGGATACTTTATATATATTTTTAATTTACCAATAGATGTTTCTAAAAATATAGATTTAAATTCGACTTAGTTTTTTTAAAGTAGAAAATTTTCTACGGTACTTTTAACAAAAAGGAGAATTTTAATATGGAATGGTACTTTGTAGTTCTAATTTCTCTTCTTTGTGTCGTTGTTGGTATTGCTTTAGGTGTTGGAATTTTAATTCTTTCTCCAAAATATAAGGAGAAGAAAGCCCAACATAATGCTGATAAAATATTGAATGATGCCCAAATCAAAGCTGAACATTTAGTTAAAAATGCTGAGTTAGATGCTAAACAAGCAACATTTGAAATGAAGCAAGAAGCTGATAAAGATATTAAAGAAAGAAAACAAGAAGTCGTTGCTCAAGAAAACAAATTATTACAACGTGAGCAATCAATTGATCAAAGAGATGCTGCTTTAATTCAAAAGGAATCAAATCTTGAAGAAAAATCGAAGCAAATTGATCACGAGATTGAAGAGAACAAGAAAAAAGGTGTTGCTCTTCAAGAAAAAATTGATGGAATTTTAGCTGAACTTGAAAAAGTTGCTAAGATGAGTGAAGATGAAGCAAAAGATGAAATCTTTAAACGTGTAGAGGAGAAGTATCAAAAAGAACTTACCCAATACATGAAGAATCGTGAAGAAGAAGCTGAAAATGAAGCTGATGAAAAATCAAAGACAATTTTAGCTAATGCAATGTTTAGAAATGCACAAGAAGTTACAACTGATCGTACAGTCAATGTCATTGCTCTTCCAAATGATGAGATGAAAGGTAGAATTATTGGTCGTGAAGGTCGTAATATTAAATCACTCGAACAAATGCTCGGTGTTGATATTATTATCGATGATACCCCAGAAGCTATTACTGTATCATGCTTTAACCCAATTCGTCGTGAAGTGGCAAGTAGAGCACTTGATATCTTAGTAAAAGATGGTCGTATTCAACCAGGTAGAATTGAAGAAGTCGTTGCAAAATGTCAAAAAGATGTTGATGAAGTTGTTCGTAAAGCTGGTCAAGATGCAGTCTTTAAACTTGGTCTTGGCAAAATGGATAAAGATTTAATGACCTATGTTGGTAAACTTAGATATCGTACTAGTTATGGTCAAAACCAATTAGATCATTCAGTTGAAACTGCTGAACTTTGTGGAATTATGGCCGCTGAACTTGGTCTTGATCAAACTTTAGCAAAACGTTGTGGTTTATTACATGATATAGGTAAGGCAGCTGATTTTGAAGTTGATGGCAGTCACGTTGAAATTGGTGCTCGTCTTGCGAAGAAGTATGGTGAAAACGATGTAGTAATTAACTCTATTGAGTCACACCATGGCGATGTTCCACCAAAATATATTACGAGTATTTTAGTTGCAGCAGCTGATACTTTAAGTGCTGCTCGACCTGGCGCTCGTAGTGAAACACTCGAAACATATATTAAGCGTATTGAACAACTTGAAACGATTTGTAAAGGTTTTGATGGCGTTCAACAATGCTATGCTATGCAATCTGGTCGTGAAGTTCGTGTTATGGTTATTCCTGATAAAGTTGATGATCTTCAAGCCTTTAAGATGGCCCACGACATCAAAGAGAAGATTGAAAATGAGATGACCTTCCCAGGACAAATTAAAGTTAATGTCATTAGGGAATATCGTGCGGTAGAAACTGCTAAATAATGAAAATTTTATTTGTTGGTGATGTTGTTGGAAAAGTTGGAAGAAAGGCTCTTACAAAGAGTCTCTCTTTCATTAAAGATAGTTACAAGGCTGATTTTGTAATTGTTAATGGTGAAAACATAACAAATGGTAGGGGGATGAATCAAAATCACTACCATTTTTTATGTGAATTACCTATTAATTGCATAACTCTTGGGAATCATTATAAAGATAAAGAAGAAGTAATTAATATTCTTGATAATGATAATATTATTCGACCATTAAATTTACTTAATGATTTTCCAGGTGAAGGAAGTCGTGTTTATCGAGTTAATAATAAGACTATAAGAGTAACCAATTTATTAGGTACGGCTTTTATGAAAGAAGAGGTTAAAGACCCATATATCGAGTTTAATCGTCTTTTAGAAAATGATAAAAGTGATATTAATATTGTTGATTTTCATGCAGAAGCAACCGGAGAAAAGAAGGCTTTTGCTTATAGTTTAAAGAGTAGAATTACAGCTTTAGTTGGAACTCACACCCATGTTCAAACTGCAGATAATCAGATTTTAAATACTGGGGTGGCTTATATATCGGATGTTGGAATGTGTGGAAGTTATAATAGCGTTTTAGGAGATGAAATTGATTCGGTTGTCGGTCGTATTATTCTTCATGATCTTTCTTCTCGTTTTAAATTACTAGAAGATGACGATATGATTTTTAATGCGGTTATTATTGAAATTGACGATAATACTAATAAAGCTATTAGTATTAAACGAATCAATTTATTAAATGGAAAAGAATATGAGTGATAACGATACATTATTTATTGATATGCCTGATTTAAATAAGGCAAGAGAAAGAATCGCACGAGTTGAAACATATCACTATGATTATGTTCCTAGCGAAAGCATTATTAGGTTTTTAAAAGGTAAAAAGTTCTTTATTAGAACCTATGGATGCCAAGCTAACTATCGAGATGAAGAAAATTTAAGTGGTATTTTGTCTTCTTTAGGTATGGTTAAAAACACTGAACTTGAAACTAGTGATTTAGTTATTTTAAACACCTGTGCAGTTAGAGAAAATGCTGAAGATAAAGTTTATGGTGAAGTTGGGGATATTAAAAAACTTAAAGAAACTCATAAAAATTTAATTTTAGTAATAGGCGGATGTATGATTGAGCAACGTGATGTTATTGATCATATGCTTGAGACTTTTAAGTGCGTTGATATTTTTATGGGAACCCACAATATTAAAGATCTCGTTATGCTTCTTGAAAAACATGTCGAAACAGGCAAAAGAGTAGTTTGTGTTTCTAGTAAAGAAGGTGAAATTATTGAAGATTTACCTTCTTGTCGAAATGATAAATTTAAAGCATTTGTAAATATTACTTATGGTTGTGATAAATTTTGCACTTATTGCATCGTTCCTTATACTCGTGGAAAAGAAAGAAGTCGAGCAATGGATGATATTTTAAAAGAATGCGAAGAACTTGTAAAAGATGGCTATCAAGAAATAACTCTTCTTGGTCAAAATGTTGATGCTTATGAAAAAGATTTAACTGATGGATCGAGTTTCGCTAAGCTTCTTGAAAAAGTTGCAAAACTTGGCATTCCTCGATTAAGATTTTTGACATCATATCCAAGTGATTTTAAAGATGAAGTAATTGATGTTATTGCAAAATATGACAATATAATGAAATATATTCATCTTCCAGTTCAATCAGGAAGTGATTCTGTTTTAAAACGAATGGCAAGAAGATACACAAGAGAAAGTTATCTAGAATTAGTGAATAGAATTAAAACAAGAATTCCAAATATTGCACTTTCAACCGATATTATAGTTGGTTTCCCTAACGAAACTTATGAAGAGTTTTTAGATACAGTTTCTCTTTGTAAACTTGTTGATTACACAAGTGCTTATACCTTTATTTATTCGCCTCGAAAAGGAACTCCAGCCGCTAAACTTAAAGATGATGTAACTTATGCTGAAAAATCAAAAAGATTTACCGAACTTAAGAAATCATTGGAAGTTGGCTTCCTTAAAAAAGCTGAAGAAATGGTTGGTAAAACCTATAAAGTTTTAGTTGATAGTCCATCGAAAAAAGATGACTCTATATTAAGTGGATATACTGAAAATAATAAGGTCGTTAATTTTAAAGGTGATATTAGTTTAATTGGTAAAATAGTTGATGTTAAAGTTACTGAAAATCATTTATATTTTTTAACTGGAGAATTGGTTAATGAATAATCTTGATGAAGCAATTACTAATTTGAAGAAAGATTTATTAGATGATCCCTTAATTAAGAGATATCTTTCGCTTGAAAAATTAGTAAATTCTTCAAAAGAATTAGATGAACTTAAAAAAGAAATTGATTACTTAAAAAAATGCGATATAAGCGAAGAAGATAAACTTAAATATAAAGAATTAATGAAGAAATATAATAATGATCCTTTAATAATTGAATTTAAAAATGTTAGTGATGAAGTTTATAATTTACTTAATGAAATAAAAGAGGAGATTGAGAATTGATTATTTGTATTGTTGGCCCAACTTGTAGCGGAAAAAGCAAATTAGCCGAGAATCTCTCGCTTTATTATCATGCTTTAATAGTGAATTTTGATGCTTTCCAAGTTTATAAAGAAATGAATATTGGAACCGCTAAACCAACTTTAGAAGAATTAGCTACTAATCGTTATTATCTATATAATATACGCCGCGTAAATGAACCTTATGATGTTGCTCAATATCAAAAAGATTGTCGTCTTTTGCTTGAAAAATATCATAACTATAATTTGATTCTTGTTGGTGGAACTGGTCTTTATCTAAAAGCTGCTTTATTTGATTATAAATTCGAAAAAGAAGATCCAATGCCAAATGATTATTTAGCCGATAAAACAGATGAAGAATTATTTAGTGAACTTCTTCATGTTGATCCTCTTGATGCTCATACAATTGGAATTCATAATCGTAAAAGATTAGTCCGAGCACTTTTTGTTTATCATACACATAATCAAACTAAAAGTGAGATTAATAAAAATGGTAAGAATAGTTTACTTTATCATAATGTTGAATTTATCGGCTTAGATATTCCTCGTGATTTACTTTATAAAAATATTAATACTAGGGTTGATTTAATGTTTCAAAATGGACTTAAAGAAGAAGTTACAGAACTTTTTAAAACTTATGGTCCAAATGAACGCTCTTTACAAGCAATTGGTTATAAAGAATTTAATAATAATTTAAGTGATGAAGAACGAAAAGAATTGATTAAAAAGAACACTAGAAATTATGCAAAAAGACAAATGACTTTCTTTAGACATCAATTTAATGGCGTGAAATGGTTCTCTTCTATTGAGGAGGCAGAAAAATATGCAAAAACTCTTAAGTAATGACTTTGATAATCGTTCAAAATTACTTCTTGGTGAAGAAGATTTTGCTTTGCTAAGTAATAAAAAGATTGCTGTTTGTGGAATAGGTGGAGTTGGTTCTATTATTCCTCTTGCTCTTATTAGAAGTGGCGTAAAAGATATTAAAATAATTGATTTTGATACAGTTGATATCACGAATTTAAATCGTCAAATTGCTTATGATTTAAATGATGTTGGTACTAAAAAAGTTGATGCAATGGAAAAGAAAATTCTTAGTTTACGTAAAGATGCAAAAGTAACAAAATATTTTTCACTGATTGATAGTAATTTTGATTTTAGCATTTTTAAAGATTGTGATTTTGTTTTTGATTGTATTGATGATATTGATGCGAAAGTCATGCTTATAAAATTTTTGACTTTAAATAATATTAATTTTGTTTCGAGTTTAGGAATGGGCAATCGTTTAGATTCTACAAAAGTAACGATTACAACTATCAATAAAACAACTGGTGATCCTCTCGCTAGAAAATTAAGACATCTTTTAAAAGAAAATAATGTTGATTTAAGTAAAATTAATGTCGCTTTTTCGAGTGAAAATCCTATGAGAAATGGTAAAATTATTTCATCGATGGTTTTTGTTCCTAATAGTAGTGGATTAGCGATGGCAAGTTTTGCTATTAAGAAATTAACTAAAAAAGGAGAATAATATGGCTCTTGAAAAAATTACTAAGATTGCAAAAAAGTTAGGCATTAACGAAGATGATTTAGAACTTTATGGTAACTATAAAGCAAAGATTAAACCTGAAGTTTTTGAACGTGTTAAAAATAATCCAGATGGTAAGTTGATTTTAGTTACGGCAATTACTCCAACTAAAGCTGGAGAAGGCAAAACAACCGCAAGTATTGCCCTTGCTGATGGACTTGCGAAATTAAAACAAAAAGCATTAATTTGCTTACGTGAACCATCAATGGGTCCAGTTTTTGGTCTTAAAGGTGGAGCAACTGGTGGTGGTAAAGTTACAGTTGAACCAAGTGAAGATATTAACCTTCATTTTACTGGAGATATGCATTGTTTAACTTCATCAATTAATTTAATTGCTGCTATTATTGATAATCACATTTATCAAGGTAATGAACTAAGAATTGATAAAGATAGAATTCTTTGGAAACGTGCGATTGATACAAATGATCGTGAATTAAGAAATATTGAAATTGGATTCGGCGAGAAAAATGGCGTCCAAAGAAAAGATCATTTTGAAATTACCGTTGCTAGTGAATTAATGGCAATTCTTTGTATTAGTACTGATCGTGAAGATTTTGTTCGTAGATTAAACAATATCCTTGTTGCTTATGATCTTGATGGAAATCCAGTTTACTTAAAACAATTAAATATTACTAATGCGATTATGAAGATTATGAACTATGCTTTATGGCCAAACATTGTTCAAACAGCTGAGAATAATCCTTGTTTAATTCATGGTGGACCATTTGCAAATATTGCTCATGGTTGCTCAAGTTTAATTGCTACTAAATTAGCTCTTAAACTTTCCCCAATTGTAATTACTGAAGCGGGTTTTGCTGCTGATTTAGGAGCTGAAAAGTTCTTAGACATTAAATGTAGAATTGGTGGATTAACTCCAAGTATGTGTGTTTTAGTTGCAACTATTAGAGCGCTTAAGATGCATGGCGGAGAAGCGTTTGAAAATTTAAACAATGAAAATCTTGATGCTTTAAAAATTGGTGTTGAAAATCTTGAACAACATTATGAAAATTTAAAGAAATTTGGTATTCCAATTGTAATTGCTATTAACCATTTTGCTCAAGATACTGATAATGAAATTAAATTCTTATCTAATTGGTGCGAAGAACGTGGCTATAAGTATGCTTTTCTTGATGGATTCCTTAAAGGTGGCGATGGTTCAATTGATTTAGCTAATAAAGTTCTTGAATGTTTAAGAACTAAAAAGTCAAATTACAAACCTTTATATGACTTAAATGATTCAATTGAAAATAAGATTACAAAGATTGCTAAAGAAATTTATCGTGCTGATGGAGTTGATTTTACTCCTGAAGCTCTAAAGAATATTGAAGATATTAAAAAACTTGGCAAAGAGCATTTGGTTGTTTGTATGGCAAAGACTCAATCAAGTTTTAGTGATAATCCAAAATTACTTAATTGCCCAAAGAACTTTAGAGTAACTGTTAAAGAAGTAAAACTTAGCAATGGTGCAGAATTCATTGTTGCCTTACTTGGTTCAATATTGACAATGCCAGGTTTACCAAAAGTTCCACAAGCAACTCTCATGTAAATAAAATAAAATTTTAAATAATTCCCCATTCCTAACGATAGATTAGTGAATGGGGATTTTATTTGAAGTAAAAGATTTATCAATGTCCTTTAAACTTAATGATGAAAAATCATTATGTGTTTTAAACGAACTTAATTTTTCTTTGCCTAACAAAGGTTTATTTTGTATTTTTGGTAAGTCTGGGTGCGGAAAATCTACTTTATTAAATATTCTTGAAGGATTAATGAAACCTACAAAGGGTCAAGTTTTATATAAAGGAAAAGATCTAATAAAGTTTAGTGAAAAAGATCAAAAAGATTATTTAAATAAAGAAATAGGAGTAATTTTTCAATCTTATAATTTACTAAATGATTTTACTGTTTATGACAATTTGAGACTTGCTTTAAAGATTAAAGGAATCAATGATTATTCTTTGATTGATAAATATCTTGAATCTTATAAATTAAGCAAAATAAAGAATAAAAAAGTTCAAGTTTTAAGTGGTGGAGAAAAGCAAAGAATAGCGATTATACGCTCTTTATTAAATAATCCAGATGTTATATTTGCGGATGAACCAACTGGAAATTTAGATCATGAAAATTCAATTTTAGTGATGGAAAATTTAAAAGAAATTAGTAAATCAAGATTAGTAATTATGGTTTCTCATAATAAGGAGTTGATTGAAAAATATAATGATGGCTATTTAGATTTAACAAGTGGGAAGCAGTTATATATTAAAGATATAGAGGATGATGGAAGCTTATTAGGCAATTCAAAAAGTAATAAAAATAAATCATTTTTAGGATTTATGCTGCTTAAATCTTTTAAAAGAGATTTTAAGCAAAATCTATTGTCTTTATTTGCTATTGTTTTTGCATTTTTAATAACTTTTGTCTCAATTGGTTTTAATAATGGAATTGTTAAAAATAGTGATTCACTTGTTTTAAATTTTCAAAATTTTAATTCATATAAAGTTTCAAAGATTGCATATGAATCAATTACAGATAGCAACTTAAAATTAGAAAAAACTGAAAAACCATCTTATAGCGAAGTAGAAAATATTGTGAAATATTACAAAAATTATGAAATCAAAAATTCTTTTGAATATTTTTTTGGTGAAGAGAAAAGTCTTAATATAAATAACAAAATAATGGAGAATGTATCTTTTATTCCAGTAAATAATTTACCAAATAGCAATATTGTTTATGTAAATAACGCTTTTAAAAATGAATATACAAAGCATTTTAGTGGTAGTTGTTTAAATAGAATTTTAAATCTAAATTTAAAAAGAATTTATTCGTACAACAATAAAAATCCTATTGGTCCAAATATAATAGAAGAGACTTTTGAAGCTCATCTAAATTTTGATATTGAAAGAATTAAATATGAATTTAGTTATTTAAATTATCCAAAAATATATTTTTCTTATTCTTATTTTGAAAATTTTTTAAAGAACTATAAATGTACTAATATAAACAATGTTTTTACCGAAAATCTATCTTTTTATGATTTATTAAATTCATCTAATAATTATGATGATATATCTAATTATTCTTATTTGTTATTTTTAGATAATAAGGATGATGTTTTAAGTTTTAATAAAGAAATAAAATCGATAAAAGGATTCAGTATTCAAAATGAAGCAAACACAGTTGTTTCATCTTTTAAAGAACTATCTTCTACATTCTTTAAAGGAGTTATTTTATTTATAGCAATTTCTATTATTTGCGTAATTTCGATTGTGGGTTTCTTATCTTTTTCATCGTACATATTTAATAGAAAACAATCAGCAATTTTAACAATTCTTGGAGCTAAAAGTGAGGAGATTTTCTTAATTTATATAATTGAAAAAATAATCGTTACTATCATTGGTTTTATTATCTCTATTATTTCAACAAACCTGCTTACTAATAAAATAAATCAAATTGTATTTTCAAATTTTTATTTTAAAAATATCCTATTTTATCCTTTTTCAAGCATCAATTTAAATTTGATAATTTTGATCTTAGGTTTATTTTTAATTTTCTTAACAACATATATTCCTTTATTGGTATCAAGAAAAAATGAAATTTATAAGGAGTTAAAAGAGGAATGAAACTTGAAATTATAAAATTAAATAAATCTTTTAACGGAACGAAAATAATTGAAGATGCATCTTTTAGTTTTAATGAGTATAGATTTTATGGAATTTGTGGTGAATCAGGATGTGGGAAAACAACCTTACTTAATATTTTATCTTTAATAGAAGCACCAGATACCAACTCGGAAATTCGTTATGATGGAAAAAATGTATTAGAGTTAAATGATGAAGAAAAAAGGGATTTTCGCTTAAGAAATATTGGCTATATATTTCAATCTTTTAATTTATTTAATGATGATACGGTTTTTAACAATATTGCATTAGTTATTGATTCTATTTCAAATTTTTCTTTAGCGATGAGAAAAAGAAAAATAAGAGAAACTTTAAAGCTTGTTGGATTAGAAAATTTAGAAAAGAAATATGTAAGAGATTTAAGTGGTGGTGAAAAGCAAAGAGTTGCGATAGCAAGGGCATTAGTAAATAACCCAAAAATTGTTTTTACGGATGAGCCAACTGGATCCCTTGATGAAATTAATAGTAATATTATTTTTGATATATTGAGAAAAATAAGTTCGAATTGCACAGTTATTTGCGTGACACATGATAAGGATTTAGCGAATAGATTTTGCGATTCGATCCTTTATATTAAAAATAAAAGCTTCGAAGAAGTAGAAACAAATAATACTGAACAAAAGAATCGAAAGAATTTTCTAATAATTGAACGAAAGAAAAAAGAAAGAGGAGAACTTTCTAGATCTTTTATTTATAGACATTTCTACAATACGATAAAAGTTAAGAAATATCGGTTTATTATCGCAAGTATTTTGTTATCTATTTCTTTATTTTCCATTGGTTTATCTACTTTTTTAAAAGAAGGAATTTCTGAATCTTTAAAAAGCAGTTTTTCATCAATCATAAATGAAAATACTTTAGTTCTTAAAAAGAAAGGCAATATAAAAGGAATTATTGATTATGTTTCTTCAAGTTTAGATGAAGTAAACATGATTAAAAGTGATTACAAAAGTGATATTGATTATATTGGGGCTAATTATCTAGTTAATTTTGAATCATTTTTTAAAGATCAAAATAATGTTTATGATATTTCGCGTCCTTTATCGAAAAGACTTGATGGATTTAATGCTCGTAGTTTTAATGAATTTAAATATCTTAAGTCCCTTGAAAAAATAGTGGATTTATACCCAAATAATATTGATAGATTAATGGAAGATGAAGTGATTATATCTATGAATTATGCTCAAATGAAAAGTGAATGTGAGCATCTTCAAATAGCAAGATCTTTTGATTCATTAGCTGACTTTATTTCATCTGGTAAATTTATTATTAATTTAACTGTAACGAATAACGATTGGAAATATAATGACAATTTAAGTTTTCGCGTTAAAGGAGTGATAGCATCAAAAGATAATAATATTTATCACACTAATAATTTTTTTAATGAAACATTATTTGAGAAAAAAATGCGATTACCATCATCTTTGAATATTAAAAAAATCGAAGAATATCCTTGGGTAATGAAGAAAGTTTATTATTTAAAAACAAAAGATTTTCAGGCCTCTTTTTTAAATAAAATTTCAAAAGATTCTAAATATAAAAATTATGTTTTTGATAACGATAATAATGATTATTCACCAAGAACCTGTTTATTTAATGAATTATGTTACTCAAATAAGCTTTATCTTTATACTGTTTTAAGAGATGATATTCCTTTAAATTTGGCGACAACAATTCAAAAATATGATGAAAATTTGAAATCTTATTATTTTTCTACAAATTCTGGATACTTAAATTTAGGCACTCAACTTTTTAGTGGATTTGCTAGAGAAACATACTTTTCATTAGATAAAACTAAGCTTACAAATTTAGTTGATGCAGCAAGTAGAATACAAAATTCGGATTTGGGAAAATTAAAACTAGAAAATAATATTTTAGAAGGATTTTTTAGCAAGATTGATGATAGTGCAGTAAGATTTTCTTCAAGTTTTGATAATTTATTAAGTGGAAGGAAGCCGAATAATTGTCTTGAATTAGTTATTTCTAAAAAGATGGATGTTAGTCTTGGTGGGAACTCATTAAATAAAGAACTATTTATAGCTACTTTAAATAAGAAAGTTGAAGACGAATTTTCAGTTAAGAATTACTTTAAAATAGTTAAAGTTAATGTTGTAGGAATTGTAGATTCAAGCAAAAACACTATATATAATGCCCCGGATTTTTCAATTTCACTATTTAGAGACCTATTTCAATTTTCTTCTTTTAGTCTCGTTACTAATTCAATTGTTTTTGAAGTAAACACAAAATTAAGCGAAGAAAAAATAAATTCGCTCAATAAAACTTTAGAATTTTATGAGTTCACTAACCCCTTAAATGATTTTGAAAAGGGCATTAATGAAACATTATCTTATCTTGAATACATTTTGATTGCTTTAGCAATTGTGACTTTAATATCTTCGATCTCTTTAATAGGAATTATTAATTATATAAACATTGTTGAATCAAAAAGAGATTATGCAATTTTATTTGTCCTTGGGTATTCCTTTAAAGAGATTTTAAAGATGCAATTTATAAATTCCATATTGCCAAACTTTTTAAGTTTTTGTTTTGGATCGGTTTCTATCGTGTTAATTTCAAAACTTTTAGGTGTAATTTTAAGCGAAAACCTTGGCATTTCTACAATGATTTATGCTTCATATAAACCTTTTTTAGCCATGTTTTTCGCAATTATTTTAATTTCAGTGGTCAGCGTAATTATTTCGATTGGACCGATTAAAAAAATTAATATTGCAAAAGCATTACATTAAAAAAGTATTAAAAATTATAAAAAAGCAAAAAAATATGTATTAATTAGTTATTTTATCTTATAATGTAAAAGTCGTAAGACGGAAAGTGAATATACTACAATGGCAAAAAATGTTGGAAAAGTCAAAAAATTCAACAAGGAAAAAGGCTATGGTTTTATCACTGGTGAAGATGGTAAGGATTATTTCTTCTACTATACTTCATTAAATATGACCGGCTTTAAGACTGTTGATGTTGATGCCAAAGTCGAATTCGAAGCCCAAGAAACTGAAAGAGGTTTAAGAGCTGTTGATATCGATGTCATCAAGACTGACGCTAAAGTTGAAGAACCAGCTAAATAATATACATCGTCAAGATTATAGTTATTAAGACTACGTTCAAAAAGCCACTAAAGTGGCTTTTTTGTTTCTATTTTTTTGCAATAATGGTGTT
>DAIODM010000020.1:0-15091 GCA_036746835.1 Candidatus Onthovivens sp. | reverse complement strand
GTTTCCATATGTCAAACGAAAATGTAAAAGAGCAAATTATTGATGCTTTTATTAGCGTCTTTAATGAATATGGTCATAAAGTAACTCTCGATAAAGTTGCTGCTTTTTTGCATATTAGTAAGAAAACAATATATAAGTATTTTGCTAGCAAAGAAGAAATCTATGACTATATTCTTTTAAATGCTTCTAGTGAAATTAGTGCTAAGCAAAAGATGATTTACGAAGATAAAACCTTATCAATTAAAGAAAAAATAAGTAGGTTTTTAACAATTGAAACTAATAAAGAAAAAGAAATTGATATTGCTAAACTAAATGAACTTGAAGTATACGATCCAGTCTTTTATAAAAAACTAATTACTTCTTACGAAAAGAATTGGGGTCAATTTATTGTTCTTCTTAATGATGGAATTAAAGAAAAATCAATTAAAGAAAACACTAATCCACTCTTCATTGTGAGCTTATTATCAAGCGGAATGGAAATGTTATATAAAAATGATTTTTTGAAGAGAAGTGGTCTTACTTATAGTGAAGCAATTAAAGAATTAGCAAGTACCATTTTAGGAGGTATCTATATAAAATAATGGATTATATATGGATTATTCTAATAATTATTGGTTCGATTTTACTTTTAATTATCTTATTACTATTTATTACTGCTCTTGTGATGGTACACAAAGTTTCTTACCCGCTTCGCTATGAAACAAGTTACACTCATGAAGTTGATGTTAGTAAAGGTTTACTTGATGGAATAGAAGTTTTAAAAAGAGTTCCAATTATAATCAAGATGAAGGATAACTATCTTATTCATGGAGATGTTAGTTTAAACGCTAAAAAAACTAATAAATGGATGATTATTACCCATGGATATAGTTGGACAAGAGAAGGTTCCTTAAAATATGCCAAAATATTTTATAAAGCTGGATTTAATATCTTAATTTATGATAATCGTAGTCATGGAGAAAATAAGCATAATGCTGTTGCAATGGGTTACAAAGAATCTAGTGACTTACACGAAATCATAAATTATGTTGAGAATACTTATGGTAAAGATGTCTATATTGGTTTACATGGAGAATCTTTAGGAGCTGCAATTACGTTACTCTCCTTAAAATATAAAGATCCACATGTGAAGTTTGTGATTAGTGATAGCAGTTATTCATCATTAAAAGATCTCTTTACGTATCAGACTAAAGTTTTATATCACTTACCACTTGCTATCTTGCCTTTTGCTTCTTTATTACTAAAAATTAATCATGGATATTTTATTAAAGATATAAATGTCGCTAATGTAATCAAAGAAGTAGATGTACCAATACTATTAGTTCATGGTGATAGTGATACGTTTATTCCTAAAGACGAAGCATATAAATTAAAGAATGCTAATCCTAGTTGTGTCTTAAAACTTTATAAAGGATGTGACCACACTCAAAGTGTGATTCATTATCCTAAAGAATATGAAGAGATGTGTCTTGAATTTATTAATAATTTAAAAGAAGGAAATTAAAATGGAAAACAAAGTTAATGTTACCGAAACAAAATATGTTAAAGCTCGTGTTGAGAAGAAAGTTCCATTTCATTCAGCTGCTTGGCTTGCTGGTGCTGATGGAATGTGTGCTATTTTATGTGGCTTTATTGAAGGAGCTACTTTAAATAGTTTCTATGTTTATTCACTTGGTCTTGAAGCAAAGATTGCAAGTATTATCTGGATTATCTTTGGTATTTGGAACGCAATTAATGATCCAATTTATGGATTTATCGCTGATCATACTAAACATAAATTAGGAAGAAGAATCCCATGGATTCGTTATGGTGCTCCTTTCTATGGACTTTTCTTTGCTTTAGCTTGGCTTTATTTCCCAGGAATGGAAAACAATCAAGCCTTACTTGGATCAATGTTCTTAATTAGTTTATTTTTCTTTGATACTCTTTATACAGCAGTCGCGAGTGCAATTTACGTTATGCCTTATGAAATGGCTGTTACAAATAAAGCTCGAAGTCCAATCTTCCTTCTTAAGATTGTCTTCTCGCTTCTTTCAACTGGTGTTTCAATGGTCTTTAACTCAAATTACACTAAGATTATTGGTGCTTTAGGTAAACAAAACTTTAGTTTTGCAATGATGGGTCTTGGTATTATTGGTGCAATCGTTATCTTTGCTAGTACCTTCTTCTATAAAGAACATGGATATGTTAAAGAAGAAAAGCAACCAAAGTTCTGGGATGGATTAAAACAAACCTTTACAAATAAATCATTCCTTTTCTTCCTTGTTATTAGTTGGACTGTTATTTTTGCTCAAACCAGTTTATTTGCTGGATTAACTCCAGTTTGGGATATGTGGGCAAGTAGCGTTGGATGGATGGGTGGAAGTAGTATGCTTATTTGCTTTGGAGCAATGCTAGTTGGAGCGGTTTCAAGTTTAATTGTCTTTACGAAATTTAGAGATAAATTTGGTGTTCGTAATTGTACGCTTGTAATGTGTGCGATGATGGGACTTGGTTGTTTCCTTGGTGCATTCTTTGGTAAATATTTCTGGATGCTTGTTGTTGCTTTCTTCTTAATTGGCGTTGGATTTAGTGGTGGAATGTATCTTGTTCCTATTCTAAATGGAGATGTCATTGATAAAGATGAAATCGATAATGGTAGTCGTCGAGAAGGAGTTTATGCTGGTGTTAATAGTTTAGTTACTAAACCTGCTCAAGCAGTTGCAACCGCAATCTTTAATACAATGTTTGCTGCATTTGGTTTCAATGCCGATCTTACAACAACTAGTAAGAGTGGTGAGCAAGTTACTGATTGGGTCAACCAATCTCAAAGTGCCAAAGATGGTCTCTTTATGGCTTGGTTCTTAATTACTGGTGTTCTTCTTGTAATCTCATTTGTTGCGATGTATTTCTATCCACTTCGTGGAAAGAAATGGGATGATGCAAAACTCATTTTGAGTGATGAACACGATAAAAAGCAAGAAGCTTATGAGCAAGAAATGCTTGCTAAAGCTGAAACAAAAGATAATAAATAAAAATTAAATGGTGTCTTTAAAAAGACACCATTTTTTATTAACTTGTTTTATCTACTTTGATATAATATTCGCATATGGACACAAATAGTGGATTATCAATTTTACAAGAGGCAATTGAAGGATATATTCCTGCTCTTTTCTCTTTAATTATCTTTACTTTCTTAATTTATTTTAATGAATTAATGACTCCTCGAGCAAAAAGAAATTTCTTATTAGCGGTTTTATTTACTTTCTTATTAATCATTGTCACAACTGTAGACTATTTTATGTGGAAGATGAGCGATGATTTATATGTTGCTCGTCGTTATGTTGATTTCTTTAATTATGCTTTCTCGCCTTTAATATATTTCTTTATTGCTCTTGTTAATCATAAATGCACTAAAAAAGAGATGCTTCTTTTACTTATTCCTGAAGGAATTAATATTGTTTTAGCATTTGGTTCAATTTATGGTGGGTATATGTTCTATGTTACAAGTAGTAACGTTTACGATAATGGACCTCTTTTCTTTATTCCATTTTTAGTAACTTATTTCTACTTTGCTTTCATGATTTACCTTGAAAACAAGAAAGGTGTTGTTCGTAAAATATACGAGAATATCTTCCTTGTTATTATTATATCAACCGTTACTTTAATGACTGCTTTTGAAATGATCTTTAAAGTTAGATTTATTATTTATACCGCAGTTGTTATTCTTTTAGTTTTATATTATTCGCTCGTTAACATTGAAGTATTAGCTTATGATCCTTTAACTGGAGCCCGTTCACATACTCTTTATGATAGTGAAGTTAAAAAGGTAATTGAATATAAAAGGAAAGTAATTGTTGTAATGATTGATATGAATGGTCTTAAAGAAATTAATGATCATGAAGGTCACCTTAAAGGAGATGAAGCCTTAAAGATGGTTGTTAAGAGCGTTACCTTTACTAAAATACCAGCGATTAGAGTTTATCGAGTTGGTGGTGATGAATTTGTTATTATTGCGCGTGATGAATATAGTAAATTGATTAAAGAAAATCTTGAAAAAGCTCATTTAAACTGTGGAACTATTAACAATACAATTGTAACTTTTGCTTATGGAGTTGCAACTTATGATGGATCAAAACCTTATGAAGAAGCCCTGGTTGAAGCAGATGATAAGATGTATAAAATGAAAGACAAGCTCCATAAAGACAATATTTGTAAATAATAGTGATATAATTTTTAAAGAAAGAAGAAATCTATGTTAGAAAAATTAAAACTTAAATCAAAAGGTGAAGTTTATTGGTTTATTGGAACAATGATTCTATTAATAATTACTCTTATTTTTGGAATCTACTCTTTAGTTAAAATGGAGACTTTTTATGGAGTAGTTTTAAGTGCAGTTATCATTTTATTAACTTTCTTAATTTTCTTTTATCTTATTGGTGGTTATGAGTTTAATGAAATTGTTCATCGTATTATCTTATCAATTTGTTTAGTTTTAACTGGTATAGAAAGTTACTATTATTTTAAAGCGAAGGATTATCTTTTTGGTTCAATAATGGTTGTTATTGCCTTAATTATTCTTACAGTCATCATTATTGTTAAAAAGTATCCATTTGCAACGAAGATTATTTATTCTTGTGGATTTGTTTTCTTTTTAGTTGATCATATTTATCTATTTATTAAAGATATGAATAATTATGATTCAGTCTTTATGGCTTTTGTTGGTTGTTTTGTTGTTTTCTTCCTTTATAGTAGCTTATTTAGTAGTTATCTATTAAGAGCTCCTAAAAAAGAAATAAAGAAATAAAACTAAATATAAAATAAGCGCTAGAAATAGTGCTTTTTTTGTGGAAGTAAAAATAAATTGCCTCTTCAAGGATTCTTTAAGCCTTCTTTTTTATAATCTAATCATAAATAAATTCGGAGGAAATTATTTATGACGAAGAAAGTAAATAAATATACAGTATTAAAAGTTGTTTCTCAGGTAATTTGTCTAGTGCTAATTCCTGGATTATTTGTTGATTCATTTAATGGCATTAAAGCTTTTATTGATGCTATTAGAACTGGAAGTTATGCTTCTTTACCTTTAGCAATTCTTCCAACCGTCTTACTTTTATTAGTAACAGCGATTTTTGGTCGATTCTTTTGTGGATATATGTGTTCATTTGGAGCAATTCAAGACTTTTTCCATTATATTGGAAGTAAAATCTTTAAACATAAAATAAGAAGAATTCCTGAAAAAGTTGATCATTATTTAAAGTACCTTAAGTATCTTGTTTTACTTACTATTGTTGGATTATGGATTTTTGGAGCAACTCTTCCTGAATTCATGGATCCATGGACTGCGTTTGGTAGTTTAATTGTTTGGAATATTACCTTACCAACTAGTTTTACCTTAGATTTAGGTTATACGTTTACTAGTTTGTGGCTAGGAACAACAATCATGATTATTATCTTTATTTCTTCAATGTTTGTTGATCGTTTATTCTGTCGTTATCTTTGTCCAATGGGAGCTATCTATACTTTAATTTCAAAATTTAGAATTTTTAAGATTAGTAAGAATAGAGAAACTTGTGGACCATGTAGACTTTGTACTTCAACTTGTAAGATGGGTATTCCTTTATATAAATATGATAAGGTTAATGATGGCGAATGTATTGATTGTATGAATTGTGTTCATATTTGCGTTAAAGATAATGCTCATTGTGAACTTGTAAATAAGAGTGCTCCAGAAGCAATTGCAACAATTGCAGCTGCGGTCACAATTGGCTTATATTATGTTGGTAATTTAGGTGTTAATACTTTCTTAAGTAATACAAGTGCAGTTACTGAGACAATTGAAACTGGTACTACAAATTCTTTATATCTTGATGGAACTTATACTGGTAGTGGAACTGGTTACCATAATGGAACAACGACTGTTAGTGTTGTTATTAAAAATGGTGCGATTTCATCTATTACAACAGTTAGTACTCAAGATATGAGTGAATACTATAATCGTGCTTTCTCTTCAATTACTAGTGCGATTATTAGTAGTCAATCAACTGATGTTAATAAAGTAAGTGGAGCCACTTATAGTAGTAATGGAATTATTAGTGCTGTTGATAATGCTTTAAGTAAAGCACTTAATACAAGTGCAAATAGCACCGATGACACTAGTGATAGTAGCGATACAACTACTGACCCAACTACAGATCCAACAACTGATCCAGTAGATACTACTACCGACCCAACAACTGATACTACAACTTCTAAATATATTGATGGAACTTATACTGGAAGTGGTACTGGTTTCCATAATGGCACAACCACTGTTAGTGTTACGATTAAAGACGATAAAATCACTAATATTACAACAGTTAGTACCCAAGATATGTCTCAATACTATAATCGTGCTTTCTCAACAATTGTTAGTAACATTATTAGTAGTCAATCTACTAGTGTTAATAAAGTAAGTGGAGCCACTTATAGTAGTAATGGAATTATTAGCGCTGTTAATAGCGCTTTAAGCAAAGCTTTAAGGAGTTAATACTATGCTTGAAACATCTTTCTATAGTTTAGGAACTGTTAATACAATTTATACTCTTAAGGATGATTGTAAGGATGTAATAAATAAAGTTATTGCTCGTGTTCAAGAGATTGATGATAAGATGTCTGCTTATAAGGTTAATAGCGAAATCAGTCTCATCTCCCGCTTTAGTGGCGTAAAAGCCATTAAAGTTAGCGATGAGACTTATCGCTTAATTGCTATTAGTAAGAAGTTTAGTAAACTTAGTAATGGACTTTATGATATTACAATTGGTCCTCTTAGTAAGCTTTATAAATTTAAAGATGATAAGGTACCTAGTGAAGATGAAATCACCAAAGCAAAAGCGTTAGTTAATTATAAAAATATGATCCTTTATCCTTTAAGTAAAAAAGTATATTTAAGGAAAAAAGGAATGGAGATTGATTTAGGTAGTATCGCTAAAGGGTATGCGGTTGATGAAGCAGTTAAAATCTTAAAAGAAAATAATATTAAAGATGCTTTACTAAATTTTGGTGGCGATATCTATGCTTTAGGGAATGATGAATATACAAAGTTATGGAATATTGGCATTCAAAATCCTCTTAAAGAAAGAGGAACCAGCTTCTTAAATATTAATGTTAAAGATAAAGCTGTTGTTACAAGTAGTGTAAATGAACAATTTACTATTAAAGATAGTAAGTTTTATCATCATATTATTAATCCTAAAACAGGATATCCGCTTGATTTAAACTTACTTAGCGTAACAATCATTAATGAATCAAGTATGCTTGCAGATGCCTTAAGTACTGTTAGTTTCTTAGTTGGTATGGAAGAAGCAAATAAACTTATTAAAAAAGAAAATAGTAAAGCAATCTATATTGATAAGAATCAATTCGTTTTTGCTTCCTTTGATGTTAAAGAAACAGCTTAAAAGAAAACCACATAAATATATGTGGTTTTTATTTTTTTAAAATATTTTTAAATAATTAATAATTCCTCACTATATATTAGTGAAGGAGGTTAATAGAGTAGATTTTAAATAAACTCCATGGATTAATTAAAGAATAATTTTTTGATTTATTAATAAAATAGTTCCTAAATTTGCGTAACTAAGTGTATAGGATTTTATTTAGTAGTGCTAGCTTACTAATTAAGATAATTTCTCACTTAGGTAGTAGCTCGGTGTTTATAGATCAATTAATTATTTAAATAAATTCCCATGGAGTAAAAAGAAAAAAATTAAAAATATAATGATTTTAATCTTTATTTTACTCATTTAAATTTAAGTTATTTTTAAGAGTTTTTGGTTTTAAAAAAGATTATTGTTGAAATTTGATTAAATTAGTTCGATGGTTATCGTTAAAAAAATAAGATAATCCACAAAAGATTAAAAAGGTATATAATATCAATACTTAATTTGCAATTAAGTTACGTTTTAGTGGGGATTAAAATGAATATTATTGCTATATTAGTCGCTAATGGATTTGGCATTGCAAATATGATAATGCTTCTTTTAAGTAGCAAAGGAACTATTGAGAAGAAAACATTTAGCGACAAGATTTTTATTAGTTTAATTTGGGTTACAATCGTCCTTTGTGCGATTGAAGCTTCAACTTTCTTAGTCGATGGGAAGACATTTTATGGAGCTAGAGCTTTAAATATAATTTTAAACTGCTTATTGTTCTCAATTAATATTGTCTTCGTGTTTTTATGGACTCTTTATATTGATTATAAGTTATTTAAAGATATTGAACGTATTAAAAAAAGATGGTGGATTATTGCTCTTCCTTCGTTTGTAGTTTTAGCAGCAGTTATCGTTACGCCATTCTATCCAATTATTTTCAATGTAACTGCAGATAACGTTTATCAAAGAACTATCTATACTTATATTCCTTTTATTGTTAGTTTCTGTTATCTTGCCTATGGTGAGATTTTAATTTATAGCAACCGTAATAATGCACGTAGTTATATGCTTGCTCCAAGCTTTATTTTCTTATTACCTTTAATTGTTGGCTCAGTTACGCAAATGTTTGTTTATGGTGTCTCTCTAACTTGGGCTTCTTTATCTATTTCAATGGTTTCACTTTATATTAATATTCATGGTAATGCATCACATGTTGATCAATTATCAGGAGTTTATAATCGAACTTATTGGGAAGGCGATATTAAGAAGATGGCTCGTAAAGCTAAAACCAATAAGAAGATGCTAGTTGGTATTTTAATTGATGTTGATAATTTTAAAGTAATTAATGATAAATATGGTCATCAAACAGGTGATGAAGCAATTCGTAATATTGGTCGTATTTTAAGAAACACTGCTAGTAAAAACGATTTTGTTGCTCGTTATGGTGGTGATGAATTTATTATTATGCGTGAAGTCGATAGTGAAAAAGATGTTGTTAGTTTCTTAGACCATCTTGAAAATAACATTTTAAATCACACAATTGATCAAAAGTTACCTTATAAACTAGACTTCTCATATGGATATAGTTTTTATGAGAATGATACAGATACTGTGGATTCACTCTTTGCAAGAATGGATAAAGCAATGTATGAATCGAAGCGCGCTAAATATGGCGAAGATTATGAACGCCATGTTATTATTTAATTATAAGTAAAAGCTCTTCGATTAATTTCGAAGAGCTTATTTTTTAATCAGTTAATCCTTCAACCCAACTTATAAAGTTAGTAGTACTTGAACCAGTGCGTTCAGCTTCAACGTGAGCTTGACCCCAAACAGTTGCAAAATCAACATCTTTTACGGTTGAATTATTTTCAAGTCCAAGCATTAAGTTTGTTTCAGTTGTTAAGGCAGTATCACCTTGAGTAATTCCAGTTCTAATACGCCAGTGTTTAGCAAGAGTTGAAGTGTTATATCCTTCGTAACCTGGAAGAATGTAATACATAGGATTATACATTTCTACACGATTAGCAACAGTAGTATCTAATTCATCTTTGGTAGTAATTGCAGTGTTATATGCATCTTTATAACTAGAACTATATCCACTAAGTGAACTATAGTCGCTATCATTTTTAGTAAGTAAATCAGCCATATAAGAATCAAAGTGCATCTTATCATTACTTAACGTACCAAAGACATCATTTTCAGCAGCTGAAGTACTAAGTGAATCAAAAGCACCTACATCTTTTGTTGCAACTTTTACGTATTTTACAAAAGCCTCTAAACTTGTAATAGTGGCCTTTTTAGTGGATGAATCATAATTGATCCAAGTTTCGGTCGCATTTAAACTAGCTAAATAATCTTCTAATGTATTATAGGTAGTTGAGGTAGTAATTGTGCTTACTGAACTTGGTCGATTACCTCTGCCTCCTCCCATTCCACTTGATGGAGTATAAGGGAAAGTAGTATCACTTATAAAATTATTTAAAGAAGTTTCAATAGTTTTAATAATGTAATCATAGTAAGTTCCTGCAGTATAAATTCCATCAGTTGTTTCTGATAAAGTTAAGGCATTGCCATCTTCATCTTTAAAGCCCATCTTATTCACAAATTCACCATAAGTAGCAGCTAAATCATTACTTAATTCTTTAGTAAAAGTTCCAGTTGCTCTAGTTCCACTAGTGGTAAATTGACCCATATTCCATTCATAAGCTTCATCAGCAATATCTAAACTAGTAATTGGACACCAGCACATTGAAGCATAAACAGCATCACTAAGAGTTTTACCATTAGCATCAGTCATTGCAGCACCAATTTTATTAAGATAAGGAGTATATAAATCACTATCGCCAGTTGCTCCAGCAAGAGCACTTTGTGCTCCGCCGCCTGACATACCGAAAGTAATCATCTTTTCACTATCTCCTGGAAGATAGGTATCATTATATCGATAGTATCTAATCGCAGCTTTAATATCTGTTACGCCCCATGGAGCACCTCCAGCATAATTGCTTCCATTAGCTTTTCCTCTAATTCCAGGGAAAGCATAAATAAATCCTTCATTTAAGAAAGTGCTGACACTATTATAGTCATAACTAGTTGGAGCACTTTGAGCGCTATATCCTGGAGTATTTACTGGAATAACAATTGGAGCAGTAGTTGCATTATAATTTCCAACTGTTCCAGAATCATTTACAGTACAAGTATAGGTTCCATCGCTATTTTTTGTAGCATTAAAATATTTTCCAGGAACATAAATTCCCATCGTTTCATATTGTGAAGCAGTAGGAGTTGCGCAATAAGTTACTCCAATTTGATAATAAACATTATTTGTTGAATCATAATTCCATTTTGCGTTATTAATAGCAAGAGATGAAGTATCTGTATTAACGTTACTATTATTTCCATCATCAGTTGATGAGTTATTAGTGGTAGTTCCAGCACAAGAGGCTAAAGCTGCAACACTAGAAAGAGCGACAAGTCCAAAAATATATTTCTTTTTCATAAGTAATTCCTTCTTACGTTATTACTTTAATCTTTAAATCTTAAAAGAACCTTGAATTGATAAACTTTTTTTAAAATAAAAAATGACACTTTTTGGTTAGTGTCATTTCGTTTATAAAGTTTCAATATATAGACCAAAAAGTGTCATTAATATTGTTGGAATTCCAACAATAACGCCATACTTAATAAAATAAAAGAAACTATATTTAACATTATATTGTTTTAAGCTTCCCATCCACATAATACCAGCTAAGGCTCCAAGTGGGGTGATAAATGCACCAATATTACTACCAACGATAGTCGCATAAGTTGCTCTTAAAGCATAAGTTTCATTAACGCCTTTAATGATCTCATTATAAAGAACAGACATTGGTATATTATTAATTAAGTTACAGGTGAGCATACTTGTTAAACCATAAGTTAAAATAGGGAAGTTATTATTAAGTAATTCACTTAATTTATTAACGACGCCATATTTATCAAGACTTAAAACAATAACAAACATACTAAGTAAAAAAGGAATTAAGGTATAGGGAATACGCTTAATTGAATTTTTTAAAATAGGGAAAGCATCCTTTTTAAAGATTGATCTAATTAATAAATAGATAATTATTAATAAGGCACTAACGCCACATATAAGGTACATTTCTAAATTAATGTAACTAGAAATTGCTAGTAAAACAATACAAACAACAAATAAAGATAAAGCAACATAAAGTGAAATCTTATCAACAAGTTTAACATCATCAATTATAGGTTCGGTTTTTTCACTAAGTTTTTTATTAAAGATTAAGTAAAGAACTAAAAAAGCCATTAAAGAACCTAAAACAGTAGGGAAAGCCATGGTTTCAAAGTAGCTAAAGAAAGTAATTCCATTAGCAGTTGCTAAATAAATATTAGTTGGATTACCAATAAGAAGCATCATACTCCAAGTATTTGCAGTAATAAATTCTTCGACAAGATATGGAATAGGATTTATTTTAGCGTTCTTACTAAAAAAGATAATAAATGGAGTAAAAGTTAAAATAATAACATCATTACTAGTAAAAATAGTTAAGATAGAGGTTAATAAATACAAACTAATAAATATGTTATGTTGATTATGCTTTGCTTTTTTTAAAGTAAAGTTAGCTAAATATTTAAATAATCCAAGTTCATCAAGAACAACTGAAAGAAGTGTCATTGATATAAAAAGGACTAATATTTTAAGTGGATTAATTGATGCGTTACTTGTTAAAGCATTATAGACGGTTGAAATATCAACAAGTTGAAAAATTATGATTACTAATGCTCCAAGTAATGGTGGAATATAGAAAGTTTGAAACTCTTTATTACCGATTTTGACTTTAGGTAAAAGAATGATTAATAGGATCATTGCAATAATAGAAATAAGAGGAATAACGATTACCGCTGTCATAACGCAAAAAGTATATACTTTTAAAAATATGTAGTAAATACATAAAAGTTGATATTGACTAATTAACTTTAAGGTTCAATAATACACACATGATTGAGAGGTAATTTTATGTTAGATCAAGTTCCAAATACGATTAAAGAAGATATTGTTACCTGTTTAAAAACTTACCAATGTAAGGTAAATGAATATTGTGTTAATAATGAATATAATGCATATGAAGTGGCGATGATGCATCATACTTTAACTATATTAGCTAATGAAAAAGAGTGCAAAGTCTTAATTGATGGTGAACTTAAAGCTAAAGCGGAGATGAATGATCGAAAAAAATTAACTTTATTATTTAGTAACACTCGTAAGCTATTTGATGAAGTTATTAGAAAATCATTTATGCAATAAAGTAGGAGTTTCCTACTTTTTTTGTTCTTTCTCTATATATTTTGAATGTTTAAATAGTTTATAATCTTTTATATGAAATACGATTTAGGGCATACTTACGATGGAGATACTGCTCCAAAATCTAGTTGGTTGACGATATGTATTACCGGAGCTTTTAAAGATACAATTTTTCAATTTATATCTTTATTTATGCTTTTATTCATACAATATGGCACTAATTTACCTTTAGACCCAAATTATAGTGTCTATTTTTTAACTATAACGATTGGATTAATCATTATTAAAGTAGTTGGGTTATTCTTTTCTTTACCTTTAATGTGCCACTTAACAAATATTATTAGATTTAAAAAACTCGGTTCATTTAGACCTTGGATTTTTATAGGCAGTCTTACAAGCATGCTTTTCTTTTTAATGATGTTCTTTAATCCACTTGGTGGTTGGTGGTTTGTAGTTACTTTCTTATTTTGTTATTTTTGTTTTGAAACTACTTTCTGTTTAAATGATATTGGTTACTGGGGATATTTCCAAACGATGTCTACTGATGAGAAAAAGAAAGCTCATTTTGGTGGATGGTCATCCTTATTTATTTCAATTGGAACTTATGGTTTGGTTGCAATTACTCCTGCTGTTACTGGAGGTCATGCAGCTTTTGCTCTTAAATTAATTGCAGTTATTATTGCAGTTTTATTTATTGTTTCAAGTTTAGTTAATATGCTTGTTTTAAAAGAGAGAAAGTCATTAAAAGAAAATTATAAGAGCCACTATACTGATTGTTTTAAAATTATTAAAGAAAATAAATACATTATTCCTGGAAATATAATTTTAATTTTATTCTTTGCGGCCTTATTTATTTTAGTAGGTAATAGTGTAAATCTTTTTTATTACACTTATGGATATGGAAACGAAGCAATTTATAATAGTCCTTTAGCCAGTGGTGGTTTTAATGGAGTTAGTTTTATTTTTTCGATTGTTTATGGAGTTGCTTCTACCTTATCGCAATTCTTATATCCATTTATTAATAAGAAATTTAGTCGAAAGCAAATTCTTACTGTTAGTGTTTTTGGTACAACAGTAATGTTTGGATTAATTTATTTTATATTTAGTAAACGAGCTAATATATACCTTCTTTTTGTTGCTGAATTTATTCTTGTTCTTTTTATTGGTCAAATAAATTCAATCTCAATTATGATTAATAATATTGTTATTGAATATAATGATTATATAAGTGGTGAAAGAAGAGATCGAGAAATAATGACTATTCGTGCCGCCTTAAGTAGATGGGCTGGAGCAATTCAAACTGGTTTATTTTATTTATTCTTAAATGTGTCTGGCTTAAGTGGACTTAATGATACGATTGGAAGTATTGAAGCAAAAGGAATTAGTGATAAAACTCTTGATGTTGTAAAAAGTGTAAACGAAGCAATTGTGGCAGTTATTTCAAATAACGACAACGATCCTCATTTAATGATATTTAAAGCTTTAATTTATCTAGTTCCAATGGTTTTATTTATTCTTTTATTAATTATTTATCTTAAATTTTATGATTTAGATGAGAATAAATTTATCGAAATTGTTAACGAAACAAACAAAAGAAATAAAAATTAATTTTAGTATAAATCTCTAAGAGTTATAATAAGGACATGGAGGCCACATTATGAATAAAAATGTAGCAAAAATTCTTCTTTTAGTCGCTGGTATTATTATTTTTATTTGGGGTGTTAATGCAATATTTAATGATTTAGCAACAATCTTTAGAGATGTTCAAACCGCTTTTAGTACAGGCGCTTTAGCATTCGCTAATGTATTTGGTCTTGTCTATGATATTATTGAATTAATTGCAGGTCTAGTTGCGATTATTGCTGTTGCGACTGGTAGTCCAAAAGCAAAAATAATCGTAAATGTATTCGTTATCATCTTTATTGTTTTCTTAGTTTTAAATCTTGTTACATTCGTTTTAGGTCTTGTTCAAAAATTATTCTCATTCAGTGACTATATTATTGTCATTAATGGCTTAGTTGAAATACTTGTTGGTATTTTCTATGTCGTTGGTGGTATCGGATATAAGAAACAAAAATAATAAACATAAAGAAAAACTTGGAATTAAATTCCAAGTTTTTTTATGTTAATTATCTTCTTTAATCATTGATTTTCTTAGTTTAGTAAATCGATAATATTTCGCATTTCTTCCTTTAGAAGTTAAGCCAATTTTATTTTCTTTAAGCAAAAGTTTTAAATCTTTTTCAATTGTATCTTGAGAATAATCATATAGTAAGTCGCTTATTTCTTGTTTGGAGATAGGTTCAGCTTCGTGACTTATAAGATATAGAACTTTATCAGAACTTGTTTTTTCTAGAATGCTTAGACTTATTATTTTATCGAGTTTTAAGTA
>DAIODM010000019.1:0-21120 GCA_036746835.1 Candidatus Onthovivens sp. | reverse complement strand
TGGAGACACTCATTTTTATTGATGGTATTAAACGTGCTAACTGTAAGGAAATTACCTTAATTTGTCCTTACTTCGGATATGCAAGGCAAGATAGAATCGCTCATATGAACGAACCTATTACTGCTCGTATGGTAGCTGATCTTTTCTGTAATGCAGGAGTGACTCGTGTTCTTACAATGGAACTTCACACTTCGCAAATTCAAGGATTCTTCAGTGTTCCAACCGATAACTTATCCCCATCTGTAATTTACGCAAAATATTTAAATGAAAAATTTGCTAGTCGTCCTGAAACAAAAGGAAATATTGCAATTGTTGCTCCGGATCATGGTGCAATTTACCGAGCAAGAGATTTAGCAAACTTTATTCCAGATACAAGTTTAATTGTTATTGATAAACGTAGACCAAAACCAAACGTTGCTGAAATCACTAACATTATTGGTGATATTGAAGGTAAGATTTGTATTATGGTTGATGATATTATTGATACTGGTGGAACAATTTGTGCTGGTGCCAAAATTTTAAAAGAAAAAGGTGCTAAAGAAGTTTATATTTGTTGCGCCCACGCCTTATTTAATAATAATGCTATTGCAAAATTTGAAGATAATCCTGATGTTGATGAAGTTATTACAACTGATACGATTAATCATCCAGAATTTGCTACCAGTAAGAAGATTAAAGTTTTATCAATTGCTGAAATTATTAGCGATGTTATTCGTTCACACGAATCTCATGAAGCAATTAAAGATAAATATTCTAGATTCCATTAATTATTAGAAATTTTAAAACCAAGCTGTCGAAGCTTGGTTTTTAATTGGAAAAAAGAAAGTGTCTAGTATGTTTGAAAATATGTATATATTTTAGATATTAATTTTATTACTAATTCTTTTAGTCTAAAATAATCTATAATTAATTTATTATTGGTTCCCTTGAAAGGAGATCATTATGAAAAATAATTTAAATAAAGTTGGTGCACGTAAATGGTTAGTCTTTATTATTATTGGTTTTGCTGGTCAACTTGCGTGGTCTTTAGAGAACATGTATTTAAATAGTTTTCTTTTTGATCTTGGATACAGCAATTATCAAGAGATGATTACATGGACCGTTGCTTTAAGTGCAATTACTGCTTGCTTAACTACTATTATTATGGGTGGATTAAGTGATAAGGTTGGTAAACGAAAAGTCTTTATTACTTTTGGTTATCTTTTATGGGGATTATCAACTGCAGCATTTGGTTTAATTAATGTTAGTAATGTGAGTGCGCTTTTTCCAGCTGCCGCTGGAGCACAACTTGCTTCAATTTTTGTTATTATTCTTGATTGTCTTATGACTTTCTTTGGAAGTACTGCAAATGATGCATCTTTTAACTCATATGTTACACGAAATGTTAAAGAAAATAACCGTGGAAAAGTAGAAGGGGTTTTAAGTGTATTACCTTTAATGAGTATGCTTGCTATTACAGTTATTTATACTTTAACTGGAAAGACACATTGGGATTATTTCTTCTTTATTGTTGGTGGATTTGTCTTTTTAATCGGTATTGTAGCTTTCTTTTTAATTCCTAAAGAAGAGAGTGATCCAAAGAATGAAAAATTTATTAAACTTGTTTTTGAAGGATTTAAACCAAGCGTAATAAAAGCAAATCCGATGCTTTATATAATCTTAATTGCTGATTTTATTTATTGTTGTGCTACTCAAATTGTCTTTCCATATTTAATTATTTACTTTAATAAAACTTTAGGGTTTGATGGAACAAATTATTTAATTTTATTAGGATCTGTATTAATTGTTGGTAGTTTACTAAGTGTTTTAGCAGGTTTCATTCTTGATAAATTTGATAAGATAAAGATGATTATTCCTTGCTCTATAGTTTATGTTATTGGTCTAGTTTTACTTTTCTTTGTTACCAAAGGTGATTTAATTTTTGCTTTAATTGCTGGAACCTTAATGATGTTTGGAAACATCATTGTTGCAACAGTTATTAATTCGCTTGTTAGGGATTATACTCCAAGTGGAAAAGAAGGTGTTTTCCAAGGAGTTCGTATGGTCTTCCAAGTCGCCTTACCAATGATAACTGGCCCATATATCGCTCAGATTATTGTAGATAAGCTTTCGGTTGACACTTATGTCAATGATTTTGGAGTCACGCAAAACCTTCCTCCAAAATGGATTTGGCTTTTTGGAGCAGGAGCATTTATTTTAATTATTGTTCCTACCATTGTTTTACTTGTTAAAAATCGTAAAAACCATAAACTAGATAATAAGGGACTTTTATATGATCAAGATACCAAAGATTAATATTAACCACGATGAAATTCCATTAAATGAATATCCTCGTCCTCAACTTGTTCGTGATTCTTATATGTCACTTAATGGAGAGTGGGATTTAGGAATCATTAAAGCAAAAGATAAAGATAAACCTTTTTCGTGCGACAAAAAAGTTATGGTACCTTATTCTGTCGAGTCTCCTTTAAGTGAAGTTAATCATTTATTAAGACCAGATGAAATTTTAATTTATCATAAACATGTTGTGATGCCTGATGGTTTTAAAAAAGAACATCTTTTCTTAAATTTTGATGGAGTAGATCAAATTTGTGATATCTATATTGATAATCATAAAGTTGGTAGTCATATAGGTGGATATACTCGTTTTAGTTTTGATATTGCAAAATACGTAATTTTAAATACATTTGATATTTCTGTTGTTGTCGTTGATTTTACAGACACAAAGTATCTTTCTAGAGGCAAACAAACCTTAAGAAGAGGTGGAATTTTTTATACTTCAACGAGTGGAATTTATAAACCAGTTTGGCTTGAATCAACGGGAACAAATTATATAAAAGAAATAAGATATACTACTTTATTTAATGAACAACTTTTAAGGATGTTTGTTAAAAGTAATGTAGATGGAGTTTGTAAGGTTAAAATTAATAACCAAGAAATTATTATGAATAGTAACCAAGAAACGGTTATTAAACTTAATGCTTTCCATACTTGGAGTCCACGTGACCCATATCTTTATAATGTAGAAATTAATTTCTTTGATGATAATGTTAAATCTTACTTTGGTTTAAGAGAGGTTAAGATTAAAAAAGCAAGTGATGGATATCCACGTCTATTTTTGAATAATAAATTAATTTTTATTAAAGGTGTTTTAGATCAAGGTTACTATTATTTAGGTAACCTGACTCCATTAAGTAATATTGATTATCTTAACGATATAATGCATATAAAAGAGTTAGGATTTAATACGATTAGATTGCATATAAAAACTGAGAGTGATTTATTCTATTATTTTTGTGATACTCAAGGAATTTTAGTTATTCAAGACTTTATTAATGGTGGAGAAAAATATAGTAAAAAAGTTACGACCTTACCAGGTTTATTTAATTCTAAGTATCGAGTTAAAGATGATAAGTATAAGCTTTATGGTAGAGAAAACGTTGAAGGACAAACTCTTTGGATTAACGAATCTAAAGAAATTCAAAGAGAATTATATAGTCACCCTAGTGTAATTATTTACACAATTTTTAACGAAGGTTGGGGACAATTTGATTCTAAATTTAATTATGAAAGATTTAAAGAAAATGATCCTTCTAGACTATATGATACGACAAGTGGATGGAGTGATTTTGGTTATAGTGATTTTAATTCAATTCACAATTATTTCTTTAAACATAAAGTGTATAAAGATAAATATAAGAAAGATCGACCATTCTTTATTAGTGAATATGTTGGATATGGACTCTATTTAAAGGATCACTTTTATGGTAAGAAGAAATTTGGTTATAAGAATTTTAAAAATAGTGATGTTTTATCAAGAAAATACGAAGCGCTAAATAAAGATCAAGTTCTTCCTTTAATCTCTAAAGGATTAATGGGTACTATTTATACTCAATTTAATGATGTTGAAGATGAAGTGAATGGAATTTATACTTTTGATCGTCAAGTTTTAAAGATTAAGAAGGAAACAATCGTTGATATTAATAAAATTATTGACGTATGGATGTCCAAAATTGACACTTAAATTTTAAGTAATTTTTTCGATAATTGGTTCTTTGATATTCTATAATCAAAATGCTATAATTTTTAGACATAAACATGATAAGTGTTTATGTTTTTTTAAATAATTATTCATTTAATAGCTGTCGATGCATTAAGAATAATTATTTACATAATTCCAAAAGGGGAACGACTATGAAAAATAAATCTCATTTTTTGAGTAGTTTATTTGGATGTTTATTTGGTGCTATTGTTTTAAGTGTTGGTCTAATGACTCCTAATGCAAGTAGAGAAGAAAGTAAAATAATTGATTCAAGCACAATTAGTGAACCAAATTTAGTTAGTGAAAAATATAATGGTAAAATTGATAAGCTACTTGTAGCAAATTATGATTTCGTTCAGGCTGAGGCTCCAAGTTCGGCTGTTAATTTTAAAAATTCAGTTGATTTAACTAATACTGGAATCAGTTGTACACTTAAGGGATATTCATTTAATCAACCTGGAAATCAATCGTTACATAATTTTGCATATAAAACAGATGGAGTTGGAACTGATACTACTTATTATGAGTGGAACTTTGGCTGGAACTATGGCCTTACCTTTGATGTTGACCAAGATTTTAGCAAGGATTATACAATTGCGATGCGTTTCTCCCTTCATGATTTAAGTGGTGGCTGGAGAAAGATTGTTGATTATCGAAATTATAGTAGTGATAATGGTTTCTATTTTACAAATAGCCACACCAAATTTTATCCTGATTCTGCGGAAGGCGTAGCCACATATAAAAACGATGAAATAATTGATTTTATTATTACTCGTAATGGAACAACTAATGTTATGTCTGTCTATACTGTCGTTGATGGGGTAAAAAATATTGATCTTGTATATTCAAAAACTGTAGATAATTCAAAAGGGTATGTAAGTGATGGTCATACTATCTTTGGATTTTTACGTGATGATACACAAAATAGAGAATATTCAAAAGCAGTTAAAATCTATTCATTAAAGTTCTTTAATTATTGTCTAAGTGAAGATGATGCGATGAATGCCGCTAATCCAATGAAAGTAACTTATGATTTAAATGGTGGCACATCAACTCCCGAGATTAAGGATGATACTGTTTATAAAGAAAATGATACTGTTGCTATTTCGGATACAATACCTGTTTTACAAGGTAAAACTATTGATACAGAAGGAAATGTAGCTGCTAATGTATCTACTTTTCCTTTTATTGGATGGAGAGCATCAAATGGAGAAATTTATAATAGTAGATTCATAATATCTTCTCCAACAACTTTATATGCTGTTTATGGCCGGGATGTTCGTCATTTAAATTACGAAGTTGTTCGTAGCTATATTTATAATGGAACAGCAATTACACCTGAGCCAATAATTAGAACTCTTGATTTGACCACAACTCTAGTTAAAGGAACAGATTACGATTTATCTTATTCAAATAATATAAATGTAGGGACAGCTAAAATTACAATTACTTTTAAAAATACCTACATTACCGGTGATTATGTAAATGAAAATACAACTACTAATTATATTGACTTCGAAATTAAACAAAGACCTTTATATTTCAAAACTTTAACCCCTAAAGATATTGAATTAAGTGCGGCAAATGCTGTCACATCATGCAATGATTTTGTTGCTACAAACTTAGAAGGCGTTATTTGTTATCATAATGATTCAACTTTTATTAATGATGTAGTAACTCTTGATGGATCAAGTATTAAAGCAACTTATTCTTCTAAATCAGAAGTTGGAAGTAATATCAGTGTTACTCTTGATGGAACAGGCAAAAAATTTATCACAACTGGAACGGAAGCTTACAAAAATTATTATATTGCAGAGATTCCAACAACCACTTATGGTAATGTCATTAATACCGAACCAATTACTTTAAAAGATCCTAGTGCAACCCATAGCGATGGAGATTATTGGTTAGTTTGGAGTAACTTGGAAACAACCTTTAATGGTCTCACTCAAAATCCTGTTGCTAAACTTTATAAGATGGAAAGTGGTACACAAATAACTGTTGCTGATTCAACTAATACTGAAAAAACAGAAATTACTTTCTCTGGCTCAGGAATTAATGCTGGAGAATATACAGTAACCGCTTCTATTAGTTTGTATAAGGTTGCATCAGAATCGAGCAGCTATTTACAAACTAAATTCCTTATTAAACAAGTTGTTGTTTCCTTTGTTTGGACAGATACTGCCTTTGATTATGATGGAACTGCTCATACGCTTCTTGTGAGTGCTGTTTATAAATCTGATCCAACAAAAGATGCTAGTGTTTCTGTTAATATTAAACTGAAAACGGGTGATGATAATATTAATGTTGGTAAATTTACTTATGTTGTAGATTCTTTAAAAGATGCAATTAACTTTATGTACGAAAGTAATGAACCAACTCAAACTTGTGAATGTACGATTAGTGCTAAGAATGTTGCTTCCAATAGCGATTATTATGTTTCTTGGACTGGTGGAAGTTATGTCTATAAAGCAACTGAACAAAAACCAACTGCTAAACTTTATAAAAAAGAAACTGGTGGAGCTAGTGATACCCTTATTGATGATGGATTAACTCTTACTTTAATTGGTTCGACTTCATCAATTAATGCAGGAACTTATCACATTTTAGCAACAAGTTCTAAGTACACTTTAGATAGTACTCAAAGCGATACTACAAATGTTAATAAAGCTTATTTAACTTATACAATCGCTCAAGAAGAAGTTAGTTTAACTTGGACTGCTCCTAGTGATTTACATTATGTATTAGGTGGAGTTGCAAAGACTCCTACAGTTGCTGTTGGAAATCTTGAAAGTGGAGATTCTTGTACTGCAACAATCGCTTTAAATAGTGGAGATAATATTAATGTTACTGGTACTCCATTTACCTTTAAAGCAACTGCTTTAAGCAATGCAAACTACAAGTTACCTACTAATGTAATTAGTGGTGAATATACTATTACAAAATATTCTCCAACTTCTATGCCTGATGCATCAAGTGGTCTTCATATTGTTTGGAGTAATACAAGTTTAGCTTATAATGGACTTGCTCAAAAACCAACTGCTAAACTATATGCAAATGACACTTTCTTAACTGATCTTGTTGTTACAACAGGTAGTGATGCAATTAGTGCTGATACTTATAGTGCAACTGCTAGCGATACTGCTAGTATTCATTTCCCTACTGGTGGAAATACTTCAAGTTTTGAAATTACTCGTCGTGTTGTAAGTTTAACTTGGTCAACTGAGAAGTATTATTATGATGGAACCGCTAAAGTTCCAACTGTTACAGTTGGTAATTTAGTTAATGGCGAAGCTGTTGCTGTTGCAACTGAATTAAATAGCGGAGATAACGTTAATAAAGGTACCTTCACTTATAAAGTAAGTGGTTTTATTGGTGATTCAGCGGTTAATTACGCTTTACCAACAAATGTTATTAGTCCAACTTATACAATTGGTACACCTCTTCCAACACCAAAACCAACTATTGAACCAGTTGGTGAACCTGGAAGTACGAGTGGTGTCTATTATATTATTTGGAAAGATACTACCTTTGTTTATGATGCTAAAGAACATCGTCCAACTGCAACCTTATATTGTACTGGAAGTGATTTTAAAGAAGAATTATATATTAGTGTAAAGACTACTGGAAAAGATGTTGGAACTTATTATGCTTACGCTAATAGTAGTGAATTTGCTTTAGCTGGTGCTTATGCTACTAAAGAATTTACAATTACTCCTAAAGTTTTAGGTTTAACTTGGTCGACTCCTAGTGTCTTTAATTATGATGGAACTGCTCATATTCCTAGCGTTACTCTTGATGGAATAATTAGCGGAGATACTTGTGAAGCAACAATTGCTTTAGCAAGTGGCAGCAACACTAATGTAGGTACATTCACCTATAAAGTAGTTAGTTTTATCTAATAAGAACTATGCTTTACCAGATAATGCAACTAGTAATAATTACACCATTAATAGTGCTCTTAAAACTTTAGCAAAAGATGCTAATAGTGCAAAAGATGGTGAATACTATATAGTTTGGGGTGAAACAACCTTTACATATAATGGTAAAGAACAAGCTCCAAGTGCCACCTTATATTTAAAAGGTGATAGTAGTTATAAACTTGATCTTAAAGTAAGTGGAGCAATGGTTGAGGTTGGTAAATACACAGCAACCGCAACACTTCCAAGTGAATTAAATATTGATACTAGTAACAACTTCAATGTAATTAATTTTGAAATTACGAGTGCTAATAATTGTATTTCTCACTACTTTATGTTTGCTTTATTAGGTCTTTATATTGCTTTATTCTTAGTCAATTTATTTGTCTTTAAGAAGAAGACTTTAGATCTAATTACTATTATTGTTAGTAGTGTCTTCCTTGTTGCTTATATCGTCTTAAGCTTCTTTGTTACTTGTTCAATTTGCTTATACGCAATTATTCCTTGCTATATAGTTTGGGCAATTGGCACTGGTTACTTAATTTGCATGACAATTTTAGGCAAGAAGAAAAAATAATATTTTGTTACAAAAAACTAACAAAGTGTGAGTTAAATATCACACTTTGTTATGTTTACAAATATTTTTAATTTTACATAGTTTTTTTAAAACAGTTCAAATTTACAAGCAAATATTAGAATTGTATAATTTTTTTAAAGGTAAATAATATTTACCTTTTTTATTTTAAAAACATCAATTGTTAATAATATCCGTTTGTGAGTTAAAACAATTAATGCTTTATAAAGGAGAACTTTATGAAGTTAAAAGAATTAAAAAAGAAGATTAATAAGAGTTTGATAGTTTTAATTTCGATAATGATGGGTGTTAGTTACAATGTTCCAGGCATTAGCGTTTCAAAAGCAGTTGATACTAATATAATTAAGAAAAATGAAAATTATAATAGCGCATATATTTACAAAGTTTCTAATGTACCGGGTATATATTTTTCAGCTGATAGTGGTACTAGTACAACGAAAAAGGCTGTTTATTGTTATGGTGCACCATTATTGTGTATTGAAGAAAATGGTTCTACTCATTTATATGTTGATAAAGATTGTGATGGAATAGTAGATGATGGTGAAGTAAAACTGGAGGATCCATTTCTTAGCACTGATACAGATAAATTAACCGGATATTCTATTTACCTTGCGGGAGAATATGACTTGAATCCTACCTCAACTTTTAAATGTAGCGATATTAGTTCAGATTATAGCAACAAGGCTATGAATTCTACTTTCTTTACGATGAAAAGCGGAACTATTAATGCTTTGTATGGATCTAATCACAGTGATAATAATAATGTAGCAGTTGAACATGATGGAAATGTGTATATTAATATTGAAGGCGGAACAATTGGATTTTTATATGTCGGCAATAATGATGTTTCAATTACGGGAAAGACAAAGGTTGTTCTTAATGGTTTAGATTTAATTAAATTAAAATTTTTAATTGGAGGAATTTATAAAAATAGCACTAGTTTTTATCCTGCAGCAATGGGTAGCGTTGTTGAGATTAGTGGGAAAATCCAAATCGATAATACATACTTAGAGCCATTAACGGATCAAAAATTAGTATTAACTGGCGCATTGGATTCAACTTCGTTGCTTAAACTAAATCTAAATACTAACTCTAACTTTGAAACTTTATTAATTGATGGTTCTAAAGATACTACTAAAACATTTGATTGGTGTAATACTTCTATGTTTTCTCTTAATGGATTAAATGGTACATACATTGAGAAAATTGGCGGTAGCATTTATTTCAAAAATGTTTGGGAGACGCCAACTTGTACATATAATCATCTAACTAATACAATTAGTAATTTTGATATTGGCGGTAATTATCGTATTACTTTTAGTGATGGAATTTCTTTTGAAACTGGAACAATGACTTCTTCAACTTTAAAAGTTCCTAATACTTATATTTCGAAAACAATTAGTTCAATTATTAAATTAAGAATTGATGATGTTGTTTATGATAGTTCGTTAGGTTCAAATACTTTATCAGTTGTTTCTAACCCAGCGGTCTTATTAGATGAAACAGGAAGTGTGTCGAATACTATTAGTAATTATGATTTAAATATGGTTTATAGAGTATATTATTATCAAGGTGATTTCTTCTATTTTGCAGAAACTTCTGCGACTTCAAAAACCGTTACAAGAGATAGTGTAACAAGATCAAATTATAAAATTACAAAAATTTTGAAAATGGATAAAAATAATAGTCCGGCTCAAGAAGTGAATTGGGCTGTTTTGCCTCAATGGCCAAGCACTAGTATTTCTTTTAATGCTACTAGTGGATTATTATCTAACTTAGTTGCTAATGAAAAATATAAAGTAACTGTCAAAGATAGCAGTAATGTTGAGCATGAAATTGAAATTACGACAACTGGAACAACTTATGATCTTAGAGATTATAGTGTTTCTCCAATTACATCTCTTACAGGTTACTCACTTGTAAGTTTATATTGTGAAAATGATGTTAGTGGGTCAACTGGAACTCATATTGATGGAGTTGTTGAAACTGTTACAGGAACAATTTTACCAAAAGAGACAACGCCTACTACAACTTTTGATCCTGAAACATCTACTTTAACTGGTCTTACTGGTGGATCAACTTATATTTTAACTTCAACCAAGAGTGGAGAAACTTCAACTACTGAAACTACAGTTCCTGATGGAGGTAGTTCACAAAAATTAAATACTATTAGTGGATTAGTTGGAACTACTGTAACGGCTATTCAAAAGAAGGGTGATGGAACTAGCACTAGTACAAGTGACCCAAGTGTAGTTAGTTATAGTGTTTTAGAAGCTGAAACCATTCCTGCTTCAACTACATCATTTACAGAAACAACTGCTAAAATTACTGGTTTAGCGACAAGTGCTCAATATATTATTAAAGATAGTGAAGGAAAGATATATAATTTATCATCTGATTCAACAGGTAGTATTGATGGAATTACTAATAATTTATTAGGCAAAACAATTGTTAGTATTGTTAAAAAAGGTGATGGAACTACAAGTGCTGATAGTGATGCACAAACAACAAATTATGTTTTCCCAACCAAGAATGTAACTCCTCAATCATCCTTTGATAAAGGCACAGGAATTATCTCATCTTTAGAGGCTAATAAGACTTATACATTAACTGATTCAACTGGAGTAAGTCATGATGTAATTGCTGATAGTACTGGGACAATTAACTTAAATAGTGCGACTGATTCAGATCACAATTCTATTAGTGAACTTAATTTTAAATCAATTGTTCAAAAAGGAAATACAACAGATAATACCTTAACTAGTGATGCGCAAACTATTGATTACGTATTATATCCACGTGAAACAACTACTGGTTTAGGTTATACCCAAACAACAGATACTGTTACTGGATTAGAAGTTGGAAAATCTTATACGGTTACTTTTGATTCAGGAGCTCCAATTACTTTTACAGCTACTGCCACATCAATTGATTTATCAACTTATAATAGTGGAAGTTTAGTAGGTAAAAAGATATTAACCGTTACTAAAAATGGTGTAAGTGGAACAAGTAGAGATAGCGAAACTCTTAATTTAACTAGTTTAAACTATAAAGTTTTACCTCACGAAGCAACACCTGCTTCAACTTACAATAAAGCGACTGGTATCATTAGTGATTTAGTTGCAAATAAGACATACATTATTAAGGATTCTAATGGAAATACTCATGAAGTAGCTTCAGATTCTAATGGTCAAATTAACTTTGGAACAAATGGTACACTTAATACTTTAACAATTAAAGGTATTGTTTTAAAAGCAAGAGATGCTACTTATATTGATAGTTTTAGTCAAGATGTTACTTATAGCTTATTACCAACCCGTGATGTTAGTGGAGCAACTTATGATAATCTTACAGGTATGCTCACAGGATTAGAGCCAGGAACTGATTATAAAGTTGCTTTTACAGATGGGACAAGTCATACTTTTACTGCAGAAGGTAGTGGAAGTGATGGATATATTAATTTACTTAGTGGAACTGATTATATTGGCAAAACAATTAGTTCAATTGAAGCAGAAGGCGATGGAGAAAGTAACCGAAATAGCGTAACAAAAGATGTCTCAACTTTAAATTATAAAGTTTTAACTCGTGAAGCAACTCCTGCTACAACTTATGACCCAAAAACAGCTATTATTAGTGGTTTAACTGGTACTAAAACTTATATTCTTACCGATAGTAATTTAGTTGATCACGAAGTAAGTGCTACTGATGGCAAAATCGATTTAACTAAAGTTACAGGAATTGGTGAAGGTAGTAAGATTTTAATGATTACTGCTAAAGGTGATGGCACATCAACTAGTAACAGTTTAACTGAATCAATTGCCATGGGTTATAAAGTTTTAACAGAAACCTCAACTCCTAGTGGAATTACTTTTGATCCTTCAACAGACTATTTAACTGGATTAACTCCTGAAACACCATATATTTTGAAGTTTACTGATGGTTCAACAAAGGTTATTGAAACTGCAAGTGGCGTAACAACCTTAGATTTAAATACTGTTACTGAAGCTTTAACAAAAACACTTGTTTCTATTAGCGCTGAAGGAAATGGAACTACAACTAAAAATAGTGAAGAATTAGCTTTAAGTGGAACTGTTTTAAGTCGTGAAACAACTCCTGCTTCATCTTTTGATAAAGCGACTGGTATTATTAGTGGTTTAGATGCAAATAAGACATACATTCTTAAGGATTCTAAAGGAAATACGCACGAAGTTACAAGCGACGCTAATGGAAAAATTGATTTCAATTCTACTAATGAAATTAAGAATTTAACTATTAGTGGCATTGCTTTAAAAGCAAGAGACGCAACATATATTAATAGTTTATATGAAGAAGTTAATTATGGATTAATTCCTGAAAAAGATGTTAGTGGTGTTGCCTATACTCAAAATAACAATACATTAACTGGTTTAAAGAGTGGCGATCAATATACTTTGACTTTTAATGATGGAACAAGTATTAATTTCACTGCAACTGGCACGACATTTGATTTACTTAACTATAATAATGGAAGTTTGCTTGGAAAGACTTTAAGCACTATTGTTGATGTTGGTGATAATGTAAATTATCGTAGCAGTAGCGCTAAATCATTAACTGGAAAAGTTTTAGGGAAAGCAACTACTCCAACTACAACTTTTGATAAATCAAGTGGCGATATTAAAGGACTTGATCCAAATGCTACTTATACTTTAAAAGATAGTGATGGAAACATTTATAGTCTTACTAGCGACGCAAGTGGCGTTATTAATTTCTATAATAATAGTGAGATTACAACAAAGACAATTGTTGCTATTAGTAAAGATGGAGATGCATCTAACTCAAGTAGTGACTATGAAACTGGTTTATATTATTCGATTATGTCTTACGAATCAGTGGATGATGTTACATACTCTAAAGATGATGGAAGTTTACATAATTTAGAGGTTGGTGGAAGTTATAAATTTACTTTGACTGATGGTACTACTTATAGTTTTGTTGCAACAAGTGATACTTTAGATTTACGTAGTTATCTTGATGGAAAACTTATTGGTAAATCTATTAAATCAATTATGAAGACTGGTAGCACATATAGTTATGATAGTAGTGAAAAAGATTTTAGTGATGGAGAAATCTTACCAAAAGAAGTTACCACTGCTAAAGTTACTTATGATCCAACTAATTATAAGTTAACTGGTTTAAAACCAGATAAAGAATATTTAATTGAAACTGGAACTGGTAAAACAATTACTATTAAGACTGATGGAGATGGTGTTATTGATTTATTAATTCATGATGAACTTGTTGAGGAAAAGATTGTTAGTGCTACTGAAAAAGGTGATGGAGTTAACACTTCAACAAGTGAAAATATTGTTACAAAAGAGATCGATACCGTTTCTAAAGATGAATATGTTGAAAAGCTTATTAGCGACACTAAAAAAGACTTAAAAACTTTAATCGATGAAGCTAAAAATAATGGTGGAGATGAAACTAAGATTAATGAAATTCAAACTAAATATGATGAATTAATTGGTGGAACTAAGTCAATTAGTGAGATTAAACAAATTAAAGCTCAACTTGGTTTACTTTTAACAGATGCGACTGAAGATATTAAGTTTGAAGTTAAAAAGACTGAAACTATTAATGAATTAACTAAACTCAAAGATGGTTTAACTAATACTGAAGCCATTAAAGAAGTTAATGATGCTATCGATAAAACTAATAATTTAACTAGTGGTACTGCAGTTCCTAGTGATTTAGATGTTTTAGTTAGTCAAACTAAAGATGTTGTTAACTTTATTCTTACTAAAGAAGAAGCTATTAGCGAACTAACTTCTCTTAAAGAAAAAGCAACTGATGAAAAGATTAAAGATTTCATTACTAAAGCAATTGACGAAATCAATAATCTTGATAAATCTAAAGATAAAGATAGTGATGTTTTAAGTATTTTAACTTCAACAAAAGATACTGTAACTCTTAAAGAAAGCATTAATAAAGCTAAAGATGAAGTTAATAACTTCAATGATGAAACCAAGAAAAACAATAGTGATTTAGGATCATCATTAGATGAAATTAAAGATAAATATATTAGTGATTTAGATAATGCAACTTCAGTAACTGAAGTCGAAACAATTGTTAAAAACTATAAAGAAGAAACTACTAATTTTGTAAATGCTAATCCAATTGAAGGAAGATGCATTATTCATTACTTCTTGATTGCTTTAATTCTTGCCTATCTTGCTTACTATATTGTTTATGTTTTAGTTAAGAAACATAGTGAATTTAATCTTGTTAATATTATTGCGAATAGTGCTTATCTCTTAGGTTGTATTATGTTTACAATCTTTATTAAGTGTTCAATTTGCTTAGGATTTAGTATTGCTTCTTGGGTAATCTTACTTTTAGGAGTAGGATACTTAATCGTTCGTTTATTCTTAAAAAAGAAGGCTAAATAAACAGTTGAACGATTGTTCAACTGTTGAAAATAGTGGGTTTTGTATTATTTAATTGTGTAAAGATTAGATAAATTTAGAATTACTAAATTCACCATTTCCTACGATTATCTCGATGCTTAAAATAATTGTTATTGTTTACTTAATATTTATTAAAAATGAAAAAGTGTCGATTATGTCGGCACTTTTTATTTTTGCATGTACATTTAAAAAATGATATAATTTTTTGCAATATAATTTATACATAAATTATATATAGTGTTCAATATTGTCGTAACTTATCTAGGGGTAAAATTTGAAATTTAAAGAGATTGCTAAAAAGGTTAATGCATCAATAGTATTTGTGCTCTTAACGATGCTTGGAGTCTCTTCACTAAATGAAGGTTATTCTTTTAAAGTTGAAGAAAATAAAGAACAAAAAATAATTAAAAATAATAATGTTAATACTCCATTATCTGGTAGTCCTTCCTATTACACAGTAAGTAGTGGAATTTATGCTTTAAATTGCGATGGATGTTCAGTTGTCATTGATAAAGATGCTACAAGTGGTGAGACTGTTGCTTATTATGATAGCAATAGTGATGGCGTTGCTGACCTTGATACTAATGGAAACAAGAAGTTAATTTCAAATACTGTTGTAGATGGTTCTAATACCCTTACAATTAGTACTGCTACTAATAGGAGCGTTTATGGTTTTCAAACTACAGTAGCTACTGGAAATTATGGTACTGCTGGAACTAAGACGCTCGTTACAATGCTTGATGGAACAATCTCTACTTTAGCTGGTTGTTCTTCAGCTAGTGGCACAGGATTAACATCTTCTTTTGATAATGATTTTTATGTTGATATGAGAGGTGGCTCAATTACTAAAATTTTAAGTCCAGCTGTATGGTGCACTTTTAATGGAAATTATAATTTAAAGATATCTGGTACCGCAACTATTGTTCCTAGTGTTAATGGTTACTATATGGATCATGATGGAACAATGAAAGCAACAACTAGTAGCGTCGTTTCTATTTCAGGAAGTCCTAAAATTGGTAGCACGGTTTATGGTATTAAGATTGCTACTTTTGATAATGGTGTTGCAAATTTGGTTGGGGATATTGCAAGTGACGCTATAATTTATGTTGATCTTGGTTCTGCTGATGTTTCGGGAACTAATAATTTAGCAAAAAACACTGGAAGTTACACAGTTAATAAAACCTCGTTTAGAGTTTGTAACTGTTCTCAATATGCTTGTACTGTTAGTTATAATTCTGGAACTAGCATGTATTATTTTGAGTACAAAGAAGGTATTCCTGAAGCTACTTTCGTCCAAGCAAAAAATACTTTAAGTAATTTAATTGTTGGTGGAAAATACGAAGTAACCTTTAGCGATTCAACAACTGAAACAATTCCTACTTTAGCTGAAACATCTTATGCTTTTGCAACTACTGATTATGGTAAAAAAGTAACTCAAATTGTTAAAAAGGGATTAACTGCGGCTGAAGCAACTGCTCCTACTTATACAACGGATACATCAGTAGCAGAGCAAATAACTTATAATTTTACTGCTCTTAAACAAGGAATTATTTATAAAGCGGTTTTCTTAGATACTACAGATCCTATCTACTTTACAGCGGATGATGGAACGACCACTCATTCAATTGTAAGGGGTTCTAACAAAACGGCTAATCAACGAACTTTGTCGAGCGTTACTACGATGGCAAAAGCTGATAGCGATCCTCAAGTTGTTGATTTTAGTTTATTAAACAAGGCTGTTTTAACTGGTATTACATTTGATGAAACGGAAGCTACATTTAGTGGATTAGTTAAAGGTAAAACTTATGATATTATGAAAAGTCACGAAAAGTTTACGAGTTTTACTGCAACTGATACTTCAATGGATCTTAGTAGTTTAGCAGCAGGTGTTGACCCTATTTCTTTTGATGCTCTTGTTCTTGAAGGAGATAATACAACAAATATTAATAGTGATGAATTTTCTCTTACAGGAACTATTTATCCTCGTGAACCTACCCCAACTTCAACATATGATGCATATAATAAGGGAATTAAAGATTTGGTTGCGAGTGCTGGTTATAATTTAATCGATAAAGATGGAACGACTTTAGGTCAAACTGCTGATGCAACTGGTTTTATATCTATTGATACTGAATTTTGGAAAGATTCAGTAGTTGCTAAAGTTATTAAACAAGGGACAACTGGTTCAACACTAGATTCATTACCTCAAATTGTAAGTTATAGTTTATTACCTCAAGAAAGTGTTGCTGGAATTACCTTTACTAGTAGCAACGCTTCATTAAATGGATTAACTATTGGTAAAAATATAGTTTAAATTATGGTGTTTCTGACCCTACAGTTTTCACAGCGACTTCAACGACTTTAGATTTATCAACTTACTTAGGTGGGTTCTTACTTGGTAAGAGTCTTGTTAGTTTAGTTTGTCTTGGAGATTATGTTTCAACTATCGATAGTGAGACATTAGCTTTAAGTGGAACTGTCAAAGGATCACAAAGCGCTCCTAAGACAAGTTTTAGTAAATCGAGCGGGGATATTAGTGGGTTATCACCAAATACCACTTATACTTTAAAGGATGCTTATGGAAATTTATATGGTGCAACAAGTGATGCAAGTGGAGTTATTAACTTCTTTAATAATGATTTCGTGAAAGAAACTATTGTTGCTATTTGTGCTGTTGAAACTGATCAATATCAAGCAAGCCCATATGAGACAGGTTTATATTATTCAATTATGTCTTATGAGTCAGCAAGTAGCGTTTCATATGATGCACATAATGATTTATTAACTGGTTTAGAATCAGGAACTTATACTTTAAGTTTTACTGATGGAACTACAATTGATGTTAACGGAAGTGGTTCTATTGATTTACTTGGTTATGGAAGTGGAAGTTTATTAAATAAGGAATTATCTACTATTTATAAACATGCCAGCACCTATACTTACGATTCAAATGCTCTTAGTCTTAGTGGAATAGTCTTGCCACGTGAAAACACCCCAACTGTTAATTATGATGTTTCAACTGGAACCTTCCGTGGACTTTTAGCGTCTAGAGATTATATTATTTCAACTAGCGATGGCGTTAAAGTAACTTTAACTAGTGATGCTAATGGTGAAATAAATATGAGTGCTACGGAGTCTTTACTCGATAAGAGTGTTTCATCTTTTGTGTTAATTGGTGATTTAGTTAAGACTTGTGATAGCTTAAATGGTGCAAGCAGCGCCGTTGCAATGATTAAGAAAGCCGATGTTATTCAAAATAATGAAAAAGATGCTAATGATTTAATCAATAAACGTATTGAAGAAGCGATTAAAGATATTACTGATAAAGATACCATTAATAATTTGAAGCAAGAAGCGATTGATGAAATTAATAAATTAGATAAGAATCAATCGGTTGAAGATTTAAATAAAGAAATTGATAAGATTGTTAAAAAGTTGGATGAAATGGTAATTTTTGTCTATACCAAACAAGTTGTTACAGTTGATCTTGAAGATATGAAAAAGGGTTGTACTGATGATAAATTAAACTTAATTATTGATGATGGAAAATATAAGGTTTCTAAGTATGATCCTCATACAAGTACCATTGATGATTTACTTAAAGCAGCTGAAGAAACTAAAGAAAAACTTCAACTTGAGCGTCAAGCAAATAGAAGTAAAGAAGAGATTGATGATTTGACTAATAAGTACCTTGATGATAATGAATATAGAGGACTTGATAACGATATTTCATTATTAAGTAAGAAATATAATTCTTTAATTGATAGTGCTACAACTGAAGATGAAGTTAAAGGATATGTTGCCGAATATGAAGAGTCAGTAAAAGAATTATTAGTAAATAATCCAATCGAAAAACGCTGTGCGGTTCATTATTTTACAATTGCTTTTGATCTTGTTTATATTGTTTTCTTTATAGTGTATGTTTTTGTTTTAAAGCATAAATCACTTGATCCATTTAATTTTGGTGCCACTTGTGGAATGGGTGTTATTTCAACCATAATGACCATCTTAATTAATTGCTCAATCTGTGTCATATTTGCCTATATAAGTTGGGCTTTATTTGCTTCAGGCCTTGCTTATATTCTCATTTATCATTTTATGAATAAAAAGAAAGATGCTAAATCTTTATGAGGTAAATTATGAAAGATATATCAAAAACAAATGAAAACTTTAATAAAGATATTGATGAAGTGAATCATCTTGAAACCGATGAAACATTGGTTAAAGGTGCGAACAAGGATGCTGAGGAGTTATATAATCCTGATAGCGAACACGAAACAAATAGTCGGGGAGACGTTAATGACGAAAATTTAGAAAAAACTAAAGAACGTCAAGAAAAAGATAAAGAAACTCAAGATCGTAAAGATAAAGTTCAAAAAACTGCGAAAGCTATTCAAAGCGCAACGATTACAACAAGTGTAGTGCTTATTGCAACGGGAGCTGTCGTAATTGGAAGTGATTTCTTAATTAAAGATCCGACAATAACTGTTAATAGTATTGTGATTAAAGAAAACACCTTAACTTATGATGTATCAGTTAAAAATCCAGAAAAAATGGATTTAAAGATATACGCAATCAGTAAAGAAAGAGTATATTCTAATGATATAAATAGCGATCAAACTTATACTTATACATTTACAGGTATGGAGTATGATACTGATTATCGGGTTACAATAATTGGCGATGCAAGAAATTCACCACGCAGTTATTATGATAAGACGTTTAGAACAGAAGTTTATGTTCCAGGTAGTGATGTTTATGATATTAGTTGGGATTGTCATTGCATGATTGATGGATATGCTTATTACAAGGTTTATATGCGTGATGATTTCAATTATTGGAGTAATTATAAACTTGTTTTAACTAGAAATAGTGTCTCTCATGAGTTTACAATTGATCCTGAAACAAGTCCTGCAGGCAAGATTGATGTTATAAGTCTTGATAAAGGAACTTATACCTTAGACTTAACTTGTGATTCTATAAATCCTAAAGACTTAAGTAGTGGTGAGACGATGAAAAATGTGATTCTAAAGACCTTATCAGTAGGTATTTAAAGGAGAATCTTATGGAAGAAAATAAAAATCAAAATCAAAATCAAACAACTAATGTGACTACGAATGCTAATCAAAATCAAGCAGCTAAACCTGCTTCAACAGCAGCTGCTAAACCTGTTAAAGAGACTTGGTGGAACAAAAAAAGTAAAGAAGAACAAAAATCAATTATAAAACGTATTGTTCTTTGGACACTTGGTGTTATCTTTATTGTCGTTATTTTACTTGGTAGCAAAATTTTTGGATCAAGTTTCGATATGTTTGGTAAAGATGCTAATGGATTTGTAGCTATTGGTGATTGGTTCAAAAATAACTGGATGTTATTTGTTAAAACTGCCATTATTGCAGTTGTTGGCATGATGTTATTTAGTGTTGTTAATTTCGTTATTAAGAAATTAACTGCAAATAGTAAAAAAGGCAAAACAATCGCTTCATTATTTTCAAGTTTCTTGAAATATTTAACTATCATTATTTTACTTTTAATTATTCTTGCAACTTGGGGTGTTGATGTTGCAACTTTAATTGCCTCTCTTGGTGTTTTAACTTTAATTATTGGTCTTGGTTGCCAAAGTTTAATTAATGATATTGTTAGTGGTCTTTTCCTTGTTATTGATGAAACTTTCCAAGTTGGTGATATCGTTGTTATTGATGATTTTAGAGGTACTGTCGTTTCGATTGGTTTAAAACAAACTCGTATTCAAGATGCGGGTGGAAATATTAAATCTATTAATAATAGTGCAATTTCTACCGCTGTTAACTTAAGTGAATCATTAACTGTTGCGGTTTGTGATGTTGGTATCGATTATAACGAAGATATTAAACGTGCTGAAGCAATATTTGCTAAGAATATGAAGCGTATTCAAACAGATATTCCTGCAATTGTTGAAGGCCCTTTCTATAAAGGAATTACGGAAATTAGCGATTGTGAAATTACCTTTAGATTCGTTGCTAAATGTAAAGAAGAGGATCGTTATCAAGTTGTTCGTGATTTAAATCGTGAATTCTTAATTATCTATCAAGAGAACAACTTACAAATGTCTTATCCACAAATTGTTATTAACCAAGC
>DAIODM010000018.1:0-21781 GCA_036746835.1 Candidatus Onthovivens sp. | reverse complement strand
AAACGATATTTTATTTAAATAAATTCTCTATTAATAATTTATTAATCTAAATTAATTTTTGATTCTACTAATTGTTTATATGTTTTTAATAAACTATGATTAAAATAGTTTTATTAATCATTATGGAAAACGAAATTAAAGAAGAAAAACCTATTATTGAAGTAAATCACTTAACCCAAGATTATGGCTCGGGAAGAGGTGTTTTTGATGTCTCTTTTAAAATCTATAAAGGTGAATGTTTTGGCTTTTTAGGTCCTAATGGAGCAGGAAAAAGCACTACTATTCGTCATATTATGGGATTTAGTAAACCAGAGAAAGGCGAAACTAAAATCTTTGATAAAGATTCTTTTAAAAAATATTATAAGATTTTAAACAAAGTTGGTTATATTCCAGGAGAAATAGCCCTTCCTCGTGGTCTTAATGGTTATGAAGTCATTAAGATGATTCAAGATATGGAACATATTCATAATAATGAAATGTTAAATAAACTATTAACTTTATTTAAACTTGAGCCAAATCAACTTAAAGGTGAAACCAAAAGAATGAGTTTAGGTGTGAAACGAAAACTTGCGATTGTTCTCGCTTTTATGTCTGATCCTGATGTATTAATTTTAGATGAACCTACAAGTGGACTTGATCCAGTTATGCAAGAGAACTTTATTGAGTTTATTAAAGATGAAAAATCTCGAGGTAAAACAATCTTACTTAGTAGTCATATCTTTAATGAAGTTGATGCAACTTGCGATAGAATTGCCATTATTAAAGATGGTCATATTGTTAGTGAATTTATTGCTAATGATTTAAAGCACGCTACTACTAAGTATTATGAAATCACTTTTTTAAATAAAACCAATTACAAGAAATTTAGTGATTTAAGTAAAGAAAATACCTACTTCAAAATCTTAAATAAAGATGAAAATAAGAATTATTATTTTATTTCTTGTGATGATAAAGATATTAATAAACTTATTCTTCTTTTAAATAACTTTAATATTAAAGATTTTAATAATGTTAAAGAAACTTTAAAAGATTACTTTATGAAGTTCTATAAAGAGGACCTTGATTATAAGAAAGGAGCTTTATAGTATGTCTAAATCAACTGTTATTGAAGTTAGAAATTTAACCAAAGATTATGGTGATGAACGTGGCATTTTTAATGAGTCTTTTAAAATAGAAAAAGGCGAAATGCTTGGATTTGTAGGAACTAATGGAAGTGGTAAAACCACTACCATTCGTTCTATTATGGGATTTATTAAACCAACAAGTGGTAAGTGTTATGTAAATGGACTTGATAGTTGGAAGAATGCGAGTGAAATTGCTCGTCACGTAGGTTATGTTCCAGGCGAAATTGCTTTCCCTGATTTAAAAACAGGAACAGCTTTCTTAAAATCTCAAGCTGAGTTTTTAAATATAAAAGATATGAGTTACGCTAATGAACTTATTGAGCGACTTCAACTTGATCCACGTGCAAACCTTAAACGAATGAGTAAAGGAATGAAACAAAAGACTGCCCTTGTTGCAGCTTTAATGGGTAATCCAGATATTATAATTTTAGATGAACCAACAACTGGACTCGATCCTTTAATGCGTGTTGCTTTTATGGATATTATTGAAGAAGAACATGCTAAAGGAAAAACTATTTTAATGAGTAGTCATATGTTTGAAGAAGTCGAAGAGAGTTGTGATTCAGTTGCCTTAATTAGTGATGGTCACTTAATTGATAAAGTTAATATGATTGATATTAAGTTTAGACCAACTAAAGATTACAAGATTGAATTTAAAAATAACGAAGACTATATGGCTTTTTTAAAGAAAGAACCATATAAAGTAATTCGTAAACAAGATCAATATAATCAAGTTACTATTAATATAAAGAATAACGAGATCAACGAACTTTTTAAATTTTTAAAGAAATATGATGTGAAGTTTATTAGTGAAGTTAAATACACTTTAGACCGTTACTTTAAAGAAAAGATTAATTCTTAAATTAATCGAAGGAGAAAATATGTTATTTAGTAAAGCTTTATTTAAACAATCTGCTAAAAGTAATGCAGCTATGTGGTCAATAATCACCATTGCTAACTGTTTTATTTTGTCTTGTGTTATGTTAATTAGTGGTCAAGGAAATATTAGTAGCACTAAAAATGCTTTTGAAAACACTATTATTGAAGGCGAAATTGAATCAAGTTTAAAAAGAAGAGCTGTTAGTGCCTATAATAATTCGCGAGATGGCGAATCTAAATTTGATGGTTATTATGTCTTTAATTTAAAAAATGATGATTATGATGTTGCACAATATAAAACTAAATGCGAAGTTTGGTTAGCCTCTAAACCTGATGCGACTAAATTCAGTGACCAAGCAACTTACTTAGCGGCCCTTGATACCTGGCAAAAATCATTCCCTCAATATAGTGTTGATAGCGAAGGATTATATGCTAAATATTTTTCTACTTGGATTGGTTTAGCTCCTAAAGCTAGTGATTTTAGTGATGAGGCAACCTACTTAGAAGCTTTAAAAGCCTGGCAAGAAAAAGAACCTCTTACTCTTGTTGCTTCAACTCAAACTGCCTATTTAAAAGCAGTAAACGATACAACTGATTATTGTTACGCTAAAGCCTTAGCAATTGATCCAAGTTACACTAAAGACACCGATGAAGCAAAAGAAATTTTAGGTGAAGTAATGTATGCCATTAATCCAGCCCACAATTTCGATTCATTCTATACTAATAATAAAGAAGAAATTCCTAGTGATTATGATGTAAGTAGTTTATTAAACCACTACTTATCAAGTGATGCTGAAGATTATATAAAAAGTGAAGAAAGATTACGTTACGTTAATACCCGTGCCAGTAATTCTTCATCCATTTTCCTTGCTCAAGTTTTTACTGATCCAGCAACTGTTACTAAACTTTTAGATGCTTTAAGTAGTTATGGAATCACTCAAGAAAAATATGATTCTTTTGGTCACGATTATAGTAATATTAAACATTTAAGTATGACAACTTGTGTTTCTTATCAAGCTCAATATGATTATGAAATGAGTTTAATTAATCTTAATTATAAGAATGGTATTTATAAAGATGAAACTGAATATAATGCTGCAATTAAATCAATGGAAACTGAATTAAATAAAGATATCTCTAATAGTTTATTTAATAGTTTACCTACTGAAGTAAGTGACGCTCTTCAAGAAGTAGGACAAATGGATATTTATTCCCTTATTGTTGGTAGCATCTTCTTTAAGATGGCAGGTTTATTACTCCCTATTATTTATATGATTATGTGCAGTAATAACTTAATTGCTGGTCAAGTTGATAGCGGAAGTATGGCTTACGTCTTATCAACTGGTACCAAACGAAGAAGTGTTGTTTTTACTCAAGCTTTATATTTAACTATTAGTTTACTTGCAATGTTTACTTTAACTGCAATTACAAGTTGTATTTGCTTAAGTCAAGTTCATCTAGAAACTAGTAAACTTAATTATGAAATGCTTATATTAATGAATCTTGGTGCTTTCTTAAGTGTCTTTGCAATGAGTGGCATCTGTTTCTTTACAAGTTGTTACTTTGATCGTAGTAAAAAAGCAATGGCAATTGGCGGCGGACTTAGTATGTTCTTCCTTGTTGCAACAATGCTTGGATTATTTGGTACCCCTGTTCTTCCATCAATTATTCGTTTAGATGCACTTAATTACTTTAATTACACAAGTGTTATTACTCTATTTGATGTAACAAGTATTGTTAATGGAACAGTCGATTACATCTATAAATTTATTATTCTTGCTGCGATTGGTTTACTTGGTTACTTTGTTGGTTCAGCAATATTTATCAAGAAAGATTTACCATTATAAAAAAGGCTAGAACTCAAGGTTCTAGCTTTTTTAATTCTTGTTTAATCTATCTGGAAGGAATCCAAGAAGCAACTTAACACAGGTTGCTTCAAATTTATCCATATCAATGTTATTCTTACCTCTTAAATAATCAAAAGCCGTCATCATAACTCCATTTACAAAAATACGCATATTATAATCGGTTTCTGGATATTCAGGATAATCTTTTACGTAATATTCTTTAACAATTTTTAAGAGTCTTTCTTTTAAATCAATAACGAAATAACCAGGAATACAATCAACATAAATCTTTAAGTGTTCTTGGTGATTAATAATGTACTCTTTTAACTTCCTAAAGAAAGCTGGAATACCATCACCTTGATTATGAATTAAAATCCATTCTTTAGTTAATTCATCAACCATTCTTTTTTCACAATCTTCAAGGACTTCAGCAACATTATTATAATGGTTATAAAAGGTCCCCCTATTTAAACCAGTTACTCTTGTAATATCAGTTACAGTAATAGCGTTGAGATCTCTTTTTTGCAAAAGAAGTTTCATTACGGCGTCCATAATCAACTCGCGGCTGCGAATACTATTTTTATAAGTTGATTTCATATAATTCCTACCTACTTAATCCACTGTACCTATTATCAAAAAAATATCGAAGGTATGCAAGCATCAAACGGCTTTACTGCTAGATTTTGAACATTTAAACTTTTGTTGTCTTAAATCTTTTATTTGTTTTAATAAGAATAAGACAAATAGTTCCGATTATTTCGCAAATTCCTATTAACATAAAGAAAAATTGATAAGAGGTATTTGTGTAAATAACTGGAGCAACTAGATTACCTGCTGCACAATAAAGATTATTAACACCAACCACATATTGAAGAACTCTTGTAAGATCTTTTTCTCCAAACACTTCATTAATAAAGTTAACATTACTAAAAATAAAGAATCCACTACCTACTCCATTAAAAACCATCGCTAGAATTGCAAGTGGATATCTTGATGAGATAGTACATTCAAAGATAATTACGATCATCTTTAAAATACAGGCAATAATAATTAAAGCTTTATAACTTTTAATCTTTTTATAAATAAGAATATTTAAATACATAAAGACTGTTTCAAATATAACCGTAAATCCTTGAAACATGGCAAATTCACTATCAGTTAAACCAATGCTATTTAAATAAAGAGGATATATATTCCAATTTAAGGTTGTTCCACCCCACATTAAAACATAAGAGAATAAATAAAGATAAAAGTATTTGTTTTTTAAAAGCATAACTTTCTTTTTTTCAGGATTATTATTCATTAATTTTTCTTCATCACTAAAGTTATCAAGAAGATAATCTGTTGGATCTAAAGTAAAAAGCATAATAAATGTTGCAGCAAAGAAAACTCCACTAAGCATAAATAGAATTTGATAATTTATATAATTAAAAATAAAGGAAGAAAAGAGTAAACCAAGAAGATAACCAATAGAGCCAAAGACTCTAACAGTAGAATAAATTGTCTTATATTTTTTAATTGTTTGACTCATCGTTCCTTCTTCAATTTGGAAGTAACTACTATTATTAAAACTAAAAATAAAAGTCAAAATAGCAATAATATAAATGTTATTTATATAACCAAAAAAGAAAACACTAAAGAGTTCTAAAGCGGATAAAATCTTTAATAAAACTATATTTCGTCTATATTCGTTACCAAAATTACTATAAAAGAAATTACCTAAAAAACAGGCAATAGGAACAATCGCTAAAATGATTCCTTTTTCATATGGCGTGTAATTAAGATGAACTAAATAAAGGGCTAAAAAATTACCAAAAATTGAATCTCCAAAATAGACTAGAAGATATATAATTTTGAATTTAGCAACGTTATTAAATTTCTTCATAATTTATCACTTGATACATAATTATAAAGTTTATTTTTCCTTATACAACTAAAAAGAAGCGACTTCCTATTGATTATTCGCTTCTTAAGAGTCCAAATTAACCAAAAATCTATTTTCGTTTATTTAGTCTTTCTAAACAAAGAGTTGTTTCAATCGACTTCCTTTGAAGAGTAATTTGCTCAAAGAAATCTTTATCAAAAGGAGTTACATAATCTTTTAAATTAACTCCTTTAAGAACTCGTTTTAATTCCTTATTTGTAATGTTTGTTAAATTATTAAACCACTCTAAAATCTTAGCGTTATCGCCTTTAAACTTAATATAACAATATATAATTCTTTTACGAATATAATTCTTACGATGAATTATTTTAAAAATTCGTGTAAGAACATAAAAAGCAAATAGAACAGTCATTACTCCTAAAAATATTCCAAAAAACAAACCCCAATTAATTGAATCCATAAATCTCCATCTAGTAATTTTAATTACTACTTCTATCATAACAAAGGTTAACTATTTAGCAAGTTTGATACTTAAAATAATATTTAATATGAATGCATCTTATAAAAATGTTTAAAATAATGACTAGATTTGACCTAATAAAAAGCCGTAGATTTTATCTACGGCTATTTTTTATTTAACGTTTGAGAAGAGATCATTAAAGGCTTCAGTCATTGTTGGGTGAGTATAAATGTTATCTCTTAAGTAAGTATATGGAATGTTATTATCCATTGCCATCTTAATTAAGTTAATCATCTCGTAACTAAGTTCACAATATAAGGAAGCACCTAAGATTAAATTAGTCTTTTTATCAATAACAACCTTTAAAAATCCTTTAGTATTGCCAATTATTCTTGCTTTTGGAATGGAGTTTACACTAAGTCTAGCAACTAATACTTCATATCCTTGTCTTGTTGCTTCTTTTTCAAGAAGACCAATTCGCGATAATGCAGGAGATAAAAATACTGTATATGGGAATTTCTTACGATTCTTTAATGTATAAGTATTTTCTCCAGAAAAATGACTCTTTAAAATACGTGAATCATCAAGAGAAATATAAGTAAATTGTGGCCCGCCATTACAATCACCAACAAAATATAAACCTGGAACACTACTTTCTAAATATTCATTAACTTCAACGTTTCCAAATTCATTAAATTTAACGCCAGTAGCTGCAAGATTTAATCCATCAAAATTTGGACGTCTACCAGTTGCAAGTAAAATAGCATCACCAACAATAGTTATTTCTTTACCTGTTTTATCCGTATAATTAACAACATTATCATGGACACTATTAATTTGAACTCCAACATTATAACGAATGCCTTGGCTCTCTAAATCTTCATAAATCATTGAAGATACTTCAACATCTTCACGAACCATAAAGCGTTTTTCATTACTTAAAACAACAACTTGACTACCAAAATTACTATAAATATTAGCATATTCAAGTCCAATATATCCGCCACCAATAATGATTAACTTTTTAGGTAACTTCTTTTCATTCATGATGGTATTGCTGTAATAAATATAAGGATTTGGTTTATCGTTATAAAGTCCTTCAATTACTGGAGTAACACTTCTGCTACCAACATCAACAATAATTTTATCAGCTTCATATTCTTGTTCTATTCCTTCATTATTTTTAATGATAATTTTCTTCTTATCAATAAAATGTGCTTTACCATTAAGTAAATTAACAGAAGTATTTAAAACTAATTTTTCAAAATTTGCTTTTCTTAATTGACTAACAACTCGATCTTTTTCTTCAACTCCACGACGATAGTAAAAAGCTGGATCTGGAATCCCTTGTACAAGTCTTAAACTAAGTTCACTTGATTTAAGAAGTGATTTAGTTGGAATACAACCAACATTGATACAAGTTCCACCATACATCTCAGGGCTTTCTTCAACAAGAACAACAGTTTAGCCTTTCTTATATAAATAAGGGGCAATTGTTTTTCCACACTTACCAAATCCAATAATAATAGTATCAACCTTCATAAACTACCTCTTTCTTTCTTTAATTGTTTTGTATATGCAAACTATCATTTGTTGTTATTATATGCTTTTATAAAATCATTTTTAAATAATTTGCTTACAAAATTTAAAATGGAAACTTTAAGACTTTTCAAGGTTTCTTTAAGAATTCGAGATTATAGTGATAATAGAAAAGAGGAATTCTTATGAAGAAACTTGGTGGACTTATAATAACTTTATTAGCCTCGACTATGCTTGTAACTGGATGCAACTCAACAAATACATCATCTACTGATAATAATAACACTACTGATACGTCGGATGACAATAGCAAAAATGGATCAAGTGATGATAATAATGGTAATTCTGGGTCAGATGGCACTGATTCTGTCACTCTAGATGAAACCGACACCCTTCCAAGTGGTACTGCTCATACTTCAAGTGCGACCATTACTTATGGCACAATTACTGATACCAGTGCGGTTATAAAAATTGGTAATACTAGTAAAACTTATAAAGCAACAAAGGTTTATTCAAGTGGCACTACAACCATTTCAAATGAAACCTTAAGTGCAACAAGTAGCGATACAAATGTCATCGTTGTTTGTAATGGTGCTACTTTAAATCTTGAAAATTGTATCTTAAATAAATCTGGAGACGGAACTGCTTATAGCAACGATGATTATAACTTTTATGGTTTAAATGCCGCTATTATATGCTTAGGAACTAATAGTAAAGTTAATATGACTGGTTGCACTATTAATACGAACGCTGAAGGAGCTAATGCTGTCTTTAGTTTCGCTGGTGGATTAATTAATATCTTAAATATTACTATTGCAACAACTAGTAATAGTAGCCGTGGATTATATTCAACTTATAATGGAACAATTTACGCTAATGATGTTTCAATCACTACTCAAGGCGCACATTGTGCTCCACTCGCTACCGATAGAGGCGGCGGTTACGTGATGGTTGGCGGAACGAAAAACTATTTAGAAGCTCATGGCGATGGATCTCCTTGTATCTATTCAACCGGTGATATTGAAGTCGTGAATGCTACTGGATATAGTGAAGAATCTCAAACTTTAGTAATTGAAGGTAAAAATATTGTTAAAGTAAATAAATCAACTTTAACTGCTAAAAGTAAAGCAAGCGATGCAATTATGCTTTATCAATCAATGTCAGGAGATGCTAGTGATAGCGATGCTACATCAAGTGTATCTACTTTAACTTTAGATGATAGTAATATCATTTATGAAGGTACAACTAGTTATGGTCTTTTCCTTATTACTAATACTAAAACTGTTGTCAATTGTTCAGATACCAACTTCACAAATGCTGATGAAACCTTAATTTTTGCTGGTACTGCTCGTTGGGGTACAACTGGAAGTAATGGCGGAAATGGAACATTTAATTTCACTAATGAAACATTAGATGGAAAAATCGATGCTAATGCTAGTGATAGTAAACTTGTAGTTAACTTAAATGGATCAACCTTTAATGGAACTACTAATGGATCGGTAACATTAAATAAATAAATTAAAAACCTAGGTCAAATCCTAGGTTTTTAAGTTTTATTCTTTTAATTTAAATTAAAAATTTAACCTAAATTTCGCTTTATGTTGTCTTTTAACAAATATATTTCTAAAGCTAGATGACAAAAATAGACATACATAGTAGTTAGAATGATATCTTGTTGCATATTAATTGCTAAAAGTACCTAAAAAATATAATTGATGGTAAAATATAAGAAATGGAAAACAAACATATGTGCTTAAAGTCTTTCTTTTCTAAAGCCTTTATCTTCTTTAGAGGCGATGTTTTAAAAGAAAATCAAATAGAAGTACAAAGGAGAAATAAATACTATATTAAATCTTTTTCAATCATGGGGATGTTTGTATCGATTTGTTCAATCATCACTAGTTTGATATTAGATATATTTAATATAAAAGTTTTTATTTATCAATTTATTGCTCTTTTTGCCTATTTCTTTTTACTCTTTCTTTTATATCTAGTAATCAAGAATAAAAAGAAACACTACACTATTGTTAATTTATTATCTTTAGTTCCATTAATGGTTTTTGGAATTTTAATGGGAACTATATTTGATCCAAACACAAACGCAATTACCTTTTTTGTTTTGCTCTGTGTTTGTCCAGTTTACGTTTTAGTTTATCCTTATTTAAGTTTTATTTTTACTTTTATAAGCGCTGCAGCCTTTTTAATCACTGCTTACTATACAAAACCATATAATATTTATGGTGGAGATGTTGCAAGCACTGTTATGTTTTTTGTCGCTTCACAAGGAATCTCTATTTTAACTACTATTGATCGAGAAAATAGTATCGTTAATAAAAGCAAACTCGAATACAGTAACCACTATGATGCTCTAACTAAAATTTATAATCGTGGTTATGGAGATGAATTAATAAAATCTACAGTTAATAATCAAAAATTTGGTTTATTTGGAATTGCAGATGTTGATAACTTTAAGATTTTTAACGATAAATATGGTCATGCTGTTGGAGATGAAATTTTAATAAAAGTTGCTGATATACTAAATAACTTTGCAAAAGATAAAGGTTTCACTGCTCGTATGGGTGGAGATGAATTTTCTTTATTTATTTATAACGCAACAAGTAAAGAAGAAATCGCTATAATTGCTAACTCAATTATTAAAGAAATTAATAAAATTGAAACTAATAGCGAAGAAGTCCATTTAAGTATTGGATTTACGCTTTTTAACTCAAAAGATATCAGTTATGATGAACTTTATAAAAGAGCAGATGATGCCCTTTATGAAGCTAAACGAAAAGGAAAAGATTGCTTTAAAGTCAAATAATAAAAGCTCTGAGATAACTCTCAGAGCTTATTTTATTTTTTAGTTGCTAACTTAATTACTTCATATCCGCCATTATATAATCCATTTTTATAATTACGAATTATATTAGCGTTCATTTCAAGAAGAATTTCTTTAGTATTAATTAATGAATCAAGCATCTCATGAACTGCTTTTGTAGTATCACATTCAAATGTTCCATCTCCAATATTACTACTATAAATTGCACCATAGGCTTCATGGCCACCAACACGATGAATAAAGAGTTTTGGAATTGGATAGAAGACAAGTTCGCTTGGTTTAGTGATTAAAATATCACTAACTCGCATAAGTAAATTTGTACTATAAACTGCTTCAAAAATATCTTTATTATAAACAATTGTTACTGGTTGATCTGCTGTATCTAAGTTAGTTAAATACTTCTTAAATTCATCATACTTATTATTAAAAATAATTGAGATATCTTTAAGACCACTAACTTCATCAAGCAATTTTTCTTCAACAGGAAGATAATCACCAAAATTAATAAATAACTCAACTTTGTGTGTCTTAATTAAAGGCATTAAGTAATTTACGATGTCTTTAAAGATGTCATACTGAGCACCAGCACCACCAATTGTTAAAATAAGTCTTAGTGGTTTATTGTTATTTATTCTATCAAGTCGCTTTTTAGTGTCGCTTTCTAAATTAGAAACAATTTCATGATCAACATAATTTCCAGTATAGAATAAACTTCCCTCACTCATTGGTTTAAGTTCGCTTTTACTAAATCCATTAAGTTTTTTATAACCGATATAAGCGAATGGAGTTTGAACTGTATGAATTGCTCCTTCACTAAGATGAAGTCCCATTGGCCAATTATCAGGAATTGCATTTACAACATGAGTAAGTCCTGCGTGAATTGCTCCTTGGCTTGGCCAAACGTGCGTTGCAACAAAAGGAATATCTTTAGGTAAATTACGATAAAGAGGAACTAAAAGTTCAGAGTTCTTTTGATCAGCCGCATTATAAGTTATCTTCTTAAATCCTTCACTATTAAGTGGTTCCCAAATTAATTTATTAAATAATTTAGATTTAGAGCTCCACTTACTACCTTTACTATATAAACTATTTTGATAACGAATCATCTTACTACCAGTTGCATCAAAACTAGCCACATCAAACCATAAAGGCGTATATCCTAAAGCTTTTGCACAACTTGCAAGAGCAATAGAAATACGATAATGACCAAATCCCATACGAATATTTCCAATTACAATTGGATTAACTGGCAATTTATCATTCTCGTCTTTAAAAACAAAATTCTTTACACCAATAAAATCTAAAGTCTTATTATCTTCAAGTCCTAAATGATAGTTTTTAGTGCTATCATCACCAAACTTTTTAACAAATTTCTCTTTTGATTTATTAGCTTTTTTAATCGTCTTTTTATCTATAACATTATTAAAAATTACACTACTTTTATCCATTTTTTTATTTCACATTCTTGATGTAATTGACCGCCATATCAATAATTAAATCAATTTGTGGTCTTTCATCAATCATTTTATCGCTCTTTACAATTGGAGCCATTGTTAACTTCTCAACAAGCATAAATAATGCACGATTTACTGCAAAGTAAAATACATCACTATCAATATCATTACGTATCGTTCCATCTTCAAGTCCCCGCCTAAACTCTTTATCGAAGATCGCTTTAACTTTCATTAAAACTTCATCATAATCTTTAATTTCACGAGGATTTATTTTATTAGCCATTACATAACTATCAAATTCAGTAATAAACTTTGCAGCATTGCGGTTATTAATTAGAACATTATCAAAGATTGAAAAGAAGAATCTAACACCATCAATACCTCTTACAAAATCGCTACTTGGAGCATAATATTTATTAAAAATCGTACTCCAAACATCCATTGCACAGCGAATAACAATATTATTTTTATTCTTAAAATGTCGATAAATTGTTGCTTCACCATACCCAGACTTTTTAGCAATATCGCTAATAGTGACATCATTAATACCATTTTTGAAGAAGAGATCTTCGCTCGTTTTAATGATGTAGTCATCATCTCTTTCTCTTTGATTAAACATTTCATCTCCTTAATTAAGCATTAACTTTTTTGTTGTCTTGTTGTTGCTTAGCTTTACGAGCTTCAATATCTTTGCAATAAGAATCGTAAGTCTTTTCATCAATTTTATAATACTTCTTTAAAATTATATAGCAAATTACGAATAATAATGCAGGTAATAAAGTCATAATAGCTTTATAAGTAATCAATGAAACATCTGGAATTGCTGCAACTAATGGTGCAACTTGACTAACTACTTCTTCGGTTGTAAGTTCACCAAGTTTTTGTTTATTCTCTAAATCACTAATTTGTGTGCTTAAGGCTGTTAAACCAGTAATAACGAATGTTAAAGTGTAAACTCCTTGTTTAATTGCATCAGCAATCTTTACGGTAAATGGACGTAAAGAGAAAATTTGTGATTCTTTTCTTTCGCCATCTTTCCACTCATTATATTCGATGGTATTTGTCATCATAACAAGTAAAACAAGATAGAAAATTGATTGGCAAGTAAAAATGATAAATCCTAAAACCATTAAAATAGCAATATCAACTAAACTGAAAGCTGTATTAACAGGAGTCTTTAATCCAAGAGTGACATCTCCAATTTTAAGATCGTAAACAAAGAATAAAATATAGGCAACAATTGCAATAATCGTAACAAGTTTAATAAGTTGCATACGATTAAATTTCTTACTTAAAACAGCAAATAAACCATTACTAGCAAGACTTGCAAGTGCGTAACAGCCAAGGAAGAAAGTCATTGCTGCTCCACCATATTCTTGACCATAACCATAGTTAAACCAAAAGAATCCTTGTCCAAATAAGTTTAAAATACCACTGCCTAAATAGAAAACAAGTAAGGTAATAACAACAACTCTTAATTGAACATTAGTCTTTAAAAGCTTGAACATATCAGTAAATTTAGCATCTTCTGGACGAGCGTTAAGTGAATCATCACGTTCATGCTCATGACATAAGAAGAAAACTAAAACTTGAGAAAGTAAATAAAGAACACTAGTAACTAAAGCAACAGTAATATAGGTGCTTGCTTGTTGACCAGCAACTTTAAGGTTAACGTAAGCAATAACGGCTAAACTACCAAGTCCACTAAAGAGGTTAACAAGAGTAGTAATATTGTTTCTTTGTTTAGCATCGCTAGTTAAACTTGGAAGCATACTCCAATAACCAATATCGTTCATAGTGAAGGTAAAATCCCATAAGAAATAGAAAATACCAAAGGCTAAAACTCCCCACCATCCTTCTGGACGGCAATAAAACATTAAGAAAATTACAATCGCATTTGTAACACCACCAATTAAAATCCATGGCTTATATTTTCCCATTTTGAAATGACATTTTTCAACAATCCAACCCATAATTGGATCATTAACTCCATCCCAAATACGTGCGATGATAACAATGATACCAATAACTGCAAATTGAGCAGCATATGAGGCAGCATCTTTACTTAAAATGCCTGAGAATTGAACATAGGCCAAGTAAAACATTGCGACTAAATTGTAACAAGCATCACGGAACATGTTGCTAGAAGAATAGATCCACTTAGTCGCTTTTGGAACATTGTTTCCAGCATAAGTTTTGTTTAAATTCATACCTTTTTCCCTTTCATGAATTATAACTATGATAGTTACTCTACCAAAATGATAGTCACTATATCATTTAAGATAATAGAACATTAGAATTATGAATGCAACAAAAAAATGTAAGCGGTTACAAAATTGTAACCAAAATTGTGCTTAATTATTATTTATGTTTAATTTCTTAAAAAGACTTTAAAATTTTATATCCATTCATGAGAAAATTAACTATATATTTTTCATCAACTCTGATTGGATTTTGATTTAAACATTCTTTTATTATGTCTGTCTACATTAAAAACTAGTGTATCAAAATAAATTAATTTTAAATATTGTTTTGCTAAAGCTTTAGACATACTAAACAGTTTATTAAAGACTTCGTTATATCCATTTTCTTCTCCCATCAAAGAACTCATTGGTTCAAAATTAACCTTATCAGTTACAAAATTTTTTGTTCTTATATAGTTTCCAACTATTTCATAGGTGACAGTTTCTATACCTAGTCTTTTTGCTAAACAATAGCAAAAATACTCAGAAAATCTTTCATTTTCATTTTTATACATCCACCATTCGTGATTATTTAATTTCTAGCATATCTCAAAATTTCCTATATTTGTCAATTCTGGTGTAATAATCGATTTAATTTTGAATGAATTTATATCCCCCTGACAAAGCTTAATCCGAATAAAACTATTTTTAAACTTAACGTCTGAATATTTTAATTTAGATCCTTTAATTTTAAACCAATAATGATCACTGATGGTTTGCCCATAGGAATAAAGAGAAACCATTGCATCATTTGCTTCTTTAATTCTTAAAACTTTTTTAGAATACGTGAATTGGTTCTATGTCTATCAATCACTCTTGACTTAAGCCAACTATTAATATCCTTCGTTCTTTTTAAGTACAATGGTAATAAATCATAGTTTGCGGTAAACATTACACCTTTTTCAAAAGAAGCAATAACATTGTTCCCATCCATCAAATAACCATTAAGTTCTCTTGCATTAGTTTTTAATATTGGTAATTTCTTAAAGTTCTATTCTTCATAAATTTTAATTAATCTCTCAATTTCTTTTCTTTTTTTAATTAATTTTTTAGTATCAAGAACTTCACTATTTTTTAAATATTTAGAAATTAATTTGTTTCTGTCACGCCACTATAAATAATAGTGATTGGTTTTATTAATCACTTTTTTAGATAAATATCCTTTAGGCAATTCATCTAATTTTTTAAGTAATTCATCATAAATATCCATAATAAATATATACGATAATTTAACCTACATTTCAATTTATGTTGTATATATTTTTTAAACAATCTTTATATAACTACTTATTTTTAATTTCTTTAATGTAATATAGTCGACTTCCAAAATCTAAAAGAACACGAATATTTTCATCCATTCCAGTGCCACTCCACTCTTGTTTAAGTTTAATTGCACCATTATTTAAAGCATCCCCACTTACAACATATTCTTCTTTTTCAGATCCGTTTGTTTTGCGTTTAGAAAGCTCATACATCATAAAGCCACTTGGATTAATGTGAACTGGTAAAACATGATTAATCATACCACCAAATTCACTTAAATTATGTTCTTGATGACGAACACTAAATTTATAAAGAGAATCATCTTTAAAATCTTTAAGTCGAACTGTTGTTGTTTCAGGATTAATCTTTTGAAGACCATTAAAATAAGCATATATAGCTTCTTTTTTATCACTAGACATTACCATCCATTCACTATGATTCGCTTCTTCCATAAAACTAAATTGATAGAAGGTACCAAATTGAATAAGTTTGCGATGCTCTTTATAAAATTTAATTTGCTCTTTAATTGCTTTTAAATCTACAGGACTTACTTCATTTAAATTTAGTTCATAACCTAAACAACCAAAAGCCGCAACATTAAATCTTGTATCAATTTGAGTAATTCTTAAAGTTGATTGAGAAGGAATTGCACTTACATGAGCCCCGATTGTTGATTGAGGATAGCCTAAATATAATCCACTTTGAATAAAGTTACGTTCATAAGCATCTGTATTATCACTTCCCCAAGTTTGTGGGAAATAACTTAAAACACCAAGATCAAAACGATTACCGCCACTAGCGCAACCTTCAAATAAAATATTAGGGAATGCTTTCGTGATTTCATCAAGAATACGATAGAAACCTATCATATAACGATAAAAGAATTCACCAGTTTTACCATTCTCTAAATAGAAGTCACTAATTGGACGATTATAATCCCATTTAACATATTTAATATTTGCTGACTTTAAGGTATTAGAAACATTCAAAATAATATAATCCTGAACTTCTTTTTTAGTTAAATCTAAAGAAAATTGATTTCGACCTTCGCTTGGTTTCATGTTTGGATGCTTCACACAATAGTCAGGATGCGCACGATATAAATCACTATTTTCACTCACCATTTCAGGTTCAAACCATAAACCAAAATCAAGACCAATTTTATTTATTTTATTAGCAAGTCCACTTAGTCCATGAGGTAATTTCTTTTTATTTACTTCATAGTTTCCAAGACCTGCATGATCATCATCTCGATCTTTAAACCATCCATCATCTAAAACAAATAATTCAATGCCACATTCTTTAGCAGTTTTAGCAAGTGAGATTAATTTGCTTTCATTAAATTTAAAGTAAGTTGCCTCCCAATTGTTAACTAAAATTGGACGCTCTTTATTACGAAATACGCTAGATACTATATGGTTATTGATAAAATCATGCATATTTTGTGAGGCTTTATTTAGTCCATCATCCGAATAAGTTAAAACAGCATAAGGAGTTTCAAATGATTCGTTAAGATTAAGTTCATAATCAAAACAAAAAGGAGATAAACCTCCCATAATTCTTACTTCTGAAACATAATTACATTCAACTTCTTCACTATGGTTTCCACTATAAATTAAGTTAAAAGCATACACTTCTCCATTATTAAAGTTAGCTTCTTTACTCTTAACCATAAAGAAAGGATTATGTCGATTGCTACTAGTTCCACTTTTACTATCATTTAAAAGGGTACCATGCTTAACTTCACTAATTTCTTTTTTAGCTTCTCCAGCCCATCCACCATATAAATTAATAACTTCAAAATTATTATTATTTAAAACAAGTTCATAAGACATTGCTTTTAAAACATGGATTATTTCTTTACTCTTATTATTAACTACAATATTACGAACAATTACATTACTCTTAATAAAGATCATATAATGTAATTCAAGTTCAACATTAGACGTCTTATCTTCCATAAAAATAACTAGTTCTTCATCAGCTTCTTTAGGAGTTGGTAAATCTTTTAATTTAGAGATTTTTTCACCTTTATTAATAACAAAACTCTTATAGGTAAAATCAAAAACATATCCATCATTATTTTTTAAAATTAAAGATGGTGAATTGTAGTCGCCTTTTCCAGTTGTTGAAACTTCAAGAGTCATAATATCTAAGTTACCAAGAGGATCAAGCGTTTTATCGTCAATAACATTACAACCAATTCCAGTTGTCCATTTATTAAAATAACCACTATAATCATCGACATCTTTTATCTTTTTACCATAATACTCTAAAACTAAATGCTTAGATTCATTTACTCGAATAATATAACTGGTGTCACTTGTAATGATATGAAAGAGATTATTTTTATTAAAAATCATGTTATTTTTGCCTCTCAATTATTATATTATATTCTTTGAGGTTATACTTATGAAAATAAAAATTAGTGATAATTGGAAGTTTATTAATGACTATAAGGCAAGTTACTTAAAAGAACTTCCAAAAGGTATGAGTAAAATTGATCTTCCTCATACTGTAAAAGAAGAACCATATAACTACTTTAATGAAGAAAGTTATCAATTTGTTTCAACCTACTTTAAAGAGATTATTGTTAAAGAAGATTTAACTGATAAGAATGTCTTTATTAAGTTTGATGGCATTATGCTTAAAGGACACATTTATTTAAATAATAAAGATATGGGTAACTTTATCAGTGGATATATGCCTTATACTTTAGATGTTACAGGTGTTTTAACTAAAGGTAAAAATAACTTAATTGTTGTTGTTGATTCGCGTGAAGATAAATCAATTCCTCCTTTTGGACTCGTAGTTGATTACCTTACATTTGGAGGAATATATCGCGATGTATTTTTAGAAATTAAACCTAAAAAGTATATAAAAGATATCTACGCTAACGGGGATATGAATGGTAATTTAAAGATTATTTATGAAGTTAGTGAGAACGTAACTACTAACTACAAAATGAACTTTAAACTTTATTTTGATAATAAACTTATAAGTGAATTTACCAATAATGAAATCAAAATTGATAATCCAAAACTTTGGGATACTCTTAATCCAAATTTATACACAATAGTTGCAACTTTAAGTGATGAAAATATAGAAGATACTGCTACTGTTCGATTTGGTTTTAGAACTGCTAAATTTACTACTAATGGATTCTATCTTAATGGAAATCCACTTAAACTTTTAGGATTAAATAGACATCAAGCTTATCCTTACGTTGGTTATGCAATGCCTAAAAATTCTCAAGAAGAAGATACTTATCTTCTTAAAAAAGAAATTGGCGTTAATCTAGTTCGCTGTAGTCACTATCCTCCAAGTGATTATTTCTTAGATAAATGCGATGAACTTGGTTTACTTGTTTTTGATGAGGTTCCAGGTTGGCAATATATTGGAAAAGATGAAGCTTGGCGTAATAACTTCTATGACTTTATTAAACGAATGGTTCTTAAAGATCGAAGATTTACTAGTATTATTGCTTATGGAGTTAGAATTGATGAGTCGCGTGATGATCATGAACTATACTCTAAAGCAAACGAGATTGTTCATACTTTAGATCCATTTAAAGCGACCACTGGAGTTCGTAATTTTAAGACTAGTGAATTACTTGAAGATGTCTATAGTTATAATGATTTTAGCTCAGATAATAAAGACCATGGACTTGATAATCCAAAGACTGTTAAAACACAAAATAAGCCATATATGGTGACGGAATGCATGGGACATATGCATCCTTATAAACCATTTGATACCTATGAATGGCGACTTGATACTACATTAAGATATGCTCGTATTATTGATGATGCATATAAATATAAAGCAGTTAATGGCGTGATTGCTTGGTGTGCTTTTGATTACAACACCCATAAAGATTTTGGTTCAGGAGATAGAATCTGTTATCATGGCGTTTACGATATGTATCGTAATGAAAAGATGACAAGTTATATCTATAAAGCTCAACAAGAAGAATATCCATATTTTGAAGTATTAAGTAATATGACTCAAGGTGATTCTCCTGCAGCTATGACTGGATATTTATATTGTGCAACTAACGCTGATTATATTGAACTTTACCGTAATAAAGAATTTATTAATAGATTCTATCCAGATAAGAAAGACTATCCAAACACTCCTCATCCATTAATTAAAATTGATGACTTTATTGGAGCAAGATTTAAAGAAAAGATGAGCGAAAAAGATGCTAAGCGTATGAAACTTGCCATTAATTATGTTGCTTGTAATGGTTATAAAAAGATTCCTACTAAAATTTTAAATGGTGTCTTACTTGTTGCGCTTCATAATCATCTTAAATTTAGTGATTTTTATAGTTTATATGGAAAATATATGCAATCTTGGGGAGATGAAATTACTAATTACACCATCATTGCTTATAAAGGCAATAAGAAGATTGCTACAAGAGAAATTGGTCCATCACTCAGTTGGCACTTAGAAGCAAAAACAAATACTCCAACTATTGAGCTTGATGGAAGTTACGAAACTAGTCGTGTTTCAATTCGCCTCGTTGATCAATTTGAAAACTTAGCGATTTATAGCACTGAACTTTTAAATTTAAAGACTACTGGACCTCTTGAAATTATTGGTCCAACAAGTGTTAATTTAATTGCTGGTCAAATTAGTGTTTATTTAAAAGCAAAAACTGTTGGAAAAGGAACTTTAATCATTACTTCTAAAGATGAAGAGATTAAGATTAACATCCAAGTTAAGAGTCTATAATGATGAAGAGGAAAATTTATGATCAAAAATAAAGACTATTATGCAAAATTAATAATTATTTCTACTATTGTTGTTTCTGCCTTATTTTATCTTTTTGGTATTATTGAAGTTTTTATTGAAGGAAATCTAATTTCAAACTCTTACTATTATAATTTAATTTCTAGTTTTCTTGCTCCTTCAGGATATGGACTTCCTACCATTCTCGCTTTAATAATTATCGTTGTTTCGATTAATTTACTTAATAATAAGTTTGATGATAAAAAAGCTCGAATTGCATTAAGAATATCAACAATTTTATATGTCGCTTTTATTATCTTTGGTTATTATCTTTCAATTAATAAAATTGTTATTGGCTGTTTCTATATTAACGAAATTTCCTTACAAGTTTTAAACCTTCTTTGGGGAATCTTTAGTTTAATCATTCTAGTTTTATCTTTTGTTTTACTCTTCAAAAATGGTTTTGATACAGTTTCTAGTTTTGTATTATTTGATAAAGATGTTATCGCTACTAAGCCTACCGAAGTTACGACTACTAAAGAAGAAAAACCAATCGAAAGCAAAACTGAAGACAAAAAACCTGACGAAGTTAAAAAGAATTAATCTATTTAAAAACTATATTGAAAACCCCTTGGAATTGAAATCCAAGGGGTTTTATAGTACTTTATTTAAGATTTATTTATTCAGGATAGATAAATTCATCAGCTGTTAAAGTGATTTTTTCATCTAAATAAACCTTATCGTAAGCTAAGTTATAAGCACTACTTAACATCCCATCTTTAAATACTAAATTATATTCAAGATAACCATCTTTATCGTCAGTTGGTGTTTTAGTATGAATAGTTAACACACCTTTTGCGTAAGTATAACTCTCTTCAACAATATTTTTAGAATACTTATCATTTCCATAAAACTCTGAAAATAAATAAGCTGAGAATTGAGTTTCTTTATTTGACCAATCTTCTTCACTAATCCAATCTTTCTTTTCTTTAAATGGAGTAACTACAGTTGTACTAATAAACGAATTATTTGAAAAGTATTTTAGAGTTCGATTATCTTTATCTTTATAAAGAATTTGAACATTTCCTGAATCCTCTAAATAAAAATAACTTTTAGCTTTTGAATAGATAACGTTTGTGTTTTCTTTGGCTACTCGACTATCTTTAGTAACATCATACTGGAACGCATAAACTGTATATTCATCATGTTCAGTAAAGGTTTGATTCTTGTATTCCCAAAGTAATTTTGCTACTTCACTTCTTGAAATTGCGTTCTTATTCTTTCCACAACCTGAAGCTACAAAAATAAGAGGCAAAATTAGAAACATTTTAATTAATTTATTTGTCATAAATACCTCGATCGATAAGATTAACTTATCTTTTTAATTATAGACCTAATAAATATATAAATCTTATTTATATCTTTAACTAATTTTTAATAAATTACTTTTTCTTTTTTGTAAAATATGCAATACTATTGATAGAAAATATGCAGTGCGATTGCATATTTAT
>DAIODM010000017.1:0-22363 GCA_036746835.1 Candidatus Onthovivens sp. | reverse complement strand
TAATTCCGATTGCAATATAGTACAAATATTCCATAAAATTCTCCTTTCATACTATGTTTAATCTAAGAGACAACTTCTTCTATAACCTGATTTTCGTCTTCTTCAGATTGCTCTTGAGAGACGTAAATCAATGTTAACATTGAAAAGACGAGAGTTTGTATAAATCCACTGAATAAATCAAAGTAAAGATGTAAGAATGGAGTCACTAGAGGTGCTACCCAAATTGATTGAACACCAATTGCCCCGCTAAAACTACTTCCAAAAATTACATCACTTAGTCCTTCAAGTCCATAATAGATAAGATTCATAATGCAATAACCACTAATAGCATTACCAAATAAACGGAAGGTAAGAGCTAAAGTTGGTGCCCACATACTAATTAAGTTGATAGGTAAGAAAACTGGGAAAGGTTCAACATATCTTTTGAAATATCCCCAATGATTTTCTTTGATTGCAGTTCCATGAACAAAGCCAAAGGTTGTTAACGCAAGAATTAATGGAGTTGCTAAGTAAACGACGGGAGATGGAAGTCCGGTTAATCCTATCGTAAAACATAAGAATAAATAAGGACAAATTACCATCATATATTTTGTAAACCCACGATAACGTGGAGACATAATTTGTAAGGTGAAATTTTCCATCAATTGATAGAACATGATCCCAAAAAGAAGTAAACCTTTTGGTTTATCGGTAATCTTAGCATGTCTAACTTTATGACCAATTAAAATTGCGAAAATTAAAATAATTAACATGACTACTAAAGCCATGAAAGTTTGTGGAACAAATTTTAGTGTAAACATCTCACCTAATCGTTCGGATACTGTTAATTTTTCCGCAAAAATCATTCTAATTCCCTTCTGCTTTGCTGTTTAGATAGAAGAACAAAATCGCACTCATATAAGGTAAAAGACCTAAAATAATGAATGCATATCTATATTTAAGATAACTAGCCTCATTAATAAGGCTAGGAATAAAATAAATACCAAGAGCACAAATTGCTAAGGATACGATTTCTATCATAGTCCTGAAAATTGTAAAAACAAGGACATTTTTTCCTTTTTCTAAGCCATTTTTGCCATCATGAGATTGACCAAAATTTAAAATTATTAATAAATAGAAAAAATCAAAAACAGTTGATACACCTAATATAAAGGATGCTTCCCAAACATTTACGAATAATAAAAATAAACTTAAAAGAGTAATAACTACACTAAAAGCTGAATAACACAAAATAGTATTTCTCTTTGATTTAAATAATTGATTCATAATTAATTACCTTTTTTAACCACTTCCGCACTTAAAAGTTCAACCTTTGCGCTTTGAACTTTAATGTTACGAAGTTGAAGTTCATTAACAATCTTTTCATTAACGGAATATAAAATATTCCAATAATCATTAGTTAACGTATAACATCTTAAATTATAAGTAACACCATTTGTATCGAGATTAGCTACGACAACTTGAGCTTCAGGACTTTTTAAAACAAGACTTTCTGTATTAATTATTTTAATAAGTTCATTACGAATATTGACTGGATCTTCACTATAAGCAAAAGTTAATGCAATATTTAATCTTCTTGTTGGACTTGTACTGTAATTTGTAATTACGCTACCAGCAACTGTTTTATTGCTAATCATCACTTGTTGACCATCAATTGTTTGAAGAATTGTGTAAAGGAAACGAACATTAACTACTCTTCCTTCTGCATTATCTTTAATTAAAATATAATCACCGATATCAAAGAAATGACTACTTAAGATAATTAAGCCACTAGCAAAATTACCAACGAGATCTTGAAGAGAAAGACCAATAGCAACAATTGCACTTGAAAAAACAGTGCTCATTCCACTCATATCAACACGAAGTAAACTTAAAAATACTATAAAACCAAATAAATAAAGGGCAATTCTTATGACATCATAAAAGAAATTTTTAGCCGCTTTATTTTTATCTCTTAATTTAGAAAGCTTCATTGCTTTTCTAATAATTGAGAGAATAATTTTTATAATAATATAAGCAATAATCGCCCATATTACTGCAGCCATTACACTATAAAGATATGGTGTATCTGTCGAAGAATATAGCCAAAAATTTGCTATAGAATCCCATAGTTTACTAAAGAAATCACCAACCGATTCATAAAGATTAAAATACATACATTAATATTAACAACATTTGTCACTTTTTTAAATGATAATTGAAAATCATTTTTCGATATTTTTAAAGAATATGTTAAAACAAAAAAATACTTGATAAAATACAAATAAAAAGTAATAATAATCTACTAATTATTTATTAGGATTCGTAGAGGAACATAATATGTCATTTAAAATTAAATTAAATAATGAAACTCTTACTTTCGAAAAGAAGATAAGATTAATCGACCTTAGTAAAGGCGATAAAAGCTATATTGCTGCTAAAGTAAATAACCGTGTTTTCGAACTTGATTACGAGGTTTATTATGATGCAGAAGTTGTTTTCTTAACCTTAAAAGATAGTATTGCAATCGGACATTATAGAAGATCACTTCTTTTTATCTTTTTACATGCTGCTCACCTTGTTTGCCCAGAAATTCGTTTTAAGCTTTCATACTCTATATCAAGAGCTATTTTTGCACGTGATGTTAATGGAGGAATTGTTTCTCCTGATACTGTTGAGAAAATTGAAGCTAAAATGCATGAACTCGTAAACAAAGATTATCCTTTTGAAAAAATAATCGTTAGTAATGAAGAAGCTGAAAAGATTTATAAAGATTATAAACTTCAAGATAAGATTGATATTTTAAAGTACCGTCCAGAAAAGACAGTCCACTTCTATGTTTGTAATGGTTATAAAAATTACTTATTTGGTCGTATGGTTCCATCAACTGGTTATATCCAAAAATTCAAATTAAAACCATATAACCCAGGTTTATTAATTACTTATCCACGTAGTGAATGTAATGGAGAAATTCCACCATTCACCGAAGAGCCAAACTTTTCAAAGAGTTTAACTGAAAGTGGTCGTTGGGCTAAAAAAGTTGGTCTTGATTTAGTCAGTGGAATTAATGGTCAAATCAAAACTCCTGAAGCACAAGATATTATTAATATTTGCGAAGATAAACAATATCGTATGCTTGTTCATTTAGGTGATATTATTGAACAACAAATCGATACTACTCGTTTAATTTGTGTTGCTGGTCCATCATCAAGTGGCAAAACTACTTTTGCTAATAGACTTTGTGATGAACTTAAGTCTCGTGGATTTACCCCAATTAGAGTCTCTCTTGATGATTATTATCTTCAAAGAGAAGATGTTCCAGTTGATGAAGATGGCAATCCAGATTTTGAACATATTGATGCCCTCGATAAGAAATTATTCAACGAAAATATGCTCGATTTACTTAATGGTAAAGAAGTTACTCTTCCAAAATTTAACTTCAAGAAAAACCAAAGAGAAGCTGGTCGAACTTTAAAAATTAAATCAACTGATCCAATTATTGTTGAAGGTATTCATGCTTTAAATGAAGAGATGACATCCCTTATTCCAAAGAGTAATAAATTTAAGATTTTCATTTCACCTCAAGTCCAATTAAATCTTGATTATGAAAATCCAATTTCTCTTACTGATGTTCGTCTTCTTAGACGTATTGTTCGTGATTTTAAATACCGAAGTGCTAGCGCCGAAGAAACATTTAGTATGTGGCCAAGCGTTCGTAAAGGTGAATTCCGTTGGATTTATAAAACTCAAGAAGATGCCGATTATGTCTTCGATAGTTTCTTACCATATGAAGTTTGTGTTTTAAAACGTTTTGCTCTTCCACTATTAAAGAGCGTTGATAAAGATAGCATCTACTATCCAGATGCATTACGTTTAATTCGTATGATTAAGTATTTTAAAGATATTGATCCAAAATTTATTCCATGCAATTCGCTTATTTGTGAATTCATTGGTGGAAGTAGTTACGAAAGTTAATTATTCACTACTTTCTTCATTCGTTTCATTATTATTTGTATCACTAGAAGGATTCTTTGAGGCCATGGTCTTGAGGAATTCTTCTTTTGTTTTGTGGTAAATGATCATCAATTGATTCATATAAACTTTTTTAAGAGCGCTATAACGTTCAAAATTTTCTTTGGTTGAATAAGTTTCAAAGTAAGAGGCAAAAATCTTTTCAAGTCTAAAGAAAGATTCATATAAATTGATTAAAGTTAAATTTAAAAAGTAAGATTGTTCACTTAATAAAAGTAATGGCGAAGAGTGAGCGATTTCACTGCTCATTTCATAAAATTTGGCATATGAAGATAATCCAGCTGCCTTTTCAACTCCATCTCTAAAATTAAGTTTCATTCCATTCTTTTCAAAGTCTGGAACAATATAAAGATAGCCATATTCAATATATTTCTTCATATCTTTACTCTTTAAATCATGAAGTTTCATCTCGGCTTTGATTCGTTCAAAGATTTTATCTTGATCTTCTTGACTCATTTGATGACGATAGGCTAAAGCATAAGTAATATGCTTAAAATATTCATTAAACATAGGTTCTTTATAAAGCATTAAACAAGTTAAAATAGATTCATTTTCATGAAGAGTTCGCCAAGTTGAAAAAGCTTCAGTTTCAAAGCCATTAACTAAAAGATCAAGAATACATTTACTTAAAGAGAAAGCCTTCTTAAGCATTCGTTTAATTAAATCGCTAATTTGATCATTTTTATCAACTTGAATTCTTTCTAAAGTTGTCATCGTAAAATTAAGATATAAACTCAAAGTTGATATTTGTGGATTAAACTTATTTAGGTAAATAGCACTACGATAATTAAGTTGTTCATTTGTTAAATATTTATCACAACAAACGGAAGCAAGACCATTTGAAAGTTCTTCACTTTCACTGATATTACCATTTGTTTTTAAAACATGGGTACTATAAAAATATTCATTTAAAATATAAAGAATAACAACAACGTGATTTACAGGAATAAATTGATAATTAGTTGCTTGATTCATTACAACATTAATTCCACCAATTACCGCAACATAAACATCATAAAGAAAATTGCCATCGACATCTTGAGGGGCTTTTAAATCTTTTAAAATAGTGTCAAAACTTTCTTTATTAATTGGTTCTGTTTTCATATTGCCTCAATTTCTATTTCGTTTTTTAAAGCAATTTCTTTTAAAGAATCGAGTAATTCTTTTCGACAATTAGCTTTATATAAAATTTTTACGAGTACAGGACAATAATAACACATATCGAGTAATTTATCTTTGCTTATTATCAAGATTGATTGACCTTTTTTGCCAATAATCAAAGATTTCATTAAATCGACACCTTTTTCACAAATTTTAGATTTATCAATTTTTAATTCTTCATAGCTTAATTTATGATAAAGATTTGCAACTAAATCATGATACATACTTAAATCCATTAATCTAAAATCATAAAGAACCCAAAATTCACAATTTACACTATTATCTATTTCATCATATAGATTAAAAACAGCTAGATCTTTACTTGATTCTTCTACATCTTCACATTCTTTGGCGTTAAAATTTTTATCAGCAAAATCTACATCTTTAAAAAGAAAAGTATGATTATATAAAGCTTCAATAAATTGATAATGCTCCAAACCATCTTTATCTAATGTCATCTCGGTGTTTCCAGGAACATAAAAAGAATTCTCAATCCACAAACGTTTTGCGTTTATTGCTTCAACCATTTCATCTCTATCGCCAAGATAAATTTGTTCAATTAATTTCACTTCATCCATATTAATAAACCTCTTTCACTTCATCATCAATCAATGATAAAAGATAACATTTACAATTTAGTTTGAATTTAGACTCAACAAAATCCTTATAAACTTTAAGTTGATTTTTGTATGCTTCATCATCAATGTGTTTAAGTTTGTAATCAACAACAATTGCCTTATCTTTATAAATTAAAAGTAAATCTATTACACCATTTTTTGAATTTACTAAATCAATAAATTGATATTCTTTATAGATGCGCGCTTGTTCAACTGTTGAAAATAGTGGGTTATATAGTACTTTTTCCACTCGTTTTCGCTCTAATCCATCATTTATAAAGCTTGTATCTTTAGTTATGAAATTCACTTCTTCCATCAATAAGTGCATGTGAGTTCCATAGTTTAAAACATTTACATCTACATCTAAATCAAGATCTTTTGAAGCGTTTTCCTTCACGTAATCTTTCTTTAAATCAAGTCCAAGTTCTTCAAACGAAATTCCTTTAGTTTGAATAGTAGGAATTGTTTGTTTTAAAGAAGTGAAAGCATCTTTATTTAAATATTCATTTTCTTCAAAAACAACACCACTAGCTTTTATAAAATCATATAAAGTTGAGCAATCAAGAACATTCTTTTTAGTATCCTTTTTTTGAATAGGAAGGAAAAGAACACAGGTATCTTCAGTACGTGTTAAAGCAACGTATAAGAATCGCATTTTTTCTTCTCTTCCCCTTCTATCTTCCTTAAAACTTAAAAGAACCTTTTCAATAGGAGCCATTGAATCAAAACCAAAACCAGGTAACCAACATCCAAGTTTTTCATCGGTTAAACCCATGCTATTGTTTTGTGGATTACCGTGTTCTAATTGAATAAGATAAACAATTTTATATTGAAGACCTTTCGATTTATGAATTGTTGTCATTGTAATTGAATTGCTAGATTCTTCATCATGACGTGAATCCATCGTTATTTTAAGTTTATTTAAATCTTCAAGATAATTGATAAAATCATCGAGATTGTAATTTAAATCATCCATGATTTTAATTCTTTCATAGAATAAATTTATCTTTTCTACAGTATTTATAGGATTCATTAAAGAAGTTGATTTATAAATTAAACTAAACTCATCAACTAAATCTAAATAAATCTCCACTAACAAACTATTTTTATGTCTAAAAGCAAACTCTTTTAGTTTAAGATAAACTTCATCGTTACTAAAGGTATTATGAATAATTTCATCATAGATTTTATTATCGTCATAGGCAAAAAGAAAACTACGAACAATTGAAACATAACAATGTTTAAGTTCAGACATTTCTTCTTTTGTTAATTTTCTATCAAATGATAATAATCTAATTGATCTTAAAAGAGAAAGCATCACTAGAATCGAATCATCATCAAAAAGATGTTCATCATAAATTGCAGTGATTGGAAGTTTAGCGAGTCTAAATGCTCTTTCATACTTCATAAAGCTTGTACCAACTGGGCTTAAGACTGCAAAATCTTTAAATGTTACATCACGAACTTGGCCAATATCTCTATCATAAATTTGTTGATGCAAAGCAATACGCTTTTTAATATCTTCTATAACCGAATTAATATTAAACTTTTTAGCTTCAAAATATTCAGCAACAAGTCCATGTTGACCATTAATTGCTCCCTCTTTTTCATAAGAAGAATTGGCTGCAATTAACTGATGCGAAACTCGATATTCGGCTCCACCAAATTTTAAAGTCATAATAGGATTAAATATTTCGTTAACTTTATTAACAACCTCTTTTCTAGATCTAAAGTTTTCATTCATATCAATTGCTTGATTTGATTTTTTATAACTTTCATAAAGGTTAGAAAAAAGAGATGGATTTGCATTTCTAAATAAATAAATAGATTGCTTTACATCACCGACTACAAATACATTATTATTGCTAATAAGATTTATAAAATCATTTTGAAGATCATTAGTATCTTGGTATTCATCAATAAAAATAAGCTTAATACTGTTTTTAATTTCTTCACGAACATTTGGAAAATCTTTTACTAATTTAGAAGCAAAACTAGCTACTTCAGCAAAAGTAAAATAACCTGTTGAAACTTCAAAATTAAATAGTCTTTCATCTAGTTCTTTTACAATATTTAAAATAAATGGAATAAATTTTTGCTCATTTTTAATATCTATATTTAAGTAGACATCTTCATTAAAACTCAAATATTTATCTTTAAAATTCTTACAAATAGATTTAATTTCGCTCTTTAAAAAATTGTCTTCATCAGATGCATTTAGTAAACTTGGTGCTCTCTCCAAATCATTAAAAGCATTTTTTAACTCGTGAAAATTTTCCGCCGTTAATACATTGCCATAATACTCTTGATAAGCATCTTTAAAACTTTGTTCTTTAAATTGACTAATATCAAATCTAATTCTATCTCTTAATAACTTTAAATTATCAAAATATTCAACTACTTTTGCTTTAGCAATTTCATCGGTCAAATATTTATCGTAATAGGTTTCTAAATATTCTTTTTTATTTTCTTGTTTTGCATAAACATCATGACAATTGTAAACAAATGTTGCTAAATCTTTATCATCTTTAATGCAATATGTGTTAATTAATTCTAAAAATACTGGATCTTTGCTTTCATAATAACGATTAAAAATATCATTAATTATGTTATAAGTTTTAACTTGAATAACATCCGTAGGAACATTATTAATGGTTAATGGAAGACCTAAAAGATAACCATATTTTTTTACAACATAAAGCGCAAATGCATCAAAAGTTTCAATATGAGCACTATCAACCTTATTAACTAAATTTGATAAATTTTTATTAAGAAGAGCAACCTTAATTTTATCTCGCATTTGTTTTGCGGCTGCGTTTGTAAAAGTTACAATCAAAAACTCTGATATATCAACATGATTATTAATAATTTTATCAATGACACGCGCAGTTAAAACAGTAGTCTTTCCACTACCTGCACCAGCAGAAACAATAACATTTCCATTGCTTAAAACTGCTTCTTTTTGAGCATCAGTCAGTGCCATCGTCATTTTCCCCCACTTCTTTTTTAGGATTTTCAAATTCTCGATAATCATTGTCGTTATGGTAACAAATATCATTGTAAATACAGTATGTACAAGCTTCATGTTCCTTATCATTTATTGAATAAGGAGAAATTGCAAAATCATTTTCATGAATCCTAGTATCAAATTTACTATAGTATTCTAAAGCTTTATTCGAAATATTTTTAAATTCATCATCGCTTGAAACGATGCAAGTTTTAGTGCCTTTAACATTACCCTTCTTCTCAATTTTAAGCCCAGAAATATAATCGCTCTTATCAACTAAGAAACTTCCATCAAACTTCGATAAAATCTCTTTATCACCATTAACTATTCCAACCATTTTGCCATGCTCAATCAAATCTTTTTCATCTAAATAGTAGTTATAAACTTTATTTGAACTAATAGGTTTATAAAGAAGTCCAGCAATTTTATAGTCTTTAAATTCGCTTAAGTTATCAATCATCAATAAATAAGTAGGTAATTGCATAGATAAGCCATATTTATCAAAGTAAAATTCATTAAAATCAAAATTCTTCCCTGATTTATAATCGATAATAACTAAACTATTATCATATAAACTTAAACGATCGATCTTGCCGGTAATTAAAAAACGATTAAAATCTAAATCAATTGGCTTTTCTGAATATGTTTTAGTTAAAGGATATTTAGCATTTTGCTCTTGAATCTTTTTAACTGAATTATTTATTTCGTAAATAAAACGTGGTAATAAAGCCTCTTCCCTATTATCAAAAATGTATTCCTTTTTAGTTTCATTAACAAGGCTATTAAGATCAAATCCATCATCATAAACATGCTCAAGAATTTGATGTGCAAAATTACCAAACTTTATAGCTGTTGTATCTTCAAAGCAGCCTAAATTTAAGACCTGATCGCAATAATATTTAAATGGGCATTCAACATACTTTTCAATAGTTGTATAAGAATATTTTTGTTTTTCTTGGTTAATTTCTTTAATTTCTTTATAAGCGTGTGAGTAAAGATTCTTAGATTTAAAATTATTTTTTAAAAAAGGAAACTCAGGATTTTCTTCTCTAAAGAAATTAAATTTAAAATTATAATCATAGAAATATAATTCAGCAATTTTAGTCGAATATTGAGTCATCATTAAAGATATTTTCTTCTCTTTAAAACCATTATTCTTTAAAATAAAAGCAATATCATTTTTTCCATTTTCACGAGGATAAGTAATTGACACTAGTTTGCTAAATTTCAAAAAAGCTAACGTCTCATTAAAGTTATATTCGTTCTTAATAATACTTGTAGTAAGGCCATTTTCTTTCTTCACTTTATCACTAATTAAATCGTTATCATCGAAGATTTTAGGCAAGAAAGAATCGATTGCTCCTAAAATATAATAGTCTTTTGTTTCATCAAAACTAAAAGAAGAAGTAACTTTAACTCCATCAAGATATTTAGCATCTCTAACTTTGAAATCTTTAAGAATCTCAATCAAATCAATACCTAAGTTTTTATCATTATCTAAATCATAAAAATGATATAGATACTTAATCAACTTATAATTTGCTTGATCATTAATAAATTTATCTTCTTGGCATAAATAGTCTTTAATATTGTTCAAATTATTAAGAATAAGTTTTGCACTATAAGTTTCAAATAAGGTATTTCTTTCATTAAAGTTTAATGGAATTTTAAAAGCATCGCCAAAAGTTGATAAATAAAATTTGTATTCATCGACATTACAAATAATTTCAATCTCACTAGGTCTTTTGCCATCTTTTTTAATGCTTTCAGCAATTTTATTTAAGACATAACGGACTTCCTGACCTTTGCTTTCAAAAGAACTATATTCTTTTAAATTTTCTTTAAAATCAAGGTCATTAAGATCAAAAAACTTATAATTTGTAAGCTTTAAAAAATCAATAATATGTTTAATTTCTAAATCATCAATTTTGTAGCCAATAAACAAAATACGAGACATACTATATAGTTTTTTAGAATATTCGTCCTTATATATGAGTTTATTTTTGCTTAATCCTTCAGAATCAAAAAGATTAGTTGCACCACTAGTTAAATAATTTAGTTTCTTTTTTGTAGTACTATAAGTTTCATTATTTTCTTTCATCAAATAGCGAATAGCTTGCTCGTTATAAGTGCCAAAAAGATCTTTTAAAACATCTTCTTTAGTAAAAAATTTAAAATCTAAATCAAGATTGTTATTTTTAAGCAAAACAAAATAACTCTTAAGTTCATTAGGAGCAATAATAATCGAATTATTAATTTCTTTGCTTAAAATTTCTTTCACTATTTAAAGACCCTCGTTGCTTCAATTGCTTTATGCCATTTATAGTCAATTTCTTCTCTTTGAGCTTTCTTCATCTTTGGAGATACTTCTTTTTGATATTTATGAATTTCTTTAATTTCATCAATTGATTTCCAATATTTATTTTGTAAACCAGCCAGGTAAGCTGCGCCTAAAGCAGTTGTTTCAAGACAAACTGGAAGCATAATTTTGCAATTTAATATATCAGCTTGATATTGAAGTAAATAATTATTTGCAGTTGCACCACCATCAACCTTAAGAACTTTAATTTGATTACCACACTCTTTTTCTATTGCTATTGCTAAGTCTTTTGATTGAAGAGCAATTGAATTAATTGTTGCTCGAATAAAATGCTCTTTAGTAGTCGCTCTAGTTAAACCAAAAACTGCTCCACGAGCATCATTATCCCAATAAGGTGCACCAAGTCCTACAAATGCAGGTACGACGTAAACCCCTAAATCTGTATCGACTTTTGTAGCATAAGTTTCACTATCGCTAGCCACTTTAAACATACGCATCGAATCTCTTAACCATTGAATAGCAGCACCACCAATAAATACTGATCCTTCAAGAGCATAAACAACATCTTTTCCAATTTGCCAAGCAATTGTAGTAACAAGTCCATTCTTACTAAAGATTGGTTTGTTTCCAGTATTCATGAGCATAAAACAACCAGTTCCATAGGTATTTTTTAAGTCACCTGCTTCAAAACAATTTTGACCAAATAAAGCAGCTTGTTGATCACCAGCTACTCCACAAATTTTAAGTTTTTTAGTTAAAACACTAGCATCACCAAAATAGTGACTAGATGGAACAACTTCTGAAAGCATACATTTTGGAATATTAAATAATTTAAGGAGTTCATCATCCCATTTTAAAGTATTAATATTAAATACCATTGTACGCGAAGCATTACTTACATCTGTTTTAAAAATCTTACCATTTGATAATTTATAAAGAATCCAAGTATCAATTGTTCCGCACATTAATTCACCATTTTCAGCGCGCTTTTGACCATCTTTAATTTTATCAAGAATAAAACGAATTTTACTCGCGCTAAAATATGGATTTAAGACAAGTCCAGTTTTTTGATGAATGAGTTCCTTATATTTTTCCCATTTAGCACATATATCAGCTGATTGTCTTGATTGCCAAACAATTGCATTATAAACAGGCATACCAGTTTTTTTATCCCAAACAACGGTTGTTTCACGTTGATTCGTTAAACCAATACAATCAATATTTTCATAAGTTAAATTAGTTTTAGCTAAGCAATCATTAATAACATCAAGAACACTAAGCCAAACATCAAGAGCATCTTGTTCTACCCAACCATCTTGTGGATAATAACAAGTCACTTCTTGCTGAGATTTATATATAATCCCACCTTGTTTGTTAAAAAGCATACATCGCGTTGAAGTAGTACCTTGATCAATAGATAAAATGTACTTAATTGCCATATATAACCCCCTAGATTATAAATTTCTTGTAGTTTTTATTGCTTCACTAAATCTATCAAGTGAAACATTTAAATACGCTTTCAAATAATCTTCTGTATAGTCTTTTGCCATCTTTCTAAGTTTCTTTTTCTTGTCTTTTGGATAAGACTCAATTGTTTTAAAATATTCCCTTGCGTTCTTTCTCATTGACTCGAGCATATCGGCTAAAGTATTTGGCTGATTTAGATCAACGATATAAAAAATAAAATCAATAAAGTCTACTAAGTCCTCTCTTGTTAAGTTTTCAACCCAATAATTTAAAGCAACTTGATAGGCTTTTGAGAATTTTGTTAATCCTTTTCTTGAGCGCAAAAAAGTGTTTTTAGTTTTATTATCAATCTTCCAACTAAGTAAATCGTGAGCCCATACCGAGAAAGATTTACTTTCAACAATATATTTAAAATTAAACGTATCAAATAAACAGCCAACTACATCATCACTAGGAACCATCTTCATAATTTTGTCTTTATAGGAATGATAATTATAACGATCATCTTTAAAACCATTACCATCGAAATTATAACAAAACTTAATTCGATTAAAGTTCTCTAAAGTTGTGTTTAAAATCGTGTAATATGCCAAGTTTCCGCCTTTAGAATGACCAACAATATAATAGTCACTGTCTCTATCATCTTTTAAAACTTTATCTAGATAATCTAAGGCATATTTTTGCGATGGAATTTCAGCATCTAAGGCTGTTAAAAAGTCTTCTTTCCAACCAGGAATTGAATTATCCGTTCCTCGATAAACGATTATTTTACGATCTAAAAACTCAAAAACCATTGAGAAATACTGTTCATTTTTTATAGCATCAAAATGATTTTCAATTTTCGTCATTCTTAATTCTTCATAGCGTTTCGTTGAAAGAACATTCTTAAAAAAATTGTAATAAACTAATGGTCCAGTTAAATAACGTCTCGATAGTAATTTAATAGTTTCATGTTTATTAAAGAAACTTAATGGAATTTTATCATTCCATAAGTCTTTATCTTTCATTGATTCACACGCAAGATAGTCAGCATAACTTAAAGCTGCACAAATTGCGAAATCAACTTCACTAAAGGGATACTCTTTAAAAGTTTTATCACCAAATTTAGCTAGATAATCATTAATAAACATTCTTCTATTCATTACTCAATACCTTTAGTCGCGATGACATTTACCCCAGTTCCACAAACATCTTTAACTAAAACTTGATGAAGTTTAACAGGAAGTTTAACTTCAACTTTATTAATTTCTTTCATGCAATCAAAAACTTTTTCTTTTGGAATTGCCGTTTCTGTTTTGCAAGGAACAACACGACACTTATCACTACCAACAACTTTAACAGTTGAAGTAACAGTTCTTAATGGATGAGTTGATTCTTGTTTAACATAAGCTAAACCACGAGGACAACTATATCCACTAATATTTCCAGCATCGTCAATCGTAACATGACATCCATTTGGACAAATAATACAAGTAAACTCTTTCATATTAAATTGCCTCCTCTACTGAAACGGTAATATCTTTTAATTTCTTAAAATCAACATCTTTAAGCACGATATGTTCCATTTGGCTTGGAATTAAAGTTGGCTTTAATTGTTTCTTTAAAACAGTTTCCCCATCTTTAATAACAATCGTGCCTTTTTTAATTGGTTTACGTACTCTAAAACTAAAAGTAACTTCAGTTAAATCATCAGTAACTCTAATTCTATTTGGTAATACATAACCCAAATTATTTCCACTATTAACAGTAACTACACAAGCAATTCTACGATCAGGATTCTTTATATAAGTTGCAGCATTTTTACCAGCAAGAGTACCTTCTTCACTAACAAAATCAACAAGATCATGAACATGAAGAACGTTACCACAACTAAAGACTCCATCAATTGTTGTTTCAAGATTTTGATCAACCGCACTACCTTTAGTTTTCATATTAGGTTCAGCGCCAGCTTGATTAAGTAAAACGTTAAATGGATAAAGACCAACACTTAAAAGTAAACAATCACATTTAATAATTTGTTCATGTCCTTTTATTGGTTGAAGTTTATCATCAACATCGCAAATTTCAATTGCTTCTAATTTGTCTTTTCCAATAATCTTAGTGACAGTATTGTGCAATTTAAGAGGAATATTATAATCATTCAAACATTGCACAATATTTCGATTTAAACCATTACTATATGGCATTAATTCACTTACACCAATAACTTTGCAACCTTCAAGAGTCATTCTACGGGCCATAATTAGGCCAATATCACCACTACCTAAAATGTAAATATTTTTACCAACGAGATACCCTTCGATATTAAGATATTTTTGAGCAAGACCTGCAGTAAAAACTCCTTTTGGACGATCTCCTGGAATCAAAATTTGTCCACGAGTTCTTTCATTACAACCAGCAGCAAAAATAACAGCTTTTGCATTAACTTGTGTAACGCCTTCTTTATTATTTGAGTAGGTCAAAACCTTGTCTTTGCTTAACGAAAGAACGAGTGTATTTAATTTTGCTTCAATACCTCGTTTATTAAATTCATCAATAAAACGTCCAGCATATTCAGGACCAGTTAACTCTTCTTTAAAAGTATGAAGACCAAATCCATTATGAATACATTGATTTAAAATTCCACCTAACTTGTCTTCACGTTCAAAAACAACAATACTTTTAACCCCATTATCATAAGCGCTAACAGCGGCTGCAAGTCCAGCACTTCCGCCACCAATAATAGCAAGTTCGATATTTTCCATATTATTTGCCCTCCTTGCTACTAGCGACCAAAATATTTGTTCCTAAATCACTATAATTAATATCTTTCATATCACAATGAAGTTCTTTAGATAAAATCTTTAAAACTTCAAGTTGACAGAATGCACCTTGGCATTTACCAAAGCCAGCTCTCGTTCTTTTTCTAACACCTTTAATCGTGTGAGCTCCACAATTTCGATTTATAACATCTTTTACTTCGCCTTCACTTACTTTTTCACATCTACAAACAAAACGTCCAAATTCTGGTTGTTCTTTAATGAGAGCATTATAACTATTTAAGTTCATCTCAAGTAAATTTTTATGTGGTCTAATACGTGGATTAAACTTTGTATTTTCTCTTAATTTAAGTTTATCTTTAACAAGTTCACTAACATATTTTCCAATAGCAGGACTGCTTGCTAAACCTGGTGACATAATGCCACAAACTAAGAAGAAACCACTGTTCTTTTTACTTTCTTCAATAATAAAATCATCATGATCATTATTTGCACGAACACCAGCAAATCCTTTTATAGTTTCAAAATATGGGATATTATCAACAAGATTTTTTGCTTTCTCTCTTAAAAAAGCATATGTTTCGCTATCGCAACTTACATCTCCAATCTTAGTTAAATTAGCACTTGGTCCAACAATATAGTTGTAACTTGTAGTTGGCGAAACAAGAACACCTTTTCCAACTTTACTAGGGCACATAAATAAAGTATGTTTAACCCATTGAGTATTAAAGTGATCAAGTAAAATATATTCGCCTTTAGTTGGTTCAATGTGGAAAGTTGGTTCCTCTAAATATTTAGTAACAACTTCACTATTAACACCTGTTGCATTAATTAAAGTTTTAGCACTATATATATTGCCTTTTTGGTCTTTAACCCTATATATATCGCCCTCTTTTTTAATTTCTACTACTTCTGTATTTAGTTTTAAATAGACTCCATTATCCATTGCGTTTTCCATCAACGAAACTGTCAATGAAAATGGCGACACGATACCTGCATCTTTACAATATAATGAGCCAACAATATTTTTATTAATATTTGGTTCAAGAGCAATGGTCTCTTCTTTAGTTAATAATTTTGCATCAACACCATTAATTTTTGCTCTTTCATTTAAGCTTTTTAAAGTAACTAAATCATCATCATTTAAAGCAACAGTGATAGAGCCAATTTTCTTATATGGAACATCAAGTTCTTTTGTTAAATCTTCCATCATCTTATTGCCTTCAACATTAAAACGAGCTTTTAAAGTTCCAGGTTTTGGATCATAACCACTATGAACAATTGCACTATTTGCACTACTTGTTTCATCTCCAACATCATTATGTCTTTCAAGAAGAATAAAACTCCCCTTAAAACGAGATAAATAACGAGCAATTGAACAACCAATAACTCCACCACCAATAATTAAACTATCGTAAATTACTTCATTACTCATATTATTTATTATCCTTACGATTTATTGATTTATCCTTACTAAAACCGCCAGGATAACGGGCATGTAACTTATCTAAATTATATTGTGCGCATTCTTCTAAAGTAATTCCAAGTCCACTACAAGCTTCAGCGATATACCAAAGAACATCACCAAGTTCATCTTCAAGATGTTCTTTATCTAAAGTATGTCCTTGGAATTTAACTTTTTTAACAATATCACAGCATTCACCACTTTCTCCAGCTAATCCTAAAACGCCATTAAGAATCATATCTTTACGGCCATCTTCTGAAATTAAATCAAAGGCTTGCTTTTGATATTCATTAAATTCTAACTTTCTTTTTTCCATGTCTATTACCATCCGATCTTTTCAAAATCACTTGCAGGATGCTTACAAATTGGGCAAACGAAATCTTTTGGTAAATCCTTGCCTTCATAAATATATCCGCAAATCTTGCATCTCCAACCAACAATCTTTTTCTCATCTCTTGCTGGTTTTGGTTTAATGTTATCAAGATAATAAGCATAAGTAACACTATCTTCATTACTTAATTGCTCACCACCAACAACTTTGCATAAGAAACCAATATGACTACCTAAATCAAATTCTTCTACACATTCAACACTCATATAAGAGTTACTATATTTTGAAATGTATGGAAGACCATTCTTGGCTAAACGATAATTTGTAAATCCTAAAAATTTATCAACAGTTTTGCCACTTTGATAACCAAAACGTTTAAAGATATCAAAAGTACAATGATTTGTTAAAACACAAATGTTAGCAATCTTATTTTTCTTAAATAATTCTGCACTATAATTGGCTTTATTTACACTAATAAGAACCTTATCTGTGCAAACTTGAGAGACTGTATTTACAATACAACCATTGGCTTTATTATCGTCTTTTGTAACTAAAACATATAAACCATAATTAATTTTAAATAATGGATTAGTGTTAAGAACTGCCTTAGGGAAATCACGAGCCATTTCGCTAATAATTTTTCTTAAATCAACCATTTGATTTTCTTTAAGAGCAGATTTAATTGTTAAAGTGCTTGGAATAATTTTGATTCCTGGCATTGTTGCGAAAATATTCTTAATTAAAGTTCCTGATTGAGGAGCCCAACTACCATTTTCAATAACAGCAACTGTTCTATTTTGTAAATTATGATATTTTAAATCCATTAAGAATTCTTCCATCTTAGTGAAAATTTGCATGTTGTAAGTTGTGCTTAAAATGAAAATATGAGAATACTTAAAAGCTTCAGCTACTAAGTATGATTTATCAGTCTTACTTACATCATAACAATGAATATCACGAATTCCTTCCATCGCAAGTTCATCACAAACTAAATTTGCTGCTTCTTCTGTATGACCATAAACACTGGCGTAGCAAACTAAAACGCCTTTCTTTTCTGGTTCATAAGCACTCCATTTATCATATTTATCTAAAATATATGGAATATCTTGTCTCCAGATTGGTCCATGAAGAGGACAAATGGTTTCTATTTCAATTGTTGCAGCTTTCTTTAAAACAGCTTGAACTTGTTGACCATATTTTCCAACAATATTTGTATAGTATCGACGAGCTTCATCTAAATAATCATGATCAAAATCAACTTCGTGAGCAAAAAGATTTCCTGATAAAGCACCAAAAGTTCCAAAAGCATCGGCACTAAACAAAGTCTTTGTTGTTTTATCATAAGTCATCATTACTTCTGGCCAATGAACCATTGGAGCAAAAATAAAGGTAAGTTTATGTTCGCCTAAATCCAAAACATCAAATTCTTTAACGACTTTAACATTCTTTAAATTAAGTTTTTCAAAATAATTGTTAAGCATTGTTAAAATCTTATCGTTACAAACAATTGTGATATTTGGATATTTTTCAAGAGTTTGTGAAATGGTTGCTGAGTGATCAGGTTCCATATGATCAATAACCAAATAATCAGGAGTTCTTCCATTTAACGTATCATTAATTTTCTTAAAGAAAGTTGCACCAATACTGCTATCAACAGTATCCATTATTGCAATTTTCTTATCCATAATAATGTAAGAGTTATAAGAAACTCCATTTGTTAATGGATAGATATTCTCAAAAAGAGCTAATCTTCTATCACTAGCTCCAACATAATAAGTATCCTTCGTAACTAATCTTTTATTAAACATATTTTTCTCCTTTATGATTCTTGTTGTGAAACATCAGCATCTGTATAATATTCGGATTGTTCATCTTTCCATTTTTTGCGCTCTTTATCAGTGATATCTCGAATCTTTGACGCAGGATTTCCACCATATACTGCGTGACTTGCTAAATCATGAGTAACTACTGAACCTGCACCAATTACAACATCATCTCCAATTGTAACGCCTGGATTGATGATTGAACCTGCGCCAATATAGACATCATTTCCTATTTTTACAGGTTTTGCATATTCTAAATCATCATTACGAACACTGGCGTCAATTGGACAATCTTCAGTGTTTATTGTTACACGTGGACCAAAAATACAACTATTCCCAATAACAATCTCTGCAGAATCACCTAAGATGCAATCATAACTTGCAAAGAAATTCTCACCAACCGAAATATTGTAACCATAATCACAATAAAAAGGTGGCTCGATATGAATATCAGTCCCTGTCTTTTTAAACATTTGTTTAATAATATAGCCTCTACGTCTACCATCCCTAAAACTTGTTGAATTAAATTCTTCAAGACTGCCTTTGTTGCTCTTAAATTCATAATTTAAGTCAGGATCATCTGAGCAATAGAGTCTGCCGGTAAGCATTCTTTCTTTGTTTGTCATAAAGAAATCCTCCTATTTATTATCTTTAAGTAAGTCAGCCTTCTTTTTATTTTCAAAAGATACTCGATAAGAATCATGTATTTTTGAAACGGCTTTATTAACTATTATTTTACCAAGTTTTGCTTCTTTAAGAAACATAAATGTTTCTTCTGGATAATAAATATATAAATCACAAAGAAGCCAACTTTCTGCCATCCATACATAGTAATCGTCATCTTTTTTAAATAATTTGAATATTTTTATTAAATTTTCTTGATTTTTTTCATATTTAAAGCAAATTAAGTACGCTAAACGACGAATATATTGATTCTTATGTTTTAATAACTCTAAAAGTCGATTATAGATTAAATTAAAATCTTTTGGTTTTTTAATATATTGATATACCGAATCATTTAATCCCCAACCAATCCAATATTTTTCATTTTCTAAAATAAAATCAATCGATTTATTAAAATCATCAAAAGACAAAATATTAAGTGAAAAATAAAGAAAAAGAATTTCATAAGTATAGGTTGGTTTTAAAGTAGACAAATCGAAATTATTTTTGTATTTTTTCACTAATTCTCTTAACTTAGGAATTCGCACACCTAAATAATTAATTTTTTCTCCACTTAAACCACTAGAAAAACTCGCATATTTATTATCTTTTGCCTTATTTATCTCATTAATTAAATCATTATAGTTATACATATAAATATTATATCAAGCATCTTGTTTTTATTTCTCTAAAAATTGAATATAATAGATACAAATGGAGGATTATTTATGACAAATCAATTAAAATTCTTTAAATGTGAGATGTGTGGTAAAGTTATCGAAATGCTTACTGAACCAACTTGCCCAACTATGTGTTGTGCTAAGGAAATGGTTCGTTTAGTACCAAACCATAGTGATGGCGCTAAAGAAAAGCATCTTCCAGTTGTTAAAGTCGATGGTAATAAAGTTCATGTTGAAGTTGGAAGTGTTTTACACCCAATGACAATTGAACATTCAATTGAATGGATTATTCTTCAAACCAATAAAGGCACTTATCGTAAGGATTTAACTCCTTCTAGTAAGCCAATTGCTGATTTTATTCTTCCTGAAGGTGAACATGTTGTTCGTGTTTATGATTATTGCAACTTACATGGTCTTTGGGAAACTGAATTAGGCGAATAATTAAACAAAAAAACAGTTGAACAAACGTTCAACTGTTAATAAAACTCTCGATTAAATCGAGAGTTTTTATTTTACTTTGTAGTAGGAATAACAATATCAGCTTTATTAACTTGTAAACTAAAATCAACCACTGTTTGATCGTTAACTGAAGCTTTCAAACTAGTTAAGAAATAGTTATCAATTGTAAATTCAGTTTTATAATTATCAACTGTGCTAGTTGAAGTATTCTTTTCACTATACTTAACATAAACGCTCAAATTGCCATCACCAGTTGTCGTATATTTTTCTTCAAAACCATCAGTCTTACTGAGTTCATCAAGTTCATTCATAATATCATCAGTAATTTCTTTATACATTGCTTTCATGGTCGTTACTAAATCAACCTTATATTGTTCAAGAAGTTCTTTAAGTTCTTCGGTGAATGAAATATCAACTTTCACTGTTGTTTCACTCAATACAAACTTGGTATAAAGATTTAAAACGTTATCCTTTTCAAAAAGAATAACCTTAATATCATCACCAACAGTAACTGCAAAATAGTTATCATCCATTGAAAGTGTAACCGTAAATTCAACCGTAGTAGTCGTAGTGTTTGGTCGATACCAATCTAAACCAAGACTATTAATAGTTGAACTTTCTGAAGATTTACTTGAATAAGTATACTTCGTTGGAGTCGAAACATCCTTGTTAGAAATAGTCGTCATATCAGCTTTTGCTTCATCTCTAGTGATTTGCTTTTCTCCGCAAGATACGAGTGAGAAAATAGCTACACCAGCAGTAAGACAATTAAATAATTTTTTAGATTTCATACAAAAATCTCCTCTCGCTTATTATTGTACTTTTATTATCTTAATAATTAAATCTACAAAATGTAGAAAAACAGCATTTAACCAACTAAAAAGAAGAAGTTATCCACTTCTTCTTTGAAAACAGTTTAAGCTGGAATTACAATATCGACTTTATTAAGATTTAGTTTAAAATCAACAGTTTTAAAATCATCAACATAATTTTCAAAACTAACTAGCAAATAATTATCGATATGAATCTCTCCTCTACGGTTTGTAGTAACGGCATCGCTAGTTTTCTTATACTTATAATAAATACTTAAATTTCCATCACCTGTTGTAGTATATTTTTCCTCTAAACCTTGATCTGCTGTAAATGAAGCAAATTTTGGAAGAAAAGTATTAGCAAAAGATTTATAAAAATCTTTGATAGTACCGATTAAACTAAATTGATATTGCGCAGCAAGAACTTTCATTTCTTCTACAAAAGAAATATCAATTTTAATAGTACCTTTTACACCATATAAATCCGTATATAAATTCAAAACGTTATCTTTTTCAAATAAAACAATTTTAAATTCAACATTTGTAGTATCGATAGAAAAATAATGATCATTTAAAGAATATGAGATTGTGTTTGTTGCACTTTCTGTTGCTGTAGTCATATTTTTTAAATTAGTTGTAGAAGATGATGCATTTGTAGTCGTTGTAAATGTATATTTATCAGGTTCCGAAATATCCTTATTATACATATTACCTAAATCAGTAATTGCTTCATCTCTAGTAACATTCTTCTCACCACAAGAAACAAGCGTAAAAATAGCACCCATTGT
>DAIODM010000016.1:0-24413 GCA_036746835.1 Candidatus Onthovivens sp. | reverse complement strand
TTATTTTCGCTCAAAAAAATTTTTATTATTGACAACATTATTTTTTTAATTCTATAATTAACACGAAATCGATTAAGAAAGCGCTTCCAATATAGGCAAAAAAATGGTCAAAATTAAAGATATCGCAGATAAGTGTGGTGTTTCGACAGCCACTGTAAGTAAAGCTCTTCATAATTCAAAAGAATTAAAAGAAGAGACAATCGCTTTCATTTGCAAGACTGCTAAAGAAATGGGTTATATCCCAAACGCTAGTGCAAGATCTTTAAAACTTAAAAAAACCTATAGTATTGGAATTCTCTTCGTTGATCAAACTAGTAGTGGTTTGCGTCACGAATACTTCAGCTCAATCTTAGATAGTTTAAAAGTTGCTGCTGAAGAAAGAGGCTATGATGTTACCTTTATTAGCAAGAATATTACTAATAATAACATGACTTACCTTGAGCACGCTCGTTATCGAAATGTTGATGGAGTTGTGATTGCTTCTGTTGATTTCCATGATAAACAAGTTATTGAACTTGTGAATAGTGAAATTCCAACCGTTACTATCGATTATATTTATAACAATAGCAGCGCAATTATGTCGGATAATGCTGATGGACTTGAAAAACTTGTTCGTTTTGCAGCAGCTAGAGGACATAGAAAAATTGCTTTCATTCATGGAGAGATGACTGATGTTACTAATAAGCGTTTAGCTGGTTTCTATAAAGCAATGAAGGATTTAAATATTAAAGTAAATCCAAGTTACGTTCTAGAAGGTGCTTACCATGATCCAAAAGCTTCTGGTCAAGCTACTAAGAAATTACTAAATAGCGGACTTGAAATTCCAACTTGCATTATTTATCCAGATGATGTGAGTTTGATTGGCGGAGAAACAGCCATTCAACAATGTGGATATAAGGTTCCAGATGATATAAGTGTTATTGGTTACGATGGTGTAAATATTTCAAGAATATTACGACCAATCGTTACCACATATGTCCAAAACAGTGAAGAATTAGGAAAACTTGCAGTTATTAATTTAATTGATCGAATTGAAAATCCTAATACCTTTACTCCAAAAATTGTCTTCGTCGAAGGCAAAGTCCAAGATGGCGAGACTGTAAAGGACATTTCGTAAATAAGGTTATAAATGCGTAGAGCATTATAATAAATTGGTTATTGATTAATTCGGAGGGAAATATAATGAAGAAATCAATGAAGGCTGTTATGAGTTTTGCCGCAATGGCAATGCTCGCAAGTGTCGTAAGCTGTGGTGGCAATTCAGGTAATAGTGATTGCCCAGTTTGTCCAGATCCAACAACTCCTACTACTGATAATGTCAGTGATAGTGGTGTTAAATTAAGTGGAAAAGCTACCAATGGTGGTAAAGTCCTTAATATCTGGGTTTGGAATGATGAGTTTATTAATAGATTTAGACATTACTATACTGGTTATCTTAAAACCAATGCTGATGGTACCGATACTTTAAGAGATGGTACTATTGTCAAATGGACTCAACACGCAAATGATAACAATGGTTATCAAATTCCTCTTGATGAAGCTTTAAAGAATCAAGATAGTGCTGCTGCTGATGATAAGATTGATATGTTCTTAACTGAAGCTGATTATATCTTAAAATATACAGCTACTGATTACACTCTTGATGTCAAGAATGATATTGGTTTAAGTGATGATGATCTTGGCGAACAATATGATTACACAAAACAAATCGCTACTAATGGTGGTGTTTTGAAAGGTGTTTCATGGCAAGCTACTCCAGGTCTTTATGCTTATCGTAGAGATTTAGCTAAGAAAGTATTTGGAACTGATGATCCAACTTCTGTTCAAGCTGAATTAAGCAATTGGGATAAATTCAATGCTAGTGCTGCTAAAGCCAATGCTGCTGGAGTTAAGATGCTCAGTGGTTATGATGATGCATACCGTGTTTTCTCAAATAACACTGAAAAACCATGGGTTGATGCTAATGGTAAAGTCACTGTCGATCCACAAATTAAGAAATGGGTTGATCAAACTAAAGAATATGTTGATAAAGGTTATAGTGGAAAGACTACCTTATGGAGTGGTGATTGGGGAAGTGATCAAGGTCCAAAAGGAAATGTCTTAGGTTTCTTCTATAGTACTTGGGGTATTAACTTCACTCTTGCTGGAAACAGCTGTGAAGATTCAACTAAAGCTCAAGTTCCAGGCAATGGTTTATATGGACAATATGCCGTTTGTGAAGGTCCAGCTGCTTGGTATTGGGGTGGAACTTGGATGAATGCTTGCAAAGGCACTGATAACCAAAAACAAATTTACGATATTATGCGTGATTTAACTTGCACACGTACTATCGATGAATCAATTACCAGAATTGAACAAGATTACACCAACCATAAGACTGCTATGCATACAATTGCAACTGATACAAAGTATGGTTCAACATTCTTAGGCGGACAAAACCACATCGCATTATTTGAAAAGAGTGCTGATAAGATCAATATGAAGAATATGACTGCATATGATCAAGGCTGCAACGAGAAGTTCCAAAATGCTATGCACGATTATTTCGCTGGTACTTCAACTTATGATGAAGCTCTTGCTAACTTCAAACAAACTTTAAGTGCTATCTATGCTGATTTAACTTTCGGTTTCTAGTCATAATTTAATCTAAAAATTAACCTCTAGGGACGATTAGTCTCTAGAGGTTTATCTTAATAATAAGATAACAAAAGGAGAAATGTATGAAGAAAAATACAACTCATCAGATAGAAGAAGTTGTCCTACCTGATGGTACAATTCGTAAAGTCAAAAAGAACGTTTCTTATGATAAGTGGGGATATTTTTTCCTTATACCTTTTTTTGTTATCTTCATTATTTTCCAACTTATTCCACTTGGACAAACAATTTATTATTCATTCTTTGAATATTATTTTAAACTTGGTTTAACACAAGTTGGTCCTAACTTTGTTGGTTTTGGGAACTTTGTTAAACTTCTTAGTGGAGAAATGTTCTGGAAATATTTAGGGAATACTATAGTTCTATGGATTATTGGAGCAATTCCTCAATTTGTTTTTGCTTTACTCTTTGCAGTTTGGTTTACAGATGCTCGTTTAAAACTTAAATTCCAAGGATTCTTCAAAGCTGTTGTTTATATGCCTAATTTAATCATGGCAGCGGCTTTTGGTTATTTATTCTTTATGCTTCTTGGTATGACAGGTCCAGTCAGTGTTTTACTTAGACAAATTGGTTGGATCGGAGAAAATTTCTCATTTAGGGAAAGTGGTACATGGGTCAGAATTATTATCGCGTTTATTAACGTCTTAATGTGGACTGGTAATACTTGTATTCTTTTGATGTCAGGAATTATGGGAATTGATGAATCAATTTTTGAATCAGCTCGTCTTGATGGATCTGGAAGTTTTAGAACATTTAAGAGTGTTACAATGCCCCTTTTAATGCCTATCTTCGTTTATGTTTTTATTACCTCAATGATTGGTGGTATTCAACTCTTCGATGCTGCACAAATTTATACTCAAGGAACAGGTGGTCCACAAGCTTCTTCATACACAATTATGATGTATTTAAGCAACTTAATTAGTGGATCTCGTAACTATGGTGTAAGTGGTGCTTTAAGTGTAATTTTATTCATTATTACTGGTATTCTTTCAATCTTTGTTTATAAAACTTTGATTCCAAGTAAGAACGCAACTAAACAAGAAAAGCGTATTCATACTAAACGTAATATCTGGTTAAGACTTAATAATAGTTGTTATGCGGAAGGAGCACTTTATGAATCAAGAATTAGTGATGGTAGGTAGAAATAAAGGCCATAAAAGCAATAAAGTTTCTTTAAATATCTATCGAACTGTTTGCTACATTGTTCTTATTATAATGGCTTTCCTTTGCTTATTCCCTTTCTATATTATGCTTGTTAACTGCACAAGAGCTAACAGTGATATTCAAAAGTCTTTTACACTTGCTTTTGGTACTAATTTGTCAACTAACTTAAAGAATTTATTTAATAATAAAAATTATCCAATTGCTAAAGCCACAATCAATAGTGCATGGGTTGCTTTATGTTGTGCAACATTAACTGTTTATTTCAGTGCCCTAACTGCTTATGCTACTCATATTTATAACTTTAAAGGCAAGAAATTTATTTCTACTTTTATTATTGCAATTATGATGATTCCAACACAAGTTTCTACCTTAGGATTATTATTAATGCTTTATAGTATTCAAGCTAAAACGGGTGTTAAATTAATGGATACTTTTATTCCAATTGTTATTCCATCAATTTGTGCTCCAGTTACATATTTCTATTTAAAACAATATATGGATTCTGTTCTTCCAACTGAAGTTATAGAAGCTGCTCGTGTTGATGGTAGTAGTGAACTTGGTATCTTCCATAAAATGGTTCTTCCTATGATTAAACCTGCACTTGCTGTTCAATTTATTTTCTCTTTCGTTGGTAGTTGGAACAATTATTTCTTACCTTCAATGATTTTATCTAGTAAAGACAATTACACATTACCAATTTTAATCGCAAGTCTTAAATCAAGCGATCCTTCGACTTTCGATTTTGGTCAAATTTATTGTTTAATGACTATTGCAGTTTTACCATTAATTGTCGTTTATTTCATTTTCTCCAAGAGCATTATTAAAGGTTTAACTAGTGGAGCTGTTAAAGGTTAAATTTAAATAAATAACAGTTGAACAAACGTTCAACTGTTTCATTTTAAGGGGTTATATATGGATATTTTAAGTTATTCAGCAAGAGAATTTAATGAAAATGCATATTCTCAGGCAAAGATTATTTTTGATGGATTTAAAATTACCGATGCAAGGTTTATTAATTTAAAAACTAAAATTGTTTTAGCTGTATCTTACAAGAATATAATGCTTCCAATTACAGCAGAATTACTAAATGATGAGGATATATATAGATTTATTAATGAAGAAAACGATTCGATTTTAATTTTTGTAAATGAAAAATTCGATGTCAAACTTTATTCAAGTAAACTTTTAGAAATTTCAATAGATAATGAACTATTAGAAAAAATAAAAAAAGTTTTTATTTCTTTTAAAAATTATGGCGGTTCTCTAGATGAAGATGGAAATGAAGTAATAGATCTTAAAAGCAAAAAGATTGGTCCACATTATGATGTAAATTTATTACTTGGAAATAGAATGGATAATGTTGAACCTTTATTAAGTACTCCAAAATCTGTCGTTAATTCTTTTGGTGGAGGAAGTTTTAGAGGACCAGCAAATTATCAAGTATTAGCGACTAAATGGGATGTTCGTCCTGAAGAAAATGGGAATCCATTTAATAGACAATTTTATTTAACCGAAGATGGAAAAGAAATATTTTATAGTGGTGATTCAACATATTTTCTTGAAGGCAAATGCATCCATAGTACAAATTTTACTAAAATTATTTATAAAACAAATGACCTAGAAATCGAGCGTACAATCTTTATTATTCCTCAAGAAAAGGGTTTACCAATTGCAACTGAATGTCAAACTATTAATATAACAAATTTAACCTCTAAGAAGAGAAATCTTAGTATAATTTGGACCAGTATGTTTGGCTTATCAAATCCAGATTGTCAGCAAGTTGATATTATTTATCAAACTGTTATTACTCAATCACGAGTTTTAACAAAAGATAATTCAATTATTGGTTTGGTTGATGATTATTATCCAAAATATTTTAAAGATTATATGCGTTTTGCAGTTTTAAGTATGGATGGAGAATATCTTGATGGTTTTAGTCAGGATGCTACTGAATTTATTGGATCAGGGTCAATTAGTAATCCTGGTGGATTAAATAATTTATCAAATTCACTTAGAAAATCAGGTTCAAGTTTCTTTGCAATTAAGAAAGATTTTACATTATTTAAAAATAGTTCTAAAGATTTTGATTTGTTTGTTGGGTGCTCTCATAACGAAAAAGATGGCGATATATATAGTGTTTTAAATAAAGAAGTAGGAAAATTGCTAGTTAAATTTAATAGACACAATAAAGTAATTGATGAATTAAATATAGTCAAAAATAACTTTAATGAATATGCTAGTTTCCTTCAAATTGAATCAAGTAATAAGTTGTTCGAGAATTATATTAATAAGACTTTACCTTTCCAAGTTTTATATCAAACGTTTATTTCACGATCTTTTGCTCAAACACAAAAAGGATATCGTGAAATTGGTTTTAGAGAGATTCAAGATATTTATGCTTCAATGTATTACCTTGTTTCGATGGGAAAGAAAGAATTAGTTAAATCTTTATTAACTAAATGGATAGAAAATGTTTATCAATTTGGTTATGCAAATCATAATTTCTATTTTGTTGGTAAAGAACCAGGTATGTGTAGTGATGATCAAATATGGTTAATTGAAGCGGTTTATCGTTATATTAACTTAACAAGCGATGCCAGTTTCTTAGATGAAAAATTTAAGATGGCTGGAACAAATAGAAAAAGAAAATTAATTGATACTTTAAAAGCTATTTATATTTATAGTAGTAAGATTTCAATTGGTAAACATGGTTTATCATTACTTGATAGTGCTGATTGGAACGATTGTTTAAAAATTGATATTGATTATTTAGATGGAACTAAAAAAGAAAAAGTTTATAAAAATCAATTAAGAAATAATCACCAAACATTTGGTGTTCCTCTTTCTTCTAATTATAGTGAATCAATTATGAATGCTTTCTTACTTGTTATTGCAGAACACGATTTAATAGAACTTACTAGCGATAATGAATTAAGGAAAGATATTAATGAAACAATTGATAAACAAACATTATCTTTAAAAAATAGTGCATATATTAACGATTATTTTGTTCGTGTTTTGATAAATAAAGAAAATAAAAATCATATTAAATATATTGGCTCAAAGGGTGATGGACTTTCAATTGATCCAAATGTTGATGGTTCATATTATTTAAATTCATTTTCTTGGAGTTTATTAAGCAATGTTGCAACTGAAGATGAGATAGATAAGATGCTTACCATAGTTGATAAATATTTAAAAACAGAGGCTGGTTTCGTTCTTTGTAGTAAACATGATTTAGGAATTGCTGGTTCAAAACAAGCTTCAACTGACCATTATTTCGTTGGTGATCGTGAAAATGGTGGAGTATTTAAACATGCAACAATGATGTTTGTAGTTGGCTTACTTAAAAAAGCAAAGACTATAAGGTCTAATAAGTTAAGAGAAAGAATGTTAGATGATGCATTTTATATGATTAATCTTGTTTTGCCTTATAACACTTTAAAGAATCCTTATATTTTGAAAGGTAATCCTAGATTTTGTACTCAATATAATAACTCAATAACACTCGAAAATGTTGGACCAATTTTAAGTGGAACAGCTACTTGGTTAACTTTAGCAATTTATGAAGTAATTGGTTTAAAGTTCAATAAAGATTCTCTTGAAATAAGTCCAGTTTTACCTCGTGATATGAATGAATTAAAAGCAAAAATTAGACTCGAAAATTTTGACATAATTGTCAATATAAAACGAAAAGGTGAGGGATATGATGGATTAACCAATAAAAAGTATGTATTGGATGGAAAAGAAAGTAATGAAATAATACCAATGTTTGGAGATCACAAGACTCATACATTATCAGTTGAATATTAAAAAAAGAGATACCAATCGGTATCTCTTTTTCATTAATTCTTGTTAACAGATGCGTCGTAAATCTTATCTATAGCATCACTTAATGTTTTATTAAATACTTCATCACTTTGTTGATATCTTAAATCTTGAAGTAATGCTCTTGAGAAACTTGCAACCATACATTTATTATTTTTAAGTAAATTATCAGCTTCATCTTGGTCATATCCGCCACTAAGTGCAACAATACGAACAACGTGTGGATCACTTGCAATTTCATTATAGAAATTTGGAATTGAAGGAATTGATAATTTTAAAATAAGTAAATCATTAGGCTCAAGTTTATTTAAATTACTAATAATCTCATCTTTTAAGATTTCTTCAGCTTCTTTTTTATCTGGAATAGTAATAGTAACTTCAGGCTCAACAATTGGAACTAATCCAGCAGCAATAACTTTATGTGCTACTTCAAATTGTTGTGCAACTATCTGACGTATTCCAGCTTTATCAGCTTTATTAATAACTGATCTTTCTTTTGTTCCAAAAATATGTTTTTTATTTGCACGCTTTAATAAATCATCGAGATCTGGCATTGGTTTCATTAAACGAACACCATTAGCTTCTTCCATTAATCCTAAATCTATTTTTAAGAATGGAACGATACCTTTGACTTTCCAAAGATAATCAGCAGTGTATTTTCCTTCTACTTTGCTATCCATTGTCTTTTCAAATAAAATTGAACCGATAATTTTATTGCTATTAAAAGCAGGAGAAGTAACAACTCTTGTACGCATTTCGTGGATTTTCTCGAACATTTCATCTTCGTTCGAATACATCCCATCATCAACACCATAAAGTGCTAATGCTTTTGGAGTTGAACCTCCAGATTGATCTAGTGCCGCAATAAAACCCTTATGTAGTCTCATCGCTTCAAGCATATCTTTATTCATATATTTGACCTCTAATGAATATTATATGTTCTTTTTAGAATAAATTTAAAGTAGTTTTCAATTTTTAGTTAACTTGTTGACATTGAGTTAACTCAAAGTGGTATATTAAAAGTGTCTTATCTTTCAATAATATAAAGGAGAAAGATTTATGAAATCAAAAGTTTATTTTATTAAAGAAATTACTCCAGAAAATGTTGTTAAAATTTACAAAGCCCTTGGAATTACTTTAAAAGGAAATATTGCTATGAAGATTCATAGTGGAGAAGAAGGAAATCAAAACTATTTAACTCCAAAATATATGATTCCAATCGTTAATTATTTAAAACCTACTATTGTTGAATGTAATACCGCTTATGAAGGAAGTCGTAATGAAACTAGTAAGCATATTGAAACTATAAAGCGCCATGGATTCGATAAAATTGCTCCAGTTGATATTATGGATGCAGATGGAGAAGTTACTCTTCCTATTGCTCATCCAGGTCATTTAAAATGTGATTATGTTGGAAAAGACTTACTTAAATATGATTCTTGTTTAGTTTTAAGTCACTTTAAAGGACATCCAATGGGTGGATTTGGTGGTGCATTAAAACAACTTTCCATTGGTTTTGGTTCTTCACATGGAAAAGCCTATATTCATTGTGCAGGTGGCAGTGATATGAGTAAGATTTGGACAACTGATCAAGATAGTTTCTTAGAGTCAATGGCTGAAGCCGCTAGTGCTGTTCATGATCACTTTAAAGGGAAAATCGCTTACATTAGTTTAGCTTGTAATCTATCAGTTGATTGCGATTGCTGTGCAGTTGCTGAAGATCCATGTATGAAAGATATTGGTATTTTTGCTTCTTTAGATCCTGTTGCTATTGATGAAGCTTGTATTGATGCAGTTAAAAATAGTAAAGATCCAGGAAAAGAGCATTTCTTAGAGAGAGTAAATACTCGTCATGGAACCCATACAATTGATTGGGCGGCTAAATTAGGTGTTGGTAGTAAAGATTACGAATTAATTGAAATTAAATAATATAAAGGCTGTTACGATTTACTCGTAACAGTTTTTTTAATTAAAATAAGAGTTACAAAACCAAATTAAAGGCATTAATCCTTGATTTTGATTTCTATTGGTGATATAAACTCTTTAGTAAAAGAACCGTCAACAAATCTTGAAAGGCTTTTCATTAATTTATCGAGAGGTAAGGGTATGGAGCCAAAAGAGATTTCGTTGCGATTAGAAATTAAATATAAAGATGCAAACCGAATCATTAGTTGGTTAAATAATAAAGAAGTAAGTAAATATTTAAATGAAGATAAAGATCAAATCTATTCTTTAGAATATCTAATAAATAATAATGAAACTGAATTACTCCAATATCGCTTAAATCAAGATGGTCGATTTTTTTTAATAGACAAGAATCATGATTCAATTGGTTTTTTAAATTTATTTACGGTTAAACTAAATAAAGAGTATGAAGTAATAATTGTTGTAGGTGACCCAATTAATTGGGGACATAAGTATGGACGAGCTGCGCTTGAAGAATGTATGCGAGAGGTCTTTTTTAAGTGGCGTATTGAAAAGCTCAATGTTAAAGTTGATAAAAATAACTTAAGGTCAGTTTCGCTTTTTGAACATCTTAACTATGAAAAGGTGAGAGAAAATGAGAAATATTTCATTTATCAAATGTCTTTTGATAAATATTTAAGCACATTAAATTAATACCATTAATCACTAAAATATGTTATCATAAAAATGTCTTTAGAGGTTTTAGTATGAAAAAAATTGATAGTGAAGAAATAAAAATTAATGTAAATAACGCAAACAAAAAAGCCAACAATAATAAACTTGTGCGTATTTGTTATTTAATTATGACTCTTATTTATATCGCAAACATTGTATTTTTTGCTCGTAGTGCAATTTATGTTGGCACTTTCTATGGTGGACTTATGAGTTGTGTCTTTATTGCTGGATATTGTTTAAGTGCTTATTTAATTATTCGTCGAGATCAAGATGCGACTTTTATTTCATTACTATATTTAATATTAATTTACGCAATTCCTTGTTGTTGGATGGGAATTTCATACGCCTTTAAGGGTCAAGCCAACCTATATGATTATGTGCAATTTATTATTTGTATTGGTGCAATGGTTTGTGCGATTCTTGGTATTATATATTATTATCGAAATATTTATAAATTTGCTTCCATCTTTGCTTTTGTTTCTATGATTATTTCAATTATTGGTTTGGTCCTTGGCGGAACGGCTGAAATTATTCGTGCAGCCGTAGATCCATATTACTTTCCATTTGTTGGCATTTGCTTTTTTGCAGATGCTGCTTTAGGGGTTTTACCATTAATATATTTATTTAGAACGGTTTAATTAAAAACGTTCTTGAAAGAAAGAATGTTTTATAGTATATTAATAAAGCATTAGTTGGGTGCTTAGCTCAGCTGGGAGAGCATCTGTTTGACGTACAGAAGGTCATAGGTTCGATCCCTATAACACCCACCAGCATTAAAAATGACATCGATTTATTCGATGTTTTTTTATTACTTTTTTAGCTTATAAAAGATTTAATTTTTAAAAATAAATTAAATGATTTGTTCAATAACTAGTACATTTTGATATTTTGCTTGTTCGATATTTTTGAACAACTATAATTAGGGTGTTAAAAAATTGAGGTATTATTATGAAAAAGAAGCTTTTGTTTTTATCGTTAACGGTTGTTTCATCTATTTCTTTTGTATCTTGTGGAAGTAGTTTAACTAATTCATCAACTAATCAAAATCCTACAAGTACAAAAGCAGATACTAGGTTAACAAAAAAAGAAAACAAATTATATGTTGATACTGATGCTGGTATTGAAACTGATTCTACAGCTGTTTACTATATTAAAGGCGAAGAAGAAATTCCTTTTGTTAACTTGTTTGATTCCTTAAGTATTATGCAACGTTGCCATAATGATACCAATATTAAAATTGAAGGCGAAGTAATTACAATTGGAAGAGACAATTTAGATTCTACTGTTACTTTTAATTTTCAAAAGAAGACAGTTTATTATAGTGATCTTGATGAATTTGCTACTAAGAAATATCGAAAAAGTGTTCTTAATTTAATAAGTGACTATGGTACTTTGGATAATGGTGCTTCAAAGTATCTTAATTCAGAATCAAGTGCTGGTCTTGATTTCTATGTTAGAGGAAACCCAATTACTATTGATTTAAATAAAAACAATATCCCAATGTATTTTATTGATGGTGGTGGATATATTCCTGTTCAAACTATGTCGGATTTACTCTTTTCATTTAATAATATTTATTTACTTTTTAATGGAAATGATTATTTTATTTCGGGTGAATCTCTTCCTGATGATTTAAAGAAAATGTATTACGAAGGAAATACAGGTACGAGAAGCGAGAAATTTGCTCGTTATGGTCGTGATGAATTAGCTCTTGAATTAAATCTTATTTATGGTCTTAAAAAAGAACATGATATCGATGATTTTGATTCATATTTCAACGCTTCAGGTTTAGATGAGGGTTTACTTTCAACCGATCCTCTTAAAGAAGATAGTGCAATTGCTAAATTAATTTATAGTAATTTTTCAGACTACCATAGTTCATTTATTTTCCCAACTTATTTAGCGGGACAAGATAAACGAGATGAAATTCTTGCTGGTAAAGGAATTTACGCACCAAATTTTTCTGAATATCAACTTATTCGTCAGGCTTTCTCTTATGCTAGAAAAACTTTTTATAACGCATTAACTGCAAAAGATGAGGTAGTAAAAGATAAACCTGATAGCTACGAAGAATATGGAGATACGGCATTTGTAACTTTTGATAATTTTAGAAGTCCTCATGATGTTGATTACTATAAAACTCCAGCAACAAAAGATGCAACTGATACTTTTGGTATTATTCAATATGCTCATTCACAAATTTTTAGAGAGAATAGTCCTATTAAAAATGTTGTTTTAGATTTAAGTTGTAATAGCGGTGGTGCTATTGATGCTGGAATGTATGTTGCTGGTTGGTTTTTACCTTATGCTATTTTAAATATTCGAAATACCTTAACTGGTGCTTTAGGATCATTCACTTATCGATCAGATGTTAATCTTGATGGAGTTTATGATAAAAATGATAATCTTTCAAGTAAGAAATTATATTGTATAACTTCACCTGCAAGTTATTCTTGTTCAAACTTTGTTGCTGCTCTTTTTAAAGAGTCGGACCAAGTTAGACTTTTAGGTAGAAGAACAAGTGGTGGCTCTTGTGTTGTTCAATATCTTTCAACAGCTGATGGAACATTTTTCCAAACATCTGGTAATAAAGAGTTAAATATTGCTCATAATGGATCTTTCTTAAATATTGATAAAGGAATTGATGTTGATTTTACGATTGATAAATACGCTGATTTCTTCTATCGACCTGCTTTAGCTAAAAAAATTGATTCATTATATTAAATTAATTTTGCCAATATAAAAAAAGAATAGTCTTGCGACTATTCTTATTTTTTTATTCAACGTAAGGAATATATGTTACAACTTCTTTTCCTTCAACAGTTGATACGACTTTTTCAAAGACTAAGGTAACTTCTTTTTTGTTAGTTTTATCGAAATAAGATACATATATAAGTGTTTTTTGATTTATTTCTTTAGAAGTAATTTCAAATTCAACTCCATTATATTCAAGTTCTATTTCATTTTTATCTTCTTCATTATCAAACGATAATGAGTAATTAAATTCAATAACTCCATCTTTTACACTAGTGTATTCATATTCAATTTCTTTTTCATTATCTTCGATTTCTAAAGAATTTTTAAGTTCGATAAAGTTCTTCTCATCTTTTAATAATTTAAAGGTAACAGTAGATTCATTTTCATCTTTTTCAGTTTCAGTTTTAGTTAATAAAGAGAAGTCATAATTTACTTCATCAATAATTGAAATACCTTCAATAAGAACGGATGTTTCTTTTTCATCTTCATCAATTTCAACTTCTTCTTTTTTGGAATTATAAAGTAATGAATAAGTATTATCTTTATTATCTAAATCTTTATAAGAAATAGTTAAAGCATAACTATAATCTGAATTAGTTGAAGTGGTTTCTTCGATTTTAAATGAATCCATGTTAGTTAAAGCATCATCAACTTGATTGAGTAACTTATTAAAATCAATAGTGGTTTCAGTAGCATTATTTTCATCAGCTAAAGCTTTGTAACCATTAAAACCGGTGCTCTTTAGGCTTTGACTATTAATAAGATTTACAGAACTTGATAAATCACTAGCTAATAATTTTTTAATACTTGGATCATCATTAGAAATGTTATTAAAATTAATTCCATTTACTAATTCACCTTTAGTATTTGCGTTACAGCTAGCAAGCATAATCATCATAAACGAAACGGCGGTAGTCATAATTAAAGTTTTTTTCATATTTTTTTTCCTCTTATACTAATAAAGCGATATAAGATGGAAATTTATTGGTAATTATTTAATTATTTTTATTTTAGTTTCTAAATCTTCATAAATTTTACTGTTACCATCGTGAGTTAAAGACATTGTTCCTTCTAAATCATTATTAGAATATTCAATTAACCAAACGCTTGATGAAGAATTTACGCTAAACTCAAATTCGTTTGTTGCATCTTCATAAGATAATTCAACATTTTCTTCTTTAGAATATGAGAAAGAGTAATCTTTATTACCATTAGTAACTGAGGTATATTCATAAGAATATTCATCAACTTCTTTATTTTCACTCACTTTAACGTAGTTATTTTCATCTAAATAAGAAGTGTATTCATACTCTGTTTCATCATTTTCAACTTTATTTTTACCTTCAATTCGATAAACTTTATTTTTGTAAGAAAGTTCTCCATTAAAAATAACCTTCTTTTCATCTTTTGTGTAATTTAAATAGTATTTAATTTCTTCATTTCCATTGATGGTTATTAAATATTTATAAGTATCATAAATTCCTTTATAATCGAAATTTTCAACTTTAGAGAAAGCTTCTTGGCTTTTATTTAGTTGTAATTCAACAAGACTATTTAATTTATCATAAGAATCTACAATTGTAGTAAATTCGCTTTCAGTGATTGCTTCACTAAAGGTTATTAATGAATTAAAACTGGTTTTATTAATAGTATTTGTTTTATTACTATTATCATTAAATAAGTAGAGAGATGAAATAACGCCAATTGTAATTCTATTTCCTTCTTCATTATTTATTATATTAGTAATGTTATTTTTATTTTCGTTATTAAAATAATTGACTAAAAGGGTAGTTGAAAGAACAGCAACAAAAGCAGTTGGAACTAAAATACCAAAAAACTTTTTAAAATTAAATGATCTTTTTGGTTTAATTTCTTCTTGATATTTATTTAAAATATCGGTAGATGTTAAGGAGATTTTATGATCTCTAATTTCTTTATCAGTTAACATTTATGTTTAGCTCCTTTCTTACTTTTTTTAAAGCCTCGTTATATTTCCATTCAACAGTTCCTAGAGGTTTAGATAAATAGGAACTTATCTCTTTAAAGGTTAAATCTTCTAAGATATGTAAGAGAAATATATTGACCTCTTCTTCATTTAATATCTTTTTTATTTTTTCGACTAAATCACTATAAGTTTCATCAATTGCGAAGTAGCTTGAGGTTACTTCATCTAATTCAACTTCTTTATTCCTCTTTTTAATGTAATCTAAACTTAAGTGTTTAGCTGTGATTAATAAGTAACCTACTGGACTATCATTTAGATTTATGTGATTTATATTTTTCAAGAAATAAACATAGGTGTCCTGCAAAATATCTTCACCAATATTAAAATCATTCACAATCTTAACAATTGAGTAATAAATAAAGTTTTTTGTGAGATTATAAAATTCATCAAAAGAAGAAGCGTTACCTTCTCTTGTTTCGACAACTAGTTCCTTCAAATGTTTAAGATCTTTTTCCATAACCTCATAAATAAAGCGTTTAATGTATTAAATTTATTGGTAAATCTTTATTTAATTCATTATATCAAAAATATTTTTTAATTTTGTTTAAAAAATGATTAATCACTTTTCATTTTGTTACAATTTTATTTTTTATAGTCTAATATAATATTGTTATTAATAAATGGAGATAATTAAGTATGGCATGTACAACAATTTTGGTCGGTAAAAAGGCAAGTTATGATGGTTCGACTATTATAGCGCGAAATGATGATTCAGCATCTGGCACTTTTTGTGCGAAAAAGTTAGTGGTTGTTGATCCTAAAGATCAACCTCGTAAATATAAATCGAAGATTGCTCATTTAGAAATAGAATTACCAGATAATCCTTTAAGATATACTTGTATGCCAAGTGTAGATGATAAAGAAGGAATTTGGGGTGCAGCTGGTATTAATAGTGAAAATGTTGGAATGACAGCAACTGAAACAATTACTACTAATCCTCGAGTTATGGGGGCAGATCCTCTTGTTGTTTATGAACCAAAAAATAGAGGTAAAAAAGAAATCAGTGGAGGAATTGGTGAAGAAGATTTAGTTGTTATTACTTTACCTTATATTCATTCAGCTCGAGAAGGTGTTTTAAGACTTGGCTCTTTACTTGAAAAATATGGAACTTACGAATGCAATGGAATTGCTTTTAATGATAAAAATGAGATTTGGTGGCTCGAATCAGTTGGCGGACATAATTGGATTGCTCGAAAAGTTAAAGATGAAGAATATGTTATTATGCCTAACCAATTTGGTTTAGATCGTTTTGACTTTGATGATGCTTATGGTGCAAAAAAAGAAAATTTATGTTCAAAAGGACTTAAAGAATTAGTTACTAAAAATTTCTTAGATTTATCTATTGATGAAAAGTTTAATCCTCGTGTTGCTTTTGGTAGTCACGATGATAGTGATCATGTTTACAATACTCCACGTGCTTGGTTTATGGGCCGATATTTTAATCCTAAAACCTACAAATGGGATGGAGAAAACGCTGATTATTCACCTTTAAGTGATGATATTCCATGGTCTTTAGTACCTGAAAAGAAGATAACAATTGAAGATGTTAAATATATTTTATCTTCTTACTTCCAAGGTACACAATATAATCCATATGGAAAGGTTAATTATCCAGAAAAGGGAATTTATCGTCCAATTGGAATTAGTAGAACTAGTTTCTTAGCAATTTTACAAATTCGTCCATATGTTAAAAAAGAAATTAGTGCAATTGAATGGGTTTCTTTTGGTTCAAATGCTTTTAACGCTTCAATTCCTCTTTATACAAATACTGATGAAATTCCAACATACTTTAAAAACACAACATTAGATTGTTCAACCGATAATTTTTATTGGGCTAGTAGATTAATTGGCTCATTAGCTGATTCACACTTTAATTTATGCTCTATTTTTATTGAAAGATATCAATCAAGTATGGCGAATAAAGGACACGAATTAATTAATAAATATGATAAATTAATTTCTGAAAGTAATGATCCAAATAAAGTAATTAAGGATGCGAATAAAGCTTTTGAAAAAGTTGCTAAAGAAGAAACTACAAAGGCTTTAAATAAAGTTCTTTATATAACAAGTTGTCAAATGAAGAATGGCTATAATCGTAGCGATAATTGATTAAATTAGTTTAAAAATCAACATTCTTAGGTGTTGATTTTTTAAGTGGTCGTTAAGTAGTAGTTTATTAGTAGTTATAATAATAAAAGAATTGAAGGGATTTTTTATGCAAAATAAAAATAAAGATACAATAAAAAATGAAATAAAAAATATTTTACTAGTTGCTTTAGGATGTTTTATCCTTGCCTTAGCTGATGCGATTTTTATCATTCCAAGTAACATCGTAAATGGTGGAGTTGATTCTTTGAGCATTATAATAAACTATTGGTTAGAACCTATTTTAGGTTTTAATGTAACGGATATTACTTTAATATTTTTCCAATTATTATTTTGGGTATTAGGAATTATTTTTTTAGGAAAGAAATTTTCTGGATACACTTTACTCGGAACAATTTTGTTTCCATTATTTTATACTTTAATGCTTCGTTTAGATTTAATTAATTTAATAGGTATTAATAGTATTTATTTAAAGAATACCAATAGCGATGGAACACTTAATTTAGCAGTTTTGATGCTTGCTGGTTTATTTGGTGGTGCTTTAAGTGGAGTGGGTGTTTCTTTAACTTTTTTAGGAAACGGATCAACAGGCGGAACCGATGTAATTAGCTTTATAATTGCTAAATATAGTGATATTAAACAAGATATTTCGGGTTTTGTTTTAGATGGTTCTTTGATTCTTTTAGGAATTATTGTTTTTAGAGATTGGGAATTAGGTTTAGTTGGTGTTTTAAGTGCTTTTGCTTGTGCACTCGCGGTTCAATATATCTTTGTTTATGGTAACTCATTCATTATTGTTGATATTATCAGTAGTAAAAATGATTTAATTCTTGATTTTATTCATCGTGAACTTGGTCATGGATCAACTCTTGTTAATGTAATTGGCGGATATAGTAAAGAAGATCGAAAATTAATTCGTGTTTTAATTTTAAAAAGTGAAATGAATGATTTAAAGAACTTTATAGGTACAGTTGATTCAAAAGCACTTGTAACTTTTATTCAAGCTAAAACAATTAATGGTGGTGGATTTGAACCATTTATGGTTTCTAGACAAGAAAAAAAGAAGATTTTAAGGAAATATGTATCAAAACAAAAAGTTGACAAAAAATAAAAAATATATTTTTCTTTATATAAAAAACTCATTAAAAATAAAAATAATGGCACATATGTGCCATTATTTTATTAATCTTTAGAGTATGCGTAGATTTTTTTGAAGTCATTTAAGTTAAATTCATTTAAATTTTCTAATAAGGTAAATGGTTTAACTTCGCTTTCTTTAAAGCTACCGATAAAGTAGTTTGCTCCATCATTTGCTAAAGCTTTAGCAATAGCATCAAGGGCTTCAGTTGCATATCCCGAATTTTGATAACCAGAGATCATTAAATAACCGACTTCATATGATCCTTTAATCTTTTCATTTACATAAATGTAACCAATAACTTGTTGAGTAACTTTTAAGATAATTGCGTAATATTTATTACTGTTTAAAATCTCTTTAAATTTTTCTTTAGCCTTATTAAAATCAGCCTTTGGATCGTTATCTTGTAAGATAGCAAAATAGTAGTTCAATTGGTAATCTTCAAATCCTTTAACTTCTAATCGACATGTATTAAAAACTTTATTCATAATTATTTTCCTTTTTGCGAAATATCGCTTATTAATTTAAAACAAAAAAACAACAAAATCTTATTATTTATTTATATTATTGAATGGCAAAAATATGCCTATATATATTAAAATGTTCGCGGCTAGCCGCGACGTCTATTATCAAAACTGCATCTTAAAAAATCGTTACTAAGAACGTTATTTTGTAAAGTAATTTTATTTAGTAAACTAATACTTTTCATAACTCTCCTAGAAATCGATTTCTCTAATTTCTGCGAATAATATAACATTAAAAAAATTATTGTCTAGATGTTTTTTTACTTTTTAATAAGATTTGTAATAAATATTAAACATAAGAATAGATTAATGCATCTTAAACCAAGTAGGTAAAAGTTATATAATAACTAATATGAGTCATCCATTTAAGCATTTAAGAGTAGTTTTACATCATCGCCATTTAGTGATTAGTAACGGTTTCCATATGGGAATCGGTTTTCATTGTTTGAAGCATGATTTAAGCAAATTTACTCCTACCGAATTTAATTTAAGTAGTAAATTCTTTCAAGGAACAATGTCACCAGTTTTTGCAGAACGTAAAGCTCATGGATATTATAGTGAAATTGCAAAACATCATACTGGTAGGAACATGCATCATTGGGAATATTGGTGTGATTTGTTTATTGGTAATATGGTAATTAAAACAATGCCTTATAAGTATGCCTTAGAATATATTGCTGATGTTTTAAGTGCTTCTAAAACTTATAATCCAAAAACATTTACAAATGCTAGTGGATATGATTATGTTTCTTCTAAAATTGATCGTTACTATATGACCAAAGCAACAAAAGAGTTCATAATGTGGTGTTTATTGCGTTATAAAACCTATGGATTTAAAGGATTGAAGAAGAAAGATACATTAGAAAAGTATAAGGAAATCACTTCAAGATTACCTGAAGTTGAAATATATAAGATTAATTTAAGTGATTGTAAAATAGTTGAAGGGGAACATGATTAAGGAGAATTTTATGAGTAAAAAAATTGAACCATTTAATGCTAAAGTTGATGTAAATATGTCGGATGTTGATTTTATTAAAGCCCTAAAAAATGATATTACTTGTGAGTTACAAGCAATCTTTCTTTATGATTTTCAAAGCAAATCAATCAATGATCCTGAATATCAAAAGGTTCTTGAATCAATGAGAGAAGAAGAAAAACACCATTTATATCATTTAGTAACAATATTCAAAGATGTTAACTTAAATGAAGCTCAAAAATACTTAAATGAGCATCAAGATATAAATGAAATTTTAGATGGTATAAAAAAATAAGACCAACATCAAGTTGGTCTTTTTTATAGATAAATCAATAGTAAACCCATCGAAATCATAAGTTGTGACAATAAATAAGTAAACATAATATAGAAGTCATCCATTTTATATTCTCTTATAAATAATTTATAACTTAACATCGTATCGCTAACAATAAAGGTTAGATATCCAATTGTTACCATTAATAAATAGTAATTTTGAGTATTGATAATTGCGATGATACTTAAAGAAAAATTTAAGAACAAAATATAGAAATAAAATGATGCAGCAATAACCATTAAAATATTTCCAAGCTTCTTTTTTAGTGTTAAAACTAAGAAGAGGAAGAACGCGATATATCCAGCAACTATTGCAACATATCCATACCATGGAAGATTAATTTTTCCGGTTAAAATAATTTCTACAAGATATAAAACATGTCCTGTAAAGAAAGAAACTCCGCCGCATAAAAACATTATTTTATTGAATTCCCAAATAAGCAATAAGTCGCCAATACATCCAAGTAAAACAGCTACATAAACTAAAGGATGAGTAGGGAAAGCGATTATTAAAGCAATTCCAAGTATTAAAGTAGGAAAAACTTTCCATTTTTTCCTACTTGGTTCGTTTTCAATAAACCCAAAGAAAATTTCAATCGAAGACAATATAAAAAATAATAATAAGCCGATTAATAATGCTATTGTTTCTATATTCATGTTGATATTCTATCATATTCTATCTATTGAATAAATAGTGGGAAATATATGTTTTTTCTATGAAAATAATTTAAATTGCTTTACAATAAATTGTATGAAAATAAATAACAAATTAATTTTGTTAACCATTCCATTTTTACTATCGAGTTGCACTCTAAATAGTCCAAAATCATACCCATTAAGTGATTATCGAGTAGAAATGACTTATAAAGAAGATTTTAAGATTATGCAATTAACTGATCTTCATTTTAGTGTTCAATCGGATTTTCAAATTAATAAGAATTATTTAACTAAGAATATTAAAAAATGTCGTCCTGATTTAATTATTTTAACTGGTGATGCTTTTTTGGATTGTTCAAGAAGTATTGTCGATAAAGTTTTGAATTTTATTAATAGTTTTAATATTCCTTTTGCTTTTACTTATGGTAATCATGATTTACAAGGTGATTATAATTATCGATATATTAATGATTCGTTATTGAATTTAAAAAATAGTGTATTAAAAGATCCAACAAATGATGATGTTTTTGGAAATGCTAATTATTTTATTGATTTAACTGATAGTGGAGCAACTAAATATCGTCTATATATAATAGATAGTAATAATTACCATTTTACAGGAATTAAATATGGATATGATGTTATTCATGATGATCAATTAAATCATATTGATAAAATTGTGCAAGAATATGGGAAAGTTCCTTCATTTGCTTTTTATCACATTCCTCTTTATGAAGCTCGTGATGCTTATGAAGCAATTAAGAGTGGTGAAAAATTAGCTTATAAAGGTGTTAATAATGAAAAATGTTCTGTTGGTTATAAAAGAACTGATGCTTTTGAAAGATTAAAAAATGATGGAGTGATTGGTCATTTTTATGGTCATGATCACATTAATTATACTGATATTATGTATGAAGGAGTTACTTTATCTTATGGATTAAAATCAACTCATGAAATATATAATAATGAAGATTTATTAGGATATAAAACCATCACTTTAAAGAGTGATATGTCTTATGATTTAAGTAATATAGAAACGGTGGTAGTTCCTTATGAATAGAGATTATGTACATAATGAAAACTTAAATAGCATCGTTTTATTTGCGATTCTATTTCTCATTAGTAGTTTTCTAGTATATTTAGGAGTGATTAATTGTGTTGGCTTGTTAACTGATGAGCTTTTGAGTTATGAAGTAGAACTTCCAAAGATTATTCTTTATTTTTTACCAAGTGTTTATTTGATGTTTTATTTTAAGAATTTATATTATAAGAGAATCACAAAAAATGGTAGATTAGTTTTTAGTATAATAACCACTTTATTTATTGCTTTGAGTGTTTATTTGATGATTAAAAATTATAAATATTTTTTAAACAATTATCTTTCTGGATATTTTAACGCTTATACTCCATGGGATTTAATTATCATTATTCAAATTCTTTTATTTATTAATATTGATTTATTTGTTGATGCTTTTGACAAAAAAGTAGATAAATATTTAGATCCATTAAATCCTGGTGTCTTTAATGTTTACACACATAAAAGATTAGTTTTTATCTTAATTATGGGTACTTTTTCATTATTTTATCTTGCTTCATTTTTTAAAGGACTCATTATTTTTAGCAATTTTAATTATTATCCTTTTGAATACGCAATGCTTCTTATTTATATTGTTCTTCCATTTATCAATTTAGTCTTTTATTTAAATCTTAATTTAAAGAATAAAAAGACTGTTATTTCTTATGGAATTTTAGGTATTTTTGATTGTTTATTTTTAATTTTATTTGTTCTTCTTTTTTATCTTGATGATGCAATGCTTAATGCACGTGTTGGTCAAAACATTTTAGTCGGAAGTTTTGCCGTTACAGTGCCAATTACTTTTTACTTAATTCTTATTATTTTAGTTACTTTTATTGTTAACATTATTATCAATTTTAAAAAGTTTAATAATTCGCAAAAATAACTATACAAAATTATTTTAATTAGTAGTATTATTCAATTACAAAATAAGTAATTATTTTGAAAAAGGAGAATCAATATGGAAACTTGGGGGATTGTTGTTCTTGTTATTGTCGCTTTACTTGTTATTGTCGTTCTTAGTATTGTTGTTTGGGCAATTCGCACTGGCAACTGGTTTAGACAAACTAAAGTTAAAATCGATGAATCAAAATCATCAATTGATGTTGCTTTAACTAAACGTTATGATTTATTAACTAAATCACTTGCAACCGTTAAAGGTTATGCAAAACATGAATCCGAAACTTTAATTAAAGTCATTCAAATGCGTAATCCACAAGGTGTTACTGGAATGAATATGCAAGAGAAGAGCGATTTTGCTGCTCAACTTGATAAAGCTAGTAAAGAAATCAATATCGTTTTAGAAAAGTATCCAGAACTTAAAGCTGATACTCAATTCACTATGCTTCAAAATCAAATCAGTGATAGTGAAGAGAACTTACAAGCTGCTCGCCGTATTTTCAATAGTAATATAAGTGTTTATAACCAAAGAGTTGTTACTTGGCCATCATCAATTATTGCCAACCACTATGGTTATATTAAAGAAGCTTTCTTTGAAGCTGAAGCTGAGAAGAGACAAGATGTTAAGATTGAATTCTAATTTAATTTAAAGAAATTTTATGAATCTAGACAATATCGAAATAGAACGTAAGCAACGTTTAAAGAAATTTTATATTTTCTTTTTTATAGGACTTGGCGTTCTGCTTATTTCGCTTATTGTCTTTTTTATTGGTTTAAGTAACGATCAGTATTTTGTTCCTTCATTTTTAGGAATTGCAATTGGCGTTATTTTTATGCTTCTTTCAATTGGAATTAATGCCCGTGGTTATGATAAATATGTTAAAGACAATCTAGAAAAAATAATCATGGCCGATGTTTTTAAAGCTAACAAATTTACTTATGTTGAAAACAATGGTATTTCTTTTAAAGAGATGAATTATAGTGGAGTATTTCAAAATCCAGATGACTTTGAAACTAGTGACACAATTCGTTCAACTTATAAAACTGTTGAATTTGTTTTAAGTGATTATATTTTCACTCGAATTGTTGTGACAACCGATTCAAAAGGTAATACTACAACCCATCGTTATCCATATCCTGGAAGATATATGTCCTTCCATCTTGAACGTAATTTTGAAAGCGGTATTTCAATCATTGAACGCCGAAATAATCCTGATGTATTCAGATTAAATTTATATAAAGAAAAAATTGATTTTGAATCAATTGATTTCAATAAAAAATTTGCAATTACAGCCAGTGATAAAGAAAAAGCGTTTTATCTTATTCGACCTAAAGAAATTATGGATCTTCTTGATTTAGAGAAGATGTATAAAGGTCATATTGCTAATATCGTTGTTAATAATATGGTTTATTTTTTCTTAGCTGATGTCTCAGTTGAATTCCATTATTCAATCTTTAAAAAGATTAGTGATATGCAAATTAGCGATATTCGTGCATATTATGAGCTACCATTAAAAATTATAGATACTTTAAATTTAGGTGACATGAAGTTTAATACTAAGCTTTAAAAGTTTAGTTTTTGCATCCGTAGTTCAATGGTAGAATTCTTGCTTCCCAAGCAAGTTACACGGGTTCGATTCCCGCCGGGTGCTCCA
>DAIODM010000015.1:0-24679 GCA_036746835.1 Candidatus Onthovivens sp. | reverse complement strand
TCTTGGTTGTGCACTTGTTGAAACTACTGCAATTTATTGCTTACTTGTTTCAATTCTTTTAATTTTCGTTAGATAGTTTTTATTAATTACCTAAAAAGGAGGATTTATTGTATGAAAAATAAAAAGATTTTAGCAATTATTTTTGCTACCTTTTTAGGACTTTTTAGTTTGACCAGTTGTGATGCAAGCGGATTATCAACTGATATGTCAAACAATATTATTGATGCTTTGATTCCTAATTTTTGGGCTTTCTTAACTCAATTTTTAGCCTTTATTGTTTTAATTGTTCTTGTTACGATTTTTGCCTACAAACCTTTACGAAAGTTTATGGATGATCGTAGTGAATATTTAGATAATGAAGTAAAAAACGCAAATAAAAATAACGCTCAATCCAAAGTTAATTTAGAAGAAAGCGAAACTAATATTGCGGTTGCTAATAAAAAAGCAGTGGCAATTGTTGAAGAAGCAAAAACTAGTGCAGTTTTAGAAAGAACTAAGATTTTAAACGAAGCAGATCAAGAAGTTACTATGATGAAAGATAAAGCGCAAAAAGAAATTGCTGCTGAGCGTAAAGAAGCTGAAAAACAAATTAAGAATGAAATTATTAATGTTGCTCTTGATGCTTCTGAACACGTTCTTTCACGTGAAGTTAATAAGAAAGATAATGAAAAAATTATCGATGATTTCGTAACTTCTATGAATGATGCAAAGAATACCGAAAGTGAAATTAAGTAATGAACGAACTTTATAACCGTTATGCTTTAGCACTTTTAGATTTGGCTAAAGAAGAAAATAAAGTAGAAGACTTCCAAAAAGAAGTTTCTTCTTTAAAAACGGTTTTTAAAGACAATCCTGAATTTATCGAATTCTTAAATAGTTATAATTTTGATGAAAAAACTAAATTTGATTTTATCGATAAAAACTTAGGTAAACCTTATTCGCCTGAACTTATAAATTACATCAAAATTATTGTTCATCATCGTCGTGGCGGGCTCATATATAAGATTTTTAATGAAACGCTTATGCGATTTAATGATTATCTTAATATTGAACACGGAACGATTTATTCAACGATTCCACTCGATAAAAAAGAGATGGAACGTATCGTTGCTGTTATTGAAAAGAATACTAGTAAACGAGTTGAACTTAAAAATGTTATTGATCCTAGTTTAATTGGTGGTATCAAAGTTGTTCTTAAAAATGATATCTATGATGCATCAATTAAATCAAAGATTGTTAACTTAAAACAGACGCTTTTAAAAGGAGGTAATTAAGTATGGATATTAAAACAAGTGAAATTTCAACTTTAATTAAAGAAGAAATTAAACAATTCAAAAAACAAATTGAATATAGTAACGATGTAGGTACCGTTGTCACAATTGGTGATGGTATTGCAATGGTTTATGGACTTGATAATGCCATGCTTGGTGAACTTCTTCTTTTCCCACATGATGTTTATGGAATGATTATGTCACTTGAACAAGAATCAGTTGGTGTTGTTCTTTTAAGTGATAGTGAAGATATCGTTGAAGGAGATCGTGTTTCACGTACTGGAAAAGTTGTTGAAGTTCCAGTTGGTGATGGTCTTTTAGGTCGTGTCGTTAATGCTTTAGGTCAACCAATTGATGGAAAAGGTCCTATTACCTATGAGAAAACGATGCCAATTGAAAAATTAGCACCTGGAATTATGACCCGTAAATCTGTTAGTGAACCTTTAGAAACTGGTTTAAAGGTTATTGATGGACTTATTCCTATTGGAAAAGGTCAACGTGAACTTATTATTGGTGATCGTCAAACTGGTAAAACAGCTATTGCGGTAGATGCAATTATTAACCAAAAAGGCAAAGATGTTTATTGCGTTTATGTTGCAATTGGTCAAAAGAATAGTAGTGTTGCTCGTATTGTTGAAAAATTTAATAGTACAGGCGCAATGGCTTATACTACTGTAATTAATGCAAGTGCAAGTGAAATTGCTCCTCTTCTTTATATTGCTCCATACGCTGGAATTACAATGGCAGAAGAGTGGTGTGCAAATAAGAAAAATGTTCTCATTGTTTTCGATGATTTAAGTAAACACGCGGTTGCTTATCGTGCGCTTTCTTTACTTTTAAAACGTAGTCCAGGTCGTGAAGCTTACCCTGGTGATATTTTCTATTTACACTCAAGATTACTTGAAAGATGTTGTCGTTTAGATCCTGCAATTGGTGGATCTATTACGGCTCTTCCAATTATTGAAACTCAAGCTGGTGATATTAGTGCTTATATTCCTACTAATGTCATTTCAATTACTGATGGCCAAATTTTCTTAAGTAGTGATTTATTTAATATTGGTCAACGTCCTGCAATTGATACTGGTTTAAGTGTTTCCCGTGTTGGTAGTGCTGCACAATATCCTGCTGTTAAAAAAGTAAGTAGTAGTTTAAAGATGAAACTTGCAAGTTTTAGAGAATTGCAATCATTCGCTCAATTTGGTAGCGATCTTGATGAATCAACTAAGAAAATTATTCACCATGGTGAAATTCTCCAAGAAGTTTTAAAACAAAAACAATTTGATCCTTATCAAGTTGATCGACAAGTGATTGAAATATTTACTGCAAAAGAAGAATATCTTGATGATTTAACTGTTAAAGAAGTTAGACCATTCCTTGATGATTTATATAACTATATCTTAAAGTTTAATCCTGAAATCAGTGAAAAGATTTTAGAAACTAAAGATATTCATAAACCAGAAAGAGATCATCTTCGTGAAGTTATTGCTAAATTTAAAAAGGAGCGTAGTTTAACAAATGGGCCAAAGCTTGGCTAGAATTAAACGCCGTATTAACACGGTTCAATCGACAAGAAAAATAACTAATTCAATGAAATTAATCTCAAGTGTTAAGTTAAGAAAGATTAATAAACAAATGGAATTAGAAGATTTTTATCACCGAGCAATGGCTCGTGTTTTAAACGACACAATTTTTACCAATAAAGACAACCCAGATAGTAATAAATTTACTACCGAATTTATTAAAACTTATCCTGAAGCAACTAAAACTTTATACGTTATTATTACGAGTACGATGGGACTTTGTGGCGGATATAATAACAATATTATTAAAGAATTTAAGAATCTTTATAAAAAAGGCGATGAAGTTATTGTCGTTGGTGAAAAAGCTTTTCTCGCTTTAAGTAAAGAAAATGATTTAGTTATTGAAAGTCGTTTTATTCATTTAGCTCAAGGTTATAACTTAACTAAAGTTAGTGAATTACGTGATTATTTAATTAAAAAATATTTTTCAAAAGAGTATAAAGAAATAGATTTAATGTATACGCGATACAAGAATTCAATAAGTTTTATTCCTGATTGTGTGCGTGTTCTTCCAATTAGTGTTGATCCTAATGAACGTTATACTTACTCTCCACTTTATGAACCAAGTAAAGAAGAAGTAGTTGATGAAGTCATTAGAGAATACTTAAATTCAATGTTATATACGCGTATCTATAGTGCTTTCTTAAGTGAAGAAAGTAGCCGAAGAAATACAATGGATGCTGCTGATAAAAACGCTAGTGATTTAGTTGATAAACTTAAACTTGATTATAACAAAGCTCGTCAAAGTGAAATTACTCAAGAAATTACAGAAGTTATAAATGGCAGCAATGCTGTTAAGTAAAGGAGAAAATATGAAAGCAAAAGAAAATGTTGAAGTAGTAAATAACAACAATGATTTTGGCTATATTACTGCGGTAGTTGGTCCGATTGTTGATGTTTGTTTTCCATCTGGAAATCTTCCTGAAGTCTTAACGGCTTTAAAAATTCCATTAAAAAATGGTGGTGAACTTGTAACAGAAATTGAGCAACATATAGGTGATGATACTGTTCGTAGTGTCGCAATGGGACCAACTGAAGGTCTTGTTCGTCATATGAAAGTTATTAATACCCATAATCCTATTATGGTTTCAGTTGGAAATTGTACATTAGGACGTATGTTTAACGTTTTAGGTGAACCAATCGATAATCTTCCTATTAGTGAAGAACTTAAAGATGCTCCTAAGATGCCAATTCATAGACAACCACCTGCTTTTAAAGATCAAATGACAAAAGCAGAAGTTCTTGAAACTGGTATTAAAGTTATTGATTTACTTTGCCCTTATGTTAAAGGTGGTAAGGTTGGACTTTTTGGTGGAGCTGGTGTTGGTAAAACAGTTTTAATTCAAGAGTTAATTCATAATATTGCGACTGAACAACATGGTATCAGTGTTTTCGCTGGTGTTGGTGAGCGTAGTCGTGAAGGAAATGATTTATATAATGAAATGAAAGCAACTGGCGTTTTAAGCAAAACTGCCTTGGTCTTCGGTCAAATGAACGAACCACCAGGAGCAAGAATGCGTGTGGCACTTACTGCTTTAACTATTGCAGAAAATTTCCGTGATAATATGAACATGGATGTCCTTTTCTTTGTTGATAATATTTTTAGATTTACTCAAGCTGGTAGTGAAGTCAGCGCACTTATTGGTCGTATGCCAAGTGCCGTTGGTTATCAACCAACTCTTGCAACTGAAATGGGTCAACTTCAAGAGCGTATTACATCCACTAATAATGGTAGTATTACAAGTATTCAAGCAGTTTATGTTCCAGCAGATGATTTTACTGATCCTGCTCCAGCAACTACTTTCTCTCACCTTGATAGTAAGACAGTTCTTGATAGAAGCATTGCTTCTTTAGGCTTATATCCTGCGGTTGATCCTCTTGAATCATCATCAACTATTCTTGATCCAAATATTATTGGTCAAGAGCATTATGATGTTGCTCGAGGCGTTCAAGCAATTCTTCAACGTTATAAGGAATTACAAGATATTATTGCAATTCTTGGTATGGAAGAATTAAGTGAAGATGATAAAAAGATTGTTAATAGGGCTCGTCGTATTCGTAACTTCCTTAGCCAACCATTTAGTGTTGCAGAAACCTATAGTGGATATAAAGGAAAATATGTTAAAGTCGAAGATACTGTCCGTAGTTTTAAGGCCATTTTAAGTGGTGCTTATGATAATTACCCAGAATCTGCCTTCCTTTATGTAGGCTCAATTGATGAAGTGAAGAACGAAGAGAAGAAAGACGATGACAAGTAAATTTCTTTTTAGAATTATCAGTGCTGATGGAAAAGTTTATAGCGATTCCATCGAAGAACTCTATGTTGATACCGGAGATCATATAGAAGGAGTTTTAGCAAACCATTATCCAATGGTTTCGAAAGTTGCTCTTGGTTCTTTTAAAGTTAAAAAAGATGGTGTCACTAAATATTTTGCAATTAGTGGCGGTATTTTAAATGTCGAAAAAAATACAGTTTACATTTTAGCGGATACCTTTGAATCCGTTGATGAACTCGATAAAGAGCGCATCCTAGCCTCTAAAAAGCGACATGAAGAAGAATTAAAGACTTTCACCAAAGAGGATGAAGATAAAATACGAGAAGCTGAATTTTCTATCAAGAAGGCTCTTAACCGATTGCGTTTAATAAAGTAGAATATAAGTAGGAGTGTTTTAGATATGAAAAATTTTATCTTTATTTCACCTCACTTTCCAGACAGTTACTGGAAGTGGTGTCTCGCATTAAAGAATAAGGGCTTTAATGTGCTAGGCATTGGAGATGCCCCTTATGATCAAATACCAAATGAATGTAAATTTGCTCTCACTGAATATTATTGCTGTAGCAATATGGAAAATTATGAGAACGAAAAACGTGCAGTTCAATATTTTAAAGACAAATATGGAGATATTGAGTGGCTTGAATCAATGAATGAATTCTGGCTTGAAAAAGATGCACAATTACGTACTGATTTTGATGTAAAACATGGCATCCGTGCTGATGAAATTAAAAAATATAAATTGAAGAGTCAAGAAAAAACTTATTTTGAAAAAGCCGGAGCAAATGTTGCTCGTTGGATTGTTGTAAATAACATTGCTGATAAAGATAAATTATTAGCATTTGCTAAAGAAGTCGGTTATCCAGTATTTGCAAAACCAAATAATGGAGTTGGTAGTCAACATACTTATAAAATTATTAATGAAGCTGATGTTGATATTTTCTTTGCTAAAAAACAACCTGTTGATTATATTTGCGAAGAATTTATTGATGGAGTTATCGTTAGTTTTGATGGAGTAAGTAATAGCAAAGGCGATGTAATCTTCTGTGATTCACATCATTTTATGCCAAGTGTTGCTGAAATTGTTGAAAAGCATCTTGATGATATGTATTATTGCTTACCAGCAGTTCCTAAAGATTTAGAAGAAATTGGTCGTAAAGTTGTTAAAGCTTTCAATGTCCAAAATAGATTCTTCCACATTGAGTTCTTTAGAACTTATAAAGAAACTAGATTTGGTCCAAAGGATACACTTGTTGCTCTTGAAGCAAATATGCGTGCACCTGGCGGATATAGTCCTGATTTAATTAACTATGCAAATAGTGTTTCATGTTACGATATCTACGCTGATAGCTGTGCTTATGATGAAAATCGTGAAGATATGAATAAACAAAAATACTATGCAGTTACTAGTGCTCGCCGATTTAACTTAAATTATTTCCACACTGAGGATGAAATTTTAAATCGTTACCATAATAATATTTGTATGTATGGTGATTATCCTCCAGCGATTAGAGATGATATGGGTGATCGATATTACTTTGCTAAATTTGATACATTAAGTGAAGTAAATGAGTTTGATGAATACGTTAGAATGAAGAAATAAAGATAAATTAAAAGGTTAATTCAATATTGAATTAACCTTTTTTATTAATGTTGCTATTAATACGATTTAGTTTTTCTTCAGCAATCTTGGAGTAGATTTCATCTCCTCTTTTGTTTTTAAGAAGAAGTGCCCAATAGTAGAAAAGAATATCTTGAAAGCGCATGAATAACTCAACACGTTTCTTTTTAATGCTGTTATATTTGTAACCAAAATATTTCTTTAAGAAGAATTCTTCTTGTTCATTATTAAGGTTATTTTCACTTACAAAACTTGCTAAATCAAATAGTGGATTATTCATTGAAGCATATTCCCAATCAATGATTGTAAGTCCATTAAATTTGAAGAGTAAATTATCTTTAACTAAATCATTATGGCAAATTGTCATTGGAGTTTTTGCAAATATTTTTCTTACTTCTTTAATGACTTTAGTTTCGTAGTTTTGATTGATATATAATGATGAATCAATATTTTTCTTATAGACGTCGAGTTTAAAGAACATCATATATCCAAAAGGAAGACTAACTTTACTAGAATGTAATTTTCTAAGTTTTTTAGCAACATAAAGAATTTGTTCGTTAGTTGGAGTGCCAACATATTTTCGAGTGTTATGACAAAACTTTGAGATTTTAACTCCTGATTCCTCATCAAAAGTTAATATTTTTTCACTTAAATTAAGTGGAGCAATAGCTTCATAAGCTGCTTTTTCTTTTTTAAAATCTAAGGTTGGATCGCCATTTTCTCGAGGAATACGAATTACAAAAGCATCATTAATAAGATAATTATTGTTACTATAACCGGTTTCCAAAAAAGAAGAAGTTCTTACGACCTTCTTCATAGTTTTTTCAAAAATAACTTTAATTTCGTGATCCATACTTTTAATATATTATATATTACTAAAAATATTAAGTGGTGTTAAGAAATAAAATGAATGGAATTATATTATTTAGACCTGAGAAACCTGCAAACCTTGGGAATATCATGAGAACATGCGTTGCAACAGAGACCAAATTATACGTTATCGGCCCTCTTTCTTTTAATTTAGATGATAAAGAACTTAAAAGAGCAGGGATGGATTATATAAATGATTTAGATTATAAATATTATGAAAATTATGATGCATTTTTAAAAGATTTTAATGGTAAAAACATTTATTACGTTACACGTTATTCGAAAAATTGTTATTCTTTAATTGATTACTCTAATCCAATTAATGATTTATTTTTTATGTTTGGTAGAGAATCAACTGGAATTCCTCATGATATTTTAAGAGCAAATATTGAAAAGACTATTCGAATTCCTATGGCTGCAAGCGCCAGAAGTTTAAATTTAAGTAATAGTGTATCTATTGTTCTTTATGAAGCTTTAAGACAACAAAAATTTAGGGGTTTAGCCACTAGAGAAGAAATTAAAGGTGAAGATTTTTTAGTTACTGAAAATAGTAAAATTAAAGACGACTAGATTTATCGATATATTCTTTCATTTCAGGACGAATTTTAGCAATATGATAAGTTTCATATTTGCCTAATTTTACTTGTCCTAAATTAGCAGTCTTTTTGAGCTCTTTAACTTGACTATAAATTACATCTCCGTCACTAACTTTAGCAAGGTATAAAGCAAGTTCACAAGCGAACTCGATTTCATCATCACTTGGGTTATCTTTAAAAATAATAATATGAGGACCATGAGACATTGAAATATGTAAAAACCAATCATTTTTTGAAGCGTATTTAAAGGTCAATTGATCATTTTGAACATTGTTTTTTCCATAGCCAAAACGGACATTATTATAGACTACAAAATAAGGCCTTTTTGCAGATTCGTTGAACTTTGTGCCTTTCTTTTGAGTAATTTTAATTAATTTATTAGCAGTTAATTCATTAATTAAAATTGAATATTCATCTTCAGAATAAGAATCAATTGTTGATAAAATATTTTCAATATATTGAATCTCATTTTGTGTTTCGCTTAAGTATTTATTTGTAGCTTCGATAGTGGCTTTACTCTTTTTATAAACTTTATAAAAATATTGTAAGTTTTGGGAAGGAGTATAGTCAGTTTTTAAAGGAATAATTATGTCATCAACTTTAAGTTCGCTGTCACCTTTTTTAACGTTATTAAAATTCATTTTTAAATAATCACCATAATCCTTATATGATTGATGATTAATAGCTTCTTCTTTTTCGATTTTTAAGTTTTCGTATTTTTTAGTTAACGATTTCTTTTTGCGTTTTAAAAGAGTAATCAAATCTTTATATTTTTCTTCAAGATATTTTGTATTTATATTAGAGTAATAATCTTTAATTCTCTTTTCATCTTGATCAGTAAATTCTTTAAAAGTTAAAGTTCTTTCTGGGAAGTCATAATTCATATTATTTAAAATGGGGTGATGAGTATCAATTCCTTTGTACTTAAAAGCTTCTTCAATTTTTCCATTACTTAAAATAATCATATTGGTATTGCTTTTAAATAATTCAATAACTAAGTCATATGGAATTTTATCGTAAGCATCAGTTGTTTTCATGAACTTGAGGCAAAGAATATTATCATCATTTAATATGGTTGCTTCTTTAAAATAGGCATTAAATAATTTAGTTTTTAAATGTTGAAAAAAGACATCATTTTCGTTTTGTAAGAACTTATCTTCGCTAACTAAAACAAAAGGGGAGTTTAAATTAATTGATACTATTAAATTTTTATTTTTACCTTTTGAAAAACCAAATAAAAAATCATAACTTGAAAGTTGCTGTGCTTTATTTAAAAATGAGTCTTTAAAGTTGTCATTTATTTCGTTTTTAATCAGTTCAAGATGTTCTTTTATATTCATAAAAATATTATATCTATTATCGTTTCTTTATTCTATAAATTAATTTTCATGAAAATTTAATGAAAGTGTTCGCAACCCTTGATATTACCGATTAAATTTGTCTATAATAATTACATGAAAAAGGGATTACTCATTATATTAAGTGGACCTAGCGGTGTTGGAAAAGGCACTGTTAGACATTATTTGATGCAAGATCCAACAATCGAATTAAATTATTCGGTTTCAATGACAACTCGCAAGCCTCGCCAAGGTGAAGTTGATGGCAAGGATTATTTCTTTGTTTCTAAACAAGTTTTTGCTGATGCATTAAAAGAAGGAAAACTTCTCGAACATGCTGATTTTGTTGATCACAGTTATGGCACTCCTAAAGAGTATGTTGATAAATTAATTAATGGTGGTCATAACGTTTTACTTGAGATTGAAACTAATGGTGCTCATCAAATAATGGAAAAATATAAGGAACTTCATGAAAGATATGTTTCTATATTCTTAGTTTGTCAAAGTATTGAAGAACTTGAAAGACGTATAAGAAATCGTAAGTCTGAAACTGAAGCAGCTATAAGAAAACGTGTTGAAAAGGGCAAAAAAGAACTAGAACTTCAGAAAAATTATATGTATGTTGTCCTTAACGATGATCCTCAAAGAGCCGCAAATGAGATTTCAAATATAATTAAGCAAGAAGAATCTAAAGAAAATTAACTCCTTTTACTAGAAAATATATCTATATTAATCTATGATTAATATAACTAGGAAAAGGAGTTTTTTTAATGATTACAATTACAGTTTTGGGTATTGATCCATATTTATTAAGACAAATCAGTAAAGCAGCTACTAAAAAGTTAGCTAATTTATATGAATGCAAAGAGGATGATATTGATTTCTTTGCACCAGAAGGTTTACTTGTTCATGATGGTGTTGAACAAAATACCTGGAATTTTGTTGTAAGAGTTCATGCTCCTTTAAAAGTTAAGGTTCTTGAAAAGGAAGCAAGTGAATTAATTCATAGTTATATTAAAGACGCTTGTGTCAATATGACTATTGAGTTTTATTATTATAGCCAAGATAATTTCTATCAATTTATTTCTAAAGATCATCCACGTTTCATGACTGAAGAAAATACAGTTGTTGAAGATGAAGAGACTTTTGAACAAGAGGAAGGCGAAGAACCATATCTTGGAGATATTTTTGAAGAGTTTAATGGAAAAGTTGATGAAGAAGAAAAGAAGAAGAAACACTAATGAGTATTTTTACTGATTCACGAGACATATTAACTGATGTATTAACAAATAAAAAAACTTTTAGCAGTGCGCTAAATGCTTTTTTACAGTTGAATGTTCGTTCAACTGATGAACTTTCAATGATTAATCATATATATAATGGCTTCTTTTCCAAATATTATTATTTTGAAGAAGTAACAAAAGAGAGTTTATCTAAATCAACTAATTTATTAATTGCAACTATTGGTGTGGCTTTTGTATCTTTAAAAGATCTTAAATTAAGCATTGATGATGTGCTTCCATTTGTTAGTGATACTTTTGATAAGAATAAAGAAGATTTAACAGAAGATTTTAAGAATTCTTTAATTGCTTATAAGAGTGGAAAAGATTTTTCTTTTAAAAATATTGAAACTGGAAGCATTGAACATCTTTCAATTTTATTTAATTTACCAACTTGGTTTGTTTCAATGATAGTAGCTCAAAAAGGAAAAGAAGAAGCAAAAGAAATTTTTAAATCCTTTTTAACTAAGCAAAATAAGAGTTACTTTATGCTTAATTCTTTAGCAAATTTAGATGAACTTCCAAAAGAAGAACTATCTAAATTCAAAAGTGACGACAAAATTATTTACTCAACAAATGATAAGAAATCACCTTTATTAAATGACTTTACTTTCATTAAAACTAATCCAAATTATGAAAATGTTTTTGCTAAACTTCCAAAGTTTAACAATAAATATTTAACTATTTATGAAGCGGATCATAATAATTTTTATTTTAGATTTTTAAACGAATATCTTTTTAAAAACAATGTTATTAATATTGCAATGAAATCAATTAATAAAAATCCTGAAGTCCTTAAAGAAGTTGCTTTACGTGAGATTAAGGATACTTTTATTTATGAATCGACAGTTGGCGAACTTATTGCTCGTTTATCATTTAAACAAGATTGCTTATTTTTCTTGCCTCATTCAACAAATATGACAAAGTTCTTTGAAGAACCTGAATATCGAGTACTTTTTGACATTTCAACTTTAGATCAAATTATAAAAGATGATGAAAAGGATTTACGTGAGATTTCAAGTTATGTTGAAAATAGATCATACCTTGTTTATTTAGTGGATACTATCGATAAAAAAGAAACCTCTAAATTAATTAGTGATTTTGTAAAAGAAAATAAAGAATTTAGTATTGTTGAAGAAAAAGAAATACTTCCTACAAAAGAAAATAAATCTTTTGTTTATTATTGTATTTTAAAGAGGGTTATTCATGCTTAATTTATATAATTTTACTTTAGAAAAACTTGAAAAACTTATGGAGGAAGAGGGCCAAAAGAAATATCGTGCTACTCAACTTTTTAAGTGGATTTATGAAAAGAAGGCCAAGACTTTTGATGAAATGAGTGATATTTCGCTTTCTTTTAGAGAAGTTTTAAAAGCAAAATATGAAATTAAAAAACCTACAATTTTTAAAAAACAAGTTTCAAGTGATGGAACTATTAAACTTCTTGTTGAACTTAGTGATGGTAATAAAGTAGAAACTGTTTTAATGCGTTATAACTATGGCAATGTTGCCTGTGTTACTAGTGAAGTTGGCTGTAATATGGGTTGTGCTTTCTGTGCAAGTGGCTTACTTAAGAAAAAAAGAGGTCTTGAACCTTCTGAATTAGTTGGACAAATACTTGTTCTTGATGATCTTTTAGATGAAGAAGGATATGGAGAAAGGATTACTCACGTTGTCGTTATGGGAACAGGTGAGCCTTTCGATAATTATGATAATGTAATGGATTTTATCCGTATTATTAATCATCCACATGCTTTAGCAATTGGTGCACGACATATTACTGTTTCGACTTGTGGTCTCGTTGATAAAATTCGAGTTTATGCAAAAGAAGGAATTCAGATTAATCTTGCTATTAGTTTGCATGCTCCTAATGATACAATTAGAAATAAGATTATGCCTATTTCTTTAAAGTATCCACTTGATGAATTAATGGATGCGGTTAAGTTTTATGAAAAAGAAGCTGATCGACGAGTAACATTTGAATATATTTTACTTGCTGGTATTAATGATTCTATTGAAGATGCAAAAGAATTAGCTCACTTAATTCATGGAACAAAAGCCTATGTAAATTTAATTCCATATAATCCAATAAAAGAATTAAAATATAATAGAAGTAGTGATGAGACGATTCATGCATTTATGAATATGTTGCTCTCTTGTGGTGTTAATGCAACTATTAGAAAGGAATTTGGTAGCGATATTGATGCAGCTTGCGGCCAATTAAGAGCCAAAAATGAACAAAAGATATGATGGAACATACTCCTATCAAAAAGATATAGGAAAAGTTAGAGTAGCTAACGAAGATGAATGTGCAATTCTTGTAAATGCACAAGGAGATGTTTTAATGATGGTTGCTGATGGAATGGGTGGTCATAAAAAAGGTGATTACGCATCTCATGAAACGGTTAATTATATTAAAGATGAATTTAATTTAAGAAGTAAATTTATGAATCGTTTCGAAGCGTTATATTGGCTTAAAAAAGTTGTTCGAGACGTAAATGCACATATTTTTAAAATTAGTGATACAGATGTTCAATATAAAGGAATGGGTACAACGTTAGTTTTAGCCTTAATTTATGGAACACACGTCATTATTATGAATGCTGGAGATAGCCGTTGTTATATTTTTAAAGATCGAAAGTTAAAACAAATTACCGAAGATCAAACATACGTTAATTATCTTTACAAGAGCGGTCAAATTAAAGCAGAAGAAATTGCTACACATCCACGTCGACATGTTTTAACAAATGCGGTTGGATTATTCCCATCAATTAGTGTAGATATTAAAATTTTAGATTATAAAGGTGAAGGTATTTTCCTTTGCAGTGATGGACTATATAACAATGTTAGTGATGTTGATATTGAAAATGTTTTACGTACTGATCAATCTAGTGAACAAAAAGTTTCAAGTTTAATAAATATCGCAAATTTCAATGGTGGAAGCGATAATATTTCAATTGCTTTATGGGAGTCCTTAGATGATAAAAATAAATGATTTAATTAATAATCGATATAAAGTAACGAATATTTTAGGTCATGGTGGCATGAGCGATGTTTTTGAAGCGCGTGACATTATTTTTAGACGTCCTGTTGCTATTAAAATTATCAAACCAGAATTTGCTGATAAGGCCGAAAATATTATTCGTTTTGAAAATGAAGCTCGATTTAGTAGTGCATTAAATCATCCAAATATTATTAAGATTTATGATTATAACTACTATGATAATTTACCTTATATTGTTAACGAATATGTTAAAGGTCAAACTTTAAGAGATGCTCTTGATTTTAAACGTCGTTTTAGCACTAGAGAGGCTTGTCACATTATGCTTCAAATTTGTGATGCAGTAATTTATATTCATTCAAAGAATATAATCCACCGAGATATTAAGCCTCAAAACATTTATTACGATGCAAATGGAGAAGTTAAACTTGGTGATTTTGGTATTAGTTTTTTACTTAATTCAACTTTTAATGTTAATGAAAATAAGCGTGTTATGGGAACTGCTCAATATTTAGCTCCTGAAATTATTAAAGGCAAAACTCCTTCTTTCCAAAGTGATATTTACGCTTTAGGAATCACTTTCTTTGAACTTTTAACTGGTAATGTTCCATTTGATGCAAAAACCCCAACGGAAATCGCTCAACTTCAACTTAGTGCAGAAATGCCTAGTGCTTGTAAGTTGATTCCAGAAATTCCAGTTGAAGTTGAGCCTATTATTTATAAGGCAACCAATAAGGATCTAGAATTACGTTATAAGACTGTTCAAGAAATGAAAGATGATTTACTTAATTTGTATAACAACAAAAAAGCCATGAAAAAAGGAAGAAATTTCTTCCAAAGATTATTTGGCTTCTCAGTTGAATAAGGAGAATAAGAATGAATAGAGTAGAAGTAGCCCCTTCAATTTTATCAGCTGATTTTAAATTTTTAGATAAAGATATAAAAGATATTGTAAAAGCTGGAGTTTCTTATCTTCATTTTGATGTTATGGATGGAAATTTTGTTAATAATATATCATTTGGTATTCCTGTCCTTAAATCACTTAAAGAAGGTAATTATCCATTAATTTTTGATGTCCATTTAATGATTAATGATCCTAAAAAGTATTTATTAGATTTTATTAATGCTGGAGCAGATATCATTACTTTTCATTATGAAGCAGTCTTAAAAAAAGACATTAAATCCTTAATTGAATTTGTTCATTCGTATCATAAACGTGTTGGTATTTCGATTAAACCAAATACTGATGTGAAAGTTTTAGATTCTTTTTTAAACGATATAGATTTAGTACTTGTAATGTCGGTTGAACCTGGATTTGGTGGACAAAAATTCATGGTTGAAGCTTTAAGCAAAATTCATTATTTAGCTGAATATAAAAAAGAACATAATTTAACTTATATTATTGAAGTTGATGGTGGAATTAATGATGTTACAAGTAAAGATTGTATTAAAGCAGGTGTTAATTTATTAGTTGCTGGAAGTTATATTTTTAAAAGTAGCGACAGAAAAGCTGCAGTAAGGAGTTTAATGTAATGGTAAAAATTAGTTTTGTTTTAGCTTATGTTATTGGCATTATGATCCTTGGATTTTCTTTTGCTTTTGAATTTGTTAAATATGGACAAACTGGTGCAAACAAATATAGTTTTACAAGAAATTTTCCTTATGAATTAAATCAATTCAAAGTCGATCAACCTAAATCTTATATATTATTAATTACTGAAATGATAGGAAGTTTACTTCTTGTTTGTAGTGCGCTTTTATTTGCGATTAATTTTCAAAATATTAATCCAACAAGTGCTTATATTATTTTTGCAATTAGCACCTTTATTATTGTTTGCTTTAATGTTTTAAGATTTGTTAAACTTGCAAATTATCGTGCTCATCTTTTGCTTACTTCAATCTTTGTTGTTTCAAATCTTTTATTACTTTTACTTTATTATTTCTTCTTTACTAATAAAGATTATGGTTATGTTTTACAGACTGGAGTTAAGGTTACTGAAATCGTTATTTTGCTCATTTTGATTTTATTTGAATTCTTCTTAATGCTTAATCCAAGTTATAAAAATTGGGCCAAACTTGTTAAGATTGAAGCTGATATTTATAGTCGTCCAAAATTTTGTTATCTAGCCATTCTTGAATGGGGTAACTTCTTACTTTACATATTAAGTTTCATTCCATTAATTATTGTAGTTTTCTTCTAAAATAAGGCCATCTTTAAAAAAGATGGTTTTTTATTAGTTTGTCCTTATTTTTTATATAAAATGCATAAAATCTCTTGTAAAATAGACAAATGTAAAGCAAACTTTACATAAAAGTAAATGATAGTTGGTGTCTCTAAAAGGCTTTTAATCGTTTAATTTATGTAGTCAAACGGAGGAAATGTTATGACAATCGAAATCGCAAATAGACTTATTGAATTTAGAAAGAAATTTGGCTATTCACAAGAAGAACTTGCCAATCAATTAAATGTTTCACGTCAATCTATTTCAAACTGGGAAAGTGGAGAAGTAACTCCATCTATTGATTACTTAAAAGCATTAGCAAAAATTTATGGAGTCACTATGGATGAACTTGTTTCTAGTGATAAACCAGTCGATGAAGTTTTAAAATCTCACGAGAATAAAAAAGAAGATAAAGAGAGTGAAAATAAAACTAGTGAAGATAGTGCTTCAAGTGACAAAAATAAAAAGAGTAATGATCAAGTCCATATTGGAAAAGATGGAATCCATATTCATAGCGAAGATGGTGATAATGTTGACATTGATTTAACTGGTATCAAGATTAATGATCAAGATATTAGTAGTATGACTTGTGAACATTTTGATAAAAGTGCTGAAAGCAGAATGAAGAAACTTTCTAAATATCAAAAAAGAAGAAAACTTGCGAATAAGGTAGAAGGATATATTAGTGGTTCTTTTGCTTTAATTATTACGGTTGCTTATTTAATTCTTGGTTTTTTAGTACCAAATGGTTGGGCAGTTTACTGGACTTTATTCTTACTTATTCCAGTTCCAGGCGAATTTGTTGCTTCTATAATTGAAGGAAAAGTTTCACGCTTCCCAATTGTCATGGTTGTTTGCTTTGCTTATCTATTTGGTGGAATGTACGCTGATTTATGGCATCCATATTGGCTTGAATTCTTAGCAATTCCTGTTTTCTATTCAGTAGCTAGTCCAATTGATAAAGCAATTATTTCCCATCGATTAGATAAAGAAGATGATGATAGTGTAATTACAATTAATGGAGAAGATTTAAAAGTTCATACATCAAATAATGATTTAATTTTAGATTTAAATGAATCTATGTCTAACACTGAATCTCGTATAACAAAACTTGATGCATTAGTTACTAAAGCAAAAGCTGATCCAAAAAGCTATCAAGATGTAAAAGATGACTTTAGCGATGAAGTCGATGATATTGAAGATAAACTTGATGAAATCGATGATAAGTTTGATGAATTAGATGATGAAGGATTATTAACATTAGATCAAAAAATTGAGGTTAGAAGTAAAATAAGAAAATTAAAAGATAACCTCGAACAAATTAAAAATAGATTATAGAAAAAAACCGAGAAAATTCTCGGTTTTTATTATTCTTTTTTAGGAGTCTTTTTTGCTCTAGTAACGTAGGCGATTAAATCTTCTTCGTCTTTAGTGGAAGCAACCATAATTAATTTATCATCTTTACGAATATCAGTTTTACCTTTAGGAATAATGATATGTGGTTTTCTAAATATCGCACTAATTGTACCATATTCAGGGAAATCAATATCTTTAAGTTCTTTATCGCAAATATCGTAAGAAGATTTAATATCAACTTCGATAATTTTAATCATATCATCTTCAATTGATAGAGTTTTAAAGACATCTTCGATATTACTTTCGTTTCGAATGGTTTCACCAATTAAGAAGGCGCTACTAATTGCGCTATCAATGCCTAATCTTTTAAAAATAGAGACGTTACTTGGATTAGTTAAAGCACAAATTACTTTTTTACAATGATAGACATTTTTAGCTAATAAACAAGCAACATAATTATCGCTATCACTATGACCTAAAGTGATGAATAAATCGCTATTAAAGATTTGAGCATCATCTAAAGTATAAGTTTTAGTATAATCACCAACTAGAACAGGAATCTTAAATTTATTACTTAATTTTTGAGCAATTTCTTGATCACTATTAATAACGATAAGTTTATTACTTCTTTTCTTATCTTTTTTAAACATATCAATAATGTAAGAGGATTGATTATCGCCACCGCAAATAACAATTTTCATATTATTTCATCCCCTTAATTATCTTATCAATTTCATTTATCGACATAAAAAATGGTGAAATTGTTTTAATTCCAAGTTGATCAACTAAAACATTTTTATTTGGATCATTTAAACGAATAATAATGCTTGGAACTTCATAAAATACTTTAGCTAAATGAGAAATCAAAATATTTGTATTATCATCACGCGTAAAGCACATTAAACATTTGCATGTATCAATATGTGCGTTTTCTAAGGTATCAAGTAAAGTGGCATCACCAACAACTGTTAATCCGCTATAAGTGATAGGGAGATAATCAACTCTAGTTTTATCGCTATCCACAACAATAACATCGTTCCCTTGAAGAGAAAGACTATTTGCAATATAACTTCCAAGTTTTCCAGCACCTATAACAATATATTTATTTCGCATGTATTTATTATAAGGTTTTTCGGTATATTTTAAAACAAAATTAGTGATATACTTTTGATAGTTTTAAAGATAGGAGTGGAGCTATGGAATTTAATTCAACTAATGATATTGAAATTAAAGAAACAATCTTTAATAAAAAAGAAATTATTGTTGGCTTAATTTTAAAGTTTTTGACTAGTGTTTCTTCAACATTTGGTACTATCTATCAAATATCAATCAACTGGAATCGTTTAGGTATGGTTGATTTAACTTATTTTACGATTATCTCTAATATTGTAATAAATATTATGTGTTACGTTTTTCTTGTTTTAGATTTATATCGAATAATTATGCATAAAGATCCTCGAAAGAATTGGCTTTATACTTTAAAATTTACTGCAACTGTTGGTATTATGGTTACTTTTATAATTTATATCGGAGCAATTTTTCCAAGCAACGTAGCTCGACAAGGTTTTATGACTGCTTTATTTAGTCAACCATCAAACATTTGTCTTCATATTATTACGCCAATTCTCGCTGTAATCGATTTCTTTTATAGCGATTATAATTTTAAAAGTAAAAGATGGTATGTTTATTTTCCAGTAATTTACTTATTCTCTTATTTTGTTATTGTTGTTCTTTTATCAGTTTGTCTTAATGTAATTTGGCCAATTGGCGAAGATATGGTTCTTCATATGCCATATACATTTGCAGATTATACTAGAAATGGTTGGTTCACTTTTGATCTTTCTAAGTTTAATTTAAAGAGTGGAACAACAGGAATTGGTCTTGTCTATGTTGTAATTATTATGTCGATATTTGTGATTTTATTAAGTTTACTTTTCTTAAAAATTAAAAATAAAATTCAACGTAAAAAATATAATATTACCTTAAAAGAAAACACTTATCACGCTGATAAATAACGTATAAAAAAACAGAACGGAAGGGATTATACCTTTCCGTTCTGGAATATAATTTTAACATCTAGAAACTAGATGTTATTTTTTATCGTCTTCGTCTTTAGTAGTTGGCTTAACAATACCAGCTTTGCTCATTGTATCATCAACGAGTTCAACAGCACGTTTAGCACTTAAATTACTCTTAACTTTTAAGACACATGGAACTTCAACATATTTCTTCTTGTCGCCTTCATCCTTGACTGGAATTGGTGAATCAGCATATGCTTTTGGATCGAGTTTATAGTAAACCTTTAATGATTTACCTCTAATAGTCACGAAGCAATACTCAACACGATGTAATCGATAAGTATCACCTTCAAAACTTACACGACCTTTTAATCCATAACCTTCAAGAGCATCTTTAATAGCCTTATATTTTTCTTTAATATCACTATCTGATTTTCTTAACTTAGTCTCGAATGGGACACGTTTAATATTAAGTGATTTTAAAGCATCTTTATTGTCTTCTTCTTTAGCTTCAACTGGTTTCTCTTCTTCTTTTTTATCTTCAACTGGAGCAGCTTTCTTCTCTTCAACTGGTTTCTTTTCTTCTTTAGCAGGAGCAGCAACAGCCTTAGCAGGTTCTTGTTTCTTCTCTTCATAAGTAATGAACCAATAGAGTAAAGCAGCAATTAAAGCGCCAAGTAATGGACCAACAATGAAAATCCAAAGTTGATTAAGTGGAGCAACATCTCCGCCAAATAAATAAGCATAAACAGCAGGAGCAATTGATCTAGCTGGGTTAACACTTGTACCAGTAAGAGGAATTCCAATTAAGTGGACAAGAGTAAGAGTTAAACCAATAATTAAACCGGCACATTTTTCATATTTAGGGTTAGTTGTAACACCTAAAATAGTGAAAACAAAGATTGCGGTTAATAAAGTTTCAACACCTAAAGCAGTAGTTTGATAATATTCACTTGTTGAAATTAAAATTGAGGATGCTTGGTTAGCGCCAAATCCACATTTTGCTCCAAAGATCATTACGAGTACATAGCAAGCGGCAAATGCACCAATAATTTGAGCAACTACATAAACAAGGAAATCAACGATACTAAAAGTTCTCTTTTCTTTTGGTTGTAAATAGTTATAAATTAAAACACCAAAGGAAACGGCTGGATTAACGTGACATCCGCTTACGTTACCAACACTATAAGCCATCGCAACAATACAAAGACCGAATGACAAAGCAATTACGCCATCTTTGGCCGCTAAATCCATAGTGCCAGTAGTATTCCATGCATTTAAAGCACAAGCAGTACCACAAGCAATAGCTACAAGTACAAAAGTACCTATAAGCTCAGCGATTGCCTTCTTAAAAAGTTTCATATGAAAACCCCTTTCAATTAAACTTATTTTAGCACACTTAAATTAACTATGATTACTAATTTTTCTAAAATAAGGGATTTACTATAGGGTTTTTGAATTATTTATTCTTTTTTAGGTGCTCAACTAAAATTAAAATAACGAATAATGCGCACGAAATAATTAAGGAAATAACAGTTACAAAGAAATCTACATTATATTGAAAATCGATACTTCTTGATTGATAAATTCTTAATATAAGGTAAAAGAGTGATAAACAAAATACACTTAATAAGGTAATTTCAAATGTCTTATAAATTGCAGTTCTTAAATTTGTATTCTTTTTGAAGACAAGAAAAGTTAAAGCAACAGTAGCACCAAAAACAATTAAAGAAGCGAGTAACCATATTAAATATGGAACGTAAAATGGATATAAAGAATAAAGGATTGAAAACATTACAATTCCTAATAAAGATGCTCCTAAAAATAAAATTGATAGGATAGAAAGGGTAGAATTTAATAAATCTTTTTTAATATTTCCATGTTCTTTTGCTGTTTCGTATTCTTCAACTGAAACTAATTCATCGACTGTAATATTAAAATACTTAGCTAATTTAATTAGCATTCCAAGATCTGGATAACTCTTTCCATTTTCCCATTTAGAAATGGTTTGATGGGTAACAAATAAATCATTAGACAATTTTTCTTGAGTAATATTCTTTTTATTTCTCAAGTTTTTGAGGTTTTCACTAAACATAAAACTTCCTTCTTTCTAATTTAATTGTCTAAATTTAACTTTATTATATCAAGCAACGAGTCGTTGCAATCAAATTTTTATGAAAAAAGGAGCCATTTTATTGGCTCCTAAATTTTCAATTGGTGATCCTAAGGCGATTCGAACGCCTGACCCACAGCTTAGAAGGCTGTTGCTCTATCCAGCTGAGCTATAGGACCAGCGTGAATATAATAGCATAGTAATTTTTTTTAATCAATATTTAAACATATCTAAATTACCCTAAAAAATGCCTTTATTTTTATTCAATATTAATGCCATTTTTATAGTTAATCACTTAAGATTGTTGTAACATTATTTTGTTGGGAAAAAGGAGACATTATGATTGAACGCTATGAAATAAAAGAGATTAGCAATTTGTTTTCTTTAGAAAATAGATATAATACCTTTCTTGAAGTTGAACTAAGTGTTTTAAAAGCTTACGTTCAACTCGGTGTTGTTCCTGAAAAAGATTACCTTAAAATAAAAGAAAATGCTCATGTGAATGTTGAAAGAATTAATTATCTAGAAACCGAAACAAAGCATGACGTCATTGCTTTTACACGTTCTTTAAGTGAAGAACTTGGAGATGAAAAGAAGTGGATTCATTATAATTTAACTTCAACAGATGTTGTTGATACATCCTTATCTCTACAACTTAAAGCAGCAAATGAAATTATTATTAGCGATATAAAAGATTTTAGACAAACACTTGTTAAAAAAGCGATTCAATATAAATTTACGCCAATTATCGGTCGAACTCATGGAATTCATGGAGAAGTGACTTCTTTTGGTTTAAAGTGGGCTCTTTATATTGATGAACTTGATCGAGATTTAGAACGACTAAATAATGAAAGAAAAAATGTTGAAGTTGCAAAGATAAGTGGAACAGTAGGGAATTTTGCAAATTTACCATATGAAATTGAAGATTTAGTAGCAACTTATTTAAATTTAAATAAAGCAAATATATCGACTCAAGTTCTTTCACGAGATCGTTTAGCAGGGTATGTTTCAAGTTTATGTTTAATCGCTAGTTTATTAGAAAAAATCGCAACCGAAATAAGACTTTTATCTCAAACCGAAATAAATGAAGTTAACGAATATTTTGATCGTAATCAAAAAGGTAGTAGTGCCATGCCTCACAAACGTAATCCAATAAGCTCTGAAAATATTTGTGGACTTGCTCGACTTGTAAGAAGTTCATACGAAGTCGCTTTAGAGAATAATGTTTTATGGCATGAAAGAGATATTTCGCATTCTTCAACTGAAAGAATTTATCTTCCAGATGACGTTAATCTTGTTTCTTATATGCTTCGTAGAATGAATAAAATCGTTAGTGGACTTATTGTTCATGAAGATAAAATGATTGAAAACATCAATTCTACTTATGGAATTATTTATAGTGGTCGTTTAATGAATTTCTTAATTGAAAATAGTGAAAATAATCGTGAAGATCTTTATGATTATATTCAAAAATTAGCCTTTAAAGCGATGGATACTAAAGTTAATCTTAAAACTTTAGTTTTGCAAGATAAATATTTGATGTCTTTAACAAATTTAGATGAGATTAACGACTTATTTGACTATCAATATGTTTTTAAAAATGTAGATAAAATCTATAGGAAGGTAGGAATCTAATATGTTAAGAAGTTTAATTGTTGTTGGTGCTCAATGGGGTGATGAAGGTAAAGGCAAAATCACTAATTATTTAAGTGAACATGCTGATATTGTTGTTCGTTATCAAGGCGGAAATAATGCCGGTCATAGTGTTCGATTTGATGGTAAAGAATTCCATCTTCAAACTATTCCAAGTGGTATTTTTAACAAAAAAACTTTAAACATTATTGGTAATGGTATGGTAGTTAATCCCCTTGCTCTTTATGATGAAATGGATGGATTAATTAAAGCTGGATTTGATTGTAAGAATTTAATTATTTCAACTCGTGCAAATCTCGATCTTGAATATCACCTTGCTCTTGATGGATTAAAAGAAGCTTCTTTAAAAGACAAAAAGATTGGTACAACTAAAAAAGGAATCGGACCTTGCTATACTTATAAAGTAAGTCGTGATGGTATTCGTTTTTCAGATTTTATTCGTGATGATTTTAGTAAAATTTATGAAGAGCATTTACTTGACGCAAATAAGGAAATTGTTAAATATAATGGAGAACCTATTGATTTTAAAGAGTCTATTGCAAAATATAATAAGGTTAGAAGTGCTTTAATTCCTTTAGTTAAAGATAATGTAACTGTTCTTGCTAAAGCTAAAAAAGAAGGAAAGAAAATCCTTTTTGAAGGTGCACAAGGAGCCATGCTTGATGTTGATTTTGGTACTTATCCTTATGTTACAAGTAGTAATACGATTAGTGGCGGAGCAATTAGTGGTTCTGGAATTGGTCTTGGTTATATTGAAGGTTGTTTAGGAATTGTTAAAGCTTATACTACTAGAGTTGGTGAAGGACCATTTGTTACTGAACAAAATAATGAATTTGGAAATACAGTTCGTGAAAAAGCTCATGAATATGGTGTAGTAACTCATCGTCCACGTAGAGTTGGTTATCTTGATCTTGTTCAACTCGAATTTAGTAAAAATATTAATGGTTTTAAATACATTGCTTTAATGCTTCTAGATATTTTAGGAAATATGGGAGAAATTAAAGTTTGTACAGCTTATAAATTGAATGGAAAAGTTATTGATTATTATCCAGCCGATTTAGATGAACTTGCTCATGTTGAACCAGTTTATAAAACATTTAAATCCTGGAAAGAAGACATTTCTTCTTGTCGTAAATTTAGTGACTTACCAGTTGAAGCAAAAACCTATATTAAGTTTATTGAAGATTATCTTGATGTTAAAGCAGCAATCATTAGTGTTGGTCCAAGCAAAGAGCAAACAATAATTACTGAAGAGATTTTTTAAAAAAACAACATAAATTATTTAAAAAAATGAGCAAATTTTTTCGGCTCATTTTTTTAATTAATTTCTTAATTGTTTGGATTAAATGGCACTTTTTGATTTTTATCGATTATCGCGTAGAAAAATTAGTAATTTTTTTATTAAAATATCTATTGCTTTCTAAATAAAATGGTATTATATTTTTAATCATATTTTTGTGTACCTAATACGGCCGAAAATAATCTTAT
>DAIODM010000014.1:0-27665 GCA_036746835.1 Candidatus Onthovivens sp. | reverse complement strand
TTGATATTCAATTATTATTAAAAATACGATTATAACCGATTTATTATCTTTTATGATTATCAATAATTGATAATGTAATTTCTACATTATGTATGTTTCAGTAAACTGGCTGATCTTTTTGTGGCGCTTATTTTTTAAAATTATTTTTTAAAAATATTAAAAATATTTTAAATTAATCCTAATTCCCATCGATATATTAATTGAGGGGGACAGAAATGCGAGAACTTAAAAGCTACCGATACCGAATTTACTTGACTGAGACGCAAAAAATAAAGTTTAGATCTCTTTATAATCAAAATGTCTTTTTATTTAATAAATTAATTGATGAAAAGAATAAACGTATTGCTTTAGAGCAAGATGAAGCAATTTATGTCAAATCTTTTGTCACGAAGTTTAAGGAATTAGACAACGGAAATTTTGTGTCATATCTTTCAACGTATAAGTTAGTTAATAAGATTTTTGATCGATTCCATCTTAATAAATTAACTCCAATGTATAAAAACTCCTTTAAGTATCCTAAAAAGATACATTTCGATATATTTTCTTCTGGTTTTTCGTTAGCAAAAAATCGTATTTTTGTTCCTCATCTTGGAAGCTTTAAAGCGAGAATTCATAGAGATTTGCCTGAAAATTGCAGAATATATAGTTCTATAATCGAAGAAAAACTAAAAAATCAATTTTATATAAATTTTCTAGTAGAAAGAGATTTGGAAGTCAAAAAAGTTTATCCAAAAACCGCTATAGGATTAGATTATTCATCGCCTCATTTATTTTATAGTAGTGAAAATGAACCAGGTGATGATTATAAAATTATTAATTTTAATGAAAATAAAATTAGCAAAATTAAGAGAAAAATGTCTAGATGTGTCTCTAATAGCAAGAATTATTATAAATTAAAAGAAAAAGAAGAGAAATTATATGATGAGGTTGCTAGAAAAAGAGCCAATTCCTTACATTTAGCATCTTTATATTGTGTTAAAACATTTGATGTTATTGGCGTTGAAACTCTTGATCTTGAAGGAATGGCTCAAAGAAATCATTTAGGTAGAAATGTTTATGCAAATTCTTTTGATAAGTTCTGTAAATATTTAAGTTACAAAGCTTATGAAAATGGCAAATATTTTGTAAAAGTTCCTAAATATTTTCCATCAACAAGGCTTTGTTCGCAATGTGGAGTGATTCATAAACGTTTACTGTTAAGCGACAGAACCTTTATTTGCGATTGTGGCCTCAAAATTGACCGAGATTTAAACGCAGCGATAAATATAAGGGAAAAAGCATTATCAATGCTTAAAGATAAAAAGAATGAATATAGGAGGACTTTATGAAATTATGGTTTAAAGTTAATTAATTAAAAAACCTTAGAGTATAGGGGGTTAGCCCATTGAAACTTATTGTGATAACAATATTGAGTGGGAAGATCGTTTATCTTTACAAGAAAACAATCATATTACGGATAAAAAGCTACTTATCGGGTCCAATGCAACTTTCACGAAATGATGCCACCTTTTAAAAAACAAAATTATGTGTCAAATTAAAGTATTTTCTATATAATATCAATGAGGATATTTATTATGAAAATCGTTATAGATATGATGGGTGGCGATAATGGACTTAAGGCTACGATACCTGGAGTCAAAGAATTTATTAAAAACCATGGAGATGTTGATATTTTTTGCATTGGAAGTGAAGCACTCGATAGCGAATTTAAAGATTATAAAAATGTTAAAGTTATTCATTCAGCAAAAGTTTTAAAAATGGATGTTGATCCAATGACTGCATATCGAACTTTAGATAGCAGTTTAATGGTTGCAACAAACGTTTTTAATGAAAATAAATGTGATGCTTTAATTAGTGCTGGTAGCAGCGGTGCTTTAATGACTGCATCAATTTTTAAAATTAAACGTATTAATGGTGTAATTCGACCAGGATTCATCACATCTTTTCCTACTGTTAAAAAAGGTAAGAAATTTGTGGTTTGTGATGTAGGAGCAAACAATGCGAATACGAAAGAAGAACTTGTACAATTTGCCCAAATGGGTACGCTTTATTATAAATTTTTATATGGAGAGAATAATCCCCGCGTTTATCTTCTTTCTAATGGAACTGAAGAAGAAAAAGGTAGTCCATTAACAAAAGATGCTTATAAGCTTTTAAAAGAAGAAAAATCAATTAATTTTTTAGGTAATACCGAAGGAAGAGATGCATTGTTTGGTGACATCGATGTTTTAGTTTGCGATGGCTTTAGTGGAAATGTTTTTCTTAAGGCAATCGAAGGAACTGCAAAAGCAATGTCTCAAATGATGAAAGAAGCTTTTACTAGAAATTTATTTACTAAGATTGGATATCTTTTATCTAAAAAAGGTATCATCGAGATGAAAAATAAGATGGACTATAAAAATGTTGGTGGGGCTATGCTTGTTGGCATTGATGGAGTTGTAATTAAAGCTCATGGTAATAGCGATGATAAAACATTCTTATCTGCTTTAAATGTCGCTTATTTATTGTGTGAAAAAGAATTTGTTAAGAAATTTAAGGAAGCTCTTAAATAATGCTAAGTATTGATGAATTCTTTAAACGATTCAATATCGTTCCTAAAAACAGAGAGTTGTATGTGATGGCTTTCACACATTCTAGTTTTAATAGTGATGCGAATACACAACACCATGATTATGAACGTTTAGAATTTATGGGTGATAGTGTTCTTGGCTTTGTTGTTGCTAGTTTGATTTTTAAACATCATCCAGAAATGAGTGAAGGTTTAATGACAAAGACAAGATCATCATTAGTTCAATCAATTTCATTAGCTAATAAAGCAAGAACTTATGATTATGAAGAATTTATTCGTGCTGGCCACTCTTTAACTGAAAATGAAGCTCAACATAATCAACATATTTTGGAAGATGTGTTTGAGGCAGTTATTGGTGCGATTTATTTAGATCAAGGCATTGATTTTGTTACTAATTTTATTACTAATATGTTCGAAAAAGACGTTATTGATTTCGTTCCTACTTTTAATATGGATTATAAATCAACTTTGCAAGAGGCTATGCAAGCTGAATATCGTGAATCTGTTCAATATAAATTAATAAGTGAAAAAGGACCTCCACATGATAGAACCTTCGTTGTGGAAGTTACTTTTAACGAACAAGTTTTAGGCCATGGAACTGGAAAGTCTAAAAAAGAAGCTGAACAAAAAGCTGCTCAAGATGCTTTAAGCAAGGTGGCAAAATAACTTATGGGACTTTTTAAATTTTTAAAAGAAAAATTTTCAAAGAAGGATTCTTCTAAAAAAGAAGAAGTTTCTTTAGAAAAATATAATAAAGGTTTAGAGAAATCTAGACTTAATTTTTCAAATAAACTTGAAGATTTAGCGAAGCGCTATAAAGATGTAAACGAAGATTATTTTAATGAACTTGAAGAGATTTTAATTGGAGCAGATTGTGGTGTTTCTTACTCTTTAAATATAATTGAAGAGTTACTTCAAGAATCAAAAGAAAAGTCTATTACTAATCCAAAAGATATCAATGAAATGCTTGTTGATAAGATGTTTTACAATTATTTAAAAGAAGGCGAAGATATTCACAACGATATTAGTTTTGAACATAAACCTGAAGTTTTATTAGTGGTAGGCGTCAATGGTGTTGGAAAAACTACTTCAATTGCAAAATTGGCATATCGCTACATAAAACAAGGGAAAAAAGTTCTTCTTGTCGCTGCAGATACTTTTAGAGCTGGAGCAACTGAACAATTACTTGTTTGGGGAGAAAGATTAAAAACTGATGTTGTAGTAGGTGAAGAGAACGAAGATCCTGCAAGTGTTGCCTATAAAGGTGTTCGTAAAGGAATTGATGATAATTTTGATTTAATTATTGTTGATACTGCAGGTCGCTTACAAAATAAGCAAAACTTAATGAACGAATTGTCGAAAATAAAACGTGTAATTGCAAAAGAAATTCCAACTCCAATTGAATGTTTTTTGATTATCGATGCAACTACTGGACAAAATGGAGTTATACAAGCAAAAGCTTTTAAAGAGTTAGTTGATCTTACTGGCATTGTTATCACTAAAATGGATGGAACAAGCAAAGGTGGTATTATTTTAGCAATACGTGAAGAATTAGCCATTCCTGTTCGTTTTATTGGCTTAGGTGAGAAGATGGAAGACCTTGAAGAATTTGATTTAGATCAGTATCTTTATGGGCTTTGTGGTGGGTTAATTAAAAATGACTGAGTTAGAAGAATTTAATTATATAAACTCTTTGTACGATTTGTATCGCTCACTTTTTACTAGTAAACAAATTTTAATAATGGATAATTATTTTAAATACAACTTATCTTTATCAGAAATTGCTGAAAATCTAAAAATTTCTCGAAGTGCCGTTCTTGATACAATAAATCATGCTAAAATTAAGTTAAGTGAATATGAAAATAAGCTTCATTTATTAAAGCGTAATGATAAGATTAAAAAAATCTTAGAAGATTCTAATATTGATGAAAAAGTTAAAGAAGAGATTTTAAAGGAGTTATATTATGGCATTTGAGTCACTTACTGAAAAATTTTCGGCCATAGTCAAAAAGATTAAAGGTCAAAGTCGATTGACTGAGTCCAATATGGACGATGTTTTAAAAGAGGTTAAAATTGCTCTTCTCGAAGCGGATGTAAATTATAAGGTTGTTAAAGATTTTATTAGTGATGTAAAAGAAAAAGCACTTGGTGAAAAAGTTTTTAATGAACTTAATCCAAGTGAAATGGTTATTAAAATTGTTCGTGATGAATTAGTTTTACTTTTAGGTAGTGATAAATCAGAACTTGTTTTTAATGAACACAAACCAACAATTATTATGCTGGTTGGTCTTCAAGGCAGTGGTAAAACTACAACAGCTGCTAAACTTGCAAAATTAATGACTACGAAACAAAATAAAAAAGTTTTGCTTGTTGCTTGCGATGTTTATCGTCCAGCTGCTATTGATCAACTTGAACAATTAGCTAAGCAAATTGGTGTTGATATTTATTTAGATCGAAATAATAAAGATCCAGTAGATATTGCTAAAAAAGCCAAAGAAAAAGCTTTTAATGAGCATTATAACGTTGTAATTTTGGATACAGCCGGTCGTTTACAAATTGATGAAAAACTAATGGATGAACTTAAAAATATTAAGCAAGATGTTACTCCTGATGAAATTTTACTTTTGACTGATGCAATGGCTGGTCAAGATAGTGTAAATGTTGCTACATCTTTTAATGAAAAACTTGGTTTAACAGGTGTTATTATGTCGAAGATGGATGGTGATTCCCGTGGTGGTGCAGCTCTTTCAATTGCCAAAGTAACAGGTGTTCCAATTAAATATATTGGTATCGGTGAAAAAGTCGATGATTTAGATATCTTCTATCCAGATAGAATGGCTGAACGTATTTTAGGCATGGGAGATGTATTATCATTAATTGATAAAGTCAGTGAAAATATTGATCAAAAAGCTGCAGCTAAAGCTGTCAGGAAAATGGAAGATGGTAAATTTACTTTGGTCGACATGTTAGATCAAATGAAACAAGTACAAAAACTCGGAAATTTAGGTGGATTAATGAAGATGATTCCAGGTATGCCTAAAGTAAGCGATGCCCAATTAGCAGTTGCTGAAAAAGAAATGAAGAATTTTGAAACCATTATAAATTCAATGACTCCATATGAACGCGAAAATCCTGATGTTTTAAAAAATACGCGAAAAATTCGTATTGCAAAAGGCAGTGGAAAAACGACTGCTGATGTTAATCGTGTTTTAAAGAAATATGAACAATCTAAAATTATGATGAAACAAATGAAAAACTATAAAAAAGGAGGTAAATTACCTCCTGGATTTAATGGTTTTTAGTAAACTTTTTGCCTTTTTCAATTGCATCTATTTCCCATTTAGGCTCATCTTTATTATCTAACTCTTTTAATAGTTTAATTTCTTCTTTATTTAAAGAATATTTGTTAAATAAGTCTGGGCGATAAATTTTAGTCATTTCTAAGGCTTGTTTTTTGTGATATTTATCAATTGCTGTATGATTTCCTGAATATAAAATGTCAGGTACTTTTTTATTTTCGTAATTATAAGGTTCAGTGTATTGAGGATATTCAAGAAGTCCGTTTGTAAAACTTTCTTCTTTAGTTGAATCATCACTAATAACACCTTTAATTAATCTAGAAATTGCATCAATAAGACAAAAACTGGCAGTTTCTCCACCTGTAAGAATAAAATCACCAATAGAGATGCTTTCATCAAAATAAGAGTAAACTCTTTCATCAAAGCCTTCATAATGACCACAAAGAATAACAATCTCGTCTTTCTTACTTAATTCGATTGCTTTTTTCTCATCAAAAATTGTTCCGCGTGGTGCTAAACAAATTTTATATGACTTTTCACTCGAATTAGCCTTTAAAGCGTCAACTATTGGCTGGCACTTCATTATAAGACCGGCACCTCCTCCGATTGGAGGGGTATCGATGCGTCCATATTTGTCACCGGTATAATCTCTTATATTAACAAGTTTAACTTCGATTAATCCTTCGCCAATTGCTCTTTTTATAATTGAAGTAGAAAGAAAAGATTCATACATTTCAGGAAATATTGTAAGAATTACAAATTTCATAATAATCCCTCAATAACTTCGATTGTTATCTTTTTATTTAAAATATCAATATTTTTAATAAATTGAGGAATAAATGGAACATAAAATTCTTGTTTATTGTTTGAAACACATTTTAAAGTTATTTGAGCAGGGAATTCTTCGACTGAAACAACCTTGCCAATTTCTTTATTATCAGTTGAAAAAAGAAGACAATTTTCTAAATCACTATAATAAAATTGATTTTTATCTAGAATTGATTCATCTTTTAAAGCGTATAAGTCTTTTTTCATTAAGTCGATTGTTGAATCAATGTTTGGGTATTCTTCAAAAGAAATAACATCAAAGGATCCATCAAGTTTACGATATGTTTTAATCGTTAACTCTTTATAATCATTTCCTAATTTTATGAATACTTTATTACCTTTTTTGTATCTTTTAGATGCAAAATAAGTGGTGGAATAAACTCTTACTTCACCTTTTAAACCGACTTGTTTTGTTATTGTACCAATTTTTAAATACATATATCTATTTTATATAAAAAGAAAGGAGTAGTCACTACTCCTTTTTGTTTTCTTTTTGTCCTTGATCGAAAGATTCAAATTTTAAGTGAATATGAATATTCTCAAGTTTGCCAGAAACAGAAACTATGTCTCTGATTGCATTAGCGACAACACCTCGTTTACCAATTAGTCTAGCAGTGTCTTCACTTTCTGCAACAATTAATAAGGTTACATCCTTATCACTTTCGTTTGGTTGTTCTCTAATTAAGACAGCTTGAGGCTTTGAAATGATTGGATCAATTACAGTATGAACTAATGACTGATAATCCATGATTACTTAGCCTTTGCTTCTTTTGTAGTTTTAGCAGCTTTGGCAGCTTTCTTGGCTGGTTTAGCAGTTTTAGTTTTGACAACTTTAACTTTAGCAGGTTGCTTATTTGCTTCTTTAGCAGCTTTAGCCTTAACTAAAAGACCTTTAGCAGTGAAGATAGCTTTAATAGTGTCACTATATTGAGCACCATTATTTAACCATTTAATAGCGATGGCTTCATCGATAACAGCACCTTCTTTACCTTTTTGTGGATCATAATAACCAACTTGTTCAAGGTATCTTCCATCCTTAGAATAACGGCTATCAGCAGCAACAATACGATAGAAAGCAGTTTCGTGACGACCAGCTCTTGCTAATCTGATTTTAACTGACATAAAATAATCTCCTTTTGACTTTTATTATTCTATTGATTTTATATTGGTATGTCAAGTATTTTTACTTTACACCTTAATTTTGTTTTACAACTTGGGTTTAATGTGATATATTATTTAAGCATTCTATAAGAATGCTACGGGTGTTCCGCTTTAATTGTCACTATTATATGAACATCAAGAGAACGCATTAGGAAAGGGGTAACAATATGAATAGAAATTTAGCTAAAGAAGTTACAGCTACCCAATTAAGAACCAATATCCCAGATTTTAATTCTGGTGATACCGTTCGTGTTTCAGTTAGAATTACCGAAAATGGTAAATCAAGACTCCAAGCCTATGAAGGTGTTGTTATTTGCCGTCGTGGTGGTGGAATTAATGAAACATTTACAGTTCGTAAGATGTCAAGTGGTGTCGGAGTCGAGAGAATTTTCCCTCTTCACTCACCAAACGTTGCTTCAATCGAACTTATTAAAAAAGGTAAAGTTAGAAGAAATAAGATCCACTATTTACGTCAAAGAAGTGGTAAAGCTGCTCGTATTAAACAAGTGCTTTAGTTTAAAAAGACGAATTAAAAAAGTGACCAAATGGATGGGAATATTTCCATCCATTTTTCATACTAAAAGTTTATAATAATCTTATGGAACAAAAAGTTAAGAATTTACATTGGTTTCCAGGCCATATGAAAAAGGCCTCAATTAAACTTGAAGAGCAAGTAAAACTTGTTGATTTTGTGATTGTTTTACTTGATAGTAGAATTCCACTTTCAAGTAAGAGCGATTTACTTGAAAAAATAGTTCAAGATAAGAAGAAACTTTATATATTAACTAAGACTGATTTAAGCGATGAAGAAATGACTAATAAATGGGTCCAAAAATTGAATGAAAATGGCGATAAAGCGATTGCATTAAATTTAAAGGATAATAATTCTAAAAAAGAGGCTGTTCGTGTTTGTGAAGAATTCGCTTCTCTTAAGCGTGATAAATATCTTAAGCGTGGAGTAAAAAATATTTCTGTTAAGGCTATGGTTATTGGAATTCCTAATGTAGGAAAATCTACTTTTATTAATCTTTTTGCATCTAAAAAGATTGCGATTACTGGAAATATTCCAGGTGTTACCAAAAACACTCAATGGGTTAAAGTTGGCAATTTTGAACTAATGGATGTTCCAGGAATTTTGGAACCAAATTATAAAGATAAGAATAAGGCAATTAATTTGGCTTTAATTGGTTCAATGAAAGAATCAATTTTGCCAACACATGATTTATGTTTGACTTGTTTAGATTTTTTAAAAAAATATTATTGTGATGCACTAAATTCTCGATATAAAATAAAAGCTGATGGTCTTGAAAATTCGCTTATAATCGAAGAAATTGCTAGAAGTAGAGGCTACCTTATTAAAAATGATAATGTTGATATTAATAAAGCGGAACTTTTAATTTTAAATGAATTTAGAAATGGTTTAATTACGAAATTTACTTTAGAAAGAATATAAAAATATGCTTACATTTGAAGAACAATATTATGATGAAAAAACTAAGCTTATTGTCGGAGTTGATGAGGCTGGAAGAGGTCCTCTTTGTGGACCTGTTGTAGCTGGTGCTTGTATTCTTCCACGCGACTATAAAAATGAAAATATTAATGATTCTAAAAAATTAAGTGAAAAACAAAGAGAAAAAGTATTTTTAGAAATTATTAAAAATGCAATTGCTTATGGAGTTGGATACGTAGATGCTCCAACAGTTGATAAGATAAATATTTATGAAGCAAGCCGTATTGCGATGATTAAAGCAATTTCAAATTTAAGATCAAAATACGATCTAATTTTAAGCGATGCGATGCCTATGAATTTACCTGAAAGAAAAGTGATTCCCATTATTAAAGGTGATGCTAAATGTGAATGCATTGCGGCAGGCAGTATTATTGCAAAAGTTTGTCGTGATCATTATATGAAGGCAATGAGTAAAAAATACCCTTATTATCATCTTGAAAAAAATAAAGGTTATCCAACAAAAGAACATATTGAATTATTAAAAAAATATGGACCAATTAAGGGTTTTTATCGATATAGTTATGGACCTGTAAAAATTGCTTACGTTAAACAATTAAAATTATTTTAAAGACTTCGGATTTCCTCACGATATATTGTTGAGGAGGTTATATATGATAACTGGTCGTGAGATTTTGTTGTTTTTGTCGTATAAATATAAGTCTAATTGGGATTTAATTATGGATGCTATTAGGCGAAGGGAAGATATTAAGGAGCAAGAGGTTAAAAAAGTTATTGGATTAGTGAAAAGTGATTTCGTAACTTTAGTAGACGAAGCTTATCCCGAACAATTGAAAAAGATTACTCAACCTCCTTTTGTACTTTATTACAAAGGGGATGTAAAACTTTTTCAATGGCCAAACCACCATAAAGTGTCAGTTGTTGGCAGTAGAGCATGTAGTAAATATGGGACAGATTCAACCCGAATTATTATAAAAAATTTACCAGAAGATTTTTTAATCATTAGTGGACTCGCTAAAGGAATTGATGCTATTAGTCATGAATCAGCTCTTGAGCATAAACTAAAAACGATTGCAGTTCTTGGTGATGGATTATTTAAGTTTTATCCAAAAGAAAATCTTGAATTATTTAATAAAATTGTGGCTGATGGTGGTTTAGTTGTAACCGAATACTTTGATGACGTTTCGCCGGAACCTGAAAATTTTATAAATCGTAATCGCATTATTGCTGGTCTTTGTGATTTTTTATTAGTAACTGAAGCTTATGAACATAGTGGAACATCAATTACAGTTAATCAAGCTTTAACTTATGGACGAGATGTTGGTTGTGTTCCTTATGAAATAACGAAAAAAAGTATTTGTAACATGCTAATTAAAGAAGGGGCATATCTTATTGAGAATGCTGATGACATAGTAAAAATCGTTAGGTAGAAAAAATAAATAATATATAGATATATATTAAGGTAATAAATCATGATTTTTAATTTGACAAAGTAGAAAACTAACTATATATTTTAAGACTGCAAAGGAAAATTTATGAAATTAGTAATAGTAGAGTCTCCTGCTAAAAGTAAAACGATAGGTCGTTATCTTGGTTCAGATTATGTTGTTGAGGCCTCAGTTGGTCACATCCGAGATTTAGCAACAAGTGGCAAAGGTGGTTTAGGTGTTGATGTTAATAATAATTTCGCGCCTACATATATAATTAGTAAAGATAAAAAAGAAGTTGTTAGTAAATTAGAAAAACTTAAGAAAACTTGCGATGAAGTTATTCTTGCAACCGATCCTGATAGAGAAGGTGAAGCTATTGCATGGCATTTAGCAAGTGTTTTAGGACTTGATATTAATACAACAAAACGTCTTGAATTTCATGAAATTACTCATGATTCAATTTCAAAAGCGATTGAATCTCCTCGAACTATTGATATGAACCTTGTTCATTCACAAGAAGCTCGAAGAATTATTGATCGTATTATTGGTTTTAAATTATCTAACTTAATGTATAGTCGAATTAAGTCAAAGAGTGCTGGTCGTGTTCAATCAGTTACTTTAAAGCTAATTGTTGATCATGAAAAAGAAATTGCTGATTTTAAACCTGAAGAATACTGGACAGTTGAATCTAAAATCAAAAAAGATAATAAGGTTTACACAATTGATTTAGCAAAAGTTAATGATGAAACTGTTAAGATTCCTAATGAAACTGAATGCGACAAGATTCTTGGAATGATTGGCGACAGTGTTAAAGTTAGCGATATTAAAAAGACTAAAAAGAGCATTTCTAGTAAGGATGCGTTTATTACATCAACCCTTCAACAAGAAGCTTTTAATAAATATCATTTTAAAACTAAAGAAACAACTTTCTTAGCACAAAAACTCTATGAAGGTGTTGAAACTAATGAAGGTTTAACCGGTTTAATTACTTATATTCGTACAGATAGTACTCGTTTATCGGATACTTTTATTGATAGTGCAAAGTCATATATTATTTCAAAATATGGCAAAGAATATTTTAAAGGCAAACACGAAACTAAAAAGAGTGCTTTAATGCAAGATGCACACGAAGCAATTCGTCCAACTAGTTTAGATAGAACTCCAGAAACTGTAAAAGAATATCTTAGTGATCATGAATATAAACTTTATAAATTAATTTTTGATCGTGCTGTTGCAAGTTTAATGTCAAATAAGGAAATTGAAGCAACAAATGTTAGCTTTAAATCTAATAATGTTGTCTTTAGTTTAAGCGGTAGTGTAACTAATTTTAAAGGTTATGATGTTTTAGCAATGGATGATGATGAAACTAATGTTCTTCCTGTTTTCACTGAAGGTGAAGAATTCAAATTAAGTGGAACAAAGAAAGAGCAACATTTTACAAAAGCTCCTGCTAGATATAGTGAAGGTCGTGTTGTTAGACTTATGGAAGAAAAAGGAATTGGTCGTCCATCTACTTATGCTTCGACTATTCAAACTTTAATTTCTAGAAAATATGTTTTAAGCGGTAAAGATGGTTTAACTTGTACTGAACAAGGAATCAAAACTGCTACTGTTTTAAATAAATATTTCCCAGATTTAATGAATACTGAATATACAGCTCAAATGGAAACAAATCTTGATAAGATTAGTGATGGTTCTGAGGAAGAAATTAAAGTTATTAAAGATTTCTATGATCCATTTATTGACCATTTTGAAACTATTAAACCTCAAATTTATAAAGATCCATTAGAATATACAGGAGAAAAATGTCCAAATTGTGGTTCACCTCTTGTTGTTAGACATGGTCGTCATGGTGATTTTGTTGCTTGTAGCAATTACCCAACTTGTAAATATGTTAAAAAAGAGCAAAAGGAACCTGCAAAAACTGTTGGTAGAAATTGCCCAAATTGTGGACATCCTCTTGTTTATCGTAAATCAAGAAGTGGCGAAGAATTTATTGGTTGTTCAAATTTCCCAAAGTGTCGTTATGTTGAAAGTAAAGTTGATCCAAACGCTCCAGTTGTTGAAGAAGAGAAGCGCTATTGTCCAAAATGTGGTGCTTTACTTGTAAAACGCAAGAGCAAACGTGGATACTTCTATGGATGTAGCAATTATCCAAAGTGCCACTATGTTGAACCAATTGAGAAAAAAGAATGAAATTAGAAGTTAATGTTATTGGTGCAGGTTTAGCTGGAAGCGAAGCCAGTAACTTTTTAGCGAATCATGGTGTTATTGTAAATCTCTATGAAAAACGTCCAAAGGTTAAAAGCGAAGCACATGTGACAGATAAATTTGCTGAACTTGTTTGTTCTAATTCTTTAAAAAATAAAAAATTAGATAATGCTTGTGGTCTTTTAAAAGAAGAAATAAAAACGATGGGAAGTCTCATGATGGAAAGCGCTCTTCAAAGCGAAGTTCCTGGCGGAGACTCTCTTTGTGTTGATCGTGATAAATTTGCTGATTATATTACTGAAAAGATCAAAAATAACAAAAATATTATTATTCACGAAGAAGATATTAGCAAAATCCCTGATGGCATCACTATTATTTGTACTGGTCCATTAACTACTAGAAATCTACTAGATAATATTTCAGAAATTAGTGGAGAGAAATCTTATTCATTTTTCGATGCTTCAGCTCCAATAATTTCTAAAGATTCAATTGATTTTTCAAAAGCCTATTTTAAGTCTCGTTACAATCAAGGTGATGATAGTTATATTGATTGCCCAATGAATAAAAACGAATACGAAAAATTCGTTAAAGAATTATTAAATGCGAAAAAAGCGTTACTACATGAATTTGATACAAACTATTTTGAAGGATGTTTGCCAGTTGAAATAATTGCATCAAGAGGAGTTGATACATTACGTTATGGTCCTCTTAAACCAGTTGGTCTTGAGCATAATGGAGAAACTCCTTATGCTGTAGTTCAATTAAGGCAAGATAATTTGATTGGTGATCTTTATAACATGGTTGGTTTCCAAACTAATTTAACTTATGGTGAACAAAAGCGAGTTTTTAGTTTGATTCCTGGTTTAGAGCATGCGGAATTTATTCGTTATGGATTGATGCACAGAAATAGTTATCTTTATGCGCCAAAAGTTTTAGATGAGCAATTAAGATTAAAGAATAACCAAAATGTTTATATTGGTGGACAACTTTCAGGTGTTGAAGGTTATGTTGAAAGTGCCGCTACTGGTTTACTTGCTGCTTATTATTGCTATATGAACTTAAAAAATATTCCTCATAAAAACTTGTCTTATAATTCAGTTTTAGGGGCTTTAGTTAGATATATTTCTCATACAGGAGCAAATAACTTTCAACCAATGAATGCAAATTTTGGTATAATTTATAGGGCAAATGTTTTACCAAAAGAAGTGGTAGAAAATAATGCTATCAAAGGAATAACTGACTTTATAAAGCAATTAAATGAATAAGACTGAACAAGATTTTTTAAATTATTTAAAATTTGAAAGAAACTATAGTGAAAATACGGTCTTGAGTTATAAACAAGATATCGATTGTTTTAATGATTTTAATTTTTCTCAAGAGAGAGATTATTTAAATTTAACTAAAAGAGATATCCGAGATTTTGAAACTTTTAGATTAACTAATGGCGATTCCAAGCGAAGTTTATCGCGTAGAATTAGTTCATTAAGACATTACTATAAATTTATGCTAAGGAAGAAGTATATTGGAGAAAATCCATTTCTTGGTATAGATTCTTTGAAGAAAGAAATTAAATATCCAGAAGCACTTTATTATTCTCAAATTGTTGAACTTTTTGATAGAAATTCAAAAAGAGAAGATGAATTAGCCTCTCGTGATCAAGCTTTACTTGAATTACTGTATTCAAGTGGAATGAGATGTAGTGAAGTCGTTAATTTAAAAACTATTGATATAGATTTTCCATCAAAAACAATTAGAGTTTTTGGTAAAGGCAAAAAAGAAAGAATGGTTCCTTTTAGTGATACTTGTAAAAAAGCAATGATAAATTACGCTAAATTTCTTCGTGAATCGCTTTTATCTACTTTACCTGTTGATCAAAAATCAAATTATTTTTTCTTAAACTCTAAAGGCACTAAATTGACTAATCGTGGAGTTGAATATATTCTTCATCAAGTTGAGAAGAAAAATGGAATGAATGTTGGTCTTCACCCACATTTATTGCGTCATAGTTTTGCTACACATTTACTAGAAAATGGGGCTGATTTGCGTTCAATTCAAATGCTTTTAGGTCATGAGTCTATCAATACAACTCAAGTCTATACAAACATTACAAAAGAAACGATGAAAAAAGAATATGATATGTATTTTCCTCGTGCAAAAAAGAAGTAGGTACTTATCGTATATTTTTGTTGATTTATATATATTCAAAGTAGTAAAATATTAATACTTTTGAGTAATCAAAAGAATACACACACTATGGATTCGTGGTCCTAGTCTCAGTATTTATACTGAGGGAAAACGTTCGAAGTAGTGGAGGTTTTAACAAATAGGAGGTCTCATTAATATGAGCGTAGAAGTTAAAAAGGAAGTTGTAGAAGCTGTTAAAGAAGATGTCAAAGCTGCTGAAGCTGAGAAAGCCGTTGCTGCTGATCAAAATGTTATGGCAGCCGTTGTTCATGATCCAAATGCTCCAATTATTACTTTAAAGAAGTTACTTGAAGCTGGTGTTCATTATGGTCATCAAACTAGAAAATGGAATCCAAAAATGGGTAAATATATTTATTGCCCACGTAATGGTATTTACATTATCGATTTAAATAAATCAAGAGATGCTATTGAAACATCTTATGAAAAATTAAAGGAAATCGTTACCGAGGGTGGTAAGGTTCTCTTTGTTGGTACTAAAATTCAAGCTAAACCAATTGTCGAAGCTGAAGCTATTCGTAGTGGCAGTTTCTATGTTACTAATCGTTGGCTTGGTGGTGTCTTAACTAACTTTAAGACAATTCAAACTAGAATTAGAAAATTAAAAGATTTAGAAGATGCTGAAACCGATGGTTCATGGGATAAACTTTCAAAGAAGGAAGTTATCGAACTTAAGAAGTTAAAAGCTAAATTAAGCAAGAACCTTGAAGGTATTAAGGAAATGAGAAAGCTTCCAAATGCTATCGTTGTTGTCGATCCAATGGTTGAACACAATGCTATTAAAGAAGCTAGTAAATTAAATATTCCAGTTTTCGCTATTTGCGATACAAACTGTGATCCAGATAATATTAGTTATGTTATCCCAGGAAATGATGACGCTACTAAATCAATTCAACTTATCGTTGGTGTCTTAAGTGATGCTGTTTGTGAAGCTAAAGGCGGATTAACCAATATTGCTTACACTAAAGATGAAGGCGAAGAAGTTTCTATGAAAGATGCTATTCGTCAAGCTGATAGAGAAAATGCTTTACGTCTTGCTGCTCGTAGAGAAATGCAACGTGAAAGACTTGAAAAAGAAAAAGCACGTAGAGATCAATATGAATCTCGTTTCAACAAGGCTCCAAGTGCTAAGAGTGATGCTCCAGTAGCTGAAGGAACTCCAGTTGAAGAGAAGAAAACTGAAGACAAGAAAGAGGAAACCAAATAATGGCTAACATCGAAAACATTAAAATTTTACGTGATCGTACTGGCGCTGGCATTATGGATTGCAAAAATGCCTTAACCGCTTGTGGCGATGATATTGATAAAGCTACTGATTGGCTCAGAGAAAAAGGCATTGCTAAAGCTGCCAAAAAAGCTGATCGTATTGCTGCTGAAGGTTTAGCAGGAGTTCATGTTTGCGAAAAATGTGGACGTGCTTCAATTGTTGAAGTCAACTGTGAAACTGATTTCGTTGCCAAGAGTGAACCATTTAAAGCTCTTGTTGATGAATGCAGTGAACTTGTTTTAAAAAATAGCTGCAAAGACATTGATGCTGCTAAAGCATTAACTAAAGAATTATTCACTGAATCTACCTTAAAGATTGGTGAAAAACTTGATTTCAGAAGATTTGAAATCGTTGAGAAAAAAGCTGCTACTAATGGTATTGGAAGTTACATCCATATGGGTGGAACTCATGCTGTTCTTGTTCTTCTTGAAAAAGATGATGCAGAACTTGCAAAGGGTTTATCAATGCATATTGCTGCTAACGCTCCAAAATACATTACTGAAGCTGAAGTTCCACAAGCTTTAAAAGATAGTGAAACTAAGATTCAATTAGAAGCTGCTAAAAATGATCCAAAATTAGCTGGAAAACCAGAACAAGCTCTTGCTCGTATCGTTGAAGGTAAAGTTCATAAGACCTTCAGTGAAGTTACTCTTGTTGATCAAGAATATTTACTTGATCCAACCAAGACTATTGGTCAAGTCTTAACTGAAAAAGGTAATAAAGTTTTAAAATTTGTTCACTATACAGTTGGTGAAGGAATTGAAAAACGTGTTGATGATTTCGTTAGCGAAGTCATGAAACAAGCTAAATAATAAAAAAAGTTAAATAAGGCACACACTAGTGTGCCTTTTTTGTTATAATATTATTCGAGGTTGGCAATATGAAAATTAAATATAAGAGAATTATTCTTAAGATTAGTGGTGAATCTCTCTCAGATTCGAAGCATTTAGAAGTTTTGGATGGTGCAAAGATTACTGAGATTGCTAAAATTATTAAACTTCTTAACCAAAATAATGTAGAAATTGGCATTGTTATTGGAGCAGGAAATATTTTTAGAGGAAAACTTGCTGAATCGTTACATATTGATCGTACTGATGGTGATTATATGGGAATGCTTGGAACTGTTATTAATTGCCTTGCATTATCAAGTGCGCTTGAAGGTATGGGTGTTGAAACTCGAGTTATGTCAGCAATTCAAGTTAACCAAGTTTGTGAACCTTATCGTTATAAAAAAGCAAGATCACATCTGGCTAAACATATAGTTGTTTTATTCGCTGGAGGTACTGGTAATCCATATTTTACTACCGATAGTTGCGCTTCATTAAGGGCTCTTGAAATGAATTGTGATGCAATTTTAATGGGTAAAAATGGAATTGATGGAGTTTATGATAGTGATCCACGAGTTAATAAAGACGCTAAGTTCTTGAAGAATTTAACTTATGATGAAATCATTCAAAAGAACTTACAAGTTATGGATCAAACTTCAGTTGCCATGCTTAGAGATAATGGGATTGAAGTTAGAATATTCTCAATGGCTGATCCTCAAAACTTCTTAAAAGTTGTTCAAGGAGAAGACATCGGGAGCACAATTAAAAAGGAGAACTAATTATGCAAGATATTTATGCAAAAGCAAAAGTTGAGATGGAAAAATCGTTTGAATCATTAAGAATTAATTTAAATACCTTACGTACAGGTCGAGCAAGCGCTTCATTGATTGATAATTTGGAGTGCGATTATTATGGTGATAAAATTTTAGTTTCACAAATTGCAGCGGTTAAGATTCCAGATCCAAGACAATTATGCATCATTCCTTATGATAAAAATGATGTTAAAGCAATTGTTGCTGCAATTAATGCTTCTCAAATTGGTATTAATCCAACAGTTGATGGACAAAATATTCGTCTTATTATGCCAGCTCCAACTGAAGAGAGACGTGTTGAACTTGCTAAGAAAGCTAAAGGTTTTGGTGAAGCAGCTAAAGTTGTAGTTCGTAATATTCGTCGTGATGTTTTAGATGGAGTTAAAAAAGAAGAAGGAGTTTCTGAAGATTTGATTAAACGTTCTGAAACGGATGTTCAAAAAGCAACCGATGAAACGATTTCTAAAATTGATGCATTAGTAAAAGAAAAAGAAAACGAGATCATGTCGATTTAATATGAATGATAACAAAGAAAACCCAGGTAAAAATGACGTTGGACCTCGAGTTAATCAGTTAAATGCTCAGGTAAAACAAAGTATGGTTTCCCGTATTTTAATGGGAATACTAATGCTTATTATTGTGATTCCATGCATTGTTGTAGGGGATTATTTATTTTTTGCATTTGTTTTATTCTTAGCAATTGTAAGTACTCATGAGTTAATTAAAGCTCCACAATCATTAGAGCATAAATACAAAGGAATTATTTTCTTTTTTGCTTACTTTATGATGATTATCATGGTCTATTGGATTTTCTTAAAAAATAATTTAGTAACTTATGAAGCCTATAAAGAAGCAGGTAAAGAAAGCGAATTCGTTTTTAGTTTACAAAACGGATTCCAAGTTCCACAAATTAGTTTATCTGCTTTAATTGTTTGTATCGCATTTTTCTTTTTAATGGTAATTATCGATAGCAAATTTACAATTAATGAAGCTTTCTATTTTATTACGATGCTCTTTATCGTTGCTATTGGTTTACAATGTGCTTTGTTTTTACGATATTTTCCATTTAATGATTTTGGTGCAAATAAAGATTTAATTAATAGTAATTTATTTAAATATTGTCAATCAGCTGAACTTTTAACTTATGTTTTACTTGCTGATTGTATGAATGATGCTGGTGCTTATTTTGTTGGTGTTTTATTTGGCAAACATCATATGACTCCAGTTGTTAGTCCAAAAAAGACTTGGGAAGGATTCTTTGGTGGTGTTTTCTTCTCATTTGTTTCTGGTTTAGCTTTCGCTTTAATTTTCGATGCATGTGGTATGCCACTAGCTTCTTTCTTAGATATTGCACACTGGTATAATGTTTTAGTTTTATCTCTTGTTATACCTTTAACTGCAACACTTGGAGATTTAATGTTTAGTGCTGTTAAACGAAATTTTGGTATTAAAGATTTTGGTACTATTTTAAAATCTCATGGTGGAATTCTTGATCGTATCGATTCAATCATTTTTACCGTTATTTCATCTAGTTTATTAATTGTATTAATGGAATATAATTGGGGAATTTTATTATGATAAAATCCATTACGGTTCTCGGAGCAAGTGGATCGGTTGGTTCACAAGTTTTAAAAGTCTTGGAAGACCGTAATGATTATAAATTGGTCGCTTTTTCTTGTTGGAAAAATATAGATTTTGTAAAAGAGGCTTTAAAGAAATTTAAAACTGTTGAATTTGTTTGTGTCGCTTATGAAAGTGATGCGGAAAATTTAAAAAAAGAATTTAATAACGTTAGATTTTATTATGGTGATGATGAACTTTTAGCTTTAATAAAGGAAGCTAATAGTGATGTTTATGAAAATTCTATTTTAGGATTTGCTGGACTATATCCATCAATTGAAGTCTTAAAATTAAACAAAACATTATTGTTAAGTAATAAAGAATCTTTAGTAGTTGGTGGTGAATTTATTAATGATTTACTAAATAAAGGTTTTGGTAAGCTTTACCCAATTGACAGCGAACATGTGGCTATTTCTAAATGTTTATATGGTGAGGATTTTTCAAAAATTGATCATATTGTTTTAACGGCAAGTGGTGGTAAATTCTTTAATTATTCTCGCGAAGAATTAAATAAAGTAACCTTAGATGATGGAATTTTAAATCCTAATTGGAAAATGGGTAAAAAAATAAGTGTAGATAGTAACACAATGTTTAACAAAATGTTTGAAATAGTTGAAGCTCATTATCTTTTTAAATTGCCTTATGAGAAGATTAAAGTAGTTGTTGATCGAAAAAGTTATGTCCATAGTTTTGTTGTTTTTGATGATAAAACAAAGTTGCAAGTTGGTAAACCAACAATGATTGATCCAATAATTTATGCTTTAAATTTTGGTCTTCCAAAAAATGAAAAAAATGAGTTTGAAGATGTTGAAATTAATACTGAAAAAAAATATAAATTTGACGAGGTTAATATTAGTAGATTTCCAGTATTAACACTGGCAAAAAAAATAATAGAAGAAAAAGGTAGCCTTGGTTGCGTAATTAATGCTTTTGATGAAGTTTTAGTTGATGCTTTTTTGAAAAAGAAAATTGAATTTAAAGATATAGATGTTATTATATTTAAGATTCTTAACGAATATAAATTTGATAAAAAATGTTCGCTTAATGACTTAAGAAAAATTGATCTTGATGCAAGAAAATTTGCTTTAAAATATATAGAAGATTTGAGGATTGAATAATGAATAATTTTATCTCGCTTATTTTGTTTATAGTTGCTTTAGGAGTACTAATTACAATACATGAATTAGGACATCTTTTGACAGCAAAAATGTTTAATGTTTATTGTAGTGATTTTTCAATTGGCTTTGGCTATAAAATTTTAAAGATTTCTCGTGATGATCCTGAAGAAAAAAAGAATTCTTTAATTTGGATTAAAAGCAAAAATAAAAAAAGAGAAACTAATTTTTCAATTGGTGTTGTTCCACTTGGCGGTTATGTTGCAATGCTTGGTGATGATGACGACGAAACTATTAAAAATAATCCAACTTTAAAAGGAAGAAGTGTTGAAGATTTATCATATTGGAAGAAGATAATTGTATTTTTAGCTGGAATATTCATGAATTTTGCTCTTGCTTGGCTTATTTTCTTTATTAGTGCTTCTTGTTTTGAACAAAAGAAAGTTGAATATATTAATTTAGTCGAAGTAACTGATAGTGCTTCTTTAAAAACAAGTTTAACAAGCGATGAAAATGGATTAATTCCATTTGAAATTGCTTCACCAACTAAAGATGCAAATGGAAATATTGAAACAAGTTATATTATTTCTACAAATGCTTTTGATGGCGATGATAGTGGGCTTATTTATTCAGTAAATGATCCTGCTTATCCTGTAAAAATTTCAGGAAATAATAATAATTATTCGCTTATTTTTGATACTACAAATGTTGGATTTAATGATACAGATTACGCTAATTCATTTAAATTAGTTTTAGCTGAAGCAAAAACTACTGGGATTCCTCTTTATTATCCAGTTCTTGATGCTAAAAATGCTTATACAGAATACACTTTCTCAGCTGGCGAAACTATAAGTCCAATTCGAATTCAAATCAAAAAAGAAGTTTTAAGCACAAAAGAAAAGACAATTAGTACCGCTTACTTACACTTGTCTTTAAATAGTGAAAACAAACTAAATAAAGTTGGTTTTGGAATTTATGTTAATAGTTATTGGAATGGTTTCAAGAGTTTTGAAGTTGCATCTAAAAATTGGGCTACATCAACTGATTTAATCGGAAGAACTCTTTTTAGATTATTTTACGATTCATCTACTTGGAGTAATGTCGGTGGACCAGTTGCAATTTTCACACAAACTACTTCTATTCTTGCAGATTATCCATTTTATGTTTATTTAAATACTTGGGGAGTAATTAGTGTTAATTTAGCGATTTTTAATTTATTACCTTTCCCTGGCCTTGATGGTTGGCAAATTTTAGTTGCCGTTATTGAATGGATTGTTAATGGATTTAAGAAAATTAAAAATAAGAAAAATAATAATGTCGTAACTCCAGTTAATTCTGATGCAAAAGAAATTAATGTTGGAGAAAAACAAGTGGAGAATTCTTCTAATAATAGATGGAAATTCCCTCCAAAAATTAAAAATATTATTTCTTATGTGGGCCTTGGATTACTTTTTGCCCTCATGATTGTGATTTTTATTAAAGATATTATAGGATTATTCTAGTATGGCAATCAGTGGATTAATGATGCGTTTTTTAAGATCAATTGGCGTCAGTGATTTGAAGCGTTTTGATCTTGACATGACAAATTGTGTCAAATCAAAATATGATGAAAATTATTACACTTTATATATGGTCAAAGAGACTGGATGGAATTATCCAGATGCTGATTACTTTTTTAATCTCTTAATTGGTCTTCATTTTAAATATCATATTATTTTCACTTATAAATCACCTATTAAAGATAAGATATTATGTGATTTAATCAGTGATTGGATGTTTAATAATGCTCATCATTATGCTGATTTTAAGGTTAGTTATACCGAAATACCTGAAGATAAAAAATTAACTTTTATTTTTACAAGTAAAGAATCACAAGATGAATTTTTAAATAAATATAAAGAAGATTTAGAGAACTTTTTTAAATCTTTATGTTATGATTTCACGATTTCAACAATATGCACAAGCGAAACTAATTTTGTTGCGCCTGATGCTGAAATTGATGCTGATGTTCCTGATAGTTCTGATGATATGCCTCCTGAAGATGAAGGGGCTAATGTAGGAACTAATACTCCAAATGAAGTTCAGCCTTCTCAAAGTAATAAAGAAGCGCTTTTTGAAGATGCAAAAAAGAAAACTGAAGAAGAAATTGAAAAAGATTTAAAAGACAATTATGAAAAGATGATGGATGAACGTCGTCAAAGAGAACTTTTTAAAAAAGGCGATTATCAATCAATGAAAATTATTATGGTTGATTCAAATAGTGGAGCTGTCGATATTAATGGTCGAGTTTTTGAAGTTACATCTAACGATACTAAAACTGGAAAATTTTTATGTAAAGTTGGTGTTGATGATGGAACTGATGCAATTTATTGCACAATTATTAGTAATGATAACGCTTTAAAACGTGAAGATATGGCTACAATTGCTGTTGGTCAAAATATTCGTATTGAGGGACGTGCAAATATTGATAAATTTAGAAAAGAAACTGTCATTATGACGCATTATTTCTTTATTTTACCTCCAAGTCCTCTTCGAGATGATTTATCAAAGGAAAAACGTGTTGAACTGCATCTTCATACAAAGATGAGTGATATGGATGGCGTAACTTTCTTTAGTGATTATGTAAAACTTGCAAAGCACATGGGTCATAAAGCGATTGCTATTACCGATCATGGCGTTGTCCAAGGATTCCCTGATGCTCAAGCAATTGCTAAAAAAGAAGGCATTAAGGTTCTTTTTGGTAGTGAACTTTACGTTATAGATGACTATTTACATGGAAGTATTAATCCTGATGACACAAGATTAAGCGACGCCACATTTGTTTGTCTTGATACCGAAACAACTGGATTAAGCACTAAATACGATAGAATTACTGAATTTGGTGCTGTTAAAGTTGTTAGAGGATTAATTACAGATAGAATGGATGTTTTGATTGATCCAGAGATGCATATTCCAGACGAAATTCAACAAAAGACAAATATTAGTGATGAGATGGTTAAAGGAAAACCTAAATTTAGAGAAGTTCTTCCGCAAATTTTAAAGTTCCTTGAAGGTTCGATTATGGTCACCCATAATATTGTTTTCGATTATGGAATGATTAATGAAGAGATGAAGAAATATGGCTTTGGTGAACTTAAAATGCGCGGTATTGATACCCTTGCATTATCTAGATATTTATTCCCTGATGCCGCCGCTCATAATTTAGGATCTTTATGTAAAAGATATGAAGTTGAATACAACGATGATAAAGCACACCGTGCTGATTATGATGCTGAAGTTTTAAGCAATGTTTTCCTTTCAATTCGTTCACAATTAATAAAAGAAAATAGTGCAATTACATTGAATGATTTAAGTAATTTACCATTTACAATCCCAGCTTTAAAACACTTCCGTGGTTCTTATCATGCAACTGTTTTAATTAAAAATAATAATGGTGTTAAAGATTTATATAAAATTATCAGTGATTCTCACATTAATCATATTGGAATGCACCCATTTACAACTAAATCTTATTTAGAAGAACATCGAAAGGATTTACTTGTTGGTAGTGCTTGTTTTAATGGTGAAGTATTTCAAGATGCCTTATTAAGTAGCGATGATGTTTTAAGAGAAACTATAAAGAAATTTGATTTTATTGAAATTCAACCTTTAGAAAACTATTCATTTTTAATTAATACTCATCAAATTAGTAATCAAGAACATTTAAAAGAAATTATTTTAAGTATAATTAAAATTGCTGAAGAAGAAGGCAAAATTATTGTGGCAACTGGTGATGTCCATTATCGTGATCCAAGCGATAAAATTTATCGTGATATTATAATTAGTGCTAAACAAATTGGTGGAAATACTCACCCATTAAACCCATATTATCGTCATGATTATCCTGATTTTGATAATCCAGATCAACATTATAGAAGTACCGATGAGATGCTTGAATGTTTCGCATGGCTTGGCAAAGAAAAAGCTTATGAATATGTTGTAACAAATACTAATAAAATTGCGGATATGATTGATTCAATTGTACCAGTTAAAACTGATACTTATACGCCAAAAATTGAAAATAGTGAAAAAATGCTGACTGATCTTGTTTATAAAAATGCTCATAGATTATATGGCGACCCAATTCCAAAAGAAATTGAAGACCGTATAACTAGCGAACTTAATGGTATTATAAACAACGGATATAGTGTTATTTATTATATTGCTTATGAACTTGTTAAAAAGGCAAATGAAGATGGATATATTGTTGGTTCTCGAGGTAGTGTTGGTAGTAGTTTAGTCGCTACATTAGCTGATATTACCGAGGTCAATCCATTACCACCTCATTATCGTTGTCCAAAATGTAAACATGTTGAATTCTATAAAGAAGACCCTAGCATGTCTGGTTTTGATTTACCTGATAAAAATTGTCCAGTCTGCGGAACTAAAATGGTTGGTGATGGACAATCAATTCCTTTCCAAACATTCTTAGGATTTAATGCTGATAAGACTCCTGATATTGATTTAAATTTCCCAACTGATTATCAATCAAAAGCTCATGATTATACAAAAGTTTTGCTTGGTGCAAGCAATTGTTTTAGAGCGGGAACTATTTCAACGGTTCAATTTAAGACAGCTTATGGTTATGTAAGAAATTATGTAGAAACTTTCTTGCATGAAGATCCAAATAAATTCCATAAGAGCCGTATTTCTTCTTTAGCTTATGGTTGTACAGAGGTCAAACGAACTACTGGTCAACATCCAGCGGGAATTGTTGTTGTTCCTAGTGCTTATGATGTTTATGATTTTACGCCAATTCAATATCCAGCTGATGATACAACTGCGGCTTGGAAAACAACTCACTTTGATTTTACAAGTATGCATGATACTCTTTTAAAACTTGATATTCTTGGCCACCAAGACCCTCAAGCTATTCGTATGATGTGCGATTTAACTGGTGTAAATATTAAAGAAATTCCAGTCAATGATAAAGAAGTTCTTTCTTTATTTACGGTCGATGATGCGCTTCATCTTGCGCATAAATATATGCCAAAAGATAATGGAGCATTAGGACTTCCAGAATTTGGTACTGATTTCGTTAGGCAAGTTTTACGAGATGCGCAACCACATACTGTTAAAGATTTAGTCATTATTTCTGGTCTAACACATGGTACAGATGTTTGGAGTAATAACGCACAAGATTTAATTAAAAATGGTGTAACTGATTTAAGAGGAGTTATTGGATGTCGTGATGATATTATGGTTTATCTTATTCAAAAAGGACTTGATCCTCATAATGCTTTTACCATTATGGAAACTGTTCGTAAAAAGGATAAACAACTTAAACCAGATCAAATTAAAGATATGCTTGATCACAATGTTCCTGATTATTACATTGAATCATGCAAAAAGATTAAGTATCTTTTCCCTAAAGGACACGCAACAGCCTATGTTTTAATGGCTCTTCGTGTTGCTTATTTTAAAGTTCATTATCCATTAGAATATTATGCAACTTTCTTTTCTATTCGTAGTGATCAATACGATATTGAAGCAATGGTCGGTGGAATTGACAAATTACATGATCGTTTAGAAGAACTTTATAAGCGTCGTGGATCTAAAAATCCTGAAGAAGTTCTTAGTGTTAAAGAAGAAGCTCAAATTATTACTCTTGAAGTATGTCTTGAAATGTATGAACGTGGATTTAAGATGGAAAATATTTCTTTAGATAAGAGTGATGCTCATAATTTCATAATTGATAAAGAAAACAATGCTTTAATTCCACCTTTAATTGTTGTTGATGGAGTTGGTGGAGCAGCTGCTGAACAATTTGTTAATGCCCGTAAAGAGAAAGCGTTTACTAGTAAAGAAGATTTAACTAAACGTGGTGGACTCAGTGTTACAAATATTAAGCAACTTGAAGAACTTGGGGTACTTAGGAATTTAAAAGAAAGTGATCAATTGTCGCTCTTCGATTTTAATTTCTAGTATAATTTAGTTGTGCCCCCGTAACTCAGTCCGGATAGAGTAGCATCCTCCTAAGATGAAAGTCAGCCGTTCGAATCGGCCCGGGGGCGCCAAAATGAGGAAAAATATGAAAACATTTACATCTTTTTTAAAAGGAATTCTAGCAGGTATTTTTATTGCTCTTGGTGGAATCGCAAATATGGCTTGTTGTGGAAAATTAAGCAATAATGGTTCTCTTTATGGATCAATGTTTTTCTCGATTGGTTTACTTCTTGTCTGTTTTTTAGGTGCTAATTTATATACTGGTAAAATAGGATTTATTTTTGAAGAGAAAAATAAGCGATACACTATTGATACATTTGTAGGTTTATTAGGAAATATAGTTGGTGCAGCATTTATTGGATTACTAATTAGCCTATTAGGTGATGCTAATTTTATTAATAAAGCTATTATAAATTTAGCTAATAGTAAGATTGAAAACTTTAATGTTTTATCCACGCTCTCGAGTAGTGCTTTTTGTGGAATACTCATATATATCGCGGTATATTGCTTTAAAAAGTTTGAAAACGTTGGACTCAAAGTTCTCTTTATTTTCCTTTGTGTTACTGTATTTGTGGTTAGTGGTTTTGATCACGTAGTTGCAAATGTTTATTATTTTACAAATTATATTTGCCTTGGAAAATTTAATATAGATTTACTTTATATTTTCCTTTTAGATTTAGTTGGTAATTCATTAGGAAGTTTATTAATTTATTCTTTAATAAAATTAGTTACTATTTGTGAAAAGAAAAATACTGAAACAAAATAATTATTAATTGATTTTTATGTTGTAATTAGGTATTATATTAAAGCGTAATTAAACGCTTGTGGGCCTCTAGCTCAGCTGGGAGAGCGCCTCCATGGCATGGAGGAG
>DAIODM010000013.1:0-28396 GCA_036746835.1 Candidatus Onthovivens sp. | reverse complement strand
CTATAGTGAATTGGTGGTCTTATGAAGTTTCGCAACTCCTCCCACCTGGTTATATGTAATATAACCCGCATAAACAATATGCCTAATTAAAATATCAAAAAATCCCCTGCATTGCAAGGGATTTCTATTTTTTAGCACAAAAATCAACTAAGCACGAACAATTTCGCTAAATTCAACATCAACAGGAGTATGACGACCGAAGAAAATAGTATCAACTCTTACGTTACCACTATCTTTATCGATTGAAACAATCTTACCTTCGACGTTAGCAAATGTACCATGAATAATCTTAACAAGATCACCGACATGATATTGTTCATACATTGATTTATCAACAACACCCATTCTCTTAAGAACAGTTTCCATTTCACGAGCACTAACTGGGGTTGGTTTTTGACCACCACCACTTGATCCAGCAATACCAGTAACACCTTGAGTATTACGAACCATGAACCAACTATCATCAGTCATGATCATTTCAACGAAAATGTATCCAGGATATAAGTTTTTAATTTTTACTTTTGGAGTCATGACACCATTGACTTCAACCATCTTAGGAGTGCCATCTTTATTAAGTTCTGGAATCTCTTCATTGGCAACAATAATTCTAAAGACCTTATCGCCCATATTCATTGATTCAACACGACGACGAATGTTATCAGCAACCTTATCTTCATGTGATGAATAAGTTGTTGCAATGTACCATTGTTTATCAGCTAATTTTTCTTCTGCCATAATTAAGCACCTCTAATTGATGAGAAAGCGTCACGAAGTTGATTGATAAGAGTTCCAGCGGCTAAATCTTCAACCATTAAGAAAACCGCAACAAAAACTGTGATAATAATAACGGTTACGATTGCTGGTAAAAATTCATCTTTCTTTGGCCAGCGAACACGTCTTGATTCTTTACGGACCCCTTTAAAATATCTAACAATTCTTCCCATAACGTTCCTCTACTTGCTTTCTTTGTGTAAGGTATATTTCTTACAATGAGGACAAAACTTTCTTATTTCTAAACGTTCAGTTGACTCTGCTTTTCGAGTTGTCTGGTAGTTTCTACTAAGACATTCAGAGCAAATTAAAATAACTTTTTTCCTCATATGAATTATTCTATTCCTTTTTACGTAATAAAAATATAGAGAATTCAAAGATATTTGTCAATATATAACTTTTTTAGGAAGACTAGAGTTTAAAGTGGACTTAAGTTCATCAAAATTAATAAACTTTTTAATCTTTTCTAAGCCTGTTCTAATGTAGCGCGAAACTGCGTTATAATCTAAACCTGTTTTTTCACTAATTTCACGACTATTATAATCATTGAAGAAAAACTTCAAAACATGAGACTCAGACTTATTTAATTTAACTTGATAATTGTTCATAATTAATTGATAAATTTCATTATTATCAATGTAATTTTTGATCTCATTTTCAAAGCGAACTTGTGCTCTATCTTTAAGGTCATCAATCTCTGTATCTTCATATCCTAAAGCACTGAAATTTTGATAATTTGTTGCTTGTAAATGCTGACGAATTTCACTCTTCACTAGGTTAGAATAAATGTACTTATAATAGACACAAAGATTACCAAGTCGATCATCAAAATGATTGAAGCAAATCAAAAATGCTTTGCTACAAAGATTATCTAAATCATCAAAATTGATACCGCATTTTTGGCATCTAGAAATATAAGAATATTCAATTGGTCTTATCTCATTTTCAAGTGCTAAATAAAGGAGTTTTTGAGAACTTTTATCTCCTTTTCGAGCCGACATCAAAAGATCATTTGCTATGATTTCATCATAGACATTACAAAAAGTATGTTCAGACATAACATTCCCCTACTAAAATGTATAAATTAATAAATTATTTACGACTACTAAGTTCGTATAAAACAATTGCACAAGAAACACTAGCATTTAAACAGCTTACATGTCCTTGCATTGGAATTTTTACCATTAAATCACAATTTTCTCTCACTAAACGAGAGATCCCATAACCTTCACTACCAACAACGATGGCTAATGGGCAATCTTTTGGAATACTTTTTAAGTCACTAGTTGCCTCACCTGCAAGACCAATAACCCAAAATTTATGTTCTTTAAGCGTTTCAATTGTTTGATTTAAATTAGTAACTTCACAACATTTAACGTAATTAATTGCTCCAGCAGATACTTTTGCAACGGTTTCATTTAAACCAACACTATTTCTATTTTTATAGATAATAGCACTTACGTTCAAAACATCACTGCTTCTTAAGATCGCTCCTAAATTATGAGGATCATTAAGTTCATCTAGAATAACAACTACAGGATTCTTTTTTGAATCGCAATCACTCAAAACTTCACTTAAAGTGTAAGTCTTAAATGGTATTGTTTCTGCTACGCAACCTTGATTATTTCCATTATCGATTTTTAAAAGTTCTTTTCGATTTAAATATATTGGATTAATCTTATTTTGCTTAGCAAGTTCAAGAATACGCGCATTATTAAAACCTTCTTCGAGATACAACTTCTTTACTCGATTAGATTTTAATGACTCATAAACGGCGTTTATACCTATAATTCTATTCATATTGATTTTATTTTGACAACTGGTAAATTTTACTGAAAACCCCTAAAATTCAAAAAGTCTCGAGAAAATGCGTAAAAAAATTATTGAATAATTTGCATTTGAATTGGTTCAATGTTCACACGAGCATAGTCTAAGAACTCTTGAATCTTCTTAACATCACGGCAAGCAATCTTAAAAGTAATACGTAAAACAACGTTATCACCATAGTGGACTAAGGTTGTGCTTATATCCTTAATAGCGATATCTTTTTGTTCAGCAATTTCAAGTAAGGTAGGAATTGCATTATTATCTCGATCAACAATAATCATGACATTTGTATTTGTTCTAGTAGCAACTTTTTCAAGTTTAACAAGGAAACTTAAAACAATTAAAGCGATTAAAGTTGTAACAATTGCAACAATCCACCAACCAGCACCACAAGCCATTCCAATTGCCATTGCAACCCAAATAGTCGCGGCAGTTGTTAAGCCTTTAATAGTGATACCATTTTGAACAATACTACCAGCACCTAAAAAACCAATACCAGTAACAGCAGCTGCTGCAAGTCGCATTGGATCGTGATCACCAAAGTAACCATTTAAGCCATATTGAGAAAGAATCATAATAAGACAACTTGATAAACTAATTAAGATGTTAGTTCTTAATCCAGCTGAGTGACCATTAATCTCACGTTGATAGCCTAAAAGACCACCAAGAAGCGTTGCGATAATTAAAGAAATAACAACAAGAGCAAAATTGCCCCAAGCACCAAGTCCATTAAAGTAATCAACGATAACTCTATCAAGAGAATAGTAAACCGTTGGATCATTTGTAAAAATTAAAGCGTTAACCATAAATTAAATAATTCCTTTCTTAATTAATTCTTCACGAAGAGCATCACTCTTTGTAAAATCCTTGTTCTTTTTAGCACCTAAATATTCATTATATAAATCCATATCTTCTTTAGTAAATTCTTTGACTTCATTATGGAGCCCAAGAATATAAACCATGTCTTGAAGAGTATAGAAGTAGTTTTCTAGTAGTTTTAAATCACTATCTTTTTTACGAATTTCGAGGTTCGCCATCTTAATAATTTCAAGAAGTTCAGTGATAGCATTTGGAATATTTACATCATCTGCAAAAGCCTCTAAAAATTTGTCCATTAAACTCGATTTCCCATGCAAAGCCCCATTATTTTGTGCAATTTTGAGGTTTAATTGTTTCCAAATATTTGCAAGTTTTTCTAAGGTTGCTTTGGTATCGTTAATCGTATCATCTGAGAAATTTAAGACTGAACGATATTGGCAATTTAAGAGTAATAAACGAGTTGTATCAGCACCATAATTTTTAATTGAATCTTTAGCAAGAACAACGTTTCCAATTGATTTAGACATCTTTTCATTATTGATATTTACCATACCAGTATGAATCCAATAATTAGCAATTGTATTATGATGAGTTGCTTCAGCTTGAGCAATTTCATTTTCATGATGTGGGAAAATTAAATCATGTCCACCACCATGAATATCAATGTGTCCACCAAAAATAGAATCGATCATAACACAACATTCAGTATGCCAACCTGGACGACCTTCACACCATTTGGTAGGCCACTTAATACCTTTTTCTGTTTTCTTCCAAAGTAAGAAATCATAAGGATTATGTTTCTTTTCATTTGTTGCAACACGATTTCCGGCATCAAGTTCGTCAAGTTTAATATTTGATAAGCATCCGTAGTTAGGAACACTTGTAACGTCAAAGAAAACTTCGCCATCTACTACATAAGCTGCCTTAACCGCTACAAGATTATCAATATACTTAATTATATCTGGAATATATTCAGTAACTCGTGGATTTTTATAAGCTTTTAAACAATTTAAAGCATCTAAACATCCGCGATATGAAGCGATATAACGATTAGCAATTTCCATCTCACTAACTTTTTCATCAATTGCTTTATTAATGATTTTATCATCAACATCGGTATAGTTTGAAACGAACTTAACATCGTTTCCAACATACTTTAAAAATCTTACAAAAGTATCAAAAACTACTGCTGGTCGCATATTTCCAATATGTGGCTCGTTATAGACGGTAGGTCCACAAACATACATTGAGACCTCACCTTGTTTAATTGGGTTGAACACTTCAACCTTATTTGTTAATGTGTTATAAAATTTAATTTCCATAGGTTTTTACTCTATCATAATTTTAAGATATTTTAAACTATTCTTCGCTACTTTTCATTAAATTAGTGCTTGATGTATGCTAAAATTAAAACTACTAGTTTTTTAATAGTGAATGTTATAGAATAACCCACAATATATTTATGAGGAGGAAACGATATGGAAAAAAATAAAATTAAAGTAGTATTTGCTGATATTGATCAAACACTATATTCACACGAAACGAAAAAAGTCCCACAAAGCGCTGTTAATGCAATAAAAGAAATGCAAAGTAAAGGAATAAAGTTCTTACTTTGTTCAGGTAGAAATAGTTATTTAATTCGTAAATCAGGTATATATGATTATTGTGCACCTGAAGGAATTGTTACGATGAATGGTGCTCAAGCAATTATCGATGGAGAATCTATTTTCCTTCATCCAATTGATAGCGAAGTTGTCGATGCCTTAATTAAATTTGCCAAACGTTTAAAATTTGGTTTAACCTTAATTGAAGAAAAAGAAGGTCACATTAATATGATTGATGAGCGTGTTATTTCAGCTCATGAAAAGTATGGAACAAGATTCCCACAACCACGTACTTTCCCAGATCACTATGATAAAGTAATTTATCAAGCTATCGCTTATTGTGATTCGTTTGATGAATCCCTTTTCTTACCACACTTAAAAAATTGTAAGACTGCTCGTTGGGATGAATATGCTGTTTACATTATGCCTATTGATAGCGATAAAGCTCGTGGTGCTGAAGCCGTTATGAAACACTATGGATTAACAATGGAAAATGCCTTATGTATTGGTGATGATAATAACGATATTGAAATGGTTTCTAAAGCCGGAGTTGGTGTTGCGATGGGCAATAGCGTTCAAGCTTTAAAAGATGTTGCAGATTATGTTACAGATCCAATAGATGAAGATGGTTTTGCTAAAGCTATGCTCCACTATGGATTAATTGATAAAGTCGTTAAATAATTTATTAATTGACTTATAATGATTAAGTAAGACAAGAGGTATCATTTATGAAAAGAAGTTTAAGTGGAATTAAACCTACTGGAAATTTAACTTTAGGTAACTATATAGGGGCTTTAATGCATTTTAAAGACTATCAAGAACAATATGATAATTATATTTTTGTTGCAGATTTACATGCTTTAACTCTTCCTATTGATCCTAAAGATTTATATGAAAATACAAGAGATATTGTAGCCTTTTATATTGCTGCAGGTCTTGATCCAAAAAAATCCACTATCTTCCTTCAAAGTGATGTTAGTGCTCACGCAGAGCTTAATGCAATTATTCAAAACTATTTATATATGGGTGAATTAAGTCGTATGACTCAATTCAAAGAAAAAAGCCAAAAATTAAATGAATCAGCAATTGGTTTAGGCTTATTTGCTTATCCAGTTTTAATGGCGGCTGATATTCTTCTTTATGATGCTGATGTCGTTCCAGTTGGTGAAGATCAAACTCAACACGTTGAACTTACTCGTGATTTAGTACATCGTTTTAATGAAAGATATAAGGCCGAAATCTTTAAAATGCCAAAGGCTGTTGTTGCTAAAGTTGGTGCACGTATTATGTCGCTTAGTGATCCAAGTCACAAAATGTCTAAGAGCGATCCAAAAGGCGATATCTTCCTAAAAGATGATTTAAATGTTGTTCGTAAAAAAATTATGTCAGCTGTTACCGATATGGATAATACAATTCATTATGATGTTGAAAAGAAACCTGGTATTAGTAATTTAATGACTATTTACGCTTCACTTAAAGGAATAACGATTGAATCAGTTGAAGAAGAATTTAAAGATTGTCATCGTTATGGAGATTTTAAGAAAGCAGTAGCTGATGAAGTTATTAGTGTTCTTGAACCATTCCAAGCTAAATATAAAGAAGTTTTAGCAAGTGGCGAAATCGATAATATCCTTAAAGATGGTGCTATGCGAGCCAGTAAAATCGCAAATGCTACTCTTTTAAGAGTTAAAAAAGCTGTTGGATTATACACACATGACTAATGAAAAGAAAATCATAGCTCTCGATTTAGATGGCACTCTTTTAACTGATAAAAAGACAATTAGATTGTCGACTATTTTGTATTTAAGAAAACAAGAAAAGTTAGGTAATATCGTTGCTATTACAACTGGTAGACCAGCTCGAACTGCAATTAAATACTATAATAAACTTAATCTTCATGGACCAATGCTTTGTTACAATGGTAACTATATTTATAATCCTCGTGATATTTCTTTTGAACCAATGGTTACAACGATAAATAAAGAATATGTTAAAGAAATATATAAAGCGTTAATTGGCGAACATGCCGACAGTGCTTTTACTGAAAATCTTGATGAAATTTGTTACGATAAAAAAGAATTTTTTGCCTTTACCGCTGATGAAAACAATCACTCTATTAATAAAATTGGAAAATTAAACGAGATTTTAGATCAAGATCCTTTAATTTTTATTATGCATATAAGTAATTTAAATAAAGCAAATTGTGACTATATAACCAACTATGTTAGTGAAAACTACCCTACTTTAATTGCTGAATTCTGGGGACAAAATGATTATGTCGAAATTCATAATCGTGGAATTAATAAAGGTTCACAAATTAAAAAATTAATGAATTTTTATAAGATCAAACCAACAAACGTTTACACCTTTGGCGATTCAATTAACGATATAGATATGGTCACCACTTTTGAAAATGGTTTTGCGATGAAAAATTCTAATAAAAGATTATTAGAATTAACTAACAAAATTACCATTGATGATAATAATCATAATGGAGTTATTAAGACACTTAAAAAACAATTCAAATAAAAAAAGGGGTATATAACCCCTTCTTTTTATTATCCATTGACTTTTAAGTCAACCAATAATTTGCGATAATATTCGTCACACTTCTTTTCGGCAATAGTTGGATCTTTAGTAACAACTTCAATATAGAATTTAATCTTTGGTTCGGTACCACTTGGACGGATACAAATATTCGTTCCATCAGCTAAATAATATTTAACAAGATCGCCAACTGGAAGACCAGTAATGTCTTCTTCTTGATTACTCACAACATAGTGACGTTTTAAATGGAAATAATCTTCAAATTTAGTAACTTTTTGTCCATTGATTTCATCAAATGGAGTTTTAATTACTTTGTCCATAATCTCTTCCATCTTCTTAGCGCCTTTACTTCCTTCAAGACCAATGTTATAAACTTTATCTTTATGGAAGCCAAAACGTTTACCTAAATTTTCATAAGCTTCAACAAGATTAATACCTTTTAAATGATAAAATAAAGCCATTTCACAATATAACAAAATTGCTTGAATTCCATCTTTATCTCTAACAAATGGTTTTGGTAAACATCCATAAGACTCTTCATAACCAAATTCATAAGTTGGTCCATTATGTTTCTCATAATAATTGACACGATCACCAATATACTTAAATCCAGTTAAGAATTGCTCAGTTTTTAAACCATAAGCACTAGCAACTTCTTTGCCAAGTTCACTAGTAACAACAGTATTAAACATGACGCCATCTTTACTTAAAGTACCTTTAGCTTTTCTTTCACTAAAGAGATAATCCATTAAAATAGCAGCACTTTCATTGCCAGTTAAACAAGTATATTGACCTTTGGCAACTTTACAAGCAAGACCAACACGATCGCCATCTGGATCAGTCATACAAATTAAATCTGCATCAATTTTGGTTGCAAGTTTAATTGGTTCAATAAAACTCTTTGCGTCTTCAGGATTTGGTGATAAAGTTCCACTAAAATCAGGATCTGGAGTGCATTGTTTTTCAACTGGATATACTTCGTAACCACAATCTTTAAAAACACGCATAGCATTTACGTAACTTGTGCCATGATTTGGAGTATAAACAATTTTGAAACCTTTTTTATTTAAATCAGGATTCTCTTGAACCCCTTCGCAAAGTTTAACATAGGTATCATCAACATCTTTTCCTAAAACTACTTCTTCGCCCTTAACTTTTCCAAGAGGAACTGTTACTTCAAGTTCATTTGGTAATTTATTAATAATCTTAATTAAAGGATTAATTTTAATTGGAACAAGTTGACATCCACTTTCATCATAAATTTTATAACCATTATATTCTTTAGGGTTATGAGAAGCGGTAATCATAATTCCACCATCACAATGCATATAACGAACTGCATAAGAAAGTTCTGGAGTTGGTCTTAATGAATCAAAAATATAAGTTTTGATTCCCATTTCATTTAAAATTTTACTAGCTTCAAGAGCAAATTCACGGGACATATGACGGTTATCGTGAGAAATTGCAACACCTTTTGAGTCAGCATGTTGATGGAATTCATGAAGATAAATACCAAAACCAATTGTGGTCTTTTTGACGGTATAAGTATTCATTCTATTGGTTCCAGGACCAATAATTCCTCTTAAACCAGCAGTTCCAAATTCAATATTTTTGAAAAAAGCTTCATCCTTAGTCTTGTCATCCATTTCACTTAAGAGTTTTTTGTCTTCAGCTGAAACAACAGGACTATTCATCCAACGATTAAAATTATCTAAAGTCGTTTTTTCCATATAAGAACCTCTTTATTTCTAATATTATTATAACCTATCTAAAGAATATTTTAAGTTAATAGCATCTAAAATTTCTTTTTCTTTAGTTGGAAGATCAGCAATAAATTCTTTATTAGTTAAATAAGCGAGTTCACCATCCATTTTTCCAAAAACAAACTTATAACTATGGAGAAATTGATTACGGTACTTAAATTCATCTTCAAATTTTTTATTAAAAGCAAAATCACCATACTTAGCATCGCCAACAATTGGAGTATTAATATAAGCCAAATGCACTCTGATTTGATGAGTTCTACCAGTAAGTAAATGGACTTTTAATAAGGATAAATCGTTATTTTTACTTATAACTTCATATTCAGTTTTCGCTTCTTTTGCTCCTTCTTTATAAGAAGCTACACGAACAGTTTTAGTTTCTTCGTTTTTAAGTAAAGGAGCATCAATTAAATCTTTATTTTTAAATGGATGACCAACTACTAATGCTAAATAATATTTATCAATTTCATCGTGCTCTTTAAATAAGTCTAAAAGAACCTGAGAAGTCATTAAATTCTTAGCAAATAAACAAATTCCACTCGTATTTCTATCAAGACGATGGACTGGACTTGGTCGATAAGTTGTGCCATCATTTTTAAATTCACCTTTATTAAAAAGGTAACTTTGTACAAGATTTGTTAAAGTTAAATTAGATTCATTAATATCGCTAATAACTAAAATTCCTTTTGGTTTATTAATAACTAAAATATTTTTATCTTCGTAGATAATATCAAGTTTTACATCATTCATTTTAGTGATATCACGAGGTTTATTAAATTCACTTATTTGATCATCAGTGACATAAATTTTAATAACATCATTATTTTTTAAAATATAATTCTCTTTAACCCAATGATCATTAACTTTAACATCTTTCTTTCTAAATACTTTATATATAAAAGATAAAGGTGCTAAGTTAAGGTACTTTTTTACGAACTTATCAATTCGTTGATTTTCGTTTTCTTTTGTAACTCTAATTTCTTTCATATTTTCTTAATGATTTTATACTTTTTCTTTGTTATAATACTTACGCGTTAAGTTAGTAAATGGAGAAATACCCAAGAGGCTGAAGGGGCGGGCTTGGAAAGCTCGTAGGTCTGTAACAGGACGCGAGGGTTCAAATCCCTCTTTCTCCGCCAAAACTTAACTAATAAAAAAGATGCATAATGATGCATCTTTTTATTTACTTTGTAACCGATGAATTTGTAACGGATGCATCACTAACAGTTGAAGCAACTACTACATCTTCTTTTTCAATATCAGCCATTTGTTTAAGACGTTGCTCACGACGAAGTTGACGTTCACGTTCACGATCTTCATTACGACTTGCAAGTGATAAAACAATCGACATTATCACTGCACCAAGAAGTAAAAGAATAATTCCCCAATATAAGAAACCTAAGGTATTACTTGTTAAAGCTTTTAAACTTGTATCAGCAAGTAAGACTGGATTTTTACTTGGAGCAACATTTAAATTACTTCCAATAATAATCGTAATAATGAAGGCAAGACCAGTTAAATTGAAAAGACTTCCAATAATAAACCAAACCAAATTCTTGACAGAAAATGGTTTAAAGAATCTTTTTAAAGAACTTTCCTTTTTAACTTTTTTATCAGTAGTCTCTACACTCATGATTAATCCTTACTATTTTTTAGCAGCAGCTTGAGCCTCAGCTTGTAACTTCTTGTTATCTTCAACAAGTTCTTGTAAGCATGGTTCATAGTTGGCTTTCCAACCTTTTTCAGCATCTTCAACGAAGACACTTAATTCAATACCAATTTCATTATAAACATCATTGAAATTCTTTCCTTTTGGAAGATCTCTCTTACCAGTCATCATTTCAAGATATTTAAAAATTTCATCAAGAGCATTTGTATAAATTTCATCATGGCAAGTAGCTTGTTGTCTTACAAGACCAATTAAACTAACAAGTTTATTTAAATCTTGTTCAACGAAGTTACTTTGTGGGGTCTTTTGACCTTGGCTATCTCTCATAACCTTATTGAATTCTTCGAATTGCTTTTTGATTTCAGTAATTAAAGTCATAAGAGCAACTGCACGATAGAATCTTTCATCAGCTTCAAGAAGTTTAACAATCTTATCTTCTTTTTGGCCTTGTTGTTCAGCAAATTGTTCGTGAATACGAATAACATTGTTTAATGATTCATGAAGTGGAATTGTTTGCTCGAAAATCTTAACGTTTTGAGCATGATCAACACGGATATTTCCATCATTGGTCTTCTTAATAACAGTTGACTCATCACTATAGAAATCTCTTCCATATTTTTCGAGTTCTTTGAGTAATAATTGACCTTTAGTATCTTCAACCTTTTGTCCTTCGGCTGGTTTACTATTTTGATCAATGAAAACTTTTAATGGTGATTGAACTTTAATTTCGTTAACAATACCATTACGTTTGTAATCATAAAAAGAGACTTCATATTTATCTCTTGGTAAGGTGTACTCTAGTGTATCTCGAATAAGTGAATTGTAATAGACTAAAGACACGATAACTCTACTAATTGTTTGCATAATTTTTAACAAATCCTTCCCTAATTAATAAAACTTACTATAATATTGTACTATTTTTTACTAAGATATCTACTTAAATCTTCAAATTTAACAATTGTGTATTTTGCATATTTATGAACAGTTTCAGGACCATGTTCCATACAGAAACTATTTTGAGGAAATTCTTTAAACATTGTAATGTCGTTTCCACTGTCGCCAACGACTGCAACTTCATCTTTATTAATGCCTTTTAATTCACAAAATTCTTTAATTGCTTCACCTTTACTTGAGCCACTACTTGTAACTTCAATTACTTGATTTGACCAAGCTGATTCAAGATTATCATAAGCATTTCGTAAAATACGATTAATATCTCGTGCCTGTCGTTGTTTTTTCTTCGTTAAACCAATCATAAACATGAGTTTATAAACATCTTTATTTTTTAAAGCGTTCTCGTATTCTTCAACTTTAGAAAACATCTTTTCTCCATAAATTCCTTGGTGATGATTATAAATTTTCATAGCAACAACTGCTAATTTATTATTTTTTGGTGATTTAAAGTAAATTCCATCTTCACAAAAAAGAAACCAACCAAGCATTTTATAGGTAACAACCACTTCATCAAGAATACTATTTAATTCATCTTTTGGAATTGGATTTCGCTTTAAAATTTCACCTTTATCGCTAATAACCGAACCATTATAGCCAATAATTGTCGCTGGTCTTCCAATTTTTTTAATCACTCGCTCGCCAAACTCAATTGATCGCCCACTAACAAGAATTAATTTTCCACCATTATCAATAAAAGATTGAACGAAAAATAGATTCGCTCTATTTAAATAGTTTTTGCGATCACTTGGATAGAAGAGAGTTCCATCTAAATCAGTTGCTAAATATTTGATCATATTTCCTTAAAAAAGACTTACATATTTCTATGTAAGTCAATTTTAGATATTTTATTATTTTAATTCAACTTTATTTTCGGCTTGGATAATACCATATCCACCATCAACACGCTTATACAAAACGCTAATACGCTCATCTTCTGCATCTAAGTAAAGGAAGAAATCATGACCTAAGGCTTCCATTCTTGTGATAGCTTCTTCCATTTCCATTGGTTCAAGTTCATAAGATTTTGTACGAACGACTTCTGCGTTTTGTTCAACTTCTTCTTCATCCTTGATATTTTCAAATAAAATTGATTTACCAAGGCCTTCATGACCATAACGCTTTTCAAGTTTGGTCTTTAATTTTCTCATCTCACCTTCGAGTTTATCAATTGCGAGATCAACTGCCGCATATAGGTCATCATTTTTGACCTCAGCACGGAATGTCATTTCTTTAGTATAAATAGTTACTTCAAGTTTAGCTCCTGTACGATAAGTACGAGCAACAGCTCTACAAAGGACATCATCTTTTGGATCAAAATACTTGTCCATCCTTCCTAGCTTTTTCTGAATTGCAGCAGAAATGGCTGGTGTAATCTCGATGTTTTTTCCGACGATTTGATATTTCATATCATTATGCCTCCTATGTACGTCACATCTTTATACTTATATTATAAGGTAATTAAAATTTTTGTGTAGTATCATAAAAAATATTTTTTTAAATTATTATCTTATTAATTTTCGCTTATAACTGATTTTCTAGTGGCAAAATAAACTTACTTTTTTATATAATGATTAAGTGTTTTCAATTGGAAAACGCATTAACCAATTGATTAAACGTTTTAGATAATTTAGACTAGAAGGCTTACTATAATTCGTCGGTAATGTAGTAAAAGTTTTATTTTTATCTATTAATAGGAGGATTTAAAATGAAAACTTTCTTAGAAAAGGTGTTTCACATCCAAGAAAGAGGTTCAACAATCACTAGAGAGATTTTTGGTGGTTTGACAACTTTCCTTGCGATGTTCTACATCTTACCTGTCAACAGCGGAATGCTTAGTGGAATTAACATTTTTGATGGTGTTAATACTACTGAATTCGGTGCTATTTTCTTAGCAACTGCTATTGCTTCAGGTATCACGACTATTTTAATGGGAATTTATGCGAATTTCCCAGTCGCTCTTTCATCAGGAATGGGCGTCAACGCATTCGTTGCTTTTACGGTTTGTGGAACTTTAGGTTACAATTACGCAGAAGCACTTGGTCTTACTTTTGTTGCTGGTACAATTTTCGTTATCATTAGTGTTACTCCTTTAAGAACGTGGATCTTAAATGCAATACCTAAAAACTTAAAACTAGCCGTTGGTGCTGGTATTGGTTTCTTTATTGCTTTCCTTGGTCTTAAAAATAGTGGCATCGTTGTTCCAAACGCTTCCACTTATGTTTCACTTGGTGATTTCACAAGAATTCCAGTTTTAATGGCAATTATTGGTATCGTTTTAGTCTTAATTTTAGGCCATATCAATAATAAAAAAGTTGCTTCATTCGCTGTTATTATTTCTTTATTTGTCATGGGTATTACAGATGCAACTATTGGACAAATTGCTTTTGCAAATGGCGGAGCTGATGCTTTAAAAGCAATTGATATGCCAACCTTCTATACTGATGGTTTTTCATATCAAAGTTTAGGAAGTATAAGTAATATTTTTGCTCAATGTTTCGTTCATGGTATGGATGCTTTTGCTCGTCCAGAAACATATGCAGTTTTATTTGCTTTATTATTCGTTGATTTCTTTGATACAGCTGGAACCCTTGTTGCAGTTGGTGAAGAAGCTGGAATCATCGATAAAGATGGTAATATTACAAACTCTCAACGTGCATTAACTGTTGATAGTTTAGGAACTTGTATTGGTGCTGTAACTGGTACAACTACCATTACTTCATTTGTCGAATCAACTACTGGTATTTCAGCCGGTGCTCGTACTGGTTTTTCAAGCGTTGTTTGTGGATTACTTTTCCTTTTAGCAATTGGTGCATATCCTGCTCTTGGAATGTTTGGAAGCACTCCTAGTGGACTTGCTCCAGTCACCAGTTTAGCCCTAGTTTATGTTGGTACTTTAATGTTTAGACAACTTAAAGATATCGATTGGGAAGATGGCGTTGCAACTGCCTCTGGATTTATCACTATTATTGTAATGGTTCTTTCTTACTCTATAAGTGATGGAATCGCTTGGGGATTTATAAGTTACGCTTTAATGTCTATTGCTGCTGGTAAAGGTAAAAAAGTCGGTGTTTTAATGTATTGTTTAGCCGCTTTCTTTATTCTCTATTACGTTTTAAAGATGTTAGTTATTAATAAATTCTAATATTTTACTACAAACAAAAAGGAGTTGCTTCTAACCGAAAGCAACTCCTTTTTTTATTTCCTTGTATAGTTTTTTAATAGAGATTTTATCTCATCAACTTTATCAAGTTTTTCCCATGGAAGATCAAGATCTGGTCTACCAAAATGTCCATAACGAGCAAGATCACGATAAGCAAAAGTTTTATGTTCCTTTAAATCAAGATTTTTAATAATTGCTCCTGGTCTAAAATCAAAAACTTTACGAATAATTTCATAAATTGCTTCATCATCATAATGACTTGTTTTGAATGTTGAAACATTAATGCTTAGAGGCTCCGCTTTTCCAATGGCATAAGCTACTTGAATCTCAAGTCGCTCTGCAATTCCAGCTGCAACTAAATTTTTAGCAGCATATCGACACATATAAGCAGCACTTCTATCAACTTTACTTGGATCTTTTCCACTAAAACTACCACCACCATGACGACTACTTCCGCCATATGTATCAACAATAATTTTACGACCAGTAAGTCCAGTATCACCCATTGGTCCACCAACGACAAATCTACCTGTTGGATTAATTAATACTTTAAAATCAGTATTTAAACCAAAGGAAGCAGCAACAGGAATCATAATCTTATTTTTAATATAATCTTTAAATTCTTTTTCATTAAAGTCTGGATCATGTTGACAAGACATTAAAATCGTATCAATTCGTGGTTTCTTACGACCATTATATTCGATTGTAACACTACTTTTCATATCTGGACGACTATATTTAAATTCGCCACTTTTACGTAAAGCACTTGCTACACGAACAAGTTTATGTGCAATCGTAATAGGAAGAGGCATATAGCCTTCACTTTCTTTACTTGCGTAACCAAACATAATTCCTTGATCACCCGCTCCTTGAAGAAGTAAACTTCCACGTTCAACTCCTTGACGAATATCAGGCGATTGTTCTTTTATAATATTTAAAATTTTTAAAGTTTTATAGTTAAAACCATATTCATCTTTATCGTAACCGATATCTTTAATGACGTCTCGGGCAACACTTTCATAATTTACATGAGCTTTAGTCGTAATTTCTCCACCAATTAACAAAAAATCTTTAGAAGCGAAACACTCGCAAGCCACGAAACTATTTGGATCTTCTTTTAAAACTGCATCTAAAATTGCATCCGCCACTTGATCGCAAACCTTATCAGGATGCCCTTCACTAACTGATTCGCTAGTAAATAATACTTTTTCTTCCATAATTTCTCCTCGAAAAATAAAAACCTTCCACTTTTCATAGTGGAAGGTTAAAATTTCCAGCCTACTTATCGCTCGAAGTGTGGTAACTTCGCTTTTGAGAAGCACTTACTAATTTTGTTTTAGAGTTGCTACCAGGTTTTTACACTCACACACCTAGTTCTTGATAAGTAAATTAAATATATACTAAATAGACTTTAAAAACAACTATTTTTCTTTAGCTTTAATCTCTTCAATTGCAAGTGCAAGTTGGTTTGGGCAACTAGTTGGTCGAGGACCACAATGAACACCAATGAGTTTGTCATGAACGGTATCCATATCCATTCCTTTAACTAACTCTTTAATGCCTTTTAAATTGCCATTACAACCACCAACAACATCTATATCGATAATCTTATTTGCCGCTTTATCGTATTCAATTGTAATTGAACGTGAACAAGTACCATGACAAATATGGGTATAGGTTTCACTCATTATTTTACAAGATCTCCATAGACTTCGCCAAAGCAACAACCAGCATTACTTTCATCAGTATCAATATGCATTGCTAAGCTAAATTTTGGTGAAACACGAATAACGGTATCGCTAAAAACAATACTTCTTCCTTTTCCACTATCAACTTTAACACTAACAATATCACCATTTTTGACACCAAACTCTTTTGCATCTTCTGGAGTCATATGAACGTGACGTTTAGCAACAATACAACCTTCTTTTAATTCAAGTTTATTTACATTAAGTGGATTAACGATAGTAATTGGAGCACTACCTTTAATATCACCTGATTCTCTAATTGGAGCATCAACTCCTAAAGTACGAGCATCAGTTGCACTAACTTCGACTTGATTATGATCTCTTAAAGGTCCAAGAATTGAAACACCAGCGATGGTGTGTTTTGGTCCAACAAGATCAAGTTTAGTATTACTTGCAAATTGACCAGGTTGAGAAAGCATCTTCTTAACTTCTAATTTAGCACCTTTGCCACAAAGAGCTTCAAAGGCTTCTTCGGTAAGGTGGATATGACGAGCACTAGTTTCAACTAAAATTTTCTTCATAATAATTCTCCCTTAAAACATTATTATTTTAGCACCTTTAAAGAACTATAAAAAACAATTTGCGTTATTTTAAAATAAAATAATTTATAATTAATTTATGAATATCAAAAATAAAGGTTTTTTATTGTCGGTAAAAGATATTGAAAAATCTAAAAAATTTTATACGACTTTGTTTGATGAAAAAATAAAAATAGATTTGGCAGACTATGTCGTTTTTGAATCAGGTTTATATTTTCATGACAAATTTCACAAATTAATCAGTAAGCAAAAAGTTGAAATTAAATATCATGGAATTGATAAAGAATTATATTATGAGGTTGATGATTTTGATGCTTTTATTAATAAATTAAATGAAGTAAATAACCTTGTTTATTTAAATAAACCATATATAACCCCATGGAATCAAAAAGTTGTGAGAATTTTTGATCCTGATTTTCATATTATTGAAATTGCTGAATCAATAGAATCAATTGTTTATCGCTTCTTAAACGAAGGAAAATCTAAAGAAGAAATCTCTAAATTAACATCTTTACCAATAAATATAGTAGAAAAATATTTAGAAAAATTGAAATAATATTACAACAATCCTTGAAAAATTTCGTAAACTTCTTTATTATTAATAAGCGCTGGGAGAATGGCGGAACTGGTAGACGCGTACGTTTGAGGGGCGTATGGGGTAACCCGTGAGGATTCGATTTCCTCTTCTCCCACCAAAATAAATAAAAAAACAACCGAGAGGTTGTTTTTTATTTTATTTATTCATCAACTCTTCAAATTTAGTCACTTCAATTGGTTTACTATAATAGTAACCTTGACCATAAACACAACCAACGCCTTTAAGGAATTCAACTTGATTTTCAGTTTCAACTCCTTCAATAATAACAGGTGTTTCTAGGTTTTGAGCCAGCGCAACAACTGACTTTAAGATTTGTTTGCTACGTTCAGAATTTAAGTTATCATCTAAGAATTTCATATCAATTTTTAAAATATCGACATGAATATCTTTAAGAGTATTTAGCGAACTATATCCACTACCAAAATCATCCATTAAAATAGTAAATCCTTTTTCTTGTAACGCTCTAACGCATCTTTCCATTGTTTCAGGCGCCTCCATATAAGCACTTTCAGTGACTTCAAGTTCAAATAAATCAATTGGAATATCATATTTTTTAACTAATCCAACTAAAATATTAACAAGACTTGGATTATAAAAATCAACACGCGAAACATTAACGCTAATTGGTTTTGGTTTAATTCCATTATCAAGCCATTTTCTTATAAGTTTACAAACGCCTTCCCAAACAAACATATCAACTTTACCAATAAATCCATTTTTCTCAAGTACTGGAACAAAAACTCCAGGTGATAATAAACCTCTTTCTTTATTTCTCCAACGAATTAAAGCCTCACTACCAACTAATTCTTTATTAATAAGATTAAACTTTGGTTGTAAAAAGAATTCAAATTCTCCATTATTTAATGCACTTTGCATCTCATTAACAACCCATTGATCTTCCTTCATCTTTTCACTCATTTTTGGTTCATAGAAAAGATAATTTGCTGAACCTAAACGCTTGCAAGTTTTACCTGCTAAAGTAGTCTTTTCATACATTTCTTGTGTATCTTCGTTTGGATTAGTAATAACATAAAAACCAAAAACTGGAGTAATAACGTATTCCTTATTAAAATCAGCAAGTTTAGCAATAAAATATGGGATACTATTTAATAATTTATCATGTTGATAAGGGAGAGTAATTGAAAAAATATCCCCACTAATACGAGCACAAACAATATTCCCATCATATTTTGTTTGTTCAAGAAGTAAACCACTCATATATTTAAGTAATCGGTCGCCTTCTTCTTCACCCCAAAAAGAGTTGTATCCTTGGAAACCTTTAATATCAAAACGAACCATTACAAAAGTTTTTAATGGGTTATGATCTAATAATTCTCTTACAGCTGTAAAATATGAAGAACGATTATATAAACCTGTTAAAGTGTCGTGCTCATAAATATAACGCATCTCATTAAAAGATAATATTGACTACGAATGAGGACGTTTTTAAGTCTAGTCAATAAAATAATAGGTTGATATGGTTTTTGAACATAATCCCAAGCACCAAGTTCGAGAGCTCTTTGTTCATTTTCAGGGTCTCTTTCGCTTGTTAAAGCAATAACAGGAATATTGGTATGACTTGTCTTTCTAATTTCTTCAAGAAAAGTAAAACCATCCATGATAGGCATTACTAAATCAAGAAGGATAGCATTAACTTTCTTTTCATCTAATAAATCAAGCGCTTCTTTACCATTATGGGCTTCTAAAACATCATAATCTTTAGATAAGATAGCATTTAAAATTGCACAATTGATTTTTTGATCATCAACAATCAAAATAACGCTCTTATTTTGATCACTACTTAGATTTCCATTAATCATGGTTGTTGCCTCGATTCTTATATGGTTTTAATGTATACATACGTTTATCGGCTAAATCAATTAAATCATTCCAAGTCATATTTGGTTCAAGTTCACTATTAGAAGCAAAACCATAACTTAAAGAAAAATTAAATTCCTTATGTTCGGTATCAATATATTTTTTATTAAATTCTTTTAAGTGAGTTAAAAATTCAGATTTAAAATCTTCATAGTTAATTCCAGTACAAATAATTATGAATTCATCTCCACCATAACGAACAACAATTCTTTCTTTGTTTCGAGTTCTATCGTTATAATAAACTTTAAAGAATGTTCCAACATAATTTAAAATAGCATCACCAATAATATGGCCATGATCATCATTTATTTTCTTAAAATTATCCATATCAATGAAAGCAATATTCACTTCTAAATCTTCTTTATGACAAAAACCTAAAGAAGAAACAAATTGTTTATCAAGATATGATCTATTAAAAACACCAGTTAAGGAATCAATAACCATAAGATTATTATAGTTCCTAATAATTTCACCAACTTCATTATCTAATGAAGATTCTAAGAATAATTCATCAGTAATATCTTTAACTAATTCCAAAATATAAGGTTTATCTTCAACTTCTAAATACCTAGATTCTACTAAGAAAATATGATTCTTATTAAACTCAAATTTAAAAATTCTATTTTTAGTTACAAAAGCTCGTAAAGAAGTACAGTTTTCACAACGTTCTTTTTTACCCCAAACTTCAAAACACTTTTTCTTAGTAGCAACTGAACCATTAACATTTAAAACAGCGTTTGATAAAGGCTCAACAAGACGGACGATATCATTATCTTTTTCCATCTCCTTTAAAAAGTATTCGATTTCATCTTTTTTAAAATTAACTTTCATACATCTCACCCTATAATTTCTTTTAACTCATCAAGTTCATTCATTAATGTTTTATAATGCTCATTAACTCCATCCATTTTATTAATTCGAAGAGGTTCAACAATTAAACAAACCTCATTATACATTGGGGTAAGTCCCATATTTCCTAAAACACCTTTAAGCGTATGGGCATCCATAAAAGCTCTTTTTAAGTCTTTTGCTTTTAAATGTTTTCCTAAATCTAAAAATTCTACTTGATTAGGAACATCATGAAGAAGATTGATATAAAATTCTTTGTTATCTAAAAAGCGTGACATTGTTCCATCGATATCACAATTCCACTTTTTTAATCTCGAAATTATTTCTTCGTTCTTATCCAAAATAATTACCCCCAAATAAATTATTTTGCCACTATTAGAATTATAACATTATAAATAATAAATATTGTAATAATTAAGCATTAATCGCTTTTTTCGAGTGAAAATTTATTATATAAAGCTTTAATAGACTTCTCGAAATCATTATTTGATATTCCAACAATAATATTAATTTCTTCTCGACCTTGATCAATAAGTTTAATATTGATTTTTTCAGTGCCAAAAACATGAAGGATTCTTCCAGAAACACCTGTTTTTCTTACCATGTTTCGACCAACAATTGCAATTAAAGCAATATCATCATCTTCTGAAATCGAAATAACGTCATCAATTTTTTTAATCTCGGCAATAATATCATAATATTTTTGCTCAATTGAATTTTTCTCAACAACTACTGAAAAAGAATCAATAGAAGTTGGAATATGTTCAACAGTTACATGATATTTATCAAAGACATTTAAAACTTCGAGCATAACTTTAAGTTTATCCGCTAATTTCTTTTTAACAAAAGTAATAGCCATAAAATTCTTTTTACCGGTAATACCTGTTAATAAATAGGTATTATCATTAGCATCTTTACTAATTAAAGTACCTTTATCGCTTGGTGAATTTGTATTTAATATTTCAAGTGGGATATTGTCTTCTTGAAGAGGAATAATAGTCTCTTCATGAATTACACTTGCACCCATATATGATAATTCTCTTAATTCTTGGTAAGTTACTTCACTTATTTTACGAGGATTATCGACAATTTTTGGATCAGCAAAATAGAAACCGCTAACATCAGTCCAGTTTTCATATTTATCAGCCTTTATTCCTTTAGCCATATAGGAACCAGTTAAATCGCTTCCACCTCTTGAAAACAAACATATTTTTTTATTAGGATAACTACCATAAAATCCAGGAACAACAATTTTGTGATACTTATTAAAAGCATCTTTAATAGAGGCTAAAGTTTCATTTTCATTAACTGTTCCATCATAAGAAAAATGAATCAAATCTTTGCTATCAACAAAGGTGTAATTTAAATATTTTGCCATTATTAAGGCACTAAAATATTCTCCACGACTAACAAGTTCTTCTTCACTTATTGATTTATCAGTCATTGTTTCTTCTAATTCTTTAAATTTAGCATCTAAATCAATATCGATTTTTAATTCTTCAACAATCTTCTTATATTTATTTTTTATAACACTAAAAATATCATCAAAATTTACTCCATATTTAATATGAGAATAAGTTAAATAAAGTAAATCAGTAACCTTATTATCTTTCTTGTTTTCTTTTCCTGGAGCACTAACAACGACTACGTTTCGGCTTGGATCGCTTAAAATAATGTTTTTAACTTTCTTAAATTCTTCAGCATTACAAAGCGAAGAACCACCAAATTTAACTACCTTATTCATTGTTTTGCTCCTTTATAATCTCTTTAACAATTTGAACTGCATTGCTTGCTGCGCCTTTTCTTACATTATCAGCAACACAATATAATAAAAGTCCATTATCACAAGATAAATCTTTTCTAATTCTACCAACATAAACTAAATCATTATCATTTGACATTGTGCTTACTGGATAAAGATGATTTTTTGGATCATCAACAAGTTTAATTCCTTTATAAGAAGCAAGTACTTCTCTTACTTTATTTAGATCACTACAATCCTTTTCGCATTCACACATAATTGAGACTGCATGCGACTTAGCAACTGGAACACGCACACAAGTAGCAGATATTTTAATCTCTGGATGATGAAGAATTTTATGAGTTTCGTTAACCATCTTCATTTCTTCTTTTGTATATCCGTTATCTAAAAATTCATCGATTTCAGGGATACAGGTTTTTGCAATATTATATGGATAGAATTCGTTTGTTCCACCTTTTTCACAGTTTTCTAAATCATTTAATCCCTTCATTCCAGAACCACTACATGCTTGATAAGTTGTAAAAACAATACGTTTTAAAGTAAAAGCATCATCAAGTGCTTTTAAAGGCAAAACGCTTTGAATAGTCGAACAATTTGGATTCGCAATTATTCGATTATGTGATTTATAGTCATCTAAATTTATTTCAGGAACTATAAGTGAACACTCATCATCCATACGCCAACAAGAAGAATTATCAACGACTAATGCGCCTTCTTTTGCTGCAATTGGACACCAAATTTTTGAAACTTTAGCTCCTGCAGAAAATAAAGCAAAATCAACCCCAACAAAACATCCTTCTTTTAAAGCGTGAACAGTATATTCTTTACCTTTAAACTCTAATGTTTTTCCTTCACTTTTTTCAGAAGCAAATAAACGTAATTCATTAATAGGTAAATCATATTCTTCTAAAACTTTTAAGAAAGTTCTACCAACTAATCCAGTTGCCCCAACAACTGCAAAATTATATTTTTTCATAATAATTAATCCCCTTTTACTAATGCAACAAAATCATATTTTAAAAGTTCTTCATATGTTGGATCTTTAATTAACTCACTCTTTTTATTTTTATAAACATAGTAAGTTCCTTTAAATTCACTATATATATCGACCTCTTTTGCATTAGTCCGATCAATATTCTCTTTATAATTTATTAAGTGCATTAAGTCTTGCATAATAGCACTTGCAGTTGGTAATGACCCAGCACCTTTACCAATTAAGGTTAGAGTTGAATTATTTAAGCAATCAAGTTTAACACCATTAAACTCATAATTAATTGAAGCAAGTTCATCTTCTTTTTTAATAATTAAAGGCATTATATAAAGTTTAACTTTGTTGTTTTCTTTTTTACCAGTTACAACAAGCTTTAAAACTTTATTCATTTTTTTAACGTCATTTACAATATCGTTATTTAATTTTTCTATTCCAAAATGTTTAATTTCGCTACTCTTTAATTTATAGTTAAACGCTAAAGATGCAAGAATATGACCTTTTCTAACAAGATCTAAACCCATTAAATCTGCGGATGGATCTCTTTCAGCAAAACCTTTTTCTTGAGCTAGTTTCAAAGCATCATTAAATCCCATATTCTCTTTAAACATCTTCGTTAATATAAAATTCGTAGTCCCGTTTAAAATTCCTTCAAATCCTAAAATATCATCAAACTTTGCAATTTCCATTACATTATGAAGAAGAGGAATTCCTCCTCCAACACTTGCTTCAAAATATAAAGCACCTTTATTTTCCTTTGCTAAGGAAATATACTCATCAAAATGATTAGATATAGTTTCTTTATTTGAAGTAATAACAGATTTTCCATTTTTTAATGAACCACTAATTACTTTATAAGAAAGATCGTCTCCACCTAAGCATTCAATAACAACATCGACGTTTTTATTATCGATAACATCTAGATAATTAGTGACAAGCAAATCGCCTAAAATATCTTTTTTGTTAGGCAAATCTAAAACCATCATAAGTTTTACATTATATTTTTTATCTAAAGAATTTAGTAATTTATAAACGCCTTTACCAACAGTTCCAAACCCACATAATGCTACATTAATTGTTTTATTCATAACCAATTACCTCCACACTTCTAACGCCATTCAATGCTTTAAAAGAATTAATTATTGTATTTAAATCATTGTTTAATTCTTTGGTTTCAATCGTTATTGTTACATAAGCTATTTTATGAATTGGCAAATCTTGACTAATTGTCAAAACATTACCTTGAAATTCAACAAACTTATTTAAAATCTTACTTAAAATTCCTGGGACATCATCAACCTTAAAAGCAAATATTGCACGACGATTACCGATTTTTGATGGGTAATAAACATAATCTTTATATTTATAATATGTTGACCGAGAAAGGTTATATTTTTTACAAACATCAGTAACGGACGCATTTTGAGATTCAATCTCTTCACGAGCTTTTATTACTGTCTCAAAAAAATCTGGAAGAATAGATTTATGGACTAATAAGAAATCTTTATTCATAATAAATCTCCTTTAAAACTGCACCTGTTTTATCGACTTTTAAATCAATAAACCTATAGGAAACCCCATATTTTTCATTTTTAAGGTCATTTATAATCTCATCATTATGGCTTAAAATCAGTAAACTGGAACCTGCTCCTGAAATGGCAAATGGAAGATTTGCGTCACTTGCAATTGATCTAATTTTTTGAGCATCTGGAATTAAACTAATTCGATAAGGAGTATGAATTGTATCAACTAAAATATCTTTTAATAAATTTAAATCTCCACTGGCAAGAGCACTTGGTAAATTTACAATTCGAGAAGTATTAAAAACAATATCTTTATAACTTAAAGAAGTAGGTAAAACTCCTCTTGCCACTTTTGTTAATAATTCAAAATCAGAAACGCACAAAATAAAGTGAATATTCTTATTTATCTCATACTGAATACTTGTATATTCTTCATCTTTTTTAAAAGAAGTAACAAAATCACCAAGAATACAAGGAGCAACATTATCAGGATGTCCTTCAACTTCACTACAAATTGTTATAAGTTCCTTTTTACTAAAATAATCCCCTAAAACATGATTAGCCATTAAGACACCACTTACAATGCAACTTGCACTACTTCCTAATCCTCTTGCTTCAAAAATATTGATTTCTTTTGAGTTAATTTTAATTGGTATATATTCAAAATTATTACGCGTAAAAACATATTTATAAGCCTTTAAAATAAGATTATCTTTAGTATCTTTAGGTTTAAAACCAATTAATTCATCTTTATCACTTACCTCAAATTCAAAATAATTATAAAGCGATAAAGCGATGCCACATACATCGAAACCACAGCCTAAATTAGCACTTGTGGCTGGAGTCTTAATTACTACTTTTTCTTTTTTTAATACTTTATCTTTATATTCACTCTTAGTAATAACAACTTTTGGAGTCTTATTGATTAAAGAATCTTTAACTTGATAAGGAATTTCTAAATTAGTATCTTCACTTACTTTATATAAAGCATCTTCTTCATCTAAATAAGTAATTTCAAGTGCTTTTGCGATAGTTTCAGGAAACTTAAAAGGCGATGCTGTTGAAACAATAATTGTATAATTATTATCATTAATATCTTTTTTATATTTAAGATAAGAACCATAAGCAACACTTGTATGAGGATCAATTAAATAATTATTTTCATAATAACAATTTTTAATATTGTTTAATGTTTCATCTTCATTAACTGAATAAGAAACGAAATCATTTAAAGAATTTAATTCATCTTTATCTATCTTAAAACTCTTTTTATCTTTTAATTCATCCATCATATGTTTAACTTTTTTATCGCTATTAGTAGCAAGATATAGTAATCTTTCTAAATTTGATGAAACTAAAATATCCATTGAAGGAGAATTAGTCTTTTTAAATTCACGATTTTCATCATAAATTCCAGTTCTAAAAAAGTCCGTTAAAACACTATTTTCGTTAGATGCACAAATCAATTTATCAATAGGAAGTCCCATCTTTTTTGCTAAATAGCAAGAAAAGATATTGCCAAAATTACCAGTTGGAACCACTACATTAATCTTATCATTTAATTTAATTTTGTTACTATTTACAAGATAAATATAAGAAGCATAATAATAAACAATTTGAGGTAAAAGACGACCAATATTAATTGAATTTGCACTAGTTAATAAATAATTACTTTCCTTAACATTTAAAACTTCTTTTACAAGAGTTTGGCAATCATCGAAGTTAGCATTTTTTAAAGCATATGCTCGAGAAGTCGCTGAAGTAAATGAAAGCATTTGTCTTTCTTGTGTTAAACTTATCCCATTATCTGGATAAAGAACAATTAATTTAATATTTTTACTTCCTCTAAAATTAGCTAAAGCTGCACTTCCAGTATCGCCACTTGTTGCAGTTAAAACCTTAATTTCTTTATTTATCTTTTCTTTTTTACGAGCTATCTCCATTAAATATGGTAATAACGAAAGAGCCATATCTTTAAATGTTGCAGTTGGTCCATTATAAAGCTCTAAAAATGAATAATTATTAAAATTAGAAAAACCTATTATTTTTTCTTTAAAATTGTTCTTAGAATATGCTTTTTTAATAGCTGATTTTAACTCTTCTTCACTAAAATCATCAAAATAATCTTTCAAAACCAAAAAAGCCAAATCTTCATAACTTAATTTTAAAAGATCTTCTGTTACATTTAATTTTGGAATTGAGTATGGAAGAAATAAGCCACCATCCGAACTAATTCCTTTTAATATCGCTTCACTTGAAGAGATACAAATATCTTTATTTCTCGTACTAAAATACATAAGTTTTTCCTCAATAGAAAGATTATATTATGTATTCCTAATAGATACAAGTGTATTTATTTTAAGAACAATGATTAAAAGAATATCAAAAATTAAGTAATTTATTTATGATAAATATTTTAGAAGAAACTATAATTGAAATATGTATAAAAGATTAGTGCAAAAAGTAGACAAAGATAGTTTCTTAAAAAGGTGTGATGATAATCATATCTTCTTTTATCATAAAGCTAGTGATTATAAGGGACTTAAAGATGACAAATATGAATTTAAAACCGAAGATGGCACAACTTTAAGAGGTCACTTCTATTACTATCCTAATTATAATAAAAAGGAATTAATTATATTCTGTCATGGTTTTGGTGGCGGACATCGATCATATCTTGATTATATTAATTTCTTTTGTTTAAACGGATATCGAGTTTTAGCTTACGATTATAAGGGAACTTTTGAATCGGATGGAGAAAATCTTGGTGGATTTAGCGAACCAATCGTTGATTTACTCGCTTTACTTAATAATCTTAAAAAAGAAGGATATTTTGATAAATATAAAGTTTCTTGTATTGGTCATTCTTGGGGTGGATTTGCAATTGGAAACGCTCTAAATTATTTTGATGGAATCAATAAAGCAATTATTGTTTCAGGTCCTACTTCTTTTGCTGATTATTTAGAAGGATCTATTCCAAATAAATTACCTTTTAAAAATAAAGCCATTGAAGAATTTTTAAGAGTTGAAAAAATAAATTATCCCAAATACTATAATTCAACCGCTATAACTGGTTACTTAAAGACCTCTACAAAAGTTCTTTTAGTTCAATCGCAAGATGATAAGATTGTGAACTTTAACTACAGTAGTTTAAAAGTTAAAAATGCCATTGGCGAAAAAGATAACATTAAATATTATTTTATAAATCATCATAATCATATGCCTTTAACGAGTGTTGATTCTTGTATTTATTACGAAAAGACTTTTGATGGATATTATAAACTTTTAAAGAAGCATAAATTAAAAACCATTGGCGAAAAGAAAGCTTATTTTAAAAACACCGATTGGGATAAAATGACTGAACTTGATTATACAACGATGAATTTAAATTTAGATT
>DAIODM010000012.1:0-28975 GCA_036746835.1 Candidatus Onthovivens sp. | reverse complement strand
CATGAAATTGATGGATTAATTCTTCAACGCCATCAATTAAAAATAAATCTTCTTTAGTATCGTTCATCATCATGTTTAAAAAATTCTCTTTACTTGATGGATATTTTAAATAAATATCATGTAAAATCTTTTTAATTTCTTCACGTTCTGTATATTTATCGTTTGGGCAATGCGATGATGAAATTGGAATTTTTTCTTCCTCACAAAGTCTTTTTATATCAGCTTCTTTTGCTAAAACTAAAGGTCTAATGAAGGTTATTTTTTCACCAGTTAAAAACATTTTTGGTGAAAAAGTGGCCATCCTTCCGCCATAAATTTCGTTTAATAAAAGGGTTTCAATAGCATCATCGCGATGATGAGCAAAGGCAACTTTATTACAACCTAATTCATGTGCGGCTTTATTTATTACAGCTTTTTTCATTTTGCTACAAATTGAGCAAGGTAAATTTGGTGTATGTTGTTTTTCTTTTTGAATTTTTAAGATTTCATAGACTGTTTTTGCTTCAACTATCTTAAGATTGTAGCCTAGTTTTTCTGCAAATTCTTTAGTTACTTTTGGATTAAAATTATCAAATCCTAAATCAATCATAACAGGATATATTTCAAATTTTGTTTTTGAGAATTTTTTATATTTATCTAGAGCATAGAGCATCGACATACTGTCTTTTCCACCTGAAATACCAAGGCAAATTTTATCTCCGTTATTAATCAAATTAAATTTATCATCAGCTTTTCTAATGCAAGCTAGTATTACTCTAATTGCGTCCATGTAAATTCCTTTATTTTTAATGACCTTATTATTATAATTAAAAAAGGAAATAAATAAAATGGAAGTAGAATATATTAAGGATTACAAACATATTGATTATAACATTGATAAGTTAAGTCTTGTTTTAGGCTATTTTGATGGCTTACATATTGGCCATGAACAATTAATCAATTTTGCTAAATTCAACTCAAAAGGACCTGTTGGAGTAATTACTTTCGATAGACCTCTTAAGTCAATTGAAGGTTGTTTAACTTCGCTTGATCAAAAAATAGATCTATTAAAAGAATTAAAAGTTGATTATGTTTTTGTCATAGTGGCAAGCGATGATTTTAGACATATGTCTTATATTGATTTTATTAATAAAGTCCTTAAAAAATTAAATCCAGTCACATTATATTGTGGAAATGATTTTTCTTTTGGCTATGAAGCAAAAGGCGATGTTAATGATTTGAAAATGGCTTTTAGTGATGTAAAAGTTGTTAATTATGTTAATGATTATAATCATAAGAAAATCAGTAGTTCTAATATTAAAAAATTAATTAAAAGTGGTGATGTTAAGGAAGCTAGTGTATTTTTAGGTAGGCCTTATAGTTTAAGAGGAACAATTGGTCACGGTTTCCAAGAAGGCACAAAACTTGGAACACCAACAGCAAATATTACCTTACCAGTTGATTATGTTATTCCTAAAGATGGTGTTTATATTACAAAAACTAAAGTTGATAAAAGAACATATAAATCTGTAACTAATATCGGAACTCATCCAACAATTAATCAAATTGAAAAACCTATTATTGAGACTTTTATTATTGGATTAAATCGTAATATTTATGGTAAAGATATTACTATTTATTTCTATAAAAGATTAAGAGATGAAGTTAAATTTGAAAACACTAATAAGCTTGAAGAGCAAATAAAGAAAGACATAGAAGAAACTAATAATTTCTTTACAAAATTATGAAAAGTTTTGAATTAAAACCATTTTTCGATGTTAAGCCATGGGGTGGAGATCTTCTTTCTAAAATTTTTAATTGTTTACCTAAAACAGGAGAAGCATGGATAGTTTCTGCTATCCCTAGTAAAGAATCAAAAATTAATGGGAAGAATTTTAGTGAGTTTATTAATCAACATTATGAAGAAATGGGCTTAAAAAAAGACGAACAATTTCCTGTCTTAATTAAGGTTCTTGATGCAAATGAAAATTTATCTGTTCAAGTTCATCCTGATGACGAATATGCAATTAAAAAAGGTTTCCATAATGGAAAATATGAAATTTGGTATATTCTTGATGAAAATCGTAGTAATAAAGTAATTTTTGGTGTTAAAAAAGTTGATAGGAATACACTTAAAAAAGCGATTGATGATGGAAAACTAGAAGACTATTTAGAGTATAAATCTATTAAAAAACATGATTTATTAAAATGCACTCCAGGAACCGTTCATGCTGTTATGGCTGGTTCTTTCTTTTTAGAGGTTCAAGATCCATGCGATATAACTTATAGGTTATATGATTATAATCGCTTACCTAGAAGAGAACTTCATATTGAAGATGGATTAAATTCTATTTATAAAGATCATGAGCCTGTTGATTTAAATAAATATCAAATTGAAGACAATAAGGATTATTTCAATATTTATGTTAAAGGCTATGATAAATTTTATTTTAAAGTAGAAAAAATTACTTATAAAACTTTTTTGATTATTAAATAATAGATTGACCAGTTCTAAATAACTTGCATTAAAAATATATAAAGTTTATGATAATAAACGTACGTCAAACCAAGATTTACGAATACCCAACGTTTGTCATAGTTTGATGCGAATTCATCGAAAGGGGAATAAAAGTATGTTAGACAAAAAAGCAAAAGCCGAACTTGTTAAGAAGTATGGTAAAAATGAAAAAGATACTGGTAGTATCGAATTCCAAATTGCCTTATTAACTCAACAAATTAAGGACTTAACTGAACACTTACTTAAGAATGATAAGGATACTATCGCTCGTCGTGGTTTACTTGTCAAAGTAGGTCGCCGAAGAGCATTACTTGCTTATCTCGAAGGTTATGATCGTGAGAGATATATCAAGTTACTTGGTGAACTTGAATTAAGAAAGTAAAAAATAAACTCCTACAAAATAGGAGTTTTTTTGTCTTTATGACAATTTGATTTTATAATATAGATTATGAAAAAAACTTTTTATTCATTAAAAAACTATAAAAAACAAATGATTCTCGGACCAATTTTTAAAATGTTAGAAGTTGTTTTTGAACTTTTAACTCCTTTTTTAATGAAAGATATGATTGATAGTGGAATTCCCCTTGCTCAAAATAGTGGTGATTATAGTAAAATTTGGATTAATGGTTTACTGATTCTTGCTTTTTGTGTTTTAGGCTTTTGTTCAACACTAGTTTGTCAATATTTTGCATCAATTGCTTCACAAGGCTTTGGTACAGATTTAAGAAATAGAATTTTTAAGAAAATTGATGAGTTATCTTTAGCTGAGATTGAAAAATTTGGACAAGGTAATTTAATTAACTTAATTAATAATGATGTAAATAGATTGCAAGTTTCGGTTGCGATGATGGTTCGACTTGTTATTCGAGCTCCTGCAATTGTTATCGGTAGTTTAATTTGTTCATTCTTAATCGATTGGAAAATTGGGCTTATTTTTGCAGGTGTTATCATAATTATTAGCATTTTCTTATATATAATTTTAATGATTACATCGAAAAAATTTGTATTTTTGCAAAAGAAGAATGATCAAATTTCTCAAACAATTGATGATGGTTTAAATGGTTCTCGTGTAATTCGTTCTTTTAATGCTGAAGATGATGAAGTTGCAAAATTAAAAAAAGAAACAGCTGATTATTATAAAGACTCAAAGAAGGTAATGTATTTAAACGCTTCTATTAATCCATTCACTTTCTTTATTATTAATGTTGCTATTATTTTAACTGTGTATTTTGGAAGTAAAGAAATTGGCTTATCAAATAGCAGTTTTACAAGTGGTAGCATAATTGCTTTAATTTCTTACTTAAATCAAATTTTTGTAGCTTTAATTGTTGTTAGTAATCTTGTCGTAATTTTTAATAAAGCATTTGCAAGTAAAAGACGTGTTGATAATTTATTATTGACAGAATCGTCAATCAAAAATAATCCAAAATTTGAAAAAATAAAAACAAAACAAGGTGAAGATTTATTTGTTTTTAAAGATGTAGATTTTGCTTATAGCAAGGGTGATAATCTTACAATAAAAAATGTTAATTTTGCCATTAAAAAAGGAGAAAATGTTGGCTTAATTGGTGGCACTGGAAGTGGTAAATCTACAATTGTTAAACTGCTTGATCGTCTCTTTGATGCAAGTAATGGTGAAGTTCTTTATAAGGGCCAAAATATCAAAGATTATGACCTTGATAATTTGCATGATGAGGTTAGTGTTGTTTTACAACACAATGTGTTATTTAAAGGAACTATTCGAAGCAATTTGTTGATGGGAAATAAAAATGCAACAGATGAAATGATTATAGAAGCATTAAAAAAAGCAGATGCTTATTCTTTTGTTTTTGCCTTAAATGATAATCTCGATCATGAAGTTCTTGAAGGTGGTCATAACTTTTCTGGTGGGCAAAAACAAAGACTTTGTATTGCTAGAGCTTTATTGAAAAATAGTGAGATAGTTATTCTTGATGATTCAACTAGTGCTCTTGATTTTATTACTGATAAAAAAGTTAGACAAAACATTAATTCTATTGAAGGATTAACTAAACTTTACGTATCACAAAGAGCAACCACATTAATGAATTGTGACAAAATTATTGTCATGGATAAAGGTACAATCGAATCAATTGGAACACATGATGAATTGTTGAAGAGTAGTGATACCTATCGTGAAATCTATGAATCACAAGTGAGGAGCGAATAGTATGAAAGAAATTAAGAAATTACTCCGATACTTTAAAGGACAATATCATCTTCTTGTCTTAAGTACAATTTATTCTATTATTTTTGTTGTTGGAACACTTTTAATTCCATTTTTTACTGGTAAAGCTATTGATGAAATTCCATATTTAAGTGTAAATAATTCTTTTTTAACTTATATTTATTACCTAATTATTTGTATTGTTATCTCAGTTATATTTGAATATTTATTTGAATCAACAATATCAATTTTCACTGAAAGAATCATGAAGAATATTAAAGATGATATATATAAGAAAATTAATAGTGTTTCTATAAAATTTATTGATGGACATACTCATGGCGATCTTTTAAGTAGAGCAACAAACGATGTTGATAACGTTTATAATGCTATTCTTTCGTCATTTAAGCAATTATTTGATGGTATTATTACTTTAATTATTACGATTGTTATCATGTTTTATATGAATTATATTCTTGCAATCGTAGTTGTTGTTTTAACTCCAGCAGCACTTTTAATGAGTTATTTAGTTGCGAAAAATTCTAATAAATATTTTAAAAAACAAGGTGTTTTAAATGGTGATATTGGTAGTCTTTCAGTTGAAGATATTTCAAATGTTGAACTCATAAAATCATTTAATTATGGTGGTGAAGCATTCTCTAAATTTAATAAGGTAAATCAGGATTTATATGTAGCTGGACAAAAAGCCCAATTTATTTCTACATTTACTAATCCTACTACTAGATTAATTAATAATTCAACTTATGCGATTGTAGGCTTAGTGGGTGCCATTTTAGTTGTTTCAGGTAGTAATATTCCTGGTGCAACCTTAACAATTGGTGGCATTAGTGCGTTTTTACAATATGCTAATAGATTTGCAAAACCTTTAAATGAAATTTCAAGTTGTGTTAACGAACTTCAACTTGGATACGTTTCTTTAAAGAGAATCAATGAAATAACTGATGCTAAAGATGCTATTAATGAAGGAAAATTAATTACTAAAAAGCCTGTTAAAGAGATTGATTTTGATCATGTTTATTTTAGTTATGTTCCTGGTCAAAAATTAATTGAAGATTTTAATTTTAAAATCAAAAAAGGTCAAAAAATTGCTCTTGTTGGTCCAACTGGTTGTGGTAAAACTACGATGGTTAACCTATTAATGAGATTTTATGATCCAACTAAGGGCGACTTTTTATTCGATAAAGTTAATTCGTTAGATATTGAAAAAAGTGATTTAAGAAGTAATTTTAAAATGGTCCTTCAAGAGACTTGGGTCTTTAAAGGAACTGTCTATGAAAATATAACTTATGGAAATAGTAAAGCTAGTAAAGATGACGTTATAAAAGCTTGTAAAGAAGCTAACAGTTATGATTTTATAATGCGTTTACCAAAAGGCTTTGATACGATGATAAGTGACAATAGTGGTCTTTCTATGGGTGAAAAACAATTAATTAACATTACCCGTGTCATGCTTTATAAACCTGATATTGTAATTCTTGATGAAATGACAAGTAACATTGATACCCGTAGTGAAATTAAAATTCTTGATGGATTTATGCGTCTTATGAAAGGTCGAACAAGCTTTGTTATTGCTCACAGACTTTCAACAATTGTAAATAGTGACGAAATTATTGTTATGAAAGATGGTCATATTGATGATGTAGGAACCCATAAAGAGCTTCTTGCTAAAAAAGGTTTCTATGCCGAACTTTATAATTCACAATTCGAGCACTAAAAAACTAAGTCCTTCGACTTAGTTTTTGTTTATTTAAGATAATCTTTAATGATAGCAGTAAGCGCTCGAATTGAGTCGTTTTTAACTCCATCATTATTAATGATAACATCTGCATAAACTTGAGATGGACCAATTATTTCTTCATACATTGGTTGAACGGTTTCAAAATATTGAGCAACAATGTTATCGAAGGTACGTGCTCTTTCTTTTTGATCACGTTCAATACGACGAACAAGTCTTCTTTCTCTTGATGCATTAATGAAAACCTTTAAATCAGCAAGGTCTCGACATTTTTTATCAACAAGAGCAGTGATTCCTTCAACAAGAATTATTTTTTTAGGTGAAACAAGTTCAGTTTTATCGATGCGATTTAAAATTTTATAATCATAAATTGGTTTTTCAATTGTTTTATCGTTTTTTAAATCTTCTAGTTGTACTCTAAACAATTTCCAATCAAATGCTCGAGGATGATCGTAATTAATTTTACGTCTCTCTTCGATTGGCATATCATCAACTTTATTGTAATAATCATCAATTGAAATATGAGTAATGTTATCCAAACCTATCGCTTTTGTTACTTCCTCAATAACATAGCTTTTTCCGCTTGCAGAACCGCCACCGATTAGAATTATTTTTGCCATATTTTAATGTGCCCTTATTACTTTATCACAATTTATTTTTTTCTTTAAGAGGCATTAGGACAAAAAGAATATTTTTATTAGGTTAAATTTTATCTTTTTTAGAGTTGTCATATCTTTATTTAATATGGTATTCGTAAGAGTAAAGTAGTATGATAATCAAGTAAAATATTAATCAAAAGGAAATTTATGGAAAAGAAAGTATTTGAATTAGATTTTTATGGAAAGAAGCTTGTTGTAGAAATCGGCGAAATGGCAAAGCAAGCCGATGGTGCTGTTTTAGTTAAGTTAAACGATACAACTGTTTTATCAACAGTTTGCTGCAGTGATGAGCCAAAAGAAGGAGATTTTTTCCCTCTTACAATTGATTATTTAGAAAAACAATATGCAGTTGGAAGAATTCCTGGTGGATTCTTACGTAGAGAAGGAAGAGGCGATGAACATTCAACTTTAACTGCTCGTTTAATCGATCGTCCAATTAGACCAATGTTCCCAGATGGCTTTAGAAATGAAGTCCAAATTACTAACACTGTTTTTAGTGTTAATTATGATTGCACTCCAGAAATGAGCGCAATGTTTGGTTCATCTTTAGCTCTTGGCATTAGTGATATTCCATTTGATGGACCTATTGCTGGTGTTTATGTTGGTAGAGTTGATGGAAAATTTGTTATTAACCCAACTGTTGCTGAACGTGAAAAGAGTGATTTAAATTTAGCTGTTGCTGGTACTAAAGAAGCTATTAACATGGTTGAAGCTGGTGCTGCTGAATTAAGTGAAGAAGAAATGCTTGATGCTTTAATGTTTGGTCATGAAGCTGTTAAGAAACTTTGTGAATTTGAAGAATCAATTATTAAAGAAATTGGTAAAGCTAAACGTGAAATCAAACTTTATGCACCAGATCCAGTTATCGAAAAAGATATTAATAATCGAATTGGTGAAAAGATGGTTAAAGCTATTTCAATTTTTGATAAACTTGAAAGACAAAATGCCATCGATGCTTTAAAGAAAGAAATTATCGATGATTACGATGCTCGTCAATATAAAAATGAAAAAGATCATATGCTCACAATGCTTATGGTTGAAGATATTTTAGAGGGCATGGTTGCTAAGGAAGTTCGTAGATTAATTACCGAAGAAAAGATTCGTCCAGATGGAAGAAAAGTCGATGAAATTCGTCCTCTTGATGCAAAAGTTGATGTTATTCCTCGTGTTCATGGTAGTGCTATGTTCACTCGTGGACAAACACAAGTTTTATCAATCGTTACTTTAGGTAGTAAGGATGATGAACAATTAATTGAATCCTTAACTCCAGAAGAGTCAAAGAGATGGATGCATCAATATAATTTCCCACCTTTCTCAGTTGGTGAAATTGGTCGTGTTGGCACTCCAGGCCGTCGTGAAATTGGCCATGGTGCTTTAGGCGAGAGAAGTTTAAGTTATGTTATTCCAAGCGAAGATGTATTCCCATATACAATTCGTTGCTGTGCTGAAGTTTTAGAAAGTAATGGAAGTTCATCACAAGCTTCAATTTGTGCATCATGCATGGCTTTAATGGCTGCTGGTGTTCCAATTAAAGCAATGGTTAGTGGTATCGCAATGGGTTTAATTACTAGTGGTCCACTTGATGGAAAACATCCATATACTATTCTTACCGATATTCAAGGTCTTGAAGATCACTTCGGTGATATGGACTTCAAAGTTAGTGGTACTGCAAAAGGTATTACTGCCTTACAAATGGATATTAAGATTAAAGGTGTTACTCGTGATATTTTAAAGGAAGCTTTAGCTCAAGCTAATAAGGCTCGTGCTGAAATTCGTGATGTTATGAGTAAAGCAATTAGCGAACCTCGTAAAGAACTTGCTGAACTTGCTCCAAAATTTGATCAATTAGATATCGATACCGAAAAGATTAAGGATGTTATTGGTAGCGGTGGTAAAGTTATCAATGATATTATTGCAAAATGCGATAATGTTAAGATTAACATTAGTGATGATGGACACATCGTTTTATATCATTGCAATCGTGCAACTATTAATAAAGCTAAGGCAATGATTGAAGACATTGTTCGTGTTGCTGAAGTTGGTCAAGAATATGAGGGTGAAGTAACCCGTGTTGAAGATTATGGTGCTTTCGTTAACTTATTTGGCGATACTGATGGACTTTGCCACGTTTCAAGACTTGCTTGGAATTATGTAGCAAATGCTCACGATGTCGTTAAGGTTGGCGATAAACTTAAAGTTAAAGTCATTGGTCTTGATGATCATGGTAAGGTTAAATTATCTCACCGTGAATTCATTGAGAAACCTGCTGGATATCAAGAAAAAGATCCAAATAGACATGATTTTACTAAGAAAGATAGTTATAACAACAATCATTCTTCTTATCATAAGAGTGAAAAACCAATTGAGAGTGCTCCTGTTACAAAACCAGTTGAAACTCCAGTTGTTGAAGAAAAACCTAAGAAAGAAGAAAAGAGACATTTCTTTGATTTCTTAAGTAAAGATAAGAATAAAGACAGATAATATTAAAGCATCCATTAACTTGGATGCTTTTTTATAATTTATGGTTTAATATTTTTATCAATTAACCTATAATAGAAAAGAAGTGAGATGAACATATGGATAAAGTTAAAATAATGGCGCTTGGGGGCCTAGATGAAGATGGCAAAGATTTATATATTGTAGAGGTAAACGATGCAATATTTGTTATTAATGCTGGATTTAAATATCCAACTAGAATGACTCCAGGCATTGATTTTATTATTGCTGATTTTTCGTATCTTAAAGAAAATAAAGAGAGAATTAAAGCTTATATTCTTCCAAAAACAAAAAATAATTGTTTTGGTGCTTTACCTTATATTTATAAGGAATGCCCAGCTCCAATTTATGGAACTCAATATACAAAATTAGCACTTATTAAATTTGCGACTCACTACGAACAATTAAGTGATTTTGATTTTCATATGATAACTCTTCCATCAAATGTGATGATTGGTGGTTATTCTTTTGAGTTCTTCTCAACTTGTGCAAGCGTTCCATCATCTTTTGGATTAGCTTTAAGAACTGGGTTAGGAAATATTGTTTATAGTGGTGATTTTATTGTCGAATATAGTAATGATAAATTTTTTAAATTGGATTTAAATACTGTTGGTAAAATTGCTGAAGATCAAACTCTTGTTCTTTTAAGCGAATCTAGCAATGCTGGAAAGAGTGGTTATTGTTCACCAGGACATAAATTATATCCATTCTTTATGAAGTGTTTTGCTGATGCTCCAGGTAGATGCTATGTGGCTGTTTCAAGCGATAATTTATACCATATTGGTGAATTGTTAAAGGCTTGTAATGATTCAAATAAAAAAGTCTGTTTTTATGATGATAAGAGTAAAGAAGTTTATGATCCTAAAAACTTTGGCCAACCTATATTCTCGCCAATTAATATTGTCCCAATCGATGATATTTTAAGAACAAAAGAAACTGATTTAGTAATTGTTATGGCTGATGAAGATGAAAACCTTTATGAGAAAATTTCTATTTTAGCAAGCGGAGAAAATGAGCATAAACAAGTTTATATTTCTGAAAATGATACTTTTATAATTGGTGTTTCACCAACTGATAATAATGAAGTTATTGCAACATCTACTATTGATGAAATTTATAAGACTGGTTGCAAAGTTAAATATGTTAAGAAAAAAGATTTAAATAAAATGCATGCTTGTGAAGAAGATCTCAAGATGCTTATAAGTTTATTAAAACCAAAATATTATTTCCCAATTGAAGGGTATTATGTAAATTTATTAGCCAATGCGAAGATGGCTTTTGATATGCAAATTGGCTTATCACATAACAATATTTTCTTATTAGATAATGGACAATCTCTTACTATAAATGATAATGGTGCAAATCTTGATTTTAATAGTGATAATAAGCACCCAGTTGTAGGGGATGTTATGATTGATGGTATCGGTGTTGGTGATGTTGTTAATGAGATTATTAACGATAGAACTCGACTTAGTGAAGATGGTGTTGTTGTTCTTGGCTGTGCAGTTTCTAAAAAAGATAGAAAAATTACATGTGGTCCAGATGTTCAAATGAGAGGTTTCCTCTTCTTAAAAGACAAGGATGCTGATTTAATTATTAAAGAATTAACTCAAATGTATGTTTCTGCAATTAATGATTGGTTATTATCGACTAAAGATTTTGATAATGTTCAAATTGAAACAAGAGTACGTGATCAATTAACAAAATACATTAAAAAGCTTTTAAATCGTGAGCCTGTCATTAGACCAAATATAATTGTGCTTCCATAGTTAGTAGTTTGTTAGTAGTTATCTAGTATATTTATAGTAAAAATATTATTTTTAAACTTATAGTAAAAAATAAGATTCTTTTATATAATAAAAGGCATGAAGAAATTTTTTGATAAAATTACAAATGATTCGTATTTTTTGAAAGGCACTATTGGTGTCTTTCTTTGCTTATTAGCACTTTTTGGAGCGTTAAATACTGGCGTTGTTTCCAATTTTTTTACATGGTTAATTAGCTTCTTTTTTGGATGGTTCTTTTATGTCTTTTATTTGATCATGTTTTTAGTTGGATTAAAGTTAATTTTTGCTAAAAAAGAATTTAAATTGCATTTCAGCATTACTATTCTTGGCGTAATTATTTTATTAGTTGGCGCTTTAATAGTTGCGACTAATTCGATAACAAATGGCACAGATGGCTATTTAACTTTTAAGAATTTTTATTCAAAATTCTCATCATCTGTTCAAGGGTTTCCTCTTGTAAATTATGAATTAATTTCGGGTGGTTTCTTTGGTTATTTATTTGTTGCTATTTTAAATAGTGGCTTAACTTATATTGGAACACAAATTGTTGGTTCAATCTTATTAGGTGTTGGTTTAGTTTTATCTTTAATTAAAACTGCAATTAGATTAATCAAGAACATACAAGATTATAAAAATAGAAATATTCAAAAAGTTGATAGTGAATTCAAGATGGCTAGTGATCAAAAACCATTTGAAACTAGCGAAATAATCGGTGGTAATGCTCCTAGAACAACTACGGTTATTACTCCAGATTCCGATATTCCTAAAGAACACACACAATCTATTGCAATTCAAAATCCTAATGGTGGTGTTGGTGTTGGACTTACAAGCATTAATAGAACTCCTTCTAGTCTTGGAAAAGCGAAATTTAATCCAAACGATTTTTATGTTACTTCGGATCAAACTACTACTTTAGAAAAACCAGATGCAAAGACTGAAGTTAAGACTGAAAAAGCTCCTACTGTTGCTATTAATGTTCAAAAAGCTCCAACTGTGGCTATCGAAGTTCCTCAACCTCAACCAGTTGCTCCAGTTGAAAAAACTGAAGAGATTCCAATTGCTCCTAAAGCAAAATTTAAACCTGAGCCAGCAGTTAATGAAGAAACTCTTAAAATGGCTCAATCTCAAAATGAGATTTTGGTTGGTGAAGAAGTCAAAGTTACAAATGCTGGAAAAGCTCCTACTAAGCGTAAGAGTTCAAAATATGTTTATCCTGGACTTGATTTATTAAGTGATCGTGAAGTGGATGTTAATGATCCACAAAATATTGAGGTTTGTGAAGCTCGTAAAGCAATTATTAATGATGCACTCAAAGGATTTGGCATTGGTGCTGATGTTATTTCTTATACTATCGGTCCTTCTGTCACACGTTATGATATTCAAATGCAGCATAGTGAATCTAGTAAATCAGTTGATAAATATATCGATGATATTGCTTCAAGATTAAAAGGTATTCCTTGTCGTTTTGTTCCAGTTGTTCCTGGAAAAACCACATCAGGAATTGAAATTGCAAATAAAAAGTCTTCAATTGTTAATTTTAAAGATTGTTTAGCACATCTTCCAAAAACTCCAGGAACTGAGTGTTGGGTTCCTTTTGGAAAGAGTATTAGTGGAGAATATGTCGAAGCAGATTTCTTAAAGTTCCCACATTTACTTGTTAGTGGTACTACCGGTAGTGGTAAATCAGTTTTTATGCACACGCTTATTTTAAGTCTTATTATGCGTAATAAAATTGGCGATGTTCGTCTTATTTTAATTGATCCAAAACGTGTTGAATTTAACCGATATAGAAATATGCCTTTCTTACTTTGCCCACCAATTAATAATGGTGAAGATGCTTATTTAGTTCTTGATGAACTTGTAAATGTCATGGAAGAAAGATTCGATTTAATGGACAATATTGGCGTTGAAGAATTGAAGCAATATAACAAATATTGTTTAGATCATGGTCAAGATCCATTACCTCGTATTTTCGTCTTTATTGATGAATATGCTGATCTTGTAGATGGTAATAAACATATTAGTGAACCAGTTGTTCGTTTAGCGCAAAAAGCAAGAGCTTGTGGTATCCACTTAGTAATTGCGACACAACGTCCATCAACTAACGTTATTACAGGTGTTATTAAAGGAAATATTCCAACTCGTGTTGCTTTACTTTGCTCATCTCCAACAGATTCTATGGTTATTTTAGGACAAGGTGGTGCTGAAAAACTATTAGGAAATGGAGATATGCTTGTCATGTCTTCACAACTTTCAAAAGAAGGAAATACTCGTGTTCAAGGCGCATTTGTTGATAATAGTGAAATTAAGAACGTTCTTGATTTTATTAATGCGAACAATCCTTGTGACTATGATGCAAGATTCTGTGATTTAAAAGAAAAGAGTCGTTTAAATAACGATGAAATGAAGACTGTAACTTACGATAAAGCTGCCAGTGATGAGGATAAATATATTCAAATTAGACAAGATGTTATGGATCGTGATTATTGCTCAATTTCATTTATTCAAAGAAGTTATGGTGTTGGTTTCCCAAGAGCAGGCAAGATTTTTGAAAGACTTGTTGCGGAGGGAGTAATTTCTAGTAGTGATGAAGATGGTAGTAATAAAGGTAGAAGAGTTCTTTTAAAAGGAACTGTTCCAAGCAATGGTCCAACAGGTAGTGTCGATCAATCTACATTTACAAGTGATAAAAAAGGTTAGTTAATTATGCGTGTTGGGATTGATTTAACATATATTCCTCGTTTTAAAAATAAAACAAGGCTTGCTGAGCATATTTTGAGCGATGATGAATTATTGGAGTATAATAATTCTAGTAATAAAGCCCAATATTTAGCTTCTCGATTTGCTTTAAAAGAAGCTTTACTAAAAGCTTTAGAACTTTCAATTTTGTCTGTCGATTTAAAATTAATTAAAAGTATAAAAAAGGATAATGGTGCAATTTATCTTGAATATGATGGTAAGAAGTACGATTGTTCCTTGTCGCATGAGAAGAATTATTCTGTGGGGATTGTGTTAAATGATTAATACTTATGTAAGCGCAAAACTAATTGATTATGAAACTATTAGGGTTTTTATTTTTAGTGATGTTAGAAAACCAGAAAACACAAAAATTAAACTTGTTAAAAATGATGATTACGTCACCAATTTAACAATTTTAAAAGCATCATTTATTAATGGTCTTGAACTATATGAATGCAAAACTACTGAAAAAATTGAGCTCGGAAATGATTATTATATTTCAATTGAATCTTTTGGTTTTGTTCCCTTATCAGTAAATGATGTTACGAGTTTACCTGGATTTGATGAAGAATACTATTATCAAGGTGATGACTTAGGATTTACCTATTCTAAAGAACAAACAACTTGGAAAATTTGGGCTCCTTTAGCATCAAAAGTTATTCTTTTTTTACGAAAAGATAACGATATTTTTGTTACTTACAAGATGGAAAGAACTAGTTATGGTGTTTATGTAATTACTTTAAATGGAGATTTTGATGGATACAAATATCGTTATCAAGTAACAAATAGTGGTTTAACTGTTCAAGTTACTGATCCATATGCAAAAGCTTCTACAGCTAATGGTCATGATAGTTGTGTTGTTGATTTTAATAAAGTTCAAATTGATTTATTAAGACAAAGAGTTCCAACTTATGAGCATTATGTTGATACAATTATTTATGAATTAAATGTTCGTGATTTTACGATTGATTCTCATACAAATATTACCTATAAAGGTAAATTTTTAGGTTTATCTGAACTTGGTAAAACAACAGAAAAAGGAAACCCTGCTGGTCTTGATTATTTAAAATCATTAGGAATTACTCACGTTCAACTTTTACCAATTTTTGATTTTAAAACCGTTGATGAGCTTCATCCAGATTTAACCTACAATTGGGGTTATGATCCTCAACAATATTTTGTACCAGAAGGAAGTTATTCAACCAATCCTAATGATCCATATTGTAGAATTCGTGAATGCAAACAAATGGTTCGTGATTTCCATAAAGCTGGGATTAAAGTCAATATGGATGTTGTTTATAACCATGTTTATCTTTATGATCATAGTGTTTTTGAAGGAGTTGTTCCAAACTATTACTTTAGAAAACAAAAGAATGGTCTTTTAAGTGTTGCTTCTGGTTGTGGAAATGAACTTGATACTGAACGTCCAATGGTTAGAAAATTAATTATTGATAGTTGTAGACATTGGATTAAAGAATATGGCGTAGATGGCTTTAGATTTGATTTAATGGGGCTTATTGATATTGAAACGATTAATCAAATCAGTGCAATGGCTAAATCTTATGAAAGTGATTTTATGATTTATGGTGAAGGATGGAATATGCCTTCTTCTCTTGAAGAAAGTAAAAGATGTGCAATCGTTAATGCTTTTAAGATTCCTGATGTGATGTTCTTTAATGATTCATTTAGAGATATTGTTCGTGGACCTAATGGTTTTGATAAGAGCAATGAACCAGGTTATTTACTTGGAAATTTAGGATATTATGAAGGCTTTAAGTTTGCTTTGCTCGGCAGTTGTGTCGATTATTGTTTCCCAAAACGCTTTGCAAACGCTAACCAATCGCTTAATTACGTCGAATGCCATGATAACCAAGCTTTATACGATAAAATCAAAGGATGCCTTCCTAAGGCCTCAGAAAAAGAAATTTCGACCATTATAAATAGCATTAACGCCTCAATTTGTTTAGCTTTTGGTGTTCCTTTCTATCATGCAGGTCAAGAAATTGGTCTTACAAAGTTTGGAGAGGATAATACTTATAATAAAGGTGATAAGTACAATAAATTCGATTGGTCGGTGTTAGATAAACGTTTTGATATGTTCCTTTTTGTTAGATCAGTCATTCAATTTAAAAAGAATTCGAAAAAGATTTTCTTAAGTAAAGAGATTGCTTCTCATAATTTCTTTATTAATTACGAACATAGTGTTTTAGGATTTGAAATAAATAAAGTTTATAGCAATGATGATAAAGAATATTTATTTATTTTTAACCCAAATAATTTTGATTTAAACATCACTTTTGAAGATTATTATAATGTATTTATTGCACAAGCAGGTGTTTTAAATGGAAGCGATGTTTACGTTCAAAACGCATCATTTGCTCCATATCAAGTTGCTGGTTTTATAAAGGAAAAGAAATGATTAAATATTTAAAAGCAATTTTTCTTGTTGGATGGCGAATTATAGTCGCTTATTTTGCATGGATGAGAAAATATGCAAAACATCCAGAAAAATATCCAATAGAAGTGCGTTTTGCTAAAGTTCAAAAATTGGCTCAGCGTGTACTTAAATCATTTAATGTTGTCTATGATATTCATGGTTTAGATGAGTATTACGCTTCGAAAAAACCAGGTGAGAATCGTTTAATTGTTTGTAATCATATTTCGGATACAGATCCAATTGTTATGATGGCTCTTAGTAAGACTCCAGTAACTTTTGTAGCTAAAAAAGAGTCTGAAACCTTTCCATTTGTTGGGAAAGTTATTAAATGTTTAAGTGGTGAGTTCCTTGATAGAAATGATTTAAAACAAGAATTAAAGGTTATGATGAACGTTCAAAATAAGTTACAAAATTATCGAAATCTTGATTTTATAATTTATCCTGAAGGAACAAGAAATAAGAAACCAGATCAAGATGCATTAGAGTTCCATCATGGTACATTCAGACCTGCAATGAAAGCAGGAATTTCTTTCACTGTATGCTCTATTTTTGGTTCTCAAAGAGTATTAAATAAGAAATGCAAAAATAAATATAATCCTATTGAATTGAATTATATTAAAACTTTTACAGTTGATGATTATAAAGATTCAACGACTCCACAAATGGCTGTTTTAGCTCACGATATGGTTGTTAAGTCTGTTAATGAACAACGAGTTGTTGATAAAGAAATGATGCATTCATTAAATAAACGTCATAAAGATGATTAATGACGTAAGCCTTTAGGATATAAATTCTTAAGTTTATTGCCTACAACGTGGACAAAACCTAGATTAATTGAATTAAATGAAACTGGATAATATCCAGTTTTTAATTTTGTTTCTTTTGTTAATTCTTCACCATGAATATATTTTTTGACTTCATCATCAGTTAAAGAGATAGAATTGTTTGCAGATAAGTAGTGCGAATATTGGAATGATGGAATTAAAATGTCGTTTTTATAATTTCCGATTAAAAGTCCTTTTCTAATAATCGTTAAATATTTAAGATTTAAATCATTATTATAAACATATAAACGATCATCAATTTTGTCAGAAAATTTAAAATCATATTCGTTAGTTTTATAAGTCTTTTTCTCATCATTTTTATGGGTAAAAATCCCTTCTTTTTTAAGCTGACAAATAAATTGTCCTTCGCCATTAAAAATATTAGGGAAAAGATGTATAGATTCAGGCAAATTTTTGCCTCTATAAAATGCATCATTTGATGGTAAATTTATTGCTTTAAATTCTTTGTGATTATTTAGAAAATCAATTATGATTGCTTCATCTTCTTCATAACTAAAAGAACAAGTGGAGTAAGAAATAATTCCTCCTTCTTTAAGCATTGAAGCGGCTTGGTTTAAAAGCGACTTTTGTTCCATTGAACATTTAAGTACTTTGTTGTAATTCCAGTCATTTTCCATTTCAGAATTCTTTCTAAACATAGCAGAACCTGAACATGGAGCATCAAGTATAATTTTATCAAAAGTATTTTTGTAGTAGTTTTCTAGTAATTTAATAGTATTAGAACAAACTATTACGTTTTCTAGACCAATTTTTTCAACATTCGATGAAAGTATTAAAGCTCTATCGTAACTTTGATCGTTAGAAATGAAGTTTGCTTTACGGTTTTTTAAAGCTGCAAAAATTGTTTTACCACCAGGTGCCGCACACATATCTAAGACATTATCTTCATCTTCAATTGGTAATAAAAATGATGTCATCATAGAAGCAGAATCCATCAAATAAAATAGGCCATTATCAAAGTAAAAAGCTTTGCCAAATTCATAATCACTTTTGTTATAAAAATATGCATTAGAAATAAAAGGATTTTTTACAACTTTTGGAAATAATTTTTCAAAGTTTTCTGGAGACATTTTTTGCGTATTTAAAATCAAACAATTTGTTCTTTCTTTTTGCATAGATAAAAGTAAATCATCAACAAATTTATCATCTAAATACGAAAGTAAATTTTCTTTGAAATTCATATGTTTATATAGTAATTTTCTTATCTTTAAACTTCAATCCTTTTTATATATAATAGTAATTACCAAAGAATGGGGATTTAATATGACAATCGAAGAAGTAATTGAACATAAGAGGGATAAGAAAGTCCTAAGTCGTGAAGAAATCGCTTTTTTCATCAAAGGTTATGTTGGCGGAGAAGTTAAGGATTATCAAGCTAGTGCTTTACTTATGGCCATTTATTTAAATGGTATGAATAAACAAGAAATCGCTGATTTGACTGAAGAAATGCGTGTTTCTGGTGAGGTTTGGGATTTAAGTGATATTCCAGGATTAAAAGTTGATAAACATTCAACTGGTGGTGTTGGAGATAAAGTATCATTGATTCTTGGACCAATGATTGCTAGTTGTGGCGCCAAATTAGCTAAGATGAGTGGACGTGGTTTAGGTCATACTGGTGGAACTCTTGATAAAATGGAGTCAATTCCAGGTATGTCTATTTCAGAAAACGAAGAACAATTTAAAAAACAAATTCGAGATATTGGTATGGTTATTATTGGCCAAAACGAATTAATAGATCCAGCTGATAAGATGCTTTATGCATTACGTGATGTCACCGGAACAGTCGGTTGCATCCCATTAATTGCTTCATCTATTATGTCTAAAAAACTTGCTTCTGGTGCTGATTGTATCTTACTTGATGTTAAATATGGTAGTGGTGCTTTTATGAAAACCACTAAAGATGCAAAAGAACTTGCGACTACTATGGTTAATATTGGTAAATCTTTACATAAAGATGTTCGTGCGGAAGTTACTGATATGGATCAACCTTTAGGATGTGCAGTTGGAAATAACCTTGAAATTAAGGAAGTTATCGATACTTTAAAAGGACATGGACCAAAAGATATTACTGAAATTTGTTTGTCTAGTGGCTCTATTTTACTTCAAATGGCTCATATTTATCCTAATCGTGAAGATGGTAGAAAAGCTATTGAAGAAAATGTTAAAAATGGCAAAGCTTTTGAAAAATTTAAGGAATTTGTTAAAGCTCAACATGGTGATGTTAGTTATATCGAACATCCTGAAAAATTCCCAGTTGCTAAAAATATAATTGAAGTAAAATCAGCTTCTGGAGGTTATGTTTCAAGAATTAATGCATTAGCGATAGGTATTGGAAGCATGCATTTAGGTGGCGGAAGAGAAAAAATGGATGATGTTATCGATATGAGTGCTGGTATTATTTTAAATAAAAAGATTGGTGATCATGTAAATAAAGGTGAAGTTTTATGTAGACTTTACACCAATCATGATCAATATGATGATGTTTATAAGAATGTACATGATGCATTTGAAATTTCTAGTAAAAAGCCAGTAATTGACACCGAAATGACGAAGATGTTAATTGAATAATAAAAGAAGTAACTCATTTGAGTTACTTCTTTTCTTTTAATTCTCGTAAGTTAGACGATCTCTTAATTTTAGCTAATTCTTTATAACCTTCATTAAGGAGCTTTTCAAATTGTGAATTGTTTTCTGGAATATAGAATTTCATGTCTTTGATTGGCTCTGGCAAATATTGAAGTTTTGGCCAAACATCTGGTCTATCGTATGGATAAGAGTCTTCTTCTGAAACATTTACAGGAGTTAATTTTAAATAATCCATAACTTCTAAAGGTTGAGAATTTACGATAGCCATCGCTCTTTCTCCGCTTTGACAACCAGCTTTGCTTTTTGGTGATAATGCTAATTCAATTACAGTATTGCTTAAAGGAATCATTGCTTCTGGCATGCCAACATCAAGAGCAGCATCAATTGCAATTTTACATCGCATACAAGCAGCTGGATTTGCTAAACCGACGTCTTCATAAGCTGTTACCAATAATCTTCTTGCTAGCGATTCTAAATCGTTTACAGCACAAATTTTTGCCAAATAATATAAAGATGCATTAACGTCGCTTCCTCTAATAGATTTTTGGAGAGCACTTACTGCATTGTAGTGATCATCTTCATCTTTATCACCAGAAAAATTAGGAATTTTAAGGACAGTTTTAGTCATTTCAAGTGTAATTTCTTGATTTTTAAATGTTAATTCTAAAATTTCTAAGTAATTAAGAGCAAATCTAAAATCTCCATTACTTGATCTAGCAATATATTTAAGTGAATCTTCATCAATTTTAAATTTTCCATTAAAACCTTTTGGATTTTTAATAGCTTTTTTCATACCATCAATTAATTCGTCTTCTGAAAGGCGTTTTACTTCAAGTATTTGACATCTACTTCTTATTGCTTTATTAATCGCAATATAAGGATTGGCAGTTGTGGCTCCAATCAAATAAATTGTTCCGTTTTCAATATAAGGAAGCAATATATCTTGTTTGTCTTTATTTAATCTATGGACTTCATCGATTATAAGAATCATTGGACCAAAAAGTTTTGTTTGTGATATTGCAGCTTCTATTTCGCTTTTATTCGATGTAACCGCATTAATTTCAGAATAATGAATTCCTAAACTTTTTGCATATGCTTCAGCAATTGTCGTTTTACCACATCCTGGAACCCCATATAAAATAAATGAGAAAGGAAGTTTTTCCTTAATTGAATTAACCAAAATTCCATTTTTTCCTAAAATATCTTTTTGACCAATGACGTCTTCAATTTTTTCAGGTCTTACTCTAAATGCTAAAGGTTGTAACATATATTAAAATTATACACAAAGTGAGGTAGTTTGGTATATAATAATCGACATGAGAATTGTTACTCAAAACGTATTAAATGCTAGTGTTTCCATCGATGGAAAGGTTTATTCTGAAATAAGTAATGGATATCTATTACTTGTTTCTTTTACAAATGGTGATGATCGTATTATTTGCGATAGAATGATTGATAAACTCATTAAATTAAGAGTATTTCCTGATGAAAATATGAAAACGAATTTATCTATTAAAGATATAAATGGTTCATTCTTATCTGTTTCTCAATTTACATTGTATGCAAATTTGGTAGGTGCAAATCGCCCATCTTTTATTACAAATTGTTTAAATCCTAAGGATGCAAACGAGTTATACAATTATTTTAATGATACTTTAAGAAAAATGAGTGGTTTAGTTGTTAAAACCGGTGTTTTTGGTGCTGATATGAAGGTTTCTTTAGTAAATGATGGTCCTTTTACTATTTTGCTCGATAGTAAGGAGCTTTTTAAATGAAAGTAATGTTAGGTTTAAGTGGTGGTGTTGATAGCGCTGTTAGTGCCTATCTTTTAAAAGAGCAAGGATATGATGTAATCTGTTGTTTTATGCGTAACTGGGATAGTATGGCTAATAACGATGTTCTTGGAAATCCTACGTTAAGTGACAATATTTGTCCACAAGAACAGGATTATCTTGATGCAAAAGCAGTTGCAGATAAACTTGGATTACCAATGATGAGAATAGATTTTATTAAAGAATATTGGGATAATGTCTTTACTTATTTTTTAGACGAATATAAAAAAGGTAGAACCCCAAATCCTGATATTTTTTGTAATAAATATATTAAGTTTGGTCCTTTTTTAGATTTTGCAAAAAAGAATGGTTGCGATATGATTGCAATGGGTCATTATGCAAAAAGAGTCGATGATGGCGACAAAACTTATTTATATAAAGCTAAAGATTTGACTAAAGATCAAACGTATTTCTTATCTCAAATTTCACAATATCAACTTAAGTCTTGTTTATTTCCTCTTGGTGATCTTACTAAGAAGGAAGTCCGTATAATTGCTAAAAAACTCGATTTAGAGAGCGTTATGGATAAAAAAGACTCTACAGGTGTCTGTTTTATTGGTGAAAGAAACTTTAAGGAATTCTTAGAGAACTATTTACCAGCTAAAAAGGGTGATATTGTAGATATTGCAACTGGTCGAGTACTAGGAAAGCACGATGGGGTCTTATATTATACGATTGGTCAACGAAAAGGATTAGGCATTGGTGGAATAAGTGGAGAAGTTGCAAAAGGTTGGTTTGTTTGCAAAAAAGACGTCCAAAAGAACATTTTATATGTTGCAAGTGGTGATGAGGATGAACATTTATTAAGTGATTCGGCCGTAATCAACACGATTAATTTATTCAATGGTCCAATTAAAGATGGGACACATATAAATTGTAAATTTAGGTATAGACAACAAGATCAAGGCGTTACCGTTTACAACAATGATGATGGTAGTATTAAGTTAATTTATGATAAACCATATAAAGCTGTTACCCCTGGACAAGGATGCGTTTTCTATGATGGAGATGTTTGTTTGGGTGGTGGAATTATTGATAAAGTTTTCTATAAAGGTTTGATTAAAAATTATTAGTGTAGTGGAAGAAAAAATGCGTTTTTCAAAGAAAAAACGCTTTTTTTATGCAACTACTAATTCGGTAAATCGGTAATTTATTCGGTATTTATATTATATTAGTAGATAAATAGTAAATAAGTAGTAAATACTAATTTTTCACGTGAAAACCCTTCTATATTTACATTTATATTCTATTTTTGTATAATACTTACAGAAATTAAGTTAATTTTTGTTTCTTAAAGAGAGAGCTGTTGGTGAGAAAGCTTAGAAAAAAATTGACATGCCATTTCTTGAAATAAAAGGTTAATAACCCGTTGACCGACGTTAAGGTTAAAAATTAAGTGCTTTATATTTTCTAAAGAAATAGGATGGTACCGCGATATCAATCGTTCCTAGTTGTTATTAGGAACTTTTTTTGTTCCTAAGGAGAAATTTATGAAAAAATTAACATCACAACAAATTAGAAGTATGTGGCTAGACTTCTTTAAATCAAAAGGTCATATGGTTGAACCAGGTGCAAGCCTTGTTCCACATGATGATCCAACTTTACTTTGGATTAATGCAGGTGTTGCTGCTTTAAAGAAATATTTTGATGGCAGTGAAGTACCAGAATCAAAACGTATTACGAATGTTCAAAAATGTATTCGTACAAACGATATTGATAATGTTGGAAAAACCGCTCGTCATCATACTTTCTTCGAAATGCTTGGTAACTTTTCTATTGGAGATTATTTTAGAAAAGAGGCTATTGGTTTCGCTTGGGAAATTTTGACTTCAGATAAATATTTTGCTTTAGATAAAGATAAATTATATTTTACCTATCATCCAGCAGATTTAGAAACTAAGAAATATTGGATTGAACAAGGATGTGCTGAAGACCATTTAATCCCTCTCGAAGGCAATTATTGGCAAATTGGCGAAGGTCCATGTGGTCCAAATACAGAAGTTTTCTTTGATCGAGGCGAAAAATATGATCCAAAACATATTGGAATCGATTTATTAGCTAAAGATATGGAAAATGACCGATATATCGAGATTTGGGGCATCGTTTTCTCACAATTTAATGCTGTTAATGGTGTAGAAAGAAAAGATTATAAAGAATTACCTCATAAAAATATTGATACTGGTGCTGGTCTTGAACGTTTAACTTGTGTTATGCAAGAAACTGAAACCAATTTTGAAACAGATTTATTCTATCCTTATATATTAGCAACCCAAAAACTTTGCAAAAAACCATATAGTGGTGAATATTTAATGCCTTATAGAGTAATTGCAGATCATATACGAAGTTGCACATTTGCTTTAGCTGATGGTGCATCTTTCTCTAATGAAGGAAGAGGATATGTTTTAAGAAGACTTCTTCGTAGAGCTATGAGATATGGACAAAAGCTCGGTTTATATGATCCATTCTTATATAAATTAGTCGATGTAGTCTGTGATAATATGAAATCTTTCTATCCTTATTTAGAGGAGAAAAAAGCTTTCGTTAGTAAAATGATTCGTTCTGAAGAAGAGAAATTTATCAAGACATTAAATAGTGGCGAACAAATTCTTGATACAATGATTCAAAATAAAAAGGTTTTAAGTGGTGAAGATGCATTTAAACTTTATGATACTTATGGATTCCCAATTGAATTAACTATTGAAATTTGTGGAGATAAAGGTGTAAGTGTTAACCTTGATGACTTTAATAAATGTTTAGAGCATCAAAAAGAATTAGCTCGTTCCAGTCGTAAGAATCTTGAATCATTTAACATTCAATCCAAAGATTTACTTGAATTTAAAGGTAGTTCTATTTATACATATGATCCAAAAACTATTTCTAGTAAAGTTATCGGATTATTTAAAGATGGTGTTAAAGTTGAAGAAATTAGTGATGAAGGCGAAGTAGCTTTTGATAAAACAAATTTCTATGCTGAAATGGGTGGTCAAGTTGCTGATTTAGGCTTTATTGATAGTAAAGAATGTCGTGCAGAAGTAACTAATGTTACTAAAGCGCCAAACAAACAACATTTACATCATGTTAAAGTTTTATATGGAACTATTAAGTGTGGTGATGTTTTTAAACTTGATGTTGATCAAGAAAGACATTTTGCTATAACCAAAAACCATAGTGCAACTCACTTATTACAAAGTGCTCTTATTGCTGTTTTAGGTGATGGCATCAAGCAAAAAGGAAGTTTTGTTAATGATGAATATTTACGTTTCGATTTTTCACACTTTGAAAAGATAAGTGATGTTGATTTAAAGAAAGTTGAAAAGATTGTTAACGAATATATTAAATCAGGACTTAAAAATGACACTGAGATTCTTCCAATCGAAGAAGCTAAAAAAACAGGTGCACTCTGTTTATTTGATGAAAAATATGGTGATGTTGTACGTGTAGTTTCATTTGGAAATGTTTCTAAAGAATTCTGCGGTGGAAATCACGTTAAGAATACAAGTGATATCGGTGTTTTTGTTATTGAATCTGAAGGAAGTATTGCTAATGGTATTCGTCGTATTCAAGCTAGAACATCATTTAATGCTTATGAATTATTGAAACAAAGAGAAGAAATGCTTAATCAAGTCAAAGAAATCTCTGGAGCAAATAACTATAAAGAAACTGAAAATAGAGTTAAAACTTTAGTTGATTCTTTAAAAGATTATGAAGAAAAATATAATAATTTATTTAAAGAATTAGCAAACGAAAAAGCTAAAGAATTATCAAAAACCTTTGATGAGAAGCATATTTTATGTGAATATCTTAATGGCTTTACAAAAGAATCTTTAATGAATATTTATGATGATTTAAAGACAAAATATACTGATTATCGTATCGTTTTGATTGGAGACGAGAATGGAAAACATCCAATTATTTATTGTTTAGGAAAAGATCTTGTTGCTAAAGGATTAAAATCTAAAGATGAATTAAAAGCAGTTACTGATATTTTAGGTGGATCTGGTGGTGGACGTCCAGATATGTCACAAGGTAACGTTTTAAGTTTAGATAAGATTGATTTAGTTAAGAAGAATATTTTAAAATAGGAACATGGTTAAATATCTTTGCTTAGATTTAGGAACAAAAACGATAGGAATCGCAAAAAGCGATTTATTGGGTTTTGTTTACCCAAAAGAAGAATATCGTTTTGAAACAGGTAACTATTTAAAGGCTAGGCAGCATATTATTGATATAGTAAATGACACTGGAATCAGGAATATTGTTATTGGCTGGCCTCTTCAAATCGATAGAAAACCTGGAAATAGATGTGAATCTGTAATGAGGTTTACTGATGATTTACGTGAGGTGATGCCTGATCTTCATATCTTTTTCTATGATGAATCTTATTCAACAACTGAAGCGAGATATCGTCTACAAGAAATGGGTTATAAGGAAGATAAAATCAAAGAAGTCATCGATATGTATAGTGCAGTTGTAATTTTAGAAGATTATTTAAGGAATAAACCATATGACAAACGAAATTAATAACAGTTCAAATGTTGTTTCAGTAAAAGATGATGAAGGAAATGAGTATTTATTAAATATTCTTTTTACTTATCATAATCCTGAAAGAGAGACTGATTATGTTTTTGCTTATGATAAAACTGATCCAGATACTGTATATATTATGAAATATGGTGATAATAACGAAGTTTTAGAGGTTACCGATCCTGATGAGTTAGAAGAAGCTCAAGAAGTTTTTGATGCTTTTAACGATGACCCTAAAATTCAAGAGATTAAGTAACTTTTTATAGAATATAAAGGTTATTTAAGGTATAATTATTAAACGTAAAAAGGAAGAATGAATATGGCAAAAGATTTAGTATTAACAAGAGAAGGTAAAGAAAAGCTAGAAGCTGAGTATAAAAAACTTATTGATGTTGATCGACCTGAGATTCTTGAAGCATTAAATAATGCTCGTGCAATGGGCGATTTAAGCGAAAATGCTGATTATGATGCCGCTAGAAATAAACAAGCTGAAGTTGAAGCTCGTATTAAGGAAATTGAAGAAATTTTACATAATGCGAAAATCATTGAAGAGAAAAAAGGCAAATTAATTAATATTTCAAATACTGTTAAATTTAAAGATTTATCAATTGGCGAAATTTTAGAAGTTAAGATTGTTTCTTCAATTGAAAGTGATCCATTATCTGATCCAAAACATATGAGAATCAGCAATGAATGTGAACTTGGTGAGGCTTTAATTGGTCACAAAGCTGGCGATAAAGTAACCGTAAAAGCTGTCGAACCTTACGACATTGAGATTCTTGAAGTTAAGTAAATTGTAAAAAGTTGGTTAAAGCCAACTTTTTTATTTTAAACTTTTCATAATTCCTCCTTATTTATTAATAAGGAGGTTTTTTATGACCTTAAAAATTATTTTAGGTGTAGTTATTGCGACGATTATTGGTTTAGTTGTGTTTCAATTTATTGATCCGAATATGTCGAATTCATTATTTGGAACTAAAGATTCGACTGAGGAAAACGCGACAACAGTGGATGATGAGAGCTCAGCATCATTTACAATTGATGGATATGTAGTAAATCCAGGAAAGTATTTATTAACGATGGATGGGGCTACAATGGAAGATTTAATTAATGCAGCTGGCGGAGTTACAAGTGAAGCTGATGATCGTTGTTATTATTTGGAAGCGGAAATTACTAAAAATGAAAGTTATTATATTCCAACCAAATATGATGTTACAAATGTTTGTGGTAGTGATGTGATTTCAAAAGTTAATGTAAATACAGATAATAGCGAAAAACTTCAAACAATAAGTGGAATTGGATCGATTATTGCGGAAGCAATAATCAATTATCGAAGCACTAATGGTTTATTTTACACATTAGAAGGTTTAATGAATGTTCAAGGAATTGGAAATAGTAAATTTACTCAAATCAAAAATTATGTAATATTACATGAATAAGTATTTCTTTTGTTTCCTTTTATTCTTATCAACATTTTTCTTATTTAATAACGACTTCCTATTTATAGGTATTGTAATTTTATTTTTTTGTATTTTTAAAGCATTAAAAAATATTAAAAAAGATAGATCTTACCTAATATTTTTATTGTTTTTTGTTGGATTAGGGGTATGTAGATTTTTATTAACATTCATTAATACAAATAATAAAGAAATATTAGGAATCGTTATTAAAAAGAAAGATAATTATTTCATTTTGTTTAATGGTTTTAATAGATTTTATGTCTATAACAGTTCTCCAGAAATTGATTTTTTGGATTTGGTAAGAATAAAAGGAAATATCGAGGATTTTCATTTTCATGCACTTGAAAGTTCTTTTGATTTTGATAAATATTTAAGAAATAGTGGAGTTAATAAGCAAATTTATTTAAATAGTTTTAACAAAATCTTTAATTTTCCATTCGATTTAAATAAGATGAGAAATCATTATCTTGATTCTTTTAATGATGAAAAAATTAAAAATTTTATAGGTGGAATACTTTTAGGAACAAGTGATGATAATAATGATGCCATTAATGATTTAAAATTTTTAAATTTTAGTTTGATTCTTACGTTAACTGGCTCGTATTTAAATTATTTCATTAAGAAAATTTCGAATATTTTTTCACTTTTTTTGAGTGAAAAAATATCATATTTAATTGCATTTTTATTGATTAGTCCTTTATTTTTATTGAATATTGATAAATTTATGACATATAAAATAATTACTTTTTTCTTTTTTACTTTTTTCAATAAATATCTTTTTAAGAATAAGTTTTCCAAAATAGAAATAGTTTCCATTATTGGAATTTTCTTTTTAATTATTAATCCATTTCTTTGCTATCAAGAAAGTTTTTTAGTTTCGTTTATCATTTCAATTTTCTTTTCACTATCAAATTTATACAGGAGGCATTTTAAAAGAATTAAATTATATTTAATAAATTTGTTATTAGTATCATTAATTGTTTTGCCTTTTCAAATAAATAGGACAAACACAATTAATATATTTTCTTTATTCAACAATCTATTAATTTCTTCGGTCATGAGACCATTATTTATATTTATTTATTTTTTCTATTTTATATTACGGCTTCCAATTTTTAATTTCCTCATTGTTTTTATTATCCCACTTTATCAAACTGGCATCGCTTAATTGG
>DAIODM010000011.1:0-29957 GCA_036746835.1 Candidatus Onthovivens sp. | reverse complement strand
AAATATTTTATTGATGAAAAGTATTATGACAATATGTTAAAAGAGATTCATGAAAAAGAAGTAGTTAACAAAAAAGATTAGTGATTTTTATTAAGAATAAATTAACTTTACAAAATTTTATTAATCCATATAATTTAGTCATAAGCAAAGAGTAGGAAGAGTAGATTATTTATAACTCGTAGAGAGCCTTCAAAGTGGTGAAAGAAGGAAGTTAATAAATAATTGAACATGGCCTATGAGCTAAAGAAATGATATGTAGTTTCTTTCGGGAATGCCCGTTATAGCTGCGAGTCTACAATTATTAATTGTGTACTTTGAAGGCTTAATAAGTGATTATTAAGTAAAGTAAGGTGGTAACACGAGTATTCTATAATCTCGTCCTTATACGAAAGTGTAGGGCGAGATTTTTTTATAAAAATTTCCTCTATACAAGGAGGAAATATGAGCGAATTAGAAATAAAGCATTTATCTAAATCATTTAATGGTCATAAAGTATTAGATGATATTTCTTTAAATGTAGAAAAAGGCGATATATATGGTATTTTAGGCCTTTCAGGTGCTGGAAAATCAACTCTTGTTCGTTGTATCAATGGACTTGAAAATTTTGATGAAGGCGAAATATATTTTAAAGACAAATTAGTTGCAAATAAAACGTTTAGTGTTGATAAAGAAACAAGAAGAAAGATTGTAATGATTTTTCAATCTTTTAATCTTTTAGAGCAACGTGATGTTTTAGGCAACGTTTTATTTGCCCTTGAAATCATAAAAGCAAAAGACAAAGAAAAGAAAGCACTTGATGCCTTAAATAAAGTAGGTTTAGGTGATAAATTACATAGTTATCCTAGTGAACTTAGTGGTGGACAAAAGCAACGTGTAGCAATTGCTAGGGCTTTAGTTTTAGAGCCTGATATTCTTTTAAGCGATGAAGCAACGAGTTCTTTAGACCCTGAAACTACGAGTTCGATTTTAGATTTATTAAAGAAATTAAATGAAGAATATGGATTAACAATCATCATGATTTCTCACCAAATTAATGTAATTGAATCGATCTGTAACAAGGTTGCAATCTTGGATAATAGTAAAATTGTTGAAAATGGAGAAATGAGTGATGTCTTTTTATCTCCTAAAACAAAGATTGCTAAAGAATTAATTTATAGCGATCACGTTAAAACAATGCTAGACAATAAAAAGATGATTAGATTTCTCTTTAATGGAAATTTAGATGAACCATTAATTGCTAACATTGTTGAAGATTGTAATATTTTAGTCTCTATTGTTTATGCAGATACTAAAGTAATTGATAATAAAGTTTATGGACAAGTAGTTATTAAACTTCCATCAAACAAAAAAGAAATTAATGTTTTAGAGAAGTATCTAAAACTACACAAGATTAACTTTGAGGAGGTAAATAATTAATATGGATTTATCGACATTATTAGTACCAACACTTGAAACAATATTAATGACTATTATTTCAACTATCTTGGCTTATTTGGTTGGTGTTCCGCTTGGTGTTCTTCTTTCAATAACAAGTAAAAAAGGTATTAAAGAAAATAAATGGATTAATTTACCTTTAGGATTATTTATAAATATTATGCGTTCAATCCCTTGTTTATTATTAATCATTGTTTTATTACCTTTAACACGTACCATCTTTTTAAAAGGAACAGGTGCTTGGTATACAATGATTATTCCATTATTCTTCGCTTCATTTGGTTTTGTTAGTCGAATCGTTGAAGATTCACTTAATGAAGTTGATAGCGGAGTGATTGAGATGGCAAAAAGTATGGGAGCTAGCACCTCACAAATTATATTTAAAGTATTATTTAAAGAAGCAAAACCAAGTCTTATTACTGGTCTTGCAGTCTCAACAATTTCAATTTTAGGTTATACCGCATTTGCTTATGATTTTGGAGCAGGAGGACTTATTGCCTCAGCCTATGCATTTTATTCAAATCATACAGGTAACTACATGTCTTACCCAAATGTGTGGATTATTATCTTACTTATTGTGATTATTGTTCAAGTTATTCAAGAAGTGGCTATTTTAATTAGTAAAAAAGTTGATAAAAGGAGAAAAGCAAAATGAAAAATTTTATTAAATTAGGTTTAGTTAGTAGTTTATTAGTATTAGGTTTAGTCTCGTGCGGAGGAAGCAACACAAAAACAATATCGATTTGTGCAAGTGAATTACCTCATGCAAAAATTTTAAATGAATGTATTAAAGATATTGTTAAAGAAGATGGATATACATTAAATGTAACGGTTCTTGATTGGACTATTCAAAATGATGCAGTTGCAAATAATGAGTATGATGCAAATTACTTTGAACATATTCCATATTTAAATACTTATGAAGGAAGCACAAAACTAGTTGCGGCATGCAAAGTTCATTATGAAAAACTTTGTTTATATAGTAGTGATAAAGATCAAAATAAAAAGTTAGATGATGGTGAATCAATCGAACTTGTAAATGATCCAAGTAATGTTGAAAGAGCTTTAAATTTACTTGCTAGTTATGGAATTTTAACCATTAATGCTAGTAATTATAATTCTTCAAATGAGTTTACAAATTTTGATGTAACAAATCCAACAAAGTGCGTTACTTTTACTGAAGAATATAAAAATTGCACTTTATCTTGCATTAAAGAAAGCAATTTATGTGCCTCTCTTCCAGATTATAATTTTGGAATTATTCCAGGAAATACAGCTTTAACAGGACTTGGTGATTCACTTGGTAGTCGAATTGTATTAAGTGAAAAAGCTAGTGAAGAATTAATTAGCGAAAAAGCAAATATTATTACAGTTAAAGAAGAGAATAAAGGTTCAGAAAAGACTTTAGAACTTGTAAAAGCTTTTGCTGATTCAAGAGTAAAAACATATATTGAATCTACTTTTGGTGATAGTGTTTTATATCATTATGAGAAATTAGTTTAACCTTTTTATTTGGTACTTTTTTAATGTTTATTTTATTTAAGAAGTCTTCACCAAATTTTCTTTTTAAAAGATCATATGATGCTTTGTCATTTAACAAGGCAATAATAAAATTCAAATTCTTCATTTTGTGGATGCATAAAAAAATATCTTATTATATTATTATAAGGGCACCCCAAAAATACTTATAATTTTGCTTATAGAGTATTTTTAAATATAAATTTTTATGGAAAACAGTAATAATCAAAATTCAAAACAAAGAAAATTCATCTTTGTCACCGGCGGTGTTGTTTCTGGTTTAGGAAAAGGTGTTAGTGCGGCTAGTATTGGTCGTCTTTTAAAAAGACGTGGATTACACGTATTTTCAATGAAATGCGATCCATACCTTAATATTGATCCAGGAACAATGTCTCCTCTTCAACATGGTGAAGTTTACGTTACAAAAGATGGAGCGGAAACCGATCTTGATTTAGGGCATTATGAAAGAATTATTAACTCTAGTTTAACTAAAGAAAGTAGTGTTACTAGTGGAAAAATCTATCAAGCAGTCTTAGATAATGAACGTAAGGGTCTTTATCTTGGGAAAACTGTCCAAATTATTCCTCACGTAACAAATGAAATCAAAAGAAGATTAATGAATGCTTTTGATGCAAAAGATGATACGGATGTTGTAATTTGCGAAATTGGAGGAACAGTTGGAGATATTGAATCTCTTCCATTTTTAGAAGCTGCTCGTCAAGTTCGTCGTGAACTTGGTTATAATAACGTTTTCTTTGTTCATAATACTTTAGTTCCTTATTTAAATACTTCTTGTGAGCCAAAAACCAAACCAACTCAACATAGTGTTAAAGAGTTGACTGGTCTTGGAATTCAACCTGATGTTATTTTACTTAGAACAGAAGCACCTCTTGATAAAGAAACGATGCAAAAAGTTGCTCTTTTCTGCAACGTCGATGATAATGCGGTAATTGAAGTCAAAGATGTTCCTTTAATTTATCAAGTTGCTCTTGATTTACAAAAGCAAAAAGTTGATGAACTTATTGTTGAGCATCTTCAACTTAAATGTGAACCAGTCGCTGATATGGATGATTGGCGTAAATTTGTTAAACGAGTTGAAGGAATTAATGAATCAATTAATATCGCTCTTGTTGGTAAATATACTCAACTTCATGATGCTTATCTTTCAGTTGTTGAAGCACTTAAACACGCAGGATATGCTGTAAATAAAAACATTAATATTATGTGGGTTGATAGTAATCAAATTACTAATGAAAATATTGCGGAAAAACTCAAAGGAGCACAAGGCGTTATTGTTCCAGGTGGTTTTGGTAAACGTGGAATCGATGGAATGATGATTGCTGCAAGATACGCAAGAAAAAATAGAATTCCTTATTTAGGTATTTGTCTTGGTATGCAAATAGCTTTAATTGATTTTGCTCGTGATGTATTAAATAAAACTGATGCCGATAGTACCGAATTCAATCAAAAAACCTCATATAACGTCATCGATTACCTTCCAAATCAATATGCTGGAATGAATTTAGGTGGTACGATGAGACTTGGCGAATATGATTGTCATCTTGAAAAAGGAACTTTAGTTTATAGCCTTTATAAAGAAAGTGATATCCGTGAGAGACATCGTCATCGTTATGAATTTAATAATAAATATAGAGAAGATTTCAAAAATAATGGTATAGTCTTTAGTGGAAATAATCCACAAACTGGACTTTGTGAAATTATTGAGCTTAAAGATCATCCTTTCTTTGTTGGATGTCAATTCCATCCAGAATTTAAGAGTCGACCACTTGAAGCTCATCCATTATTCTTAGGATTTATAAAAGCAAGTAAAGATTATCATGAATAAAAATTATAAAGAGAACTTAAAGAAAAGATACGCAGGGAAACCTCATAAAGAAATTGAACACCATCAACGTTTAGATTTTAAAGAATATAAAGTTAGACGTGATGCTCCTCTTTTAGAGTATTTAATTAAGGATATTCAATTTTCAAGAAATACTGCTAAAAGTTTACTTAGTAGACATTTAGTTTCGCTTGGAGGAGCTCCTATTAGTCAATTTGATTTTATGCTTTCAGTTGGTGATTCGCTTATTATTTCGCGTAATCCAATAAAAGCAAAAGCACGAAAAGATGTTCCAATTATTTATGAAGATGATGAGTTTATTGCGATTAATAAACCTGTTGGACTTTTAAGTAATGCGAGTGAAACAGAAAAAAATAGTACCGCTTATCGTATGGTTATGGATTATGTTCAAGAAAAAGATAAGCATAATCGTATATTTTTAGTCCATCGTTTAGATAAAGAAACTAGTGGTGTTTTAATGTTTTGTAAGAATGAAAAAACACGTGATGAACTTCAAGAATCTTGGAATGACCTTGTAACTAAAAGAGGTTATTTTGCAATTGTTGAAGGAAGAATGGAAAAGAAAGAAGATACTATTATTAATTATCTTCGTAAAGATCGAGAAGACTTTATGCATGTTGTACCAACTGGTGGTAATGGAAATTATCGTGCAGTAACTCACTATAAAGTTCTTCAAGAAAATAAGAAATATAGTTTACTTGATGTCACAATTGATACAGGGAGAAAAAACCAAATTCGTGTTACTTTAGGATACCTTGGTCACTATGTTTTAGGTGATGATAAATATGGCGAACCAGAAAATCCAATTAATCGACTTTGTTTACATGCTTATGAATTAAGTTTTAAGCATCCTGAGACTGGAAAAATCTATAAGTTTGATGCTCCAACCCCTAAAGAATTCTTAAAATTAATGAAATAAATTATAGTCATTATATTAAGAATGGTTTAAACTTTTAGGTATGATACGTAGTTTATTAAAGAAATTTTTAAATTCACTATTATCGGTCTTGCCAATAGCAGCAATCGTCTTGATTTTATATTTAGTGCAAATTTGGACAAATTATTTTAACAATACAACGATTATTAGTACCGACTTATTAATCGTTTTTTTGTTATGTTCTTTAGCTCTTGTAATTGGAATGACTTTATTCTCAATTGGTGCAGATACTGCTCTTGAAAACGTTGGTAAAAAATTAGGTGCTTCTTTTGCAAAGCAAAGAAGTCTACTTTTAGTTATAGTTTTGATGTTTTTACTTGGTTTATTAATTGTTATTGCTGAACCTGATGTAACAGTTTTAGCAAGTTACGTTCCAGCGGATATTATCGATCCAAACATCATTAAAATTGCAATTGCCGTTGGAGCAGCTATCTTCTTTATTTTAGCTTACATTCGTATTATGTTCCAAAAACCACTTAAATTATGGTATACCTTCTTTTTCTTGATGATCTTTGGTTTTGCTTGTCTTTTTGGAGATAAAGATGGACCTATTATTGATTTAAGTTTTGATAGTGGAGCTGTAACAACTGGACCAATTACCGTCCCATTTTTTATTGCATTTGGTGTAGGAATTGCGGGTATTAGAGGTGGTAATGATACTAGTAGTGATAGCTTTGGTATGACAGCAATGTGCTCAATGGGACCTGTAATTACCACAATGATTTTAGGGTTAGTTTTAAGACCAACTTTAAAAGCCCCAACTATTGTAACGGAAATTACAATGACTCATTTGCTTGATTGTTTAGTTAGTGCTCTTCAAGGAATAGGAATTGCTTTACTTCCAATGATCATTTTCTTCTTAGCTTATAATTATTTTGTTTTAAAACTTCATAAAAATGAACTTGTTAGAATTATTTCTGGTTTTGCATTTACTTTTGTTGGACTCGTTATTTTCTTAACAGCCGCAAATTTTGGTTTTATTCCAGTTGGTAATGCTTTAGGAAAAGGCTTAGCAGTTAGTAGTAAATATTATCCATTACTCTTTATTATTAGTGCTTTACTTGGTGCGGTTATTATTCTTGTTGAACCTGGTGTTGGAATTTTAGCAAATCAAGTTGAAGAAGTAAGCAATGGTGTTATTAGTAAAAAGAAAATTTCGAGTACTCTTTTAATTGGTGTTAGTTTAGCGATTATGCTTGCTACTTATCGTGTAATTTATGCTCCAACTTTGAGTTTATTATATTATTTAATGCCTATTTATGTTTTGAGTTTCTTATTAGCTTTAATTGTCCCTGATATTTATACAGCAATTGCTTTCGATGCTGGAGAAGTTGCAAGTGGATTAATGGCTAGCAACTTTGTTCTTCCATTTATTTTAGGAATAAGTGCAACTCTTGATAATTCAAGTAGTGGGTTTGGTGTCATAGGAATTATTGCAGCAATCCCTGTTTTATCTATTGAAATAATGGGTTTATACGCTGAAACTAAAATTAAAATCATGTATGCGCGTGCAAGAAAACATGTTATCGAACCTAACGATTTACAAGTTATTCACTTTACTTTAACCGAGGATGATTCAAATGAAAAATAACTTACTTAAAAATCAACCTATAAATAACGTTAATGTGAATCTTCCTAAGTATGAAGATAAATACAAGCTTCGTGAGCTTAAATTTTTAATGGTTATTGTTGGTCGTTATCAAGGTGATTACTTTATTAATGCCTTTAATGATGTTGGTGTTTCTGCCTCGTTTGTAACTTATGGACATGGAACAGTAAGAGGCGATATTCAGCACATTATAGGTATTGCTGATACTCGTAAAGATATCGTTATGTGCCTTGTAACTAAAACCAAACTTCAAAAATGTTTAGATATTTGTGATGAACGATTTAAGGTTAGTAAGGAAGCTAAAGGTGTTGCCTTTACAATAGAAGTTGATTCGATTATTAGTGTTTTGTCTTATAAGTTCTTAACTGATACCAAACAAGGGAGGAAGAAATAATATGGATAGTGTCTTAATTATGGTTATTGTAAATAAAGGTTTTACTGATCTTGTTATTGAAGCGGCACTTGATAGCGGAGCACGTGGTGGAACTGTTTTAAATGCTCGTGGAACAGGTAATAGTCAGATTGAAGAATTCTACGGAGTTCAAATTAAACCAGATAAAGAAATCGTTATGATTGTTGTAGGAAATGATATTAAAGATAAAGTTCTTTTAGCAATTGGAAAAGCTGCTGGATTAAACACCAAAGGACAAGGAATTGCCTTTGCTCTTCCAGTTAGTGATACGGTTGGTCTTGAAGGTGAAAATGAGGATCCAATTAAAAAATAAGCCATTATATATGGCTTATTTTATTAAATTACTAATTTCTTGATATCGTTTTTTGGAATATCTAGTAAGAGAGAGACACTAATTATTGCGTCTTTTTTTGTGAGTCCATTTTTCATTAATAAGTCAACTTTATTAATGATTTCTTTTTCATCATACTTTGTTTCAATTAAAGGTGCTTTATCAACCACAAGAACAATCTCACCAATAATCTCTTTATAGTTCTCATTTATTTCTTTTAAAGTAGTGCGGATGAACTCTTCGTGGAGTTTACTAAGTTCACGAGCGATTACAATTTTACGATCACCAAAGACCTTATATAAATCACTTAAAGTTTCTTTAATTCTATGAGGTGCTTCATAAAAGAGGGTAGTATATGGGGTGTTTTTGAGAATTTCTAACTCTTTTAAGCGTTCACTTTCTTTGCTTTTAAGGAAGCCATAAAAGAAGAAATGCTCAGTGTCAAGACCACTAGCAATTAAGGCGCTCAAAAATGCACTTGCTCCGCTTAAAGGAGTAATTTTAATATCGTTTTTAATCGCTTCTAAAGTTAATAAATATCCTGGATCACTGATACATGGATAACCTGCATCGCTAAGATAAGCAACGTTTTTTCCATCAAGTAAATCTTTAACAATATTTATGGAAGATTCCTTTTCATTATGTTCATGACAAGAAACACATTTTTTATTAGTAATTCCAATTAAATTTAAGAGTTTACCTGTGTTTCTTGTGTCTTCGCAAGCAACATAATCAACACTAAAAAGAGTATCTTTTACACGGGGAGATACATCATTTAAATTGCCAATTGGCGAAGGGACAAGATATAAAATTCCACTCATATTATTAAGAATTAATTATTTTCACGAGTATAATTTTCTTCTATTTTTGGCATTTTATTAAGTTCATCAAGTGAAACAAATTCAACATCATCTGGATTTTCGATTTTACAAACTTTAGTTAATACATTATATCCACTAAGTTTGTAGTTTAAATTGTTATATCTAACACGAATTCCAATACGTGGGAATTCTTTTTTAGCTTCAGTATATAAATCATCTTCATATTTTAAACAGCACATAAGTTTGCCACATTGACCACTTAATTTTGGAATATTGATAGCAAGCATTTGGTTTTTAGCTCTATTTAAAGAGATACCATCGAATGTTTTAAAGAAGGTGGTGCAGCAAATTTCAAGTCCACAAATACCAATTCCACCAACAGCTTGAGCTCTTTCTCTTGAGTTAATTTGACGAAGCTCAATACGACAATGAAGGGCACCAGCAAGTATTTTAAGAAGCTCTCTAAAATCAATTCGTTCATCACTTGCGTAAACAAAAAGAATTTTACTTCGATCAAAAGTATATTCACTTGAAATTAAACGCATATCAAATTTAAGTTCTTCAACGGTTTTAGTGAATATATCATTTGCTTTTAAAGCAAGTTCTTCGTTTTCTTTTTCAATTCTTAAATCAGTATCGGTTGCACGAGTAATAATAGGTTTGATTTCATTAGCAAAATTCTCATCAACCTTAATATTTGTTGCAATAACGACACCAATTTCTTTACCAACAACAGTTTCAACAATTACAGAATCACCAACTTTAATTGATGGATCAACTGTATAGAAGAAATAGGTTTTTCTTGTGCTTTTAAAAGCAATACTTATATAAATTCTTTCCATATTTAAACCTCAAAAATTTCTTTAAATGTATGTAAGATTAATAGCGAAGTGTTTAAGTTATAATTGAGTTCATTTCTTGCATCCATTAAGATTAAAATCGCATCACTAAGATCTTTAACATTACTACTAATAATCTCTAATATCTTAACATAACTTTTAAAAATAGTATTCTTTTCTAAATTATAGATATAAGCTTCTTTAAAAAAGAAAATTAAAAAATCAAAGAGATAACGGACACTAGGCTTAGTATTTAATGTTGTACAAATGTCGTTTTCAATAAAGAATCTTAATTCTTTTTTGTCTTTTAATTTATTAAATAAATTTAAGACATTTTCTTTAGCTTCTTTATAGTCATCGCTCAAAGATTCTTCTTTAATTTTTTCTGCATCATTATAGAAGTTAGCTAAAAGTTCAGCATCTTCTTCAATAACTCCATCAGTAGCCGCTTCTTTAATAAGTTTTTCTTTATCAATTAAATTAAAATGAATAATTTGCGTTCTTGATAAAATGGTTGGAAGAACACGATATTCATTTTCAGTAGTCAAAAATGCATAGGTATTCTCGCTTGGTTCTTCAAGAAACTTTAAAAGAGCATTGATACTATCTTCGTTCATATTTTCAACAAGGTTAATAATATAAACTTTAATGCCTTTTTTCTCTAAACTAGTTTTAGAAAATTCACTTTCAATATATTCAATATTTTCTTTTTTAATAGTGTCTTTTTTGCCATCTATTATAATTAAATCCCCATAATTTTCATCTAATATTCTTTTACAAGGACTGCAATTAAGACAAGCAAATGGACTAGCATTATCACAAACTAGAGAAGCAGCAAGAAATTTTGCTACCCCTAAGAGTGGAGTTCCTATTTCTCCGCTTAAAAGATAAGCATGGAAGATTTTATTTTTAGTAAAAGCATTATAAAAAGTTTTATAAACAACAGGTTGTTCGTTTTTTAAATAATTAATGTAATCCATTTATTCTCTCTTTAATTATTTTATAAACTTCATCACAAACTGAATCAAAGTCTTTACTTGCATCAATTACAACGTATCTTTCTTTATAACGTTTGCTTAAAGATAAATAAGCTTCACGAACAGTCTTATAGAATTGAACTTCTTTAAGATCTAAACGGTTAACTTCACGGTTTTTATTTTTATTAATACGTGCTAAACCAATTTCAGGTTCGAGATCAAAAAGAATCGTGCAATCAGGATAAGTATCTTCAGTTGCAAAAAGGTTAATTTTTAAGACTTCATCGATACCAATTCCATCTCCAGCACCTTGATAAGCGAGACTACTGTCTAAAAATCTATCACAAAGAACGATCTTATTTTCTTTTAAAGCAGGCCAAACTTTTTCAACTAAATGTTGACGACGAGAAGCAGCAAAAAGAAGCGCTTCTGTTCGTTTATCCATAGTAGTGTATTCTTTTCCAAGAACTATTTTTCGAATGGCTTCACTAATTTTGACGCCACCTGGTTCTCTAGTTTCAATAACACTATATTTTTCTTTAGTTAAACGCTCAAAAACTACGCTTAATACAGATGATTTTCCGCATCCTTCAACACCTTCAAATGTAATAAACATATGTTTCTCCTTTATTTTAAATCAGTTCGATTATCAAGAGCTTTTTTGATTGTTAATTCATCAGCATAATCAAGTTGACCACCAGCTGGTAAACCATAGGCTAATCTTGTAACTTTAATATTCATTTTACTTACTAATCTTGAAATATATAAAGCAGTGGTTTCTCCATCAAGTGTAGGATCCGTTGCAAGAATTAATTCTTTTATTCCTTCTTTAGGGATTCTTTCTAAAAGTTCTTTAATTTTTAAGTCATCAGGACCAACTCCATGTAAGCCACTAATAACTCCACCTAAAACATGATAAACTCCATGATAACTTTCAAGTTTTTCAAAACTATAGACGTCTTTTGGATTACTGATAACGATACAAACATCGTGTGTTCTATTAGGATCTTTGCAAATAGAACAAAGGTCATCTTCAGTTAATAAACCACAATTGGGGCAACTATGTATGTCTTTTTTTGCATCTTCGATTGCTTTTACTAAGTTATTAACTTCTTCATCAGTCATACTTAAAACACTATATCCCATTCGTTCAGCAGTCTTGCTACCGATGCTTGGGAAAGTTTTTAAAGCTTCAATTAAATTATTTAAGGAGTTTAGTTCTTTCATTAAAACATCATTCCCTTAGAACCTTGTTGGAACTTGGCACTAATTGCATCGCTTTCTTTTTGGATGTCTTCTTGGCATTTTTTAAAAGCTAAGCAAATCATGTCGCTTAATTCTTCTTTGTTTTCTGGTTTAAGAAGATCATCATCTAAAACTTTAACTTCTTTTAAAGAAAGATCTCCCATAACTTTAACTTCAACTGCGCCATTAGCGTTGGCACTAAATTCTTTTGCCTCAAGTTTAGCGTATTCTTTATTAAATTCTCTTTGAGCTTTTTGCATAGCTTGAACCATTTGTTGCATATTCATAAGTAATTCTCCTTTATTTATTTATTTATTTATCAATTTTAATTTCACCAATTTCATCTAATCGAGGTAATTTATTTACTTGTTTTAAATTTAAGAATTCATGGGTTATATCATTTAAAACTTTACGGTTAATACCATAGATGAAAATGTTTTTACCAATAAGTTTAGAAACAACTTTTTCAAAATCATCTTGATTTGCTTTAATATCGCATTTATAAGCTTGATGTTCAAAGTTAAAACTAACAACCAAGACATTTTCAGTCATAACGTAAGGTGAGCCATCTTTAAGAAGCATTGCAAATGGCCCTAAATTTTTATCAGTCTTAAATATATCAAGATATTGCCAGCGTTTCATAAGTTCTTCACGTGCTTGTTTATTTCCAGATACCATAAGTTTAATTAAGGTATCATTATCAACCACGTAAGAATCACCTTCAGTGATAAGTGGAGATTTTTCTTCAATCTTCTTATTATCTTTTTCATCTGGGAAAATTGGAGGAAGTGCACTTAAACCTTTAATATCGGTTATATCTAATTGAGGTTTAACTTCTTCTTTAATAGGTTCAGTTTGAACTTTAATTTCTTTAGTTAAAGGAGCAACAACCTTATTTTCTACAGGTTGAACATTAATTTCTTTAATTGGATTAACGCCAGTATTATTAACGTAAATTACTTCTTTTGCTGATTTATCATCTAATAATTTTAAAAGATAAATTTCAAAGAGGAAATTTGGGTTATTAGTTGTTCTAAAGTCATTTTGACATTTTAGAAGCTCATCAATCATATTAATGAGTTTAGTTTCATTAAATAAAGAAGAAATAGTTTTAGCTTCTTCTTCGTTATTTTCTTCAAGTAAACTTGTACTCTTAATTTTTGTATAGATTAAAGTATCTTTTAAAACATCAAGTAATTCATTATTGAGTCTTTCAATATCGACATTTCGTTTTGTGATTTTACTATAGAAATTTAATAGAGAAAGAGTATCTTTTTTAGAAATATAAGTAAGCATTTCAATCTTTTCATCAGCACTTGTAAGACCAAAAACGGATTCAATATCTTTAACATTAATTAAATCGCCACTATATGCGATTAATTGATCAAGGATACTTAAAGCATCACGAGCTCCTCCGTTTGCAAGTTCAACAATTAAATTAATTGCTTCATCTTCAGCTTTAACGTTTTCATTTTTAAGAACACGAATAACTAATTCCTTTAAAGTTGCGTTTGGAATCTTTTTGAATTCAAATCTTTGGCAACGAGAAAGAATTGTTGGAAGTAATTTATAAGGTTCAGTAGTGCAAAGAATAAAAATAACATACTCTGGAGGTTCTTCAAGAGTTTTTAAAAGTGCATTGAAAGCACTGTTAGTCATCATATGGACTTCATCGATGATGTAAATTTTATATCTTCCTTTTATTGGTGCATACTTTACATTATCAATTAAGTTTCTAACTTCATCGACACCTGAATTACTAGCGGCATCGATTTCAATAACATCAGGGTGATTGCCTTCGCTAATAAGTTTGCAGTTATCGCATTTGTTACATTGATGACCTAAACCTTCTTCACAATTTAAGGCCTTACTAAAAAGTCTAGCTACACTAGTTTTTCCCGTACCACGAGGACCACTAAATAAATAAGCATGACTAATCTTATTTGTTTTTAAGGCATTTTTTAAAGTTGTAACGACTGCTTCTTGACCCACTAATTCATCAAAAGTCTGACTTCTATATTTATTGTATAACGCTTTATATGACATGATTTTTACCTTTTTATGATTATATCATAAGGGTACCCCTTTTAAAACCATAAGATAACTTTAAATTATATAGATTTTTTGTTATAATTTTTTGGATAGAAATTGGAGTTAAAGATGGATAAAAGTATGTATGATAGGTTGGTTACAACCGAAAATAGATTTAAAGAAGTGGAAGAACTTCTTTTAAAAGAAGAAGTTTTAAACGACGTTAATAGATTTAGAGATTTAAGTATTGAGCATAGTGAACTTGAACCAATTGTTGAAAAATTTAAAGCTTATTGTTATGCTTTAAAAAATCATGATGATGCTTTAATAATGGCTGATGATAAAGATCCTGAAATCAGCACAATGGGCAAAGAAGAACTCAAGAAAAATCAAGAAATCATGGATCAAATTACTGAAGAATTAAAAGTATTACTTCTTCCTAAAGATCCAAATGATGGGAAAGATGTTATTTTTGAAATTAAGGGTGCTGTTGGCGGCGATGAAGCTAATATTTTTGCTGGTGATTTATTTAGAATGTATAGTCACTATTGCGATAAAGAAGGTTGGAAATTAACTGTTGTTGATACTGGAGAAGGTGCAGCTGGTGGCTTCAGTTATATTCAATTTATTGTTAGTGGAAGTAACGCTTATTCTCGTCTTAAATATGAAGGTGGCGTTCATAGAGTTCAACGTGTTCCAAAGACTGAAGCAAACGGTAGAATTCATACTTCAACAGCAACTGTTGTTGTTATGCCAAAAGTTGAATTAGGTAAAGTTGAAATTCGTAATGAAGATTGCAAAGTTGATACTTATAGATCAAGTGGTGCTGGCGGACAAAACGTTAATAAAACTGAATCCGCAGTTCGTGTTACACATATTCCAACTGGAATTGTAGTAAGTTGTCAAACCGCAAAAGATCAAATTACCAACCATGAAATCTGTATGCAAATGCTTGCGAGTAAACTTGCTCAACTCGAGGAAGAAAAGAAAGAGAAAACTGAAGCTGCATATCGTAGTAAGGTTGGAAGTGGTGACCGTAATGAAAAGATTCGTACTTACAATTATCCACAAAACCGTGTTACTGACCATCGTATTGGATTTACCTTACAAAAACTTGATCGAATTATTGAAGGCGATTTAGATGAATTAATTGATGCCTTAATTAATTATGATCAACAAGCAAAGATTGCTGGAGAAAAGTAAAATGTCAACAAACCGCGAACTATTTATTAAGACTAAAAAGAATGATGAAAAAAGACGAAGTGTTCATCTTAATGAAACTGAGATTTATAGTTTATTAATTGCGGCTAATAATTTTAAAGATTATACAGAACTTGTTGTGCATTTTGATGATGAAATTAAAAATTTTGAAGAATTCAATCGTTATTTAAATTTAGTTTATACTGGTAAACCTATTCAATATGTCTTAGGAAAAGCTAGTTTTGTTGATTTAGATATTCTTATTGATCACAATGTTTTAATTCCTCGTCCTGAAACTGAAGGATTAGCCATTTTGGTTAAAGAATATATAAATAAATATCATATTGATCATGGAACAATTGCTGATGTTTGTACTGGTAGTGGATGTATTGCTTTATATTTAAAAGAGCAATTTAAAGATTCAACAGTTTATGGAAGTGATAAATATGAAGATCCTCTTTTAATTGCTGAACGCAATAAAGAGAAATTGAATTTAGATATTAAACTTCTTAAAGGAAGTCGTCTTCAACCATTTGAAGAAAGAAATATTCATATTGATGTTCTTGTAAGCAATCCACCTTATGTAAGTAAAATGGATGAAATAGATGAGAATGTATTAAGATATGAACCTCTTACTGCAATTTACTCACATGATGGAACTCATTTCTATGATAGTTACTTTAGACATTATAAAGATGTTATGGGTGATAAATTCATGATGGCTTATGAAATTGGTTATGATGAAAAAAACACTTTAGAAGATTTAATTAAACGCTATTTTGATAGCGATAAGATTCAATATTTGTTTAAAAAAGATATATATGGGAAAGATCGATATTTATTGATTTTTGGAGGATACCATCTTGAAAATCTTGAGTAAAAAAGAAGTTAAAGAAGCTGCTTTAATTTTAAAAAACAATGGACTATTAGCGTTTCCAACTGAAACAGTTTATGGTTTAGGAGTGATGGCAACAAGTTATGAGAATTATCTTAAACTTGTTAAAGTAAAAAATAGACATCCAGATAAACCATTCACTTTAATGATTAGTAAAGTTGAACAAGTTGAGAAGTATTTAGAAGTTGATGAAGTTTCTCGTAAAATCATTAAGAACTTAATGCCTGGACCATTAACTTTAATTTTAAAAGCCAAAAAAGGAATTCCTGAATATGTTGATCATGGAACTGGTTTTGTTGGCATTCGTATGCCTGATGATAAATTCGTTTTAGAGTTAATCGACGCGGTAAATGAGCCACTTTTTGTTCCAAGTTGCAATAAAGCTGATCAAAATCCTTGCAAGAATACTGAAGAAGTTAAAGCAGTTTTTGATAAAGAAATTGATGGTTGTATTGATGGAAATTGTGTAGGAGGAGTTCCTTCTACTATAATTAAAGAAGATAATGGAAAAATTACCTTACTTAGACAAGGCAATTTAACATTAGAAGAAATAAATGAAAGGATTAAATAATATGAAAATTGCTCTTGGTTGTGATCATGGCGGATATCTTGCAAAAGAAGAAGTCAGTAAATATTTAACTGATAAAGGATATGAAGTGTTTGATGTTGGAACTTATTCTACCGATTCTACAAACTACGCAGAATATGGATTAAAAGCCGCTAATTTAGTAGCAAGTGGTGAGTGCGAATTAGGGGTTGTAATTTGTAGTAGTGGCGAAGGAATTAGTATCGCAGCAAATAAAGTTAAAGGAATTCGTTGTGGAATTGCTTATAACGACACAGTTGCTGGATTAATTCGCCAACACAATAACTGCAATATGATTGCTTTTGGCGCAAAGTTTATGGAGACAAAAGATATTCTTCATCGAATTGATATTTTCTTAGCAACTCCTTTCGAAGGTGGACGTCACGTTGCTCGTATAAATACAATTACTGATTACGAAGATCATTGTTAAAAACCCTATACTAAGTGCCTTATTTTAATAAAAACCACCTCAATTGAGGTGGTTTTTGTATTACTTAATTAATGAATTTTTGCACTTACCAGTTGTAAGATATTCATCCATATTTTTGAGTGAAACTTCAATCATATCAATCAAAGCTTTATCGGTTGAACTTGCAACATGAGGAGTGATTAAAACACGAGGATATAAATCAATAATTTCTTGAGATTCTTCAGTAGGCATCTTTTTTGGATCAAAAACTTTATTGAATAAAGAACTTTCGTTTTCAATAACATCAAGTCCATAACCTGCAAGATGTTTATTTTTAACAGCTTCAAGAACAGCTTTAGTATCACAAACTTCGCCACGAGCAACATTAACAAGAATTGAATTATCTTTCATTTTACTAACAAATTCTTTATTAATAAAATTATCATTTTTACCTTTAATATAGGCTAAGTGACAAATAATAATATCACTTTGTTTAATGAATTCATCTAAAGGAAGATATGTGAGTATATCTTTATTATTTGGATTTTCATAAAGATCATAACCAACGACTGTTGCCCCTAATCCTTTAAATAATTTAGCAGTGGTAGAACCAATTCTTCCACATCCTAAAATACCAACTGTGCAACCTCTAACTTCTCGACTAAACATTTGATTAGTGACTTTAAAACTTCCATTATGAGTTTCGTTTACAGTATAAGCAGTGTTACGAAGAAGCATCATTGCAAGAGTTAAAGCAAGTTCGCTAATTGCATTTGGAGAATATCCAGGAACAAAAGCGGATTCAATTTTATATTCTTTACAAGCATTTAAATCAACGTGATTAAATCCAGCAGTTCTAGTTAAATAATATTTTAATCCGTGATCTGCTAAATCTTTCATCGCTTCTTTATTTACAGTGCAATTACCTCTTACCATTACGATAGGATAATTTAAAGCATCTTTATAATTTTCAGTATTTAAGAATTGAGGCTTTAAAATAAGATTGTAATTATATTTTTTACCTAATTCATTAAAGTAAGGAATTTCATAATCTCGAACACCAAAACAAATAATTTCTCTTTTAATATTTTCCATAAATTTCTCCTTAAGCAACAAAGACACCTGCTGATTGAATTAAAGTAAGTAAAATCATATAAACTGGAATAAAGATAACCGCAACAAGAGTTGTAATTAAACTTGCGCTACTTGCAAAAGTGCTTTCTTTATTACTATTAATGCAATATGTAACGGCAACTGTGGCAGGTGGTACTGCCCACATAATTGTTGTTGCAGCAACAGTATTAAAGGTAACGTTAATTCCAGGGATTAAATTAATTAAGAATAAGATACCAAGATTGAGGAGTGGGCCAACAATAATTTTAATAAAACTATAGATCCAAACCATCTTATCGCCAGCTGCTTCTTTAAATGAAACTTTACCTAAAGTGCAACCAATTGCGATCCAAACAAGTGGTGAAGCAAGTGAACCTAAAGTATTAATAGTTTGATAAAGCCATGGAAGACTTACTTTAATATTCCAGAAAGCTCCAGTTGTTGAATTTACTGTAACTACCCACCAATTTGCAGTGTTAGTTGTATCACCAACAAGTTGAAGTGACCATAAAATGAAACCTAAGAAGGTAGCGATAATAATAGGATTAACGAATATTTGTTTTAAGATTAATTTAAAATCAAAACTCTTTTTTACTTCTGTACTTGCTTCACTTTTATTAGCAAGATTATCAGTTGCTTCGACTGTTTTATTGTTATTTTTAAGAGTAATAACGTAATAAGCATAACTATAAAGGAAAACACGATAAGCAACATTAAACATATTTGAATCTTTAAAAGCACTTGGGAAAACCGATTGAATTAATGGTTGTCCAAAGAATGTTGTACTACCGAAAACAAAGAGAATTTCAAGCACATCTCGCTTATTTTTATCTTTTACACCAATAAAGATTAATTTAGCAAGGAAGATAAAAATAATATAAATAATAAATCCATATATAAATGAGAATAAGCAACTTTCAAATGTTGCTTGATTAATATCGCTCATAAATGAAGCAAAAGCTAAACAAGGAAGAGCAATAGTCATGACAACTTTAGTTAATATTTTACCAGTATTATCAGGTAACAATTTAAGTTTAGTTAAAACAAAGCCAAGAAGAATAATTAAGACACTTTTAGCGACCGCAATCCATAAATTCATACTACTCAAAGCACCAATGATGTTTTGAGAAACTGAAGAATCAAATAAATTGAACATAAGAATATCTCTCTTTCTTTATTAGTATATTACCATTTATTTAATAAGTAAATAAATACTGATATCAAAATTATTGAAAGCGATTACAAAAATTTTAAATATTATTTTATTTCCTTACGATATATTGGTAGGAGGAATAATGAGCGATATAAAAACCACAAATAATAAAGGTAGCTTTACATGTCCTATTTGTAATAATAGTGATCCACGATATATAGGATATAAAAATGGTGAACCATATTGCAGACGTTGCATCTCTTTTCAGGGTGAAGAAGTAGATTTAACTCATTATCATCTTCCTCGTTCTTCTGAAGCCATAATAAATTATCCATTAAGTAAGGAGCAAGAGCGAATTGCAAGTGAAGTAAGAGATGCCTATAAAAATAAATTAAATACCCTAATTTACGCGGTTTGTGGTGCTGGCAAAACCGAATTAGTTTTTAAAGTAATTGAATATGCTTTATTAAATAAAGAAAAAGTTGGGTTTGCCATTCCGCGTAAAGATGTTGTTATTGAACTTGCTCTTCGTCTTGCTAAAACTTTCAAAAACAATATAGTAACTAGCGTATTTGGTGGAAATACGAGTTTATTAAATGGAGATATTATTGTTTTAACAACCCATCAGCTTTATCGTTATCCGAGTTATTTTGATTTATTAATTATGGATGAAATTGATGCGTTTCCATATAAAGATAATCCAGTTTTAATTGAAATGTTTAAGAGGAGTGTAAAAGGAAATTATGTTTTAATGTCCGCAACTCCTAGTGAAAGTATTCTTAAAGAATTTAGTAAACCAAATCATAAGATTTTAACTTTGTTTACAAGATATCATATGCATCCGCTTCCTGAACCGAGGATCAAAATTGCTTTTGGTCTCGATAAATATATATTTTTAGTTAAGAAAATTAAAGAATATCAAAAAGAAGAAAAACCTCTATTTATCTTTGTACCCACCATTGATGAATGTGAGTATTTATATAGTATTTTAAAAAGGTTTGTTAAAGGAGGAAATTTTGTTCATAGTGAAGTAAATAATAGGGAAGAAGTTATCGACGATTTTCGTAAGCACAAATATAGTTTTCTAGTTACAACTGCAGTATTAGAAAGAGGAGTCACTTTGAAGAATTTGCAAGTCATAATTTATCATAGCGATCACTCAATTTATAATAGTGCTTCTCTTGTTCAAATTTCGGGTAGAGTAGGCAGGCTATTTGATGCGCCAAGTGGTGATGTATATTTTTTAGCAACTAAAAAAACAAAAGGTATGCTCGATGCAATTACAAAAATTAAAGAAGCAAATTTCCATTTGTAAATCTTGTTTTCAAGATATTAAAGAAGGAAGTTTTCACTTGATTTTTAGTGATGAAAAAGTAATTTGTAATGATTGTCTTTTTGAGTGTTCGCCAAGTTTTAGAAAATTTAAAATTTTAGAAATAAATGGCCTTTCAATTTTTGATTATACCCCATATATTCGTAGTAAAATGTTTGCCTATAAAATATGTGAAGATTATGAATTAAATGATTTCTTTTTAAAGCCATTTTCTTTTGAAATAAAATTAAGGTATTTTGGTTTTGTTATTGTTCCAATTCCATCATACATAGATGATGATATAAAACGTGGATATAACCATGTAATTGAGATTTTTAAATGTTTAAATATGAAGATTATAAATTGTTTAATTAAGACAAAAGATGTTAAGCAAAAACTACTAAGTTACGAAGAACGACAAAAGATAAGTGAGATCTTAAGGTTCGATGAAAAATATAGCGTTAAAGGGAAGAAAATTTTATTGGTAGATGATGTAGTAACAACTGGCGCATCAATGAAAGCTGCTATCAATTTAGTGAAAGAAAATGGTGCAAAAAAGATTGAAATTTTAAGTATTTGTAAGAGGGAATTAAGTGAAGAGGAAAAAAAGAGCCTAAAAAATATCTCGATTTTGTAGCTTTTGAGTTTGAATACCATTATATATAATGGTAAAATTATTAACTAGTTAGGTGGATTTGTTGTATGAGTAATTTTATTGAGAAACTATTTAGAGTAGACCAAAGAGTGTTAGCTAAATACAAGAGACAAGCGCATAAAGTTGAAGCTTATGCTGATCAAATGTCGAAGTTAACAGATGATGAATTAAGAGCCAAGACTCCTTATTTTAAGAATCTTTTAGCTCATGGAAAAACTCTTGAAGATATAAAATTTGAAGCTTTCGCTGTTTGTCGTGAAGCTGCTCGTCGTACTCTAGGACAATATCCATTTGAAGTTCAAATTATTGGTTCACTTGTTTTAAATGATGGTGAAATCGCTGAAATGCGTACTGGTGAAGGTAAGACTTTAACTTGTACTATGGCAGTTTATTTAAATGCATTAACTGGTAAAGGTGTTCACGTTGTTACTGTTAACGAATATCTTGCTGAACGTGATGCAAATTGGATGGGTCAAGTTTATAGATTCTTAGGTTTGACTGTTGGTTGTAACTTACATAGTTTAACTACTGAAGAGAAAAAAGCTGCTCACGCTTGTGATATTACTTACACAATTAATAGTGAACTTGGTTTCGATTATCTTCGTGATAATATGGCACAAAGTGCAGAACGTCGAGTTTTAAGAACTCTTAATTTTGCAGTCATTGATGAAGCTGATAGTATTTTAATTGATGAATCTCGTACACCATTAATTATTAGTGGTGGTAAAAAAGCAACTGCTTCACAATATTCAGTCGCTGATAGATTTGCTAAGTATCTTGAAAAAGATGAAGATTTTGCAATCGATGTAAAAGAAAAGACAGTTGCCTTAACTGATAAAGGTATTGATAAAGCCAACAAGATGTTTGGTATTCGTAATATTTATGATCCACAATATCAAGAACTCGTTCATAGAATTACCCAAGCTTTAAAAGCAAATTACATTATGACTCGTGATGTCGAGTATCTTGTTGATCCAAATAATGAAATTCAATTAATTGATACATTTACTGGTCGTATTTTAAAAGGCCGTGAATATAGTGATGGTCTTCAACAAGCTATTCAAGCAAAAGAAAATGTTGCTATTAAGGAAGAAACTTCTACTTTAGCAACTATTACTTATCAAAACTTCTTTAGAATTTTTAAGAAGATTGGTGGTATGACTGGTACTGCAAAAACTGAAGAAGAAGAATTTAGAAAAATTTATAACATGAACGTTGTTGTTATTCCAACCAACCGTCCAATTCAACGTATTGATGCGCCTGATTATGTCTTTGGAACTAAAGAAGCAAAAGTAAAAGCTCTTGTTAAGGAAGTTCAAGAAAGACACGCAAAAGGTCAACCAATTCTTATTGGTACTCCTAGTGTTGAAGCAAGTGAATGGGTCGCAAGTTATCTTGATAAAGCTGGACTTCATTATGATATGCTTAACGCTAAAAACCACGTACGTGAGGCTGAAATTGTTGCTCATGCTGGTGAAAAAGATCATATTACCCTTGCAACAAATATGGCAGGTCGTGGTACCGATATTAAATTAACTGATGAAACCAAAGCCCTTGGTGGTCTTTGTGTTTTTGGTCTTGAAAGACACGAATCTCGTCGTGTTGATAACCAATTACGTGGTCGTAGTGGTCGTCAAGGTGACCCAGGTTTTTCAAGATTCTATGTTTCTCTTGATGATGAATTAATGGTTCGTTTTGCTAATGATAATTTACGTAAGATTTTTGCTGCTAATGGTGATGATCCAATTGAATCAAAAACTTTAACAAGTGCAATTACCAGTGCTCAAAAACGTATTGAAGGTCAAAACTTTGATGTTCGTAAGAACCTACTTGATTATGATGATGTTTTAAGTAAGCAAAGACACATTATGTATGCAAAGCGAGATAAGATTTTATTCGCTAGCGATATTAACGACTTACTTTTAGAGACTTTTAGTGATTGTGGTAAAGCCTTAACAAAGCGTGCCGTTAGTGAAGAAAATAAATCAAAGAATATTGTTTCTGGAAAGATGCTACAAGAATTAGTTGTTCCACGTTTCTTACCAGAAGGAAGTTTTAATGGTCGTTTATATGATGAAAGTAATGCTGATGATGCCGGTGAAGATCTTGGCGAAGTTCTTTTAGATGCTTATTTACATCGTAAAAAGAGCTGGGATAAGGAAATGGCTGAAAGACTGGAAAGAGAATTAACTCTTCACGTCATTGATCGAAACTGGACACAACAAATTGATAATATGACTCGATTTAGAGAGTCAGTCTCCCTTAGAAGTTATGCTCAAATTAACCCTCTTCAAGATTATGTTAATGAAGGTTGGGGAATGTTTAGAGAAATGCTTGAAACTATCAGTCTTGAGGTAGTTCTTAATTTACTTAATATTCAAATTCAACCAAAAGAAGATACTTCATTTGTTGCTCCGACTGTTAAACCAAATGCAACTGAAGCTCCAGTCGCTGCACCAACTATTAGTGCAACCGATGCAAATGCTAAAGTTGTTACTGACACAGCAAAAGTTGAAACTGCTGTAAGCAAGGATACTGTTGAGAAATCAGCAGCACAAGCTGAAGAAATTCAAAAGGCTGCAGTTAATGTAGCTCAAGGAGTTCCACCCGCAAACCCTGTTAAGGCAACTTTAAATATCAGTGATGTTGATAAAGATAAAGAAGCTGCTAAAGATGTCGATCCAAACGACATTCATACAAATTAATAGAAAGGCTTATTTATGGATTTATACATGTTAAAGGAAGGATTAAATGAGGCGTTAAATGATTTAAACACGCTCGGTAATTCTCTTTGACATCCAAAAAATAAACCAAAAAATACAAGATATCGATACTGAAAGTTTGCAAGATGGTTTTTGGAGTAATCAACGTGAAGCAAGTAAGAAGATTGATGAAAAAAATAGTCTTCTTTATAAACTTAACCTTTACTCAAAACTCAATAAAGAAATCAATGATTTAATTAGTTTAGTTAAACCGCTAGATGTTAATGATACGGATATGCTTGAACTAGCAAGTGAAGAATATAATAATGTTCTTCCTGAAATTCAAGAATTAAAGAAGTTAGTACTTTTTAGTGGTCAATATGATTCACTAGATTGTATGCTTGATATTCATCCAGGAGCTGGCGGAACTGAAGCCTGTGATTGGGCGAATATGTTACTTAGAATGTATACTCGTTTTGCTGAAAGAAATGGCTTAACTTATAAGGTAGTTGATCTAGAACCTGGTGAAGAAGCTGGAATAAAATCAGTTACTTTATTAATTAGTGGCAGAAATGCTTATGGTCTTCTTAAAGGCGAAAAGGGCGTTCATCGTCTAGTACGTATTAGTCCATTTGATGCTAATGCTCGTCGTCATACTTCGTTTGCTAGTGTAAACGTTGTTCCACAATTTGATAATTCAATTAATGTTGAAATTAAAGATAGCGATTTAAAAATTGATACCTATAGGTCTGGTGGTGCTGGTGGTCAAAACGTTAATAAAGTTGAGACTGCTGTTAGAATTACCCATATACCTACTGGAATTATAGTTAGTTGTCAGATTGAAAGATTCCAACTTAGAAATAAAGAGTTAGCGATGAATATGTTAAAATCGCGACTATATGAATTGGAATTAGAAAATAACGAGAAAAAAATTAATAATATTATTGGTCAAAAGAAAAATATTGAGTGGGGAAGCCAAATTAGAAGCTATGTTTTCTGTCCATATACTCTTGTAAAAGATAATCGAACCGATTATGAGAGTACAAAAGTTGATGAAGTCATGGATGGAGATATTAACGAATTCATTTATCGATACCTCGAAAGCGAGGCAAAGAACCATGGTTAATGAATTAAAGAGTTATTTCTCTAAAAATAATTTTAGAAGAAATATGTATACAATGTTTATCACCCTTTTAGGAACGTTTGTTCTAGCGATAGGTGATGGTATTTTTCTTATTCCATTTCAGATTGTATCTGGAGGAATAAGTGGTATTTCAATTTTACTTAGTAGAACTGGAATCTTAACAGTTGATATTTGGTCATATATTTTAATGTGGAGTTTGTTTGCTTTAGGAATTGTTTTCTTAGGTATTAAATTCAGTTTAAACACCTTAATTTCAACTTTATTTTTCCCAGTATTTTTAACAATTATTTTACGTACTAATATTGCAACTGGAATAATTGAGATGATGATTAATGATGGAATGAGTATTAATTCTGATGGAGAAAACTTAGCGGTTACTAATTTACAATTAATTGATACAGGTCGATTGTTATTAATTGGTATTATCGGTGGTGGACTTTGTGGAGTTGGCTGTGGAATCACTTATAGAGCCGGTGGTTCAACTGGTGGAACCGATATTTTAACTTTCATCATGAATAAGTATTTTAATGTTTCAACTTCAACTTCAAGTTTTATAACTGATGCATCAATTGTTGGTATTGGATTAATTATTTCAATTTCTAAAGGAACTGATGCAAGATCTCAATTTGTTTCTGGCCTTGTTGGTATTTTAGCAGCTTTCTCATGTGCAGCTTTAATTAATATTTGTTACGCAGGTCGTAGCGAAGTTTATATTGCTGATGTTATTAGTACAAAGTATGCCGAAATCAATAAATTCGTTATCAATCAACTTGAAAGAACTACTACCTTCTTTAAAGTAACTGGAGGTTATAAGAGTGATGAGCATCAAATGCTTAGAATTTGTTTTAACCGTCGTGAATATATGAAGGTTAAGGATGCAATTGCTCGTATAGATCCAAATGCTTTTATTATGTTTTATAATGTTGAAACTATTGAAGGTATGGGTTTCTCAAAACTTGAATCAAGTAAAAATAATACTGTTACTGAATTAAGAAATGAATTCACTAAAAATAAAGCTAAAAGACAACTTAAAAAAGTTCAAAAAGAAAATAAAATGATTAATAGTGACAATAAAGAAGATTTAAGCAATAATAAGAAAGATGCAAAATAGTTCAATACCTTTTAAAATTGTTAGTAATTTTAAGCCAACAGGAGACCAACCAACCGCAATTAAAGAATTAGTTGAGGGAATTAATGATGGGGCTCGTGTTCAAGTTCTTTTAGGAGCCACTGGAACTGGTAAAACTTTTACTATGGCTAACATCATAGAAAAAACACAAAAGCCTACTTTAATTTTGGAACCAAATAAGACACTTGCTGGTCAAATCTATGCGGAAATGAAGGACCTTTTTCCTGATAATCGTGTTGAATATTTTGTTAGTAATTTTGATTTTTATCAACCAGAAGCTTATCTTCCATCAAGTGATACTTATATTGAAAAAAGTGCCTTAATGAATGAAGAAATTGAAATGATGAGAACTAGTGCAATTAATAGCGTTCTTGATCGTCGAGATACTATTATTGTTTGCTCAGTTGCTTCAATTTATGGCTTAACAGATCCAAGCGAATATATAAAACTTGTCTTTGATATTAGAGTAAATGAAGAACTTGATAGACAAGGTTTTTTAAAGAGACTTATTGAAGGTCAATACAAGAAAAACAATATCGATTTTGCTCCAGGTTGCTTTAGAGTTAATGGAGATGTAATTGATTTATTTCCTATTAATAGTAAGGATAATTATATTCGTATTTCAATGTTTGATAATACAATTGAAACGATTAGCAAAGTTGATTTATTAACTGGAGAAATTATTGAAAATTATAAAACATATCCAATTTATCCAGCTTATGATCACGCTTCAACTTTTGAGCGTGTAAAAAGTATTTGCAAGCAAATTTTAGCCGATCTTGATACAAGAGTGGCTTATTTTAAAAGTGAAGGAAAACCACTTGAAGCTGAACGTATTGAAATGCGTACAAAACAAGATGTCGAAAATCTTCAAGAATTTGGTAATTGCCCAGGTATTGAAAACTACTCAAGATATATTGATGGAAGAAAAGAAGGGGAGAAGCCTTTCTGTCTTTTAGATTACTTTCCACGCGACTTCCTATTGATTATTGATGAATCTCACGTTGCCTTACCTCAAGTTAGAGGTATGTATAATGGAGATCATTCACGTAAGCAAACTCTTGTTGATTATGGATTTAGATTACCAAGTGCTCTTGATAATCGTCCCTTAAATTTTGATGAATTTGAAAAAGAAATTAATCAAGTTATTTGTACAAGTGCGACTCCAGGCGACTACGAACTTTCTCTTGCTGGTAAGCGTGTTGCTCAACAAATTATTCGTCCAACTGGTTTACTTGATCCTCGAATTGAAGTTCGTCCTTCAATGGGTCAAATTAATGACTTAATAAATGAAATTAATTTGCGTGTTGCTAAGCACGAAAGAGTAATGATAGTTACTTTAACTATTAAGATGGCTGAAGATTTAACTAAATACTTAAAAGATAAAGGTATTAAAACCGCCTATATGCATAGCGAATGCAAAACATTAGAACGTAGTGAGATTATTTATCAATTAAGAAAAGGAAAATATGATGTTCTTGTTGGTATTAATTTACTTCGTGAAGGACTCGATATTCCTGAAGTTAGTTTAATTGCGATTTTGGATGCAGATAAAGAAGGATTCTTGCGTAGTGAAAGAAGTTTAATTCAAGTTGTTGGTCGTGCAGCTCGTAATAAAAATGGATTAGCAATTATGTATGCCGACACTATGACCGATAGCATGAAAAAATGTATTGAAGAAACTGATCGAAGAAGAAGTATTCAAGCTAAATATAATGAAGATAATGGCATTGTTCCTGAAACAATTATTAAAGAGATTAAGCCTCCAATTACTAATTTCAAAGGAACTGAAGATGATGCGCTTGAGACCAAAGGTAAGCTATCAAAGAGCGAACTTGATAGAAAAATTAAGCAAGTTGAAAGCGATATGCATAAAGCTGCAAAAGAATTTGACTTTGAAAAAGCCATTCAATTGCGTGATATTTTGTTTGAATTGAGGGCTGAAAAATGATTTTTGCTTGCAATTTAATGTGGTTTGATTATTTGCATGAGATTTTAACAAATCTAAATAGTGTTCTTTTAACTTTAATTGGTATTGCATTTACTGCTCAATTATTTTTTATTATTTTCTTTTTTGTTAAGAAAACTACATTCAAAAAAGCAAAAGAATATCATAAGTTTGCTATTATTATTCCTGCAAGAAATGAAAGTGCCGTAATTGGAAGAACCGTAAAAGAATTATTAGCGAAACAAAATTACCCAAAAGATAAATTTGATATCTATGTAGTTGCTGATAATTGCACTGATAATACTAGTGAAGTTGCAAGAAAAGCAGGAGCGATTGTTTTTATTCATAAAGATGATGAACCAAGTCACAAAAGAGCGAGCTATGCAATTCAATATGGCATGCAAGAAATCTTAAAACTCAATGAAGACTATGAATGCTTTATTAAATTTGATGCAGATAATTTAGCGGATCCTAATTTTATTAGCGTCATGAATGATGCTTATGAATCTGGCGTTGAATGTGCTAGATGCATGGAAAATTCTAGCAATATAAATCAAAATATGACTAGTAAATGCAGTGCTTTATATTATTTGCGTGATTGTCGTTTAGCATGTAGAGTTCGTGAAAGAGTCCATTTAGATTCAATGGTTAATGGAGCAGGAATGATGTTTAGTGCTCGTATTGCTAAAAAGATTGATGGATGGGACGCAATGTCTACAAGTGATGATGCAGAGTTTGGGCTCAATCGAATTTTAGAAGGAACTAGAGTGCATTATGTTGAAGATGCTATCGTCTATGAAGATCAATCTTCGACTTTAAAAGAAACTTGGAATCGTTATGTTCGTATTGGTCATGGATTAAATTATTTGTTTTGGAAGTTAGGCTTTAAAATGCTTGGAAAATTTTTTGTGACTTTTAGATTAAGTTATCTTGATCTTTTTCTACAATTATTTTTTATTCCAATGGCTTTCTTATGTTGTACATGGATTCCTTTATTTTATATTTTCGATGCGTTATATATGGGTTTATGGAGTCCAACCGCTCCAAATGTTGATTATTTAATGACTTTATTAAAGGTTATTGGATTAGCATTATTATTCTTATTTTATTTAGCATTTGTAATTCAAGCATTTATGGTTACTCTATTAAATAAGAAAAATATAAAAGATTTTAAATTAAAAGATTATGTAGGTGCATGGTTTATTTTTCCATTCTTTATGATTTTCGATTGTATTACTATTTTCTTTGGAGTTATTACTAAACCAAAGTGGAAGAGCGTTAAACGAAACAAATAATAAAAGAATTGTTTCTAGACAAAGAGTTTAATTAATATTACAATATTAAAGCATTAAGGAGGAACTTATTAATGAATTGGTATGATTATGTATTTTGGTTTATTAGTGTCATTATTATTGTTTTAAGTTTGCTCCAAGGTGGTAAGAGTGAAGGTGCTTCTGGTGCAATTACCGGTGGCGGACTCAATGTCTTCGTTAAAACCAAGGAAAGAGGAAGCGAATTAATTATTTCCTACTTAACACTTGGATTTGGCATTGTTTTCTTATTCTTCGCTTTACTTTGTAGTGTTCTTACTGGAACAACTACAACAGCTGCTTAAAAAATAAATAACAGGACTTAAGGGTCCTGTTTTTTTATGAAATTTTTCCATTAGTATAATGTAAAAATTAATAGATTT
>DAIODM010000010.1:0-33226 GCA_036746835.1 Candidatus Onthovivens sp. | reverse complement strand
ACTATTAATTCAAAGAGTAATAAATATAAGTAATAATAAGGGCTATTTAAGAAAAAGAAATAAAGCACTAGGTTTATTGAAATATTTGTTACAAAGTTAGTGATTACACAAATTAAAATGAATTTTTTAGTTCGATAACCAAAGCACATAAAAAATAAAGTTTCGACAACAATTGTAAGTAAAACATTAATTGTAAAGGTTATTAAATCATTCATTTTTTCTTTTTATTAGCTATTGCAACAGCAACAACGATAGCAACAACAAATAAAATAATTACACCAAGAATGATGATTCCTGGTAGAAAAATACTCCAAGCAGCTACATCAAATATCATAATAAAATTCCTTTCTTTTTCTTGTAAATTATTAGCGTCACTAATAGGGTGATTAAATTTATTAAAACTAAAATAATATTAACATAATAAACATAAGGAGAGTTAGATTTTAAAAACATTCCAAGGATCGATCCAAGTGATAATCCGCTTGCTAATAATCCAAAACCAAATGCTCGGGCATTTGGTAAAACTCTTCTTATTAATTCAAGAGTTAAAGCCATAAGTAAATTAACGCCAAAAATCCCAATGAGATATGCGTAGAAATTAGCAGAATAAATAATTCCTAATACACTTAATATTGTTGAAAGAAAGATGATAGGAATCATCTTAAATTTATCAATTAAAAATCCACCAATAAATTTTCCAAAAAAGACAACAAGTACGATGATAATAGGACCGTTTTGAATCGTGCTTACAACAGTTGAATCATTGTAGTACCCGAAAAATCCTCTTAAAATAACTCCGAAAGTTATTAAAATAGCGGGGAATATATATGTTTTTTCGTTATTATCATCTTTAATATAGGTATTTTCTATCGTGTTATAGTCAATTACTTCATTTACTAAAAGTAAAACTATATATAACGCAATAAGAATTACATATAAATATTCATTATGAAAATTTGTTGCAAAACCAACACCTAAAACTCCAAAACTAATAAAGATTCCTAAAGGAGAACTCTTTACTGATTTATCAATTACTAGTTTTCCAGCACTTACGTGAAAAAGGGCGTTTCCAATAGCAACTAAAGGAATTGAAATATAGTAGATAGGAATTAATTGAGCTACCAAAACTATCACTAAACTGATGCTAATTAAATCGTTAAGCTTTTTAGATTTTTCAATTAAAGCTCCGATAATAGGTTGACTCATAAAAGCTAAACAATCATAAAGAATAACCATTATAACCATGATATTTGCATCAACTTTTAAAGATAATAAAAGATAGATTGAAAAGAAATCAACTAATAAATGCAAAAGACTTGGTATAAACAATTTAAATGACATATTCGGATTATATATTATGATTTTATAATATTCTATAAATTTAATAATTCTAAATGTATTCTCTATACATAATAAAAAGAGATTTGATATAATATTTAAGATGCTAAAAACATTAATTAAAAAGGAGAGTTAATATGTCTGAAATTGTAGATGTCTATGCACGTCAAGTCCTTGATTCACGTGGTAATCCAACTGTTGAAGTTGAAGTAACTCTTGATAGTGGTGCCGTTGGTAGAGCAATTGTCCCAAGTGGTGCTTCCACTGGTGAAAGAGAAGCTCTCGAACTTCGTGATGGTGATCCAAAGAAGTTTGGTGGAAAAGGCGTTTTAAAAGCTGTTAGTAATGTTAATGATATTATTGGACCAGCCGTTATTGGTATGCTTGCTGAAGACCAAGTTGGTATTGATAATACTATGATTAAACTTGATGGTACTCCATTTAAGAAGAAGCTCGGTGCTAATGCGATGCTTGGTGTTTCTTTAGCCGTTGCACATGCTGAAGCTGATGAACTTGGTATGCCACTTTATCGTTATCTTGGTGGTATTAATGCTAAGATTTTACCATGCCCAATGATGAACGTTATTAATGGTGGTGCACATGCTGAATCAACTGTTGATTTCCAAGAATTCTTTATTATTCCTGCTGGATTCAATACATTCCATGAGGCTCTTGAAGCTGGTGTCGAAGTTTTCCATGCTTTAAAGAAAGTCTTAAAAGACAAAGGTTATACCACTACTGTTGGTGATGAAGGTGGTTATGCTCCAAGTTGCAAACTCGGAAATACCGAACCATTAGATCTTATTATGGAAGGTATTAAAGCTGCTGGTTATGTTCCAGGAAAAGATATTTTCATGGGTATGGATACTGCTAGTAGTGAATTCTATGATGAGAAGACTGGTAAATATAATTTAAAGAGAAGTGGCCAAGGCATTAAGACTAGTGATGAAATGATTGACTGGTATGCTGAAATGGTCGAAAAATATCCAATAATTACTCTTGAAGATGGTTTAGGCGAGAGAGATTGGGATGGTTGGAAGAAGTTAACTGAAAGATTAGGTGGAAAGATTCAACTTGTTGGTGATGATTTATTCGTTACTAACCCAGCAATCTTAAAAGAAGGTATTGAAAAGGGTATTGCTAACTCAGTATTAATTAAACTTAATCAAATTGGTACTTTAACTGAAACTATGGATTGCATCCGTTTAGCTCAAATTAATAACTATACCTGCATGGTTTCACATAGATCTGGTGAAAGTGAAGATACAACAATTGCTGATTTAAGTGTTGCTGTTAACGCTGGTCAAATCAAGACTGGTAGTGCTTCACGTACCGATCGTATTGCTAAGTACAATCAACTCTTAAGAATTGAAGATGAACTTGGCGATGATGCTCAATTTATTGGCTTAAAAGCTTTCAAAGCTTATCAATTTAAGAAATAAACAATAAAATGTTTAAAATTGCACACCTTAACGGGTGTGCTTTTTTGATACAAGAATTAATATCGTGGTAAAATTAAAATAATGAATAAGAAATGTTTATTTTTAAGTTTTGCTAGTTTAATAACTTTAGTGGTAACTAGTTGTGGAAATAAAATTAAAATTCCAAATAACGAAAAACCATTAATTTGGTTTAACCGTGAACCTTTGATTAAAGATGATCGAAGTCTTGATTTATCGATGCTTTCTTTTAATAAATATACTTATTATGTTGGGATTGATGATGCAGGTGGCGGAGCGGCTCAAGGAAAAACAATTACAAAATATTTGTCATCTAAAACGATGAGTTATTTAGATCGAAACAAAGATGGAACATTAGGCTACGTTTTAGCAATTGGTGATCCAAATCAAGATAGTAGTTTAGAGAGAACAAAAGGAACAAGACTTGCTTTAGCAACTTGGAATAATAGTTATGCTCCTAATGAAGTAAAAGTTGGTAAAGTAAAAACAAAAGATGGCAGTTATCCTTGTGTTGAACTTGATGCTATTAATATGATAACAAGTGAAGGCGCTACTTGGAGTAGAGCAGTTGCTAAACAAAAAATGGCGCAATGGACTGAAGCTTTAGGTGATAAAATTGATTTTGTTGTTTGTAATAGTGATGAATTAGCTTTAGGTTGCTTAGAAAGTGATAACTTTGTCCGTGGAATTCCTTTATTTGGTTATGATGGAATTAAGGAAGCTTTATATAATATTCGTGATGCAAAAATGCATGGTACAGTCTATCAAAATGTCGATTTAGAGTCTTATACTATTTTGCGAGTTATAAGAAATTGTCTTGATGGATTAAAAGGTTCAAATATTTATAATATTGGAATTAAAAATGCAGATGAATTAGGAAATTCTTTTGAAGATGAAATGATTTATGTCACCTCAACAAGATCATTAATTAGTCAACCAATTTCAATCGATTTTGATAATTATAATAAATATACTTTTAGTCAAAGAAATACTAATTTAAAAACACTTAACGCAGAAACTAAGAAAGTTTTATTAACGATTTATTCCTCTAAAAATAGCTATATGAACGATTATTTTTTACCAGCTCTTCAATATTACGCTCCATTTTGTAAATTAGATTTAAGCGTTATTATTGGTAATGGATTTGATGAAAGTTCAGTTTTAAATCAAATCAAAGATATAGATAGTTATGATGCTTTCGCCTTTAATCTTGTTGGTACCTCTAACGGATATCAATATACAAGCTTACTTAATAATTAATTAATCTATTAATTAATTGGTGTTTTCTTTTTTTCAATAATTTATAATAAATAAAAGGGGACTTTCATATGAAAAAGGCAAGATTTTTATTAGTTAGTTTAGTTCTTCTAACTTTAAGTAGTTGTGGTTCAGTTCATGTTGGAGAAGATACTTCTAAAAATAATAATGTAGATACAACCGCTGCTGGATACGAATATAGCGAAATAGAATTTGCAAAAAAAGCGAAAGCTTGGGCTGCTTATAATAATTACAATATTTCTCCTTTAGAACTTTTAATTCAAGAAACAAAAGACAATAAAAATATTTTATTAGGTTTTGTAGATATTAATGTCGATGAATCTAAAGGACACTATTATTGTAGTATTGAACTTACTAGTAATTTTAGTGAAGGTCATAAAGATATAATTGATGGAAGTATTTATTTCCAAGCTTTAATTGATGGAGAAACTTATTGGGCACAAACTAGAGATAATGAAGATAGTGCATGGAAAGAAATTACTACAAGTTATTCACTTAATAGTATTAAAGATGAAATTAATAAGTATTATTCGATGTTTACTAATCTGGTTCATTTCCAAGGATTACCATCTGGTAATTTTAAATATATTAATACCGATATCGCTGATCAAGTTCAAATTACTACAAGTGAACATATTGTGGTTGAAGTAAATGGTACTAAGTATATTGAAGCAACTGATATTACTTTACGTGTAAATAAATATGGTTATTATGATAATTTACTTGCTGGTAGTTGGAATGGAAATGATGGATGTTTTATGACAATAAATGCTGAATATAATATGACTAATTTTAATGAAAGTAGAAAAAAATGAAACTTAGAATAAATGATGACGAATTATCTAACGTTGGAGCCTCACTTAGTGGGGCTTATGCCTTCTTTAGCTTACTTGGTTTTGCTCTTTTGGTATTTGTTGATCACGTAACTGATTTTTCAAATATTTTAAATGCAGCATTAACTATAATTTTTTATATTTTTGTTTGCAGTTATTTTATGAAAGGTAAAAGCACCCCATATTATTTTTATGTAGCTATTTTATCTTTACTTATTTCGGATTATATTTTGCCAATTATTCAATTTATAATTTTAGGAACGGCTTCTGCCTTTACTAGTGGTTTTTCCTTTAGTTTTATTTTGCTTCCGCTTGGCTTAGTAACGGGTCTTTTATATTTTATTTTCTTAATGCTTGAAAGAAAAAATCCTCAAAAAAGAAACATTACTGCTTTAATTGTTATATCAATTATTATGATAGTTTTTGGTGTCTTTAATGCTGCCTTTGAAATATATAAAGTTGTCCTTGCATTAATCAATGCTGCTGAAGCTTTTACTGATATAATGTGGCTTATTGGAAATGATATTATGATTGTGATTGATGGAATTACAGGTTTATTAGGAATCGGTTTTGCATTAGTTTATTATATGTATGCAAAGATATTAAAAAGCAACAATTACTAAAAAGAGGCCATTATGTATAAGGTTATTATCGCAGATGATGAAAGTAGTGTAAGAGAAAGACTCTTAAATTTGCTCACTAAAAAGAGTGATGAATTTAAAGTTGTCGGATCTTATGAAAATGGTTACGATGCTTTAACAAGTGGAGTTACGCTTGAACCAGATTTAATTATTACTGATATCAAAATGCCTTATATTTCAGGAATTGAACTAATTAGAGAAGCTAAACAAAGTTTACCTCTTGTTCAATCAATTATTATTAGTGGATATGACTCTTTTGATTATGCTCGTCAAGCGATTGATTTAGGTGTTATTAGTTATGTTTCTAAACCAATTACTTATGCTGATCTTGATGAGGCTCTTCTAAAAGCTAAGGTTGAATTAGATAAGAAATTAAATATTGATAAGAATATTGATGATCTTCAAAAACAAGTTGAATCTTCTTTTAAGATTCTTCAAGGTAATGATTTAATGCGTCTTATTACCATGAAAGATGTTCCAAGTGCTTTTAAAACTAAATTAAAAGAAGAAGGAATAAATATTGAAGCAAAGAGTCAATTATTTGCAATTTTTGATCCTGATCAAGAAATAGATAGTATAAGTAGCGATAAATTTGAGTTAACTAGATACTATTTAATGAAATATTTTGCGGATGAATTTGATGGATATGTTGATTACTATAGTTTTGAAGATAGTGAATCAACCGTTGTTCTTCTTTGCACTGATAAAAAGATAAATAAAGATGAAATCATTGATAAGCTTAATGAAGTAATTGCAAAAATTAAGAAAACTTGTGATGTTAGTGTTTCGGTTGGCGTTAGCGAAATAAATAAGGGTGATATCAGTTATCGTCGTCTTTATCGTCATGCTAGAAGATGCCTTGAATATCGTACAGTTGTTGGTAGTAATATTGTTTTATTTTTTGATGATTTAGAGGCACATAATAGCACGATTAAAGCAATTGGTAAGGTTGATGAAAATGAATATAAAGCAATATCTTACGATATCCTTTATGGTAAAAAAGAAGATGCAAAAAACAAAATTCACAATCTTGTTAATACAATTTCAACTAAAGAATATAGCGAATCATATTACTTTATTTTAAATAATCTATTAGATACTATCCTTAAATCTTGTATTAATTTATCAGATCTTTATTCAGAGTATTCACCTCATCTAGATATTGCACAAAAAATATACACACTAAAAACCAGTGATCAAGTTTATGAATATTTTGACAAATTACTTGATGAAATTACAAAAATTAATGAATCGAGTAGATTAAGTGGCGTTGAATCATCTTTTGGTCAAATTAAGCAATTTATCGAAAACAATTATACTAAATCAACTTTAGGATTAGATGATGTTGCAAACGAATTAGGCTATAGTGTCTCTTATATTAGTGCTATTTTAAAAAAGAACGACACATCTTTTACTAAATATTTAACGGATATTCGTATGGATAAAGCCAAGAATTTATTAGCAGATAATAATAGTAAATTAATTGCTATTGCAGCTGCCGTTGGCTACGAAGATCCTTATTATTTTAGTCACTGTTTTAAGAAATATTATGGAGTAAGTCCAATTGAATATCGTAAAAAATAGAAAACCAAAAACTTTAAGATTTTTACTTATTGTACCAACAACAATTCTCTTTTTGGTTTTCGTTTTTGCTCTTTCGGCAGTTGCTTCTTTAGTTTACACAAATAACGTTACTGCAAATACAATTAATCAAGTAAATACGATGTCTGAACAGGTTTTAAGTAACTATAATACCTATTTTGAAAGTGCAATTACTGTTAGTGATAATATTCAAATTGCAGTTGATAATCTTGATTTAAATAGTGAGACAAATAAAAAGAAAATCCAAACCTACTTTGATGATACAATGACTTTTAAGAATGAAATTAATGAGATTAGCGTTTATTCTACTAGTGGCGATTTAGTTACTAGTAACACAAAATATGTTTCAACTTCTTCGAGTGTAATTAATGAAGACTGGTTTAAAAGAGCGATTAGTGAGCCTTTAATTAATATTTTCTCGAGAGTCGATAGTGAAGGTGGAAGCTATAGTTTTACTCTTTCAAAATATTTAAATACTAATAAAGGCGATAGTCATGATGTCTTAAAAATTAACTTCGATTTTAGTAAAATTGTTGCCTTAATTACTTCAACTAATTTAGGTGATGGTGGTCACATCACAATTTACGATAAGAATTATGGAATTGTTTATAGTTCAAGTAGCGATATAAACGATAGCGAAACAAACGTTGTTAAAAGTTTAGTTCTTGGAATTGAACAAGTTAAATTAAATAACGACTATATTCTTTATGTTTCAACAATTTCATCAACTTCTTGGCGAGTTGCAATTTTTACAAATAATAGTGGACTTGCGATTGCTTTACGTAACTTTATATTAATTATTAGTCTTTTAGCTTTTGCAATTATTGTAGTTTTTGAAGTTGTTATGTGGTTAGTTAGTAACTCAATTACTAAACCAATAAGAACTCTTCAACAAGAAATGATTAAGGTTGAAAACTTTAATTATGTTGTTAGTACTAATAGTCAAATTAATCATGGCAGTGTAGAAGTTCGTGATTTAGAGAATTCTTTTAATCAAATGATGGCTCGTATTAAGGAATTAATGAATACTGTTCTTGAAGAACAAGATGAGCAACGTAAGAGTGAACTTAAAGCCTTACAAAATCAAATTAATCCTCATTTTTTATATAATACTTTCGATAGCATCATTTATATGATTGATAAAGGGGAAAATGAAAAAGCTGAAGAGATGATTATTGCTCTTTCAAAGTTCTTTAGAATTTCAGTTTCTAAGGGTCATAATATTATTCCTCTTGAAAGTGAACTTGAACATGCGAAGTATTATTTAACAATTCAAAAATTAAGATTTGGTGATACTTTTGAGTATAAATTTAATGTGGATCCTCTATTAAATAAGTACTATGTTATTAAATTAATTCTTCAACCAATTATTGAAAATGCGATTGGACATGGTTTAAAAGATAGTACAACTGAAAAAAATATAATTACGGTTAACGGATACTTAGATAAAGATTTAATTAAACTTGAAGTTATCGATAATGGCTATGGAATTCTTCCTGAAAAAGTTAAAGAAATTTACGATTCTTTTAACGATAAAAATATACATAACGGGGTTGGGCTTAAAAATGTTTACGAACGTATCCGTATTTATTATGGAGAGAAAGCAAATATTTATATTGAGTCCGAACTTGATGCAGGAACCAAGATTACAATTGTAATACCAGTAGAAGGAGCTTTGAAGAATGAAGAAGAATAAACTTGCTATATTATTTCCTTTATTATCTTTATTATTAGGCAGCTGTTCTGCTAATAGTTTACGTATAAGTGCTTTCTTTTATGATGAGAATGATACTTTTATTAAGGAATTAAGAGGTTACCTTAAGCAAGGGCTTGAAAATGGTAACTATAATTATGATTTTTATTTTGCCCAAAAATCTCAAGCTACCCAAAATACTCAAATAACTGCGGAAATTGAAAGTAAAAAGAATAGTCTTCTTTTAATTAACTCGGTTGATCGTTTAGCAGATTCTACTCTTATTCAAAAAGCTAAAAACTATGATTTACCTATTATTTTCTTTAACCGTGAACCTCTTGATAGTGATTTAGCTAATGAAACTAAATTCTTTTATGTAGGAAGTAATCCTCAAACTGAAGGCTTATTACAAGCAGAAATGGCCGCTTCTCTTTTTGGTGATCCACATAACTTAAACCCAAAATATGATAAAAATGGTGATCAAAAAATAGAAATTGTTCTTCTTAAAGGTGAACAAGGCCACCAAGATATGGAAAATAGAAGTAAATTTTGTATTCAAGGATTAAAAGATAAAGGATATACTCTCGATATTTTAACCACTGAGTTCTGTAATTGGAGTCGTACACAAGCTTACGAAACAATGTCAACAATCTATCCAACATATGGAGAAAGCATTGAACTTCTTTTCTCTAATAATGATGATATGGCACTAGGAGCAATTGATTATTTTAAAGATAAAGAGATTTTTAAAACTTCAGTAAATGACGTAACTGAGCAACCATTCCCAGTAATTGGGGTTGATGGGACAACAGTAGCGTTTGATGCGATAAAAAACCATCTTTTATATGGAACAATTAAGAATGATTCCTATCAACAAGCTAGTGCAATTTTGACTCTAGCTAATTATATTGTAGGTAATAAAACAATTGATGGGACCTTTCCTTTTAAGTTTGTTGGTAATAATAAAATTTATATTGAAGGTAAAACAATAATCTATAGCGATTTATAGACTTTTAGAGATTTTTACATTTTTATTAGAGATTTTTCGATTTAAATTGAAAGCGCTTTCAATGTATAGTAATTATGCTTTTGATAATTATCGTCAAGATATTATCACTACGGAATTATACAGGAGGTCATTTATAATATGAAGAGAATAATTCCTTTCTTTGCCTTAGCCGCTGCTGGTTTAATGGTCGTTTCTTGTGGTGGAAGTGTTGTCGCTAATAAGGATAAACCATTAATTTGGTTTAACCGTCAACCAAGCGATCCAACTACTAGTGCTATTGATACTACTAGTATGAATTGGAACGATAAGACTTATTACGTTGGATTTGATGCCGCAGGTGGTGGTGCTGTCCAAGGTAAGATGATTACTGATTACTTTGCTGATAAGAAGATTGCTGATGTCGATAAAAATGGTGATGGATATTTAGGTTATGTCCTTTGCATCGGTGATGTTGGTCACAACGATAGTAAAGCAAGAACTAAAGGTATTCGTGAAGCATTAGGTACATGGAAAGATAGCTATGAACCAACCGTTTCACAAGAAGGTACAATTAAGTTAGCTGATGGTAGCTTAAAAGTAAAAGAACTTGAAGGAAAAGCCATGACTGGTAACGATGGTTCAACTTGGAATGCCAATGCTGCAACCGAAGCTATGAGTGTCTGGGCAACAAAATATGCTAAAGATCTTGATTTAGTCGTTAGTAATAACGATGGTATGGCAATGGGTTGCTTAGCTTCTAGTAACTATCCAGCTGGTACTCCAATCTTCGGTTATGATGCTAACGCTGATGCTATCGAAGCTATTGGAACTGGTAAATTAAGCGGAACCGTTTCACAAAACGTTGATGCTCAAGCTGCTGGTACATTACAAGTCATCCGTAACTTACTCGATGGCTTAACTGGTGCTGATGTCTATACAAAAGGATTCAATAAAGTCGCTGATCAATATGGCAACATTATTACTCCTGAAATGGTCTATAAAGCTGATACAAAAGCATTACTTGCTTTAAACGCTGCTGTTACTAAAGCAAATTACACCCAATATAAAGGTGGAACACGTGATGCCGGTATTAAACAAACTAAAGCTACTAGCAAGAAAGTCTTATTAACTATTTATAACTCTGGTGATAACTTCCTTTCATCCAGCTATGTTCCAGCATTAAAAGCTTATGCTCCATTAATGAATCTTGATGTTACATATGTCGAAGGTGATGGTCAAAATGAATCATCAGTTCTCGATAAATTCGTTAACTTAAGCAACTATGATGCCTACGCCATCAATATGGTTAAGACAAATAGTGGTGCCAACTACACTGATAAGTTAAAGTACTAGTCGTTTTTAAAAACTAAAAACCACTACGTCTCTTGTGGGCGTAGTGGTGTTTGTTTTAGATAGGAGTAATTATGGAATATGTTTTACAGATAAAAAACCTTTCTAAATCATTTGGTAAGAATAAAGTTCTTAGCGGTATTAATTTAAATGTCCATCCAGGGACCGTTATGGGTCTTATGGGAGAGAACGGTGCTGGAAAATCCACAATGATGAAATGTCTCTTCGGTATCTATTCAAAAGACGAAGGTGAAATTTTCCTAGAAGGGAAATTGGTTTCATTCGCTGGTCCTAAAGAAGCTCTCGAAAATGGAGTTGCAATGGTCCACCAAGAATTAAATCAATGTCTTGATCGTTCGGTTTGTGATAATTTGTTCCTTGGTCGTTACCCAACTAAAGGTGGAATCATTGATGAAGCAAAGATGAATCGTCAAGCGACTCAATTATTTGCCAGTTTAAACATGAATGTTGATCCTAAACAAATTATGCGTAAAATGTCAGTTTCTTCCAGACAAATGGTCGAAATTGCCAAAGCTGTTTCATATAATTCGAAAATAATCGTTCTTGATGAACCAACGTCTTCATTAACAGAACGTGAAGTTAAAAAGCTATTTAAAATCGTCAGTGATTTAAGAGCTAAAGGCGTATCTTTCGTATATATTTCTCACAAAATGGATGAAGTATTTGAAATTTGTGATGAGGTTAGTGTTCTTCGTGATGGTCAAATGATTCTCACAAAGAAAGTTAAAGAAACTAACATGAATGAACTTATTTCAGCAATGGTTGGAAGATCACTTACGAATCGTTTCCCACCAGTTGATAATACTCCAGGGGATCCAATTTTAAAGATTGATAATCTTTCAACAATGTATGAACCATTCCTTAAAGATATTACTTTTGAAGTTAAAAAAGGTGAAATCTTTGGCTTATATGGTCTTGTTGGTGCTGGTCGTAGTGAACTTCTTGAATCAATCTTTGGTTTAAGACAACTCTCAACCGGAAATATTGTATATAAAGGCAGAAAATTTAGATTTAGTTCATCAAAAGAAGCAATGAGTTATAACTTTGCGCTTGTTACTGAGGAACGTAAATTTAATGGTATTTTTGGTGTTGCTAACCTTGAATTTAATACAACAATTGCAAATCTTGATAAATATAAGAGATTTGGAATTTTAAATAATGGCATGATGTATGATGCTTCGCAAAAAGAAATTTCGAAGATGCATACAAAATGTATGGGCTCAGATGATTTAATTTCAGCTCTCAGTGGTGGTAACCAACAAAAAGTAGTCATTGGAAGATGGCTTGAACGTGATCCAGATGTTTTCTTACTTGATGAGCCAACTCGTGGTATTGATGTCGGTGCCAAGTATGAAATCTATCAGTTAATTATCAATATGGCAAAAGAAGGAAAAACAATTATTGTTGTTTCGAGCGAAATGCCAGAAATCTTAGGTATTACTAATAGAATTGGTGTTATGTCTAACCATCGTCTAGCCGGTATTGTTGAGACTAAAAAGACCAATCAAGAAGAACTTCTTAGATTGTCTGCTAAATATTTATAAGGAGTAGTTTTATGGAAAAGAAAACTAATAAACCCGTCGAAACTAAGCCAATCGTAGAAGAAGAATTCTCGATTAGTGATGATCCAAAAGTAAAAGAATATGAAGCTAAACTTTTTGAATTGCGTAAAGATGGTGTTTTGAAAATTGCTGAATTAAATGAAGAAATTTCATCTATTAAGCATAATAAGATGGTCGATGTAGCTACTAAAGATTCTATTGTTGCAAAAGACAAAGAGAAACTTGAAGAAGCTAAAAAAGTTAAAGCTGATAATAAAGAAAAAATTAACGCTCTTGTTAAAGAAGCAGTTGCTTATGTAAAAGTAACTTCTAAAAAACATGAAGTTGAAGTTGCTGAAACTGAAAACGCTAATAAAACTAAAGCTGTTGAAGATCATAAAGTTGCTCTTGCTAAACTTGAAGAAGAACACAAAGCTAAACTTGATGATATTAATAGCCACTTTGTTGGTCAATTAACCAAAGAACAAATGGAAGATAAGAAAGTTGAAATTAAAAACGAAAACTTCGCTTATAAATCCCAAGTCTTTGATGAAAATAACCATTATAATAGCGCTATTCAACACATAAAAGATAATAAATATAACGCATATAATGATCGTTATAATGAAGTCAAACGTTTAAGAAATGGTTCATCAAGTTTTGCAGAATCACAAGAATATAAATTTAAGAATTTCGGTTATAAATTTGTTTGGAAGAAATTCTTACTTAATAACGCACTTTATATTATTATTCTTGCTTTCTTCATCTTCTGTTCAATTTATGCGCCACTTGATGGCAAAGGAAACTTATTCTCACTTCAAAACATTTTCAATATTTTAGAAAATAGTAGTACGAGAATGTTCTATGCCTTAGGTGTTGCTGGTCTTATTTTAATTGCTGGTACCGATTTAAGTATTGGTCGTATGGTTGCTTTAGGTGGTGTTACAACCGCAATTATTCTCCACGATGGAGATAACGTTGTCGTTCTATTCGGTGGTGATCCACTTAACTTTACCTCAATGCCAATGTTTGGTCGTCTTGCTTTAGCTCTTACACTTTCAATTATATTCTGTACGGTCTTCTCAATTATTGCAGGTTACTTTACCGCAAAATTCAAGATGCACCCATTCATTTCAACTTTAAGTACTCAACTTGTTATTTATGGTTTACTCTACTATGGAACAAATGGTACTCCAGCTGGAAACATTGATAGTAGTGTTAAAGATTTAATTGGTGGTCGTTGGTATATTCCAGGATCTGCAATTACCTTCCCTAAATTAATTGTTCCAATGATTCTTGTTATTGTTGTTATTTGGTTTATTTGGAACAAGACTAAGTTTGGTAAGAATATGTATGCAGTAGGTGGAAATGCTGAAGCAGCAAGTGTTTCAGGTATTAACGTCTTCTGGGTTACACTTGGTATTTTCATTCTTGCTGGTATTTGCTACGGATGTGGTGCCTTCCTTGAAGCTTTCCGTGCTAACGCAAGTGCAGGAACTGGACAAGGTTACGAACTTGATGCTATCGCTGCTTGTGTTGTTGGTGGTATTTCATTCAACGGTGGTATTGGTAAGGTTAAAGGTGCAGTTATCGGTGTCTTTATTTTCACCGCATTAACTTACGCACTTAACTTCTTAGGTATTGATACTAACTTACAATTCGTCTTCAAGGGTATTATTATTCTTGCAGCCGTCTCACTCGATTGTGTCAAGTACATTAGAAGAAAATAAAGTATAATAAAGGGGAGCAGTTGCTCCCCTTTTTAAAATTATGCAATTTTATATATTTATTTTCATTATCTTAGCGGGTATTTTAACGAACTATATGGTGATTATTTCTAATTTAAAACGAATTAGAAGTGAAGAAGAACCATATAAACCTTTTGAAATTATTTTATGTTCGCTATTTTTTGGTGGACCAACTTTACTTTTATCTTTAATGTTTAGTGAATATCGCGAAATTGAAAAAGAGCAACACCATCTATATTTAATATCTGGAATTGCTCTTACTCTTATTGATATAGCAGTAGTCTATTTATTAATTTATTTTAAAGTTATTATCTTTTAATATTTACTAGTATTTAAAGCGGCTAAAACTTGATTTAATGTAGCGTCTTTATTTACTAAAACTAATGCAACTTTAAATCCAAGCAAGATTGTACCATACGATCTTGTTTTTTTATCGAATCTTAAATTAACTGTTTTTCTGGCACTTTTGGTCAAAGAATTGCCAAGTTTAGTAAGTAAATTTAGACTGCTTTCCTTCGCGTAAAGTTCATCACTCACCTTAAAAGCAAATTTAAATCCATCCAAGAAACTTGAGTTAGTTTCGTAAGTTGAAAGAATATAATCGCATGCTGGATTAGTTAATTCACTTGGCAAAATTAAACCCTTAAAAGCTTCATCATCTTTAAAAGATTTAATGGTTTCGTTAACTTTTGCATCTTCAGCAAAACTAGTTAAAAATTTATAGGTTTTAATTTTGCCTTTTGAGTGCTTTGTTAAATATTCACTTGTAACTTTAGTAATTTCTTTAAAATCATCATTAGTTCCTTTATTAGTATTTAATGTATTTACAAAATAAGTAAATTGACCCATTTCTGGAAGGGTAAATTTGTTTAATGCAAATAAAACCTTTTTATCACTTAAGTAATCAACTTTATTTTTATTAGCTTCATTAATTACTTTTGTATAATCACTAAAGAAAACGAAGTTTGTGTCTTTATCTTTCATAAAACTAAAAGCGATTTTAAGAATTTCGTCTTCTTTATCACTAAAAATCGTTTTTATGTTCTTTTCATCTTTTATTGTTCCCATATATTTTTCAGGACCAATGATAGTAATAGTAGTGAATTTAGTATTTTGACTTAAAAATATTTTGGTTGCTTGGATGATTTCGCTTGAGTTAGTTAAACCATCAATTAATTCGATAACTGTGTTCATTTTGATACCTCTTTAATATTATAAATTAAATAGATTTATTATTCATAAAAAGATACAAATAAATTGTAAGCACTTTCATTTATTCATATCTATTGACATTAATTCCCTAGATGTTATTATTATCGAACCCTTAAGAGTTGACGAGGGTATAAAAAGAAATGAAGGAGGAATTTATATGGCAAAGATTGTAAGAAAAATTAGTAGAGCCATGGGATTCTCCAAGAGCAATAAGACAGTTAGTAAGAATAGTTTTATGAATTTTGTTGAGTCCTTTGTTGGTAGTGTCGATCCAAAGAATTTCAATATTTAGGATTGATATTGACTAATATTAGCACGCAATTGCGTGCTTTTTTTGTGCTTTCTATCTTTTAAAGGTTAATTTATATAGTATAATTTTACATATGAAATTATTTGCTTTTGATGTCGATGCGACTTTAGTTGATGAAGACTATGTATTAAAAGAATCAACTATTGAGTCTATAAATTCTCGCTTAAAAAATGGTGATATTGTAGCGATTGCTAGTGGTCGTCCTTTTTTAGGAATTGTTCAATATTTAAATAGATTTTGTGAAGGTAAGAAGTTTGTAATAGCTAGTAATGGTGCTGCAACTTACGATATGGATGGGAATGTGCTCGATATTGAGCCTGTTTACTATAAAGATTTTGTTGAATTTCAAAAGAAATATGGTTATTTAATTGATAAATACGATGCATCAATTGATTGCTACACTTTGAAAGAAGTAGGTTATTTTAGGTTAACCTATAATGTTGAACTTGAATCAACTTGTAATGGGAATACCCCTTTAAGGGATTTTAATAAAAACCCAATGAAAGATGATGAGCCACTTTTAAAAATGATGCTTGCTTGTCACGCAAAAGATTTAGAAGGGGTTGATTTTGATGAAGTTAATCATAAGTTTAATCACGTTGATAGTAGTGAGTTTTATCATGAATTTGTAAATAAAAAGACCGATAAATCACGTGGAGTTGAAGTTTTACGCAAATTATTTAACTTAAAGAATGAAGATTGCTATACTTTTGGTGATGAGATGAATGATTATCTCATGATCAAAAAATTTAATGGTGTGGCGATGGGAAATGCAGTTAAAGAAGTTAAAGCAGTTGCTCATTTTGTTACACTTGATATTAAGCACGATGGGGTTAGTTACGCAATTAAGAACTATTGTGCTAAGTAAAGGAATTTATGCTGGAATTTAAAAAATACGATTTAGAGACGTTAAAGACTTTGAGACCATATTTTGAAGGCGAACACATAATTAATAGTAATCACACGATTGGTTGTAAGATCATGTGGAAAGATTATTTTAGTAGTGAATATAGTGAATTAAATAACACGATAACTTTTAAAGAAGTTTATGAAAACGGACATTATTCTTTCTATTATCCAATGGGAAGAAATGTTTATGGAATGATTTGTGAACTTAAAGATTACGTTCTTGAAAACTTAACTCAAGAGTTAGAATTTTGTTGTGTTGATGAAAGTAATCTAAAAGATTTAATTAAACGTTTTCCGCATTATTATACCTACTATAATCGCAATTGGAGCGACTATGTATATCTAAATGAAAATTTTAAGACTTTTGCTGGTGGAGATTATAGTAATAAAAGACACCATGTAAAACAATTTTTAAAATTATATCCAACGGCAACTTTTAGAAAAGGAGTTGCTGAAGATAAAGATAATTTAATTGCTTTTGTTAAGAAATTTGAAGAAACAAAAGAAATTAAAAGCGAAGAACAAAGTTACGAATTAAAATCAACAATTGAAGTTATTAAACATTTTGATGAATTTAATTTTGATGCTTTTATTGTAGAGTTTAATGGTGAAATTATTGCTTTTTCTATTTGCGAACTATTAAATGATTGCATTTATGACCATATTGAAAAAGCTTTAAGAACTTATCAATCAGTCTATCCTTTCTTAGTTAATAAAATTGCAAATTACTATAGTAATGTTACTTATTTTAATCGTGAAGAAGATGTTGGAGATCCTGGTTTACGTTTTTCAAAAGAAGATTATCATCCAATTAAAATGGCAACTGCTAATATGTTCTATGTTAAAAATAACTTAGATTTATTATGTTCTATTCCTAGTATTAAAGTTGATGATGAACTTACTTTAGGAAACCTTACAACAAGCGATAAAGATAATTATTTTAGACTTAATACAGACGATGAACTTAATAAGTTTTGGGGATATGATTATCATAGTGATTTAAAAGATAAGCCACTTACTAGTGATTATTTTTACGAAATGGCAGAAGATGACTTCTTAAAGAAAGAATGTTTATCATTTATTTTACGTAAAAATAATAAGTTGATTGGTGAGTTTACTCTTCAAAATTTAAATAACGAAAACGAAGCCGAACTTGGTTTTAGACTCTTTAAAGAGGAGCAAGGAAAAGGATATGCCTTTAAAGCTGGTAGTTCTTTAATTGATTATTTAAAAAATAAACTAAAACTTAAAAAGTTAAATGCAAAAGCATATAAAGAAAACATCCCTAGTATTTCACTTTTAAATAAACTTAATTTTAGTGAAAAAAGTAGGGATGAAACATTTGTTTATTTTGAATTAACTTTAAACTAAAGGCATATAAGTTAAGATAATTGCAAGACTTCCGGGGCCAATATGAACCGCAACTGATTCACTTAATGGCGACATATCAATGTGGACTGGATTGAAGGCTGCTTTTGCTTCTTCCATAAAAGAAGTAGCTTCTTCTTTGTTATAAGTGTAGTGAATATGAAAATATAGTTTATTACGATCAGCATTTATAAATTTAGTATTTAAATCATCAGTTATACAATCGATGATTTTTTTACGAGCATTTTTGGTACCTATTACTTTAGCTTTTGCATCAAGTTTATAGCCATTAATAGCAAGAATTGGTTTTAAGTGAAGGGTATCTGCAAGAGCAGCTCCAGCTGGAGTAACTCTTCCGCCTCTTTTAAGATATTTTAAAGTATCAACCATAATGTAAATTGAACATTCGTTCATTTCTCGTTCAAGTTGATTCTTAATTTCTATAGCGGTTACACCTTTATCAGCTAAGACTTTAGCTTCAATGACAGAATCTTTTAAAGAAGCAGAAATTCGATGATTATCGACAACATAAACTTTATCTTTAAAATCTTCAGCGATCATTAAAGCACTTTGACAAGAGGTAGATAAACCACTCGACATAGGTATATAAACAATAGAATCATATTTCTTTAATAATTCAGTCCATAAAACAATGAGTTCACCTGGTGCTGGTTGGGAAGTATGAACATTTTCAATTTTATCTAATTTAGCGTAGAATTCATCTTCAGTAATAGTGTCATTTTCAAAAAAGCACTCTCCATCAATTAAGATTGGCATCTTAATGACATAGATACCTAATTTCTTTATTTCATCTTTTGTGAATCCGGCGTTATCATCTGTTACAATTGCAATCTTCATTAGGTTACCTCTTTTGACATATTCTAATACTCAACAAAGAAAATAAAAATGTCGTATTATTAACTAGATAAAATGATTAAAAAAACGAAATTAAAATAAGTACCTATTTTTCATATGAAAGTGTCTATTATTTTAAAAAATAAGTAGTATATTATCTTTACGTATGAAAAATTTCTTAAAGAAAAGAAGTGAAATGGATCTTGTTAACGGCGGGACAAAAGAACTTGTCGGTAAGATGATTTTATATACATTACCTATAATTTTAGTTGGTGTTCTTCAATTACTTTATAGTGCTTTTGATTTAATTGTTGTTCAAGGACATGATGGAAGTACAGCTGCGGCTGCGGTTGGAGCAAATAATAGTTTAATTAGTCTTATTACTAGTGGGTTTTTAGGCTTAGCAAATGGACTTAATGTTGTTGTTGCAAGAACTTATGGAAAAGAAGACCGTAATGGATGTAGTAGAGCGACTCATACAGGTTTACTTGTTTCACTTGTTGGTGGTGTTTTTATTGGGCTTTTTGGTGCAATCTTTTCAAAATATTTCTTAACTTGGATGAAGGTCGATTCATCTTACATTGACTTAGCAAATACCTATCTTGTTATATATTTTATTGGTTTACCTTTCCTTTCTATTTATAACTTTGGAACGGCAATTTTAAGAGGTATTGGAAATAGTGTAATGCCTTTAATTTTCTTAACTATAAGCGGTATACTAAACGTTATTTTAAATTATGTGTTCGTTTATGCCTTTAATTTATCAGTGGCTGGCGTTGCTTGGACAACGGTAATTAGTGAAGGCGTTAGTGCTTTACTTGTATTAATTTATCTTTATAGAAATAAGGGATTTGTTAACTTTAGATTTCATCTTTTAAAAATTGATCGTGATATGTTAAGACGTATTTTACGTATTGGCATTCCAAATGGTATTCAAGGTGTTGTTTTCTCAATTAGTAACGTTATTCTTCAAACATCAGTAAATGAATGGGGACCTGAAGTAGTTGCTGCAAATAGCGATGCTTCTTCTATTGAAGGATTTACCTATATTTCTATGTTTGCTGTTTCTTCAACTTCAAGTGCGTTTGCGAGTGCAAACTTCGGACGTGGATTTAAAGAGAATATTCGTAAAGTTCATATTACTACTCAATTAATGGTTATGGCTCTTGGAATTATAATTGGTGGTATTTCCTTACTTTTACGTGATGAACTTCTTGCAATTTACATGGGAAGTCAACGTGATCCACAAGTTGTAAGTTACGCTAGTGAGCGATTATTTGTTATATTAACTACCTATTGGCTTTGTGGACTTATGGATACTGAATGTGGTCTATTAAGGGGTTTAGGATATAGTATTTCACCTTTATTTATAACTTTAACAACATGTTGTATTTTTAGAATATTCTGGGATTATTTTGTTTATTCAAGCGATCCAGGAAGTTCAATGCATAGCTTAGGAGTTTTATATGCTTGTTACCCAATTAGTTGGGGTGCAGCCTATATTTTAGAAGTTGGACTTATATTGTTCTTTAAGAAGAAAATTGATAAAGGCGCGGATGAAAATAAGATTGTCTACGAAAAACGTATGGCAGAAGTAAAAAATAAATAGATATTGAATAACAATATCTATTTTTTTATAATATGGTGCGGAGATAAATTATGCCATTTTTTGTAGAAAAAGGTGATCTTGTTTCAATGAATGTTGATGCTCTTGTCAACGCCGCAAATGTCAACCTAAGTATGGTTGAAGGTGTTGGTAGAGCAATATATCATAAAGCTGGAGATGCTGAACTAGCGAAAGCTTGTAAAGCAATTGGTCATTGTGATGTAGGGGATGCGGTTATGACCGCTCCTTTTGGTATTACTAATACTAAAGCTATTTTTCATGCTGTCGCTCCAATTTATGTTAATGGAAAACATGATGAAGAAGAGAATTTAAGAAAAGTTTATAATAAGTGCCTTGAACTCGCACTTTCTAATAATTTTACTTCCATCGCTTTTCCTTTATTAAGTGGTGAATTTAATTATCCTTTAAAAGAATGCTACGCAATTGCGGTTGATGTAATGAAAAATTTCTTAAAAACTCATCTTGATATGAATATTTATCTTGTTATGTATAAGAATTTTCCTGAAATGATTAGTGAAGAAACACAAATTGCATTAACTAAATACATTATTGATTGCAAAGCTAGTAATTTTTCAAATGTTGAATCAAATGATGTTTTTGAAGATTTACTTAAAAAGCATATTAAAAAATCAGGTTTAACTTTAGAAGATGTCGCTTATAGAAGCAATGTTAGAAAATCTTATTTAGATAGTCTTCTCGCTAAGAAAAATAAAGAAAATATCGATAAAGATACAATTATTTCTCTTTCGGTTGGTTTAGGATTAACTAAAGAAGAAATGAATAAATTATTGATTTCAAAAGGATTCGTAATTGAGCCATCAATCGTAGCAAATTTAATTGTTTGTTATTTCTTGGATCATAAAGATTTTGATATATATAAAATAAATAGCACACTTTTCCAATATGGTTTTAAGCCACTTGGATGCAAACTTTAAAATATTTCACTAGACTAGAATTGTTTTTGTCCTAAAATTTAGGTATGACAAATCTTCAAAATAAAAAGACTCCAATGCGTAGACAGACACCAAAAAATGCGGTGTCTAATTTTGATGAAGTAAATCTTGGATATAATTATGAAGAAGCAATTAATGAAGCTTCTCGTTGTTTAAATTGTAAGGATCATCCATGTGTAAACGCATGTCCATTACATAATAATATTCCTCTTTTAAATCAAATGGTTGTTGATGGAAAATTTAATGAAGCTTATAAAATTAGCATTGAAAACAATCCATTAGCAGGTATTTGTGGACGTATTTGTCAACAAGAGGATTTATGTGAAAAAGCATGCATTCGCGGTAAAAAAGTTGAAAACGATCCAGTTGCTATTGGAAATATTGAAAGATTTTTAAGTGATTATCATAGTAAATATGGAGAAAAAGATGAAATAAAGAAGCCATCATCAAAGGCAAAAAGAGTTGCTATTATTGGTAGTGGTCCAGCTGGTTTATCTTGTGCTTTTATCTTAAATAGAAATGGTATCAATGTTGATGTTTATGAAAAGAAAAATAAATTTGGTGGTCTTTTAAGATATGGAATTCCAAGTTTTGTTTTATCTCGAGATATTATTGACGAACGTGTAGAACTTTTAAAGAAAAGTGGAGTTAAATTTCATGCTTCAGAAGGAATTTCTGAAAACTTTAATTTAGAGAATCTTCTTAAAAAAGAAGGATATAGCGCTGTTTTTGTTGCTAATGGTGCAAATGAACCTAGAAAAATGGGTATTCCAAACGAAGATGCTTATGGCTCTTATGATTCAAGAACATATTTAAGTTTAAATAATGCACATCGTGTTCTCATGAAGATTAAAAATAAAGAATTACTTACTGCTGAACATGTTGTGGTTGTCGGTGGTGGTAATGTTGCGATTGATGTTGATCGTCTTGCTATTAGAAATGGTGCTCACGATGTTCATAATTTATATAGAAGAAGTGAAAAAGAGATGCCTGCAAGACGTGAAGAATATAACAACGCAATTAGTGAAGGCGTAATTTTTGATTTCTTATGTAATCCTGTCGATCTTATTGTTGATCCTGATACTAAACGTATAAAAAGCGTTGTTGTTCAACGAATGATGCTTGGTGAACCTGATGCAAGTGGAAGAAGAAGTCCAGTTCCTATTAAAGGAAATCAATTTACAATTCCGTGTGATTTAATTATCTTTGCGCTAGGCGCTACAAGTGATGTTTCTTTTGCTAATTTAGCAGAAAAACTTAGCTTTGATCAAAAGGGTTTAATTGTTATTAATAAAGAGACATGCGAAACATCAATTCCTCATGTCTACGCTGGAGGGGATACCGTTTTAGGAGCTTCCTTTGCAGTCTATGCGATTGATCAAGGAAAACGTGCTGCTTTGTCTATAATTAAAGACTTAAATGAATAGTTGAACGTTTGTTCAACTGTTAAAAATAGTGAATTAATTTTCGTGAAAACTTTCGTGAAAAGAAAAACCGCTTAAGAACCTATGTCTTAAGCGGTTATTTTTTACTTTTTTAATCCTGCTTTTGAATCTTTATCTAATAATTTATCAAGTTCAGTAATTTCTTTTTTATCAGGAACGAATACATATGGATCGTTTCTTAATAATTCGTGATAATCGAATCCATAACCACAAAGGAACTTGTTTTCGTTAAGAATGATACCAGAATAATCAACATGGAAATCAATTTTACGAAGTGGCTTCTTATCAATTAAAGTGACAATTGTGATACTTCTTGGATTATATTTAATTTGAATATATTGTTTAATGTAATTTAAAGTTAAACCAGTATCAACGACATCTTCAACGATGACTAAATCTTTACCAGTAATGTTTTCAGTAATATCTTTCTTTAAGTGAATAACACCGGTAGAAGAAGTGCCATTATAACTATTTACTTGCATATAATCAGTTATTATAGGCATTTTAATTTGTTGAATTAAATCCATAAAGAAGTTTGTGGCACCTTTTAAAACACAAACAAAAACAGGAATAGAATCATTATTCTTAAATTTCTTCTCAAGTTCTCCGCCTATTCTCTTGCATGCTTCGATAATTTCGTCATGTGTCATTACTATTTCTCTCATAAATATAATTCCTTTGAATATTAAAAATTATACGTTTTTGACTTTTAGGAAGAAAGAATAAAAGCCGTATTTGACGAAATTTAATAGTGTTTTAATAACGAACAAATTTCGCTGCAAAGAAAAGATCATATTAATCAACAAAAAATAAACAAAATCATTAAAATATGCTATATTTAAAGGGATCTTTTTGAAAGGAGATTCAATATGTGGTTCGATAAACAAAGTTTAGTCGTTCGTATTGTTTTATTAATCCCAATTTGGGGATGGCTTACTTCAGGACTCTATCGTATTATTAAGAGTTGTACTGGTAAGGTCAACGTTTTAGGATTAGTAATTGGTATTCTTTGCATCGTTACCGGAGTTGTTGGTTTCGTTATGTCCATTATCGATATTATCACCGAAATCACCACTGGTAAGATTTCTGTTTTAGCTTAATTATTTACAGTTGGGTAAAACAAAGCAAAAATGAACGCTACTTTAGCGTTCTTTTTTATTAATAAATTTAGGGTATTATGCTAAAATAATTGCATGAGTAAAGAAACCGAAAACTTAGAAAATTATTTAAACAAATTAGAAAAATTTACTCTTCCAGATTACGAAGACTTTCCACCAATTGAACTTTATATGGAACAAGTCGTTAGTTATTTAAGAGAATTTTTAGGTGATTTTTATGATGGAGACGATGAAAACGCAATTACTCCATTTATGGTTAATAATTATGTAAAAGCGAAAATTATTAATCCACCCCATGATAAAAAATACAATAGAGATCATGTTGCTTATTTAATGGCTATTTCTCTATTAAAATCAGTAGTTCCAATGAAAGATATTGCAACTTTTATTGATTTAGATAAGAATGCTTTTCAAGATAATCGTAATTTATATGATTTCTTTAAAGAGATACAAGAAGAGACTCTTAAAACCGAAGTTCATAAAAATAAAGTGCGAGTTGAGTCTTTAAAAAAGACCAAACATCGTAAATTAAAAGATGGAGAAACTGAAGAAGATATTGATAGTTTAAATTTATGTTATATTGCTCTTCGATTATATATTCATAGTGAAACAACAAAGCAGTTAGCTGATACGATTATGAAAGATATCAGTTGTAGAACTTTACCAAAAGACGTACTTATTGAATCTAAACGTGAAGCTCATCTAAGTAATCGTAAGGTTATAAAAGAAGCGAAGAAGATAGGAAATCGAAAATAAGGAGAGATATATGAAAGTATTAGTTACTGGTGGTCTTGGATTTATTGGTTCAGAAACTGTTGTAAGTTTGCTTGAAAATAAATTCGAAGTTGTAATTGTTGATAATTTATTTAATTCAAAGTTAGTTGTTCTTGATCGAATTAAAGAAATTACAGGTATAAAACCTACTTTCTATAATCTTGATGTTAGTGATAAAGCTAAACTAGAAAAAGTTTTTGAAAAAGAACATGTTGATGCAATTATTCATTTTGCTGGTTATAAAGCAGTTGGTGAATCGGTTTATAAACCACTTGAATATTATGAAAATAACTTAGGAACAACTTTTGCTTTACTTGATTGTATGGCGAAATATGGGGTACATAACCTCGTCTTTTCAAGTAGTGCGACAGTTTATGGTCTTCCAGATCGTACTCCAATTTATGAAAGTGATGAAGTTAAAAGTGCTGCATCTCCTTATGGAGAAAGCAAAGTTATGATTGAACGTATTTTAACTGATGTTGCTAAAGTTCATAAAGAATATAACATCGCTTTATTAAGATACTTTAATCCAATTGGCGCTCATAAATCAGGTTTACTTGGTGAAGATCCAAATGGAATACCAAACAACCTTCTTCCATATATTGCTAAAGTTGCAACTGGTGTTCTTCCAGAAATTACTGTTTTTGGAACGGATTATCCTACAATAGATGGCACTTGTGTTCGTGATTATGTTCACGTTTGTGATCTTGCTTATGGCCATGTTCTTGCTTTAAATAAACTTAAGACTAATCCAGGATTAGTTATTTATAATTTAGGAACTGGAAAAGGAACTAGTGTCCTTGAAATGATTCATGCTTATGAAAAAGCGACTGGAATTAAGGTTAATTACAAATTAGGTGCTCGTAGAGCTGGTGATATTCCAACTTCTTTTGCAAACTGTGATAAAGCTAAAAAAGAATTAGGTTTCGTTTGCAAATATACTATCGAAGATGCTTGTAGAGATAGTTATAACTTTCAAAAACAAGAAAACTTAAGGAGTAAAAAATAATAACGGTAGCCAAAAGGCACCGTTTTTATAAAATAAAATGAAAACAGCTTATATTTTAAGTGGTGTACCAGGCTGTGGAAAATCAACATGGGCGAAAAATTTTATTAAGACTCATCCAAATACAAAGATTATTGCAAGTGATGATATTCGTTATGAGATTGGTGGAGCTTACCAATATTTTAAAGAAGAGCAAAGAGTTTGGAATCTTTTCTTTTCAAGAGCAAACGAACTCGCTAAAAATAATGAAAATATTGATGTTATTTTAGATTCAACTTGTTTAACTAATATAAAAAGAAAAGATTATTTAAGAAGAATTAATGGTTTTGATCATTTAGTTTTAGTTTATTTTAATGTTGATCGAGATGTTTGTTTAAAACGTAATAAAATGCATATTAAAGGCAAAGTTGTTATTGATGAAGCAATGGAAAGTATGCTTAAATCAGTCGAGTATCCTAATAAAGACGTACTTGCTTCTTTTGATGAATTTTTAGAAATTAAAAATTAAAAAATTGGGGCGTAGACAAGTGGTAAAGTCGAAGGTCTCTGAAACCTTTATACATTGGTCCGAATCCAATCGCCCCAGCCAAAATAATCATTTTTTTATTTATTCTATCGATATAGAATATTTAAGGAGGAGACATAATTATGAAATATTGTCCAAAATGTGGTGCTGAATGTGGTGATAATGATAACGTTTGTACTAAATGTGGTGAAAAATTAACTGTTACTCCTGTTAAAAAACCAGATGAAACTGTTAATACCGTAATTAAGGTTTTTAATATTTTATCTTGTGTTTGTTTAGGATTTACAATTATTGGTTTAGCTTGGGCTATTCCTATGACTCTTAATGCTAATAAAAAGATGAAGAATGGCGAACCATTCGGTGTTGCTTTATCTGTTTGTACTTTAATTTTCTTAAGTACCGTTTCTGGTATTTTAATGCTTGTGCAAGATAGCACAACTAATAAAGGAGCTTAATATGTCAAAATTTATTTGCGAGGATTCATTTTGGAATCTTTTTCCAGATGCAAGTATTGGTGTTGTTGTTTTAAAAGGATTAGATAATTCAGATGAAATCTATAATAAACATCCTGAGATTTTAACTGAACTTAAAGATGCTAATGTTACTGCTAAAAAGTATATTGTTACTGAACCATTAAGTGAATGCCCAACCATTAAGGTTTGGCGTGAAGCTTTTATGAAGTTTAAGAAAAAGAAAGATAATCGTAGTTCAATCGAAGCTCTTTTAAAACGTGTTGAAAAGGGCAATGAAGTTGGCAAAATTAATCCGCTTGTTGATATTTATAATTCAACTTCTTTAATTTATGGATTACCTTGTGGTGGAGAAAATATTGATTCATTTGTTGGTAATTTAAGACTTACAATTAGTGAAAAAGGTGGGGATGAATTCTTAGCTTTAGGTGATGAAGCAAATGATCCAACTCTTCCTGGCGAACTTTGTTATCTTGATGATAAAGGTGCAGTTTGTAGATGTTGGAATTGGCGTGATGGTCAACGAACTATGTTAACTGAAACTACAAAGAATGCTTTTATGATTTTAGAGTGTGTTGATCCAACTAGAAAAGAAGATTTAAAAGCTGCTCTTAATTATCTTGCTAAAAAAGCGAGTGATTATTTAGGTGCTAAAGTTACGGCAAATGTTATTTTAACTAAAGATAATAAAGAAGTTGATTTATAGTATGTTTCCTAAGATGCGTAGAGCAAAACAAGAACTACCAAAAGATGAAGCATTTAAAATGCTTAGTCAAAATGGAGTTGGAGTTTTATCTTTAAATACAGTTGATGGATACCCTTATGGAGTTCCACTTGATTACATATTAATAGATGATTGTCTTTATTTTCATGGTGCTACAAGTGGCTTTAAGTTTGATTGTATTAATAAAAATCCAAAAGCCTCTTTTAGTGTTATTAGTGAGAGTAAAGTTGATCCTAAAACTTATAGTAATTACTATAAAAGTGTAATTTGTTTTGGTCTTGTAACTTTAATTAAAGACGATAAAAAGAAGCAGGAAATTTTAGAAAAATTTACTGCTAATTTAAATAGTGATTTAAAAAGTAACAAAGATTATATAGATAAATACTTTAAAGTAACTGCAGTTTTCGAGTTTAAAATCGAACACATAACGGCTAAAGTTGCGAGTAACTTCATTAAGAAATAAAAATAAAAAGCTTCAATTTATTGAAAAATACAACTTAGAATCTTTTTTATGCCTAACATTGTGTTTTGCTTTATGATAGACTAAAAGACTATAAGTATATCGAGGTATTTATGAAAAATATTTTATTAGTAAATGATGATGGATATTATGCCGAAGGATTACAAAGATTAAAAGCAAAACTTTATCCTTATGGAAATGTCTATACAGTTGCTCCAATGGGTGCAATGTCTGCAAAAGGTGTTTCAATTACAGTTGATCATAAACCAATTCGTTACGAAAAGATTGATGATTACAATTATGTAGTTGATGGAACTCCTGCTGATTGTGTTGATTTTGCTTGCAAAAATCTTGGAGTTACTTTTGATTTTGTAGTTAGTGGATGTAATAAAGGTCTTAACATTAGTGTTCTCTCGATTTGGAGTGGAACTTTAGGCGCTTGCGTTGAAAGCGCATATCATTTTTTACCATCAATTGCTTTTAGTGCTTGTATAAATAACCTCGAAATGATTGATACCTATGCAACTGAAGTAATGGATTTTATTTTAGAAAATAGATTACTTGGCAGTGATCATATTGTTAGTGTTAATTTCCCATATTCTTTAAAAGCTAAAGGAATTCGTTTATCAAGACTCTCATTTAATGGTGGAAAATTATCATTTAATAAAGCTGATGGAAACTTATATGTTGATAAAGAACATAGCATTGATTTTAATGAAACTGATAGTGATTTATATCATACAAGTCATGGCTATATTTCCATTTGTCCATTATCTGTAAGCTTATATAATGATGCTACATTTAATGCGATGAAGAAGAGATTTAAAGAAGTTGATTTTAAAGAAGAGAAAAAGAAATAATATGAATATTTTACTAGTTAACGACGATGGATTTGATGCTGTTGGTTTAGCAAAACTTAGACCACATCTTGAAAAAATAGGAACTGTCTACATGGTAGCTCCTAAATTTCACATGTCAGGAAAAAGTTGCTCAATTAATATTTTTGAAGACCATGGAAATCCAGAAGCGCAAAAACTAGATGAATATAATTATGTTTTAGATGGAACGCCTGCTGATTGCGTAACTTATGCTTTACGTTTTTTACATCTTCCAATTGATTTAGTAGTTAGTGGATGTAATGAAGGATTAAATTATAGTTACTATAGTCTTTATAGTGGAACTTTAGGGGCTTGTGTCCAAGCTCTTCAATTTAATTTAAAAGCAATTGCCTTTAGTTGCACAGTTAAACATTTTGATTTAATTGATAAATATACTGATGAAGTTTTAGATTATATTTTAAAAAATAATCTATTATCAAACGATTATTTTTTAAGTGTTAATTATCCAAATACTGATGATGTTAAAGGCATCAAGATTGGTGAAATGGATTTCAACAATAATGTCCATTATTTTAATAATGAAGATCATTGTAGTTATATCAATAAAGATTTAGATCCTGAATTTAAAAATCATAATGGTGATCTTTATCAAATTCTTCACGGATATATTTCGATTGCTCCAGTTAGTGGAACGCTTTTTAATGAGAAATATTATCATGATCTTGAAGCTAAAGTTTATGGAACAAAAACACTAGAAACTAAACGTTTAATTTTAAGAAAACTTACAATGGATGATTTAGATGATTGTATTAAAAACTGGTGGAACGATGAAGAAGTAACGCGATATATGACTTGGAATCCACATAATGACCGAAAAGTATCTGAAGAATTTATGAAGTTTAATTTAGTAAATTATAATCGTTATGATTTCTTCCAATGGGCTATTGAACTTAAAACAAATAAAGAAGTAATTGGAACAATAAGTGCATTTAATGCTAATGGAAAAGAATGCGAAATCGGTTATTGTTTAGCTAAAAAATATTGGCATCAAGGTATCACAAGTGAAGCTTATGCTCGAGTTCTTGATTATTTGTTTAATGAACTTAATTATGAAGTGATTTATGCTCGTCATGATATTGATAATCCTCATTCAGGAGACGTAATGCTTAAATGTGGGATGACTTATGAAAAAGATGTCCGTTCTCTTGCAAAAAGAGAAGATATTATGGATAACAAAATGACTACTTTAAAGTGTTATAAAATTACGAAGGCAGAATATGAAAGTTTTATCAAAGCAAAATAACTCTAAAATGTGTGTGATTTGTGGTCTAGAAAATGAATTTGGTGTTAAAGCTCCATTCTATAATATGGAAGATGGTAGTTGTGTTACTATTTTTAAATATAAAAAAGAACATCAATCCTATCCTGGAAGAGTTCATGGTGGACTAATTTGCACGATGATTGATGAGTTAATTGGTAGAACTTTATGGGTTAAAGAACCTGATAAATATGGTGTAACGATGTCAATTAATGTTAAATATCGAAAAGTTGTTCCATATGATGTTACCCTTAAAGGAGTTGGAGTTCTAACTAAAGAAAGTGATAAATTTTTTGAAGGTGAAGCAAAGATTTATAATAATGAAACAGGTGATCTGTTGGCGGAAGGAAGCGCACATTATTATAAACTCCCACTTAATTCAATTGGATCAATAAAAACTGAAGATGTTAATGTTTATGTACCTGACGACGTTAAAGAAATCAAATAAAAATGCCCTTTAATTAGGGCATTTTATTTTGGTTCTTTATATACTTTAAGTAATCCATCTTCTCTATCAATTAAAGGAGCAAGATAAGTGATATATGAGGCGTTAATTGAGCAATTTTTAGTATCGACATAGTCTAAAGAAAGGTTTCTTTCTTTGTTTGCAATTTCGCCAATTGGAAGTAAAACAAACTTATATTTATAAGGATTATCATTTACTCTTTTAATAGTTACGCAAAGGTTATTTTTACCTTTTAAGGCAGCTTTTAAAGCAAAGCGAGATAATTTAAGAGCAATCTCTTTTTCAGTTTTACTTTGACATAATGAATTTGCTCTTTGAAGTAAAGAAAGTTCAAAATAACGGGTTTTATACCCTAAATTTCGCGTTACAAGTGCAGCAAGTTTAATTGAAGCACCACCTAATTGATTGTGGCCAAATCCATCATCTTTTTTAACCATTTCACTTATAAAGTGACCTTCTTCATCTTTAATTCCTTCACTAATTACCACAATACAATGATTTTTCTTTTCGTAAATTTCTTTTACTCTCTTTAAAAAATCATCTTTATTAAAGGTTACTTCTGGAACATAAATTAAATCAGGTTCGTAGCCTTTTAAACTTGCAAGTTTACTGCTAGCAGCTAACCAACCAGTATTTCTACCCATTGTTTCTATAATATTTACTCTTCCAGTTTCGTAACTAAGATCATCAAGAGTAATTTCAATAACCGAATTAATAATAAATTTAGCAGCGCTAGGGAAACCCAAACTAAAATCTGTATTAACTAAATCATTATCAATAGTTTTAATAATTCCAATGCAATTACATTTATAATTTACGAGTTTAAAATAATCACTTATTTTACGAATGGTATCCATCGAATCGTTGCCACCATTATAGAAGAAGTAGACTATATTATTCTTTTTAAAAGTATCTAAAATAATCTCATAAGTCTTAGGATCTTCACTATATTGCTTAAGTTTATAACGGTTACTACCAAAAAAAGCACCAGGAGTGTTACTAAGATTTTTTAAGTTTTTATTATTAATTATCTCTTTAAAAGAATTATTTAGAATTCCTTTAATACCAAAATTAGTAGCATATATCTTCTTAATTTCTTTATGTTTGAAAGCTTCTTTAAAGAGTCCATAAGCGCTTGTGTTAATGATGCTAGTTGGTCCGCCACTTTGACCATAAAGCATGTTTCCAATTAACGTTTCTTTCATACTTATAAAGGTACTATGATTTTGCTTTCGATTCAAGATAAGTTTCTATTAATTTTTATTATTTAGATACTAAATTCTATGAAATAAAACTTAAAAATCTTATAATAAAACAAATAGGAGTTTTATATGATTAAAGAAACAAGTTTTAAAAATAGTTTTGGTGACACTCTTTTTGGAAACGAATGGTTAGTTGAAAAACCTAAAGGAGTGGTTGTTATAGTAACTGGAATGGCAGAACACAGCGAACGTTATGATGATTTTGCTTTATTTTTAAATAAACATTATATGAACGTTATTTGTCTTGATCATTATGGTCAAGGAAAGAATGGAAATTTAGGACATGGTGCTCCTGATTTCTTTGCTAAATTTACAAAAACAATGGATGAATTAGCTCTTAAAATGAAAGATGAATATAATCTTCCAGTTTATATGTTCTCTCATTCAATGGGTAGTTTCATTGCTCAAAGTTATATCGAAAATTATCATAACTTTAATAAGGTTGTAATTTGCGGAACAAACTTTATGGGAGCAATGGGTGGACTTGGATTTAAAGTTGCAAAAATTGTCGTAAATAAGAAAAATAGAGAAGAACCTGCTGGTTTATTAAATAGTTTAGCAATTGGTGCTTACGAAAAATCATGTAAAGGTGAACCTAGTAAAAATGCTTGGCTTTCTTACAATAAAGCAAACTATGAAGCTTACGATAAAGATCCATTAAGTGGATATCATTGTTCAAATGGTTTCTACTATGAATTTACTAAAGGTTTAGCTTCTTTAAATAAGAAAGATAAATTAAAAGCGGCTAATAAAAATCTTCCTATTTTCATTATTGGTGGCGATCATGATGTTGTTGGTAAAAATGGAGTTGGTCCTCGTAAATTAAATGAACTTTATTTAAAGTATGGATTAAATAGTATGCTTAAGATTTATCCAAATATGAAACACGAAATCTTAAATGAAGATGATAAGATGACTGTTTATAAAGATATTGTAAATTTCTATAAAAAAGATTAGATAAAGTCGTTTATATCTTAAACAATTGTTGTTTAATTACAAAATCATTATTGTTATAATTTAAAAAGACTAGGAAGCAGGAGGTCTAAATATGATTAAAGATATTTTAGTTTTCTCATTATCTTCTAACGTCG